>QZDS01000026.1 GCA_009917455.1 bacterium 1xD8-48 | reverse complement strand
ATCACCCTTTTGTCTCTGATAAAGCAAGTTACGATGCAGAGCATCGGGGAATGTACCCTCCTATGATTCAAAATATCCACATATTCCTGCTCAAAAATTGTACCGTACTCTGAATTGACCTCGTTTCCATCTTCATCATACTTGCGATACTTTGCAACCTCATCGATAAAAAAGAGGGATAGCACTTTGATGCTCTTTGAAAACAGCTCTTTTTCCTTTTCAAAATGAGAACGGATTGTTTCCCTTATCTGCACCCTTCTTAAATCAGCCTCAGAAACATCCCCCGCCACTTCGCCGGCATGAATAACCTCGCCGTTAGTAAACGACACGGTTCCCCGAACCGGGTCAATCTCATTCACATGGAATCCCCGATATTGCTCCATATTTTGAGAAAGCGCAAAAAGGTCATCGTCCACACCCACTATCCTTGTTTCTCGATTGATGGATTTGCTATAGCCGATTTCAAATTCCATCCGGGCCATGGGCGGTTTTTTCGGAGATATAATGATTCTCTCAAGGAAAAGATATCTGTCCGTACCACGCAGATTCTTTATATCAAAACCTTTTACCTCTATCTTCTTAACCAGTCGTTTATTATACGCATCCAATGCGTCCAGTACATAAACAAGCGTATGATGCTGTTTGTGCGTCGCAGAATAATTCAGACAAAACAGCGGATTAAATTCTTTCAGGCTTTCCTGCGTTGCGGTACCTCCCATTTTCTGCGGCTCATCCAGAATCACAATGGGACGGTTTGCCCTGATAACGTCCATGGGCCTTCTGCTGCCAAAATCATCCAATTCCGTTCGGATACGTCTTGCGTCTTTTCCCCGGGCATAAAATGCCTGAATATTGATAATCATAACATTGATATCCGCACTCTGGCTGAAATTGTCTATTTGAGCCAGATTCTTTGAATCATAGACAAAAAACCTCGCTTTCTTCCCATAATACTCCATGAAATGTTCCTGCATTATTTCAAAACTTTTATGAACGCCCTCACGAATAGCGATACTCGGAACCACCACAATAAACTTGCTCCAGCCATACTGCTTGTTTAGTTCAAACATTGTCTTAATATAAACATAAGTTTTCCCTGTACCTGTCTCCATCTCCACATCGAGAGAGCAGGCTCCAAGACCGTTTGAAGCAATCGTATTCGCAAGTCTGATATTATTATGTGTCTGAACTCTCCGGATATTTTCCAGCAGCTGCCCACCGTCAAGCTGTACCCTTGCGTTAGCAAAACCCATGTACAACTCTTCGTCCGTCATCTTCCAATTTGTAACATCACGCTCAATCTGAGCATCCCTGCGATATGTAAAGCGGTCATTGAAAGGCTGGCCTGCAAAGACATTTATCACACTTTCTACAGCCTCTGTCTGATAGGGCTGTATGGTAAACTTAAATTTCATGTCACTCATTGCCGTTTTCCTCCTGCGTCCATTGTTTCAGCTTCTCCTGCAACAACTTCTTGTTCGGCAAATATAGTTCATATTTTGACGCATAGATATTTACATTCTCCGGTAATGTCAGTTCAACAAGCGCATCGCTTTTCTCCTGGCAAAGCAGAATACCCACCGTAGGATTTTCTTCTGTCGTCTTTTCATATCGGTCGTAATAATTAACATACATCTGCATCTGACCCAAATCCTGATGTGTCAAATCACCAAGCTTTAAATCAAAAAGTACAAAGCATTGCAACAAACGGTTATAAAATACCAAATCGACCCGAAAATGCCTTTCATCAAAAGTAAATCGTACTTGTCTGCCAATAAAGGCAAATCCCTTCCCCAACTCCAGTAAAAATTCCTGTAAATGATTCAGAAGCCTGCTTTCCAGCTCCGTTTCTGAATATTCTGTCCGTTCCTGCAAGCCGGTAAATTCAAGAATGTACGGGTCCTTTAGTACATCCTGCGGCTTCTCAATAATCTGCCCCTTTTTAGACAGCTCCATTACCTTATCTTTATCGCGGCTAAGCGCAAGACGCTCATACAATGCACTATTGAACTGTCTTTTCAATTCTTCAACACCCCAATGATTCTGCATTGCTTCAATTTCATAAAAATGCCGCTCGTCTACATTATCTATGCGCATTAATTTTAAATAATGTGACCAGCTCAATAGAAATTTTCTCCCGGTTGTCACCGAAGGAAGATTTGGGAATTGGTCAGAAAGTATCTGACCAATTTGGTCGTCTGCATAAACCTGATAAAATTTACGCATTTGCTTTAAATTTGTGACAGAATACCCTCGTCCCATACGTTCCGTCAAATATTTCGAAAGCTCAGGAATCAGATACTTTCCATAAGCGGCTCTCTGCATCCCCTTCTGTTCCTGTTCCACAATCAGATGTCCTGTTTCAAAATATGCATAAACCATGGACAGGTCAATTGCTGCTCTTGCATTTTTTCGTGCTCTTTCCAATACATCCGCAACGCTCTGGAAGAAATCCTCATTCATTTTTTCATTCATCACAGTACCTTCCTTTGCGTCTTAGGGCTATATGTCTCAAAAATCTGCTCAAAATTCACCACAACACTGTCGCTTGCCATCCCGCTGTCACGGAACACGGCATAAAATGGTTTCCTTTTTGCAATCTCTGTGACTGTTTCTTCCGTCACGTTATTATCAAAGCAGGCGATAAGATAACCTTTTTCTACAGAAAATATTTTCTTTCCTGCGATTTCTTCTTCCTCAATTTTACTTGAAAGTATCACGCCAAGGTCAAGCATCACCTGGAAAAGCAAATCTTCCGGCGTTCTGTCCGGCTTAATGTTGTCGGCATACAATGACATCTGCTCCTGTTTATAATCGGAGGGTCTATAATAAACATCTTCCATGTTACTGCTGTCCACTCGGAATACCCGAAAACCGTAATCAATATCCGCTCCTGTCTCTTCCTTGATTTTTTTACCTGCACGGCGGATACGTTCCTCTCCAATTTCGCAGATGGTTTTGTAGCCTGCTTTGCAGGCTTCTGATTTTTCATCGGTTACTTCCGGTAGCTGAACCATGATAAACTTACGGTTGCCGCCATCCTCGGCGTTAAGCTGCATAACGGCATGGGCGGTAGTTGCAGAACCGGAAAAGAAATCCATAATAATTGCATTCGGCTCATTTATCGAATCTGCCAATACCTCAATCAATGATGTTGGCTTTGGATTTGAGAAAAAACTTTTTCTTCCAAAAATATTCTCAAGTTCAACTCCACCATCACTTTTAAGGCTGATGATGGTTCTAAGAAGCATCTTTGAGGTATCCCGGAGATATTTGATGGAGCTAGGCTGAGTATTTTCATCTTTGGAAAACCAAATATCACCACATATATAACTACCATCATAACGCCTAATCGTATGCTCATAATCAAGATGGATATCAAATGTTTCCTTGCCCCACCTCCATCCTCTATCAGGTTTTTTTACAGGACAGTGGGTAACTGGATGAAGTACCTCATAAGCTGGGCCAAAAGTATCACTATTAGGCCAACTCATGTTTATTTTACCCCAAGGCTGATAATTGTCATCCAAGGCACTATATAGAGTAATCCCTCTATCATAACCTTTCTTTTTATAGAACTTTTTGAGTTCCTCTTCTGCTTCAGGAATAGGGATACCTTGTTTTTTTAATTTTTCGAGTAGCTCAAATACATCCTCCAACCCATCTTTCTGCATTGTAAACTGACGATTGAAGACTTTGTCCTTGATGTATACTAAAATATATTGGTGTATATTTCCAAGTCCTTTGTTATCGTTTTTCGGCACTCTTGTATTCCAGGTAATACAGTCAATAAAATTTCCAGCGCCAAATACTTCATTGCATATTTTTGTAAGATTTTCAAACTCACAATTATCAATACTGATAAAAGCAACCCCGTCTGCTGCTAATAAATCTTTTGCAACCCGTAACCGCGGATATAACATATTCAACCAATCCGTATGAAACCGCCCATTACTCTCTGTGTTCTGCACAAGACGGTTACCTTCCTCGTCAAACTGCCCACTGTCAGCAAGATATTCATCTGTACTTTTAGAAAAATCATCTTCATAAATAAAGTCATTTCCCGTATTATAAGGCGGGTCGATGTATATCATCTTGACCTTCCCAAGATAAGTCTCCTGCAAAAGTTTCAGCGCATCAAGGTTATCGCCTTCGATATACATATTCTCTGAGTCGATGTTCCCCTCCGTACCGTCACGGCCGACAGATTTCTCCCTGTCAAGACGGAGTGTCTTTGCAATTGGCGCATTGGCAAGGACTACCGATTTTTTCTTGTCCGGCCATGTAAACTGGTAGCGTTCCTGCGCACCCTCCACAACCTGCGCGGAAATTTCCTGCCTGAGAACGTCCGCATCAATGGCTCTCTCTATGATTGCTTTCCCATCTTCTCCATAACCTGTAATTGTTTCCGTCACGGCATTCGGAAACATTGCAGACAGATTTTTGAAATTCTCATCCGCCAGATTCGGCGTGTGCATTTTTAGTTTATCCACTTATCAGTTCCTCCAATTGATTTTTATAATCCTGTAACCGTTGATACAATTCAAACCGTTTTTTCGGCTGCTGCTCCCTCCATGCTGCGTCTTCTGTTTTCCGTATCTGTTTTTCCAATTTGATTATTTGTTCCTGCATGGCAAGGCGCTCATCGATTGAGAGTTCGCCCACTGCCTTAGCGTGTTCCTCAGAAACGGCTATCTGCTCTACAAACGAATCCCATATCTCATCAAGGGAAAATCCCCTTGCTTCCAGTTCCACATCAGCCGACCTCCGCCATTCTGTACAATACAGCTTTCCATGCCATACCGCCAGTTGTCCGCTGTCTTCATAGACAAGCAGAAATACCAGTTTATGCGGATTCTGTTTTGCAATCGCTTCGATAATTTTTGTATCAAATTCCCTCTTCTTTAGAAACAACGATAACAGCAGTATCTCCTGTATCTTTGACTCTGCCGTTAGATTCAGATTATCCTTTGTAAGACTGTTTTCCACAAATATTTTGTCCACATCGGTTATAAATTTCTCCTTCAAAACCTTTGTGAGAGTCAAATGTCTATAAAATGCCTCTTTGGGAATTCTCCTGTGTACCGCAGTTACAGCCGAAAATGCCATCATTTTATCACCACCATAAAACATATCAGTTCAAAATCATCAAGTCCAGAAAATCCTCCTGAAAGGAAAGTTGTCTGACCGCCGGAAAAGAAACTGTCAATATCTCCCTCGTCTTTGGCATCAATAATCGTCATAATGGAATCCTCCAGGAGACGCGATACTTTCTCCATATTCCTTCCATCGTGGGTTGCTCTGTTAAAAATATCGCATAATTTCTTATCAGGTATGGATTTTCCTTTTGCAAGATGCCGCATTATATCAAGCGTGTCTTTTGGCTGCAAATGCGTCGTTACTGCCTCTCCGTTCATGCCGATATATACCATGTAAAAAGGATGCAGCCTGTTCTGATTCCGAATATTAATCTTCTCATTTACATTTTTCAGCACAAATATTACGCCCGGCTTCTCTCCTCTGACCAACGCATGGATTCCAAAAGGAGTATGGTCGATATTTTCATGTTCTTTCATATAGGAAAGCAAATCCATGCGGAATTCATTCAATCCCAAATCCATAATAGATACGCCATTTGTCATATCCTCAAGGTCAACAACCTCTTCCTGCAATTTTTTCAGCTGATTACGGCGGTACTCCAGGTCGCCTTCTTCCTCCTGATTAATATAATCATCATCACCTGTTGCGGTCATAACAGAAATTCTCATTCTTGTTTCCACTCTGGATTTCAAATTGATGTATTCGTCTAAATCCAAATCCGGCCAAAAATTCACAAGCTGAATAACACTGTTTTTACTACCGATACGGTCAATTCTTCCGAAACGCTGTATAATACGGACCGGATTCCAGTGAATATCATAATTCACGCAAAAGTCGCAATCCTGCAGGTTCTGTCCCTCTGAAATACAGTCCGTAGCAATCAGTATATCTATCTCTGTTTTATCATCAGGATACAATATGTCCTTGTCCTTTGACCTGGGTGAAAAACAGGCAAGAACATGATTCATACCGGTTTTAAATTTGTGTATCGTAGTTTTTCCGTCAACATCACCGGTAACAAGCGCCGTATGCAGTCCTAACTCTGAAAGAGCCATCCTGCTTACATGCTCATATAAATACTCTGCCGTATCAGAAAATGCAGTAAAAATAAGAACCTTCTTATTTCCCGGATTGATTGGCGCTGATGCTTTCTCACGAATCACACGCAATAATTCATTTAATTTAAAATCATACTCCGGCGTAATATCCTCTATCATCAGAATCAAAAGACCGAGTTCTTCCAAATCCTCGTCAATATCCCGTTTCCACGAAATATAGTCTATATCCCGCAAATCAATCTTTACTTTCTTTCCCACGCCAAAAAAATCTGTATTCTGGTCGTCATCATCAAAATCCTCCACAACCGATGACAAATCTCTCATTTCCTCAAGACAGCCATTACCATTTTCCATAAAATCCGCAATAATCTGTGAAGTATCGTGCAGATAGTCATAAATTCGGCGTATCGTCAGGAGAAAAGAGTGTACGGAGCTTTCCATACGCTTCAACAGATTTATCCTCATAAGCCTTTGAATCCCCAGCTCACGTCCTTTTCTGAAATTCTCCGTTTCTTTTTCATCAAGATACTTGTCCAGTTTACTGGCATGAATGTATATGGTAGGCGTATATATGGTCAACTGCAATTTTGAAAGGAGTTCAAAAACTTCACTATAGTTAATAGCGTTGGGGAGGTTTGTCAATTTAGGATGTAAAGATATCGGTTTATTCCTTACCGGAAAGGTTCCTATATCCGATACATCATAATATGTCTGTATATGTTTCCTTGAACGTGCAATCGTCACGCTGTCCAGTACTTCAAAAAAATCAAAATCAAGCTTTGACAGCAGCGTTGCCGTAACCCTTTCATTTTCCGGCAACTTGCACCATGCATTATACACCTTCTGCGCCTGACGGAAAATTGTATCTATATCTGATTTAATATTCAGCTTTTCATTGAATTCTGATGTATTCCCCTCATATGCAAGAGCCAACTGATTACGCAAATCATAAAAGCGGTTATTTACCGGCGTTGCAGACAACATTAAAACTTTTGTCTTTACTCCCGGTTTCAACACACGATTCATGAGCCGCATATAGCGGTTTTCCTTTTCACCGCCCTTACTGTCCGTGCCGTTTCCGTTTCGGAAGTTGTGGCTTTCATCGATTACTACAAGGTCATAATTTCCCCAGTTAATACGGTCAATCGGCAAACCGATTCTCGTGTTTCCGCTGTCTCTTGAAAGGTCTGTATGATAAAGGATATCATAACGTAAACTGTCTCCTGATAAAGGATTGTTGATAAGATTTCCCCGATAGGTCATCCAGTTTTCGGACAATTTTTTAGGACAGAGAACAAGAACATTTTTATTACGCCCTTCATAATATTTTATTACAGCAAGGGCCGTAAAGGTTTTTCCGAGACCAACACTATCCGCCAGTATACATCCATTATACTATTCCAACTTATTTATAATTGCAAGAGCGGCATCCTTTTGGAAATTATACAACTTATTCCATATAATACTGTCCTTAAATCCGGTTGCTTCATTTGGCAATATATCCTCCGATATATCCTCCAGAAACTCATTAAAAATATTATAAAGAGTCATAAAATAAACAAGTTCCGGTGAATTTTCCTGATACACTGCTGAAATCATATCAATAACATCTTCGGTGACATCAGAAAGTTTGTCCGCATCGTTCCAGATGGAATCAAACAAATGTAAAAATTCTGTGCTTGCTGGATTTTCCATACGCATAATCATATTTGTCAGATTGTTTCCACGTTCGCAGCCAAGGTCAACGGTTGTGAACGTATTCATAGGCAATGTCATTAAGTTTAGCTGATTGAAAAAATCTCATCTTATGGTCTAACTCAAATTATCACTAAATTTCACAAAAGGGATTGACACAGAGCCCAAAATGTGCGGCCGCTCTCGCTGCTGATTGTATTTTAAAAGGTAGCGGGAGCGGCCCTTGAAATTGAAAACAGAACTATCATTTCAATTTCAAGGAGGTACCTGTATGTCATTCCCACAAAAGGTCAGGTCTGCGCTCTGGGCAATCGTGGACACCATGGCCTGCAACACCGCCCGCTTTGTCAAAAACCCCGGAAAGGATTTTACACGTGACCGGAAGATGGGGTTTGTACAGCTGATCCATTTCTTCCTCTGCATGGGAAGCGGCTGCATCAGCCATGAACTGCTCAAATACTTTTATTTCCTGCCCGATGAAGTCCCCACCGCTTCCGCCTTCATCCAGCAGCGCGCCAGGCTCCTTCCGGAAACATTCCGGCACATCCCCGGGCAGTTTAACCTCCGCTTCCCGGCAAAGAGGCTTATGGGAAAGTATTCCCTCATTGCCGCGGACGGCTGCGAATTTAACATTGCCAGGAACCCGCAGGACCCTTCCACCTTCCATTCCACAAGCGGCAGGTCAAACAAGGGCTTCAACTCGCTTCACACGGTTTCTCTGTATGACCTGCTTTCCAGGAGGTATCTGGATGTGGTCATCCAGCCGGGCAGGCTCAAAAACGAATTTGCCGCCCTCTGCCGGATGATAGACCGCTATATTTATGGCGGCTGCCCGGTCTTTGTGGCAGACAGGGGCTTTGCCAGCTATAATGTCTTCGCGCATGCCCTTGAAAAAGGCTCTTTCTTCGCCATCCGCACCAGGGATGTCAACATAAAGCGCCTCCTTGCGGCTGACAGCCTGCCCGTATGCCTGGACAGGTGGACGGATGTTATACTTACCCGCTCAAACGCCAGGAAGAAAAGGCTTCACCCGGAATTGGGGGCCCTGTACCGCTGTATATGCAAAGCAGTTCCCTTTGACTTTATCACGGACAGCTGCCCTGAATACCATATGCGGCTGCGCGTGGTCCGTTTCCGGATAGCAGAAGGGGTTTATGAGAACATCATTACCAATCTTCCCTCGGATGAGTTTTCATTGGAACAGATCAGGCATATTTACCATCTCCGCTGGGGGCAGGAAACTTCTTTCCGCGACCTGAAGCATACAATCGGAACCGCAAATTTTCATTCCAGGTCTCCGCAATACATTGAATTTGAGATCCTCTGCCGGATGACCCTGTATAACTTTTGCACCATTATAACCATGGAAGTCCCCATAAAAAAGGAAACGGGGAAATGGGAGTATCAGGTCAATCTGTCCATGGCGATAAAAATATGCTTTGCATTCCTTTCAGATCATATGGGGCTCGGAAATGTAAATGACCTGATCAGCCGTTATATACTGCCGATCAGGCCAGACAGAACCTACGCCCGCCAGCCAAGGTTCCAGGTACCAGCCAGTTTCGCCTACCGTTTCGTGTAAAGCGGAACTGCCGCTAACAGTATACCATTTTTTGAGGCAGATGTACAATCTGCCTGTTTGCCATACCAAAAAACTTCCCATTATACAAAATATCCGCCTATAGAACTTCTAACAACTGGCAAAATTCCCATGTCATCCCAACACATAGCTGATTTATGGCAGGAGTCCTATGACAGGCCCTGCTTAACTTAATGACATTGATTCATAGGTGAATATACATAGGAATCTTCCTTCTCCTCAACAACAAGAAAATGATTCATTCCTTCGCGAGTGGTATTTGATTTAAAGCATACCTTTCGACTCATCCATTCCGCGCATTCCTTTGCCACAGCTTTCTGCTTTAATTCGTTACGCAGACGGACTTCAAACTCTGTCCCATAAAGGCTTTTCTCGCGTTTTAAACGCGGGATATAAAACTCCCTGCGTTCCTTCGGTGTCTTTTCCGCAACAAAAGTTGGTGATGTAAATATAAAACGAAGCTCCTCACACGATTCCAGCTGTTCTTTCAATTCCTGATAGGCATAAATTGAAAAACAGGCGGCTGCAATGGATATGCGGCTTCCAGACTGTATCTTATTTTCCAAATCATCTTTAACCACTTTCGTGGTATTGTTGAATGTTTCCATTATCTTTCGTCAGCGTCCTTCCTGCTCTTTCAACTGCTTTCTCTGCTTCCGATAAGCACTTTCTTTCCGCAAAATGCAAATCCGTACTTCCATATACGTTCTGGCAGTTCAACGTAATTGCCTGTTCATCAGCAAGCCTTTTATATCGCCAGCTGTCATTGCCTGAAGTCATGCGTGATTGGCTCTGCGGCAGCTTTTAACCCTGTCTCTCCCTCAAACCATTTTACAGTCCGCTCTCACAACTCTGGTTATAGTATATCCGCTTCGCTTTTCAAACGCAATATTGACTTTCCCACATCGCAACTCTCTATTGCTTTCCGGCGCAAAGACCTTTAAAATATAACTAAAACCGCACCCAGACAAGGAGGATACAAAGATGGAAAAAATATTCAGGTATGACGATGTTCCGGTACTCGATACCACTTCCGGACAGCTGAAAGGCTATTTTTATGACGGGGCATATATTTTTAAGGGAATCCCCTACGCTCACGCAGACCGGTTCCAGATGCCCGCAGAATCAAAATGGGAGGGCGTAAAAGAGGCCACCTCCTATGGCTTCGTGTGCCCGCTCATGAGCCAGGAAACCCCGAACGGAGAACTGCTTGTCCCCCACCGCTACTGGCCCATGGACGAGCATTGCCAGAATCTGAATATCTGGACAGACACACTGGACGAAAATGCGAAAAAGCCCGTGGTAATCTGGCTCCACGGAGGCGGCTATTTTGCCGGTTCCTCCATCGAGCAGGAAGCCTACGACGGCTCTAATATGTGCAAACAGGGCGGCGTCGTTGTGGTCTCCGTGAATCACAGATTAAACATCCTCGGATACCTTGATTTGTCGCCCTTCGGCGAAAAATACCGCAATTCAGGCAACGCCGGACACGCCGACATGGTAGCCGCCTTAAAATGGGTTCACGAAAATATTTCCCTGTTCGGAGGAAATCCCGACAACGTGACCGTCTTTGGGCAGTCCGGCGGCGGTATGAAGGTTGCTGATTTAATGCAGATTGCAGAGGCCGACGGCCTGTTCCATAAAGGACTGATTATGAGCGGCGTGGGAAGCGCCACCATGCTTCCCTCCTGTAAGGGCGACGGGCGGGAGCTTGTAAGCGCTCTTTTAAAAGAGCTGGGACTGGCGGAAAATGAGGTGGAAAAGCTGGAAACCACACCCTACCCTGAGCTGGTAAGGGCATATACAAAAGTAAGCCCCGCTATTGCCGCAAAAGGCGGATACATCGGCGGCACGCCCCTGGTAAACGATTATTACAAGGGAAGCCCGTTAGAATACGGACTGCGTGATGAGGCTCGCAACATACCCGTTATGATTGGCTCCGTATTCGGAGAATTTTCCTTTGCTCCGGCCGCTTTTAACAAAAAGAAACTGACCGGGGAGGCTGCCTCGGACATCATCAGAAAAGTTTATGGGGAACATACTGAGGAAATGATACAGGCATTTGCAAAAGCCTACCCGGGTAAATATCCCACAGACCTCCTGTTTGTTGACCGGGCAATGCGTCAGCCTTCCAAGCAGCTTGCGGCTCTTCACGCCGAAAAAGGAAACGCCGGTACTTATCTGTATGATTTTACGCTGGAGTTTCCGTTTATGCACGGCAAAATCGCATGGCACTGTTCGGATATACCATTCTTCTTCCACAATACCGACAGAGTGGAAATCTGTGGCATCCCCGGCGTAAGCGATAAACTGCAGGAACAGATATTCGGCGCATTCATGGCATTTGCCAAAACCGGAAACCCGAATCATGACGGTCTTCCCGCATGGCCGCCGGTAACCCCAGACAGAGAGCCTACCATGATTTTTGACAGGGAATGCGAGGTCAGGATGAATTTCGACGACGCATTGTATGAGCTGATTGACAGTATTTTACCACCCTTTAATCTCATGACCGCTATGGAGACACAGGATATCCAGCATTGATTCTTATTTTCAGAATCGGAACGGGCGGGACTGGTTACAGCTTTCCAATCCCGCCCCACTTTAAATTATCATTTTTATCAAATCAAAAGGGAGCATATCATATGGAGCCGAAAAAAATATTAACCGTAATCCCCATGACACAGACACAGAAAAGCAGACTTAAGCAGATTCTGCCAAATGCGGAATGCCTCTATACAACTATCTCCGAGGTGACCCGGGAACAGGTACAGCAGGCGCAGATTATTCTGGGAAACGTACCGGCTGATATGATACAGGCATCGGAAAATCTTGACTGGCTCCACCTAAATTCGGCGGGCTACGAGCCTTATGTGCAAAAAGGCGTTCTTCGTCCGCATACCCTGCTGACAAACAGCAGCGGCGCTTACGATAAAGCCGTAGCCGAGCATATGTTCGCCATGCTCCTGTCCCTCCAGAAAAAGCTGCACCTGTACAGAGATAACCAGAAACGGCATCTGTGGGGAAACGAAGGGGATGTTGTCTCCATCACGGACGCCACAATCCTGATTCTCGGCGCCGGTAATATCGGAAAATATTTTGCCGGACTGTCACATTCCCTCGGCGCATATGTAATTGGTATAAAAAGGACTCCCGGAGAATGCCCGTCCTGTATAGACGAGCTTCACACAATAGAAAAGCTTACAGAGCTTCTTCCAAAAGCGGACGCAGTAGTTTCTTTCCTGCCAGGCTCCGAGGAGACTGGAGGACTCTTTAATAAAGAGCTGTTTGAACTTATGAAGCCGGGAAGCTTTTTCTTAAACGGCGGCAGAGGCGACCTTGTATGCACCGAAGATATGTGCGACGCCTTAGAATCCGGCCGTCTGGCAGGCGCTGCCCTGGATGTAACCGAGCCGGAGCCCCTCCCGGAAAATCACAGGCTGTGGGATATTCCGAATGTGTTTATCACGCCTCACGTTTCCGGCGGCTATCATCTCCCTGAGACTTTGCTCAATGTAGTGAATATCTGTCTGGAAAATGTGCGGCGGTATGCGGAAGGGGAGACCCTTTGTAATGTGGTTAATCGCTTTCACATGTAATATTTTTAACATGATTTCTCTTTGCAAAAAATCATATTACGCATTACGGAATTTTAGTAAAAGATTTTTATTTCAGTAAAGCAATCAAAGAAGTTTTTTCGCTTCCTCATATCTGCCCACAGTTGTTCCCAAACCCTCGCAGGCTTTCTCCAGCGTCACCTGAAAGAATCGCATGGCGTTCTCAATGTCTGTCACAAGACGTCTGGCCTCGCCACATTTTATTCCCTCAACAAGGCCTGCCCTTCTTCCTTCGGTAAGTCCCTCTTTTCTTCCCTCTCTCTTTCCTTCTCTTATCCCGGCTTTTCTCCCAGCTGCAATCCCTTCCAGCTTACCCTCTTCCCTTCCTTTTCTCTCGTATTGGTCAAATAATTCGCACACGCTTATCTCGTCCTCCTCTCTGATTCCCTGCTTCTTAAGCCACTCCTCCACGCCGTCCGTATCCGTCTCTCCCGAAAGAACCTTTATCATCTTAATCAATGCTGCCTTGTGGGTAATCTTCCTGTCAGAACGATAATTCTTGCCATCCACCAGATAATCGACCACAATTCGCATATCACTCTGAAACAACTGTCTTGTTTCTTCCGGCAGTCGCCGCATTTCATATACGTGAAGCCGCACCTCGTCTATGTATTTCCACATCTCGTCGGGGAGCCTCCGTTTCTCAAACAGCCGCCGGATGCTATGGCTGCTTCTCCATCTTTCGTTCCCCCAGTAAAGTACCAGCTCAATAACGGGAAAAGTATCCCGAATCTTTCCCTCATACTGCTCCCTGTAAATGCCTCCCGTATATCCAGCCTTCCGCAGCAGCATCTTACTGTCCCCCCCGGTCTGGTTCGCTATCAGATACATCAGCCTGACCCGCCCGTCAATCAGTTCATACTTGCTTAAATCCTCATACTGGTTCCTGAGCTGTTCCCGTCCCTGATAGATTGTCTCCGTCGGGCCCGGCCTTAAACGCTCTGCATCTGTCAACACCTGCCCCTGATACAACAGCGCATTAATCGTATCCGCCGCAATATCCGGAAATGCCATAAACTCTTTCTCAACTATGTCCATTTTTTCTTCGGTTACGTTCACCCTTCCTTTATCCTCCCATCCGCAGAAGATGGTAAAAGGCGCCGAAACCCTATCAGCTAAATCGGTTACTGCCTGTTTAATATCTTCTGCTGCTTTCAGTTTGCCCGCCAGTTACTCCGGCGGAGTTTTCTCTGGAAAATAAGCATACGATTATCGGAAAATATCCGATAAAAACAGACTTTCAATCAGACAGGAAATCCCTTTTCAACAGGCAATAAGAATTGATTCACAGATTACATCTCCATATGCTTAATTTGATAATGACAGCATAGCACAGGACGGAGAATTTTTCAATGGTATTTCGTTGTTTTTTATATAAAATTCCTTCAGGCAGTTGCCCGTCCTGCACTCGCATAAGGCAAAAATCCCGTGATTGCCAAAATAACCACAGGATTTTACCACCGTCATTTTATTTTTCATCTTAAGGGAAAATCAGAGTGTATTGGGATACTGCCTTCGTTCTATTGCACCATCAAATTCGTATACCCCATCAGACTTTCATCCACTGCCTTTGCTGCTTCCCGTCCCTCGCGGATTGCCCAGACCACCAGAGACTGTCCTCTGTGCATATCTCCTGCGGTAAACACATTTTTCACTGAGGTTTCGTACCCTCCGGGAGCCGTGTCCACGTTGGTTCTCTGGTTCACCGCCACCTTAAAGGCGTCGGTTACATACTTCTGGCTCCCCAGAAACCCCGCCGCAATCAGTACAATCTCCGCCGGGAGGCTCTGTTCGCTTCCCTCCACTTCCTTCATTGCCATCCGGCCGCCTGCTTCATCCTTTTCCCGGCGCAGCTTTACAATTTTCACGGCTTTCAAATTTCCGTTTTTATCCTTCACAAACTCCTTTACCGTGGACTCGTAAATTCTGGGGTCATGACCAAACAGAGCGATAGCCTCCTCCTGTCCGTAGTCTGTCTTGCAGACCTTCGGCCACTGCGGCCATGGATTATTCTCTGCCCGGTTATCCGGTGCTTTAGGCATCATTTCAATTTGAGTCACGGACTTACAGCCATGGCGGATGCTGGTACCCACGCAGTCGTTTCCGGTATCTCCGCCGCCGATAATTACCACGTTTTTGTCCCTGACGTTCACGGATTTCCCATCCTTAAAACCCGAATCCAACAGGCTTTTGGTGTTTGCTTTAAGAAAATCCACCGCAAAATAAATTCCCTTTGCGTCACGCCCCGGCACATTTAAATCTCTGGGATTGGAAGCTCCGCAGGCCAGAATCACCCTGTCAAAGTCTTTCAGAAGCTTATCCGCCTTTATCTCCTTCCCCACATCCGCGCCGGTTACAAAGGTAACTCCCTCGGCTTCCATCACCTTGATTTTCCGCTCCACAATCTGCTTTTCCAGCTTCATATTGGGAATGCCGTATATGAGAAGCCCGCCGATTCTGTCGGAACGCTCGAACACGGTAACGCTGTGTCCCCGCCTGTTCAGCTGGTCTGCCGCCGCAAGACCGGCGGGGCCGCTTCCCACCACTGCCACGTTTTTTCCGGTTCTCACTGCCGGGGGCTTCGGCTGAGCATAACCTTTTTCATAAGCGTTTTCAATGATGGCGTACTCATTTTCCTTCGTGGCAACCGGTTCTCCGTTTAAACCGCATGTACAGGCGGCTTCGCAGAGCGCGGGGCATACTCGGGATGTAAACTCCGGAAAGCTGTTGGTTTTCACAAGCCGATGATAGGCCTGCTCCCAGTTTCCCGTGTAAACAAGGTCGTTCCACTCCGGCACCAGATTGTGCAGCGGGCATCCGCTGGTCATACCTCCTATGGTCATTCCCGACTGGCAGAAAGGTACGCCGCACTCCATGCACCGGGCTCCCTGCAGCTGCTGCCGCTCCATGGGGAGATGTTCGTGGAACTCCCTGAAGTTTTTAATTCTCTCTTTCGGAGGGGTATCCCTTGATACTTCCCTTTTATAATCCATAAATCCTGTTGGTTTTCCCATAGCCCTTTAGCCCCTTTCCGCCTTAATCGCATAAAATGCTTCAATCTGAGCCTGCTGCGCGCTGAGCCCCTTTTCCTCCATCTGCACGATACTGGTAAGCATCCTCTCATAATCATGAGGAATGATTTTCTTAAACTTCGGCAGATATTCCTTAAAGTTATCCAGAATCACTTTTCCCTTTTCGGAATTGGTAAGAGCCACATGCTCCTTAATCATTTCCTTTAATTCCATCACGTCGTACTTTGAGGTCACTTCATATGAGGAAACCATCTCCTTGTTCAGACGGATATAAAGGTCTCTGTCCTCGTCCAGCACATAGGCAATGCCGCCGCTCATTCCCGCCGCAAAGTTCTTGCCGGTTCTGCCAAGCACCACCACGCGCCCGCCGGTCATGTATTCGCAGCCGTGGTCGCCTACGCCCTCGACTACCGCAAAGGCTCCTGAATTTCTCACGCAGAAGCGTTCCCCCGCAACACCGTTTATGAAAGCCTTACCGCTGGTGGCCCCGTAAAGCGCAACATTTCCAATAATAATATTCTCCCCGGCCTTAAAACGGCTTCCTTTCGGGGGATAAACCACCAGCTTGCCGCCGGAAAGCCCTTTTCCGAAATAATCGTTGCTGTCGCCCACAAGCTCCAGAGTAAGTCCGCCGGGGATAAACGCGCCGAAGCTCTGTCCGCCTGAGCCGGTGCAGAGTACCCGGTAGGTATCCTCCTCCACATTGTCCCCAAGCCTTCTGGTGATTTCCGAGCCCAAAATCGTTCCAAAGGCTCTGTCCGTGTTTTTCACCGCAACCTCGATACTACGCCGGCTTTTTTCACTGATTGCTTTATTTAACTGCTTTAGCAGCACCCTTTCGTCCGCTGTGTTTTCCAGTTTGAAGTCATAAACCTCTCTGGCGTCAAAGGTCGCCTTTTCCTTCCCCCCTGCATAGGGATTGGAAAGAATGAGGCTTAAATCTATCTGTCTGTGCCGCCGGCTCAGATTATCCTTTATTTTGAGAAGCTCCGTGTGTCCCACCAGCTCGTCTACCGTGCGCACGCCCAGCCTTGCCATATACTCCCGGAGCTCCTGGGCGATAAAGCGCATGAAGTTCATCACATACTCAGGTTTACCCTTGAAGTTTTTGCGCAGCTCCGGGTTCTGGGTGGCCACGCCTACGGGACAGGTGTCCAGATTGCACACCCGCATCATCACGCAGCCCATAGTTACCAGAGGCGCCGTGGCAAAGCCGAATTCCTCCGCCCCCAGAATTGCCGCAATGGCCACATCCCGTCCGCTCATCAGCTTTCCGTCCGTCTCAATCCGCACCTTGTTTCGGAGTCCGTTCATAATCAGCGTCTGATGGGTCTCCGCAAGCCCCAGTTCCCAGGGAAGTCCGGCGTTGTGAATGGAGCTTCGGGGCGCCGCGCCCGTTCCTCCGTCATAGCCTGATACCAGAATCACCTGGGCGCCGGCCTTTGCCACACCGGCGGCCACCGTACCCACGCCTGCCTCGGAAACCAGCTTCACGCTGATTCTGGCATTCTTGTTTGCGTTCTTCAAATCGTAAATCAGCTCCGCCAAATCCTCGATAGAATAAATATCATGATGGGGCGGCGGGGAAATCAAACCCACGCCGGGCGTGGAATGTCTGGTTCTGGCAATCCAGGGATAAACCTTTCCGCCAGGCAGATGCCCCCCTTCTCCGGGTTTTGCGCCCTGAGCCATCTTGATTTGAATTTCGTCAGCGCTCACCAGATATCTGCTGGTGACGCCAAACCGTCCCGAAGCCACCTGCTTGATAGCCGAGCACCGGTTTTCTCCGTCAGGACCGGGAATCAGCCGTTCCAAATCCTCGCCTCCCTCGCCGGAATTGGACTTTCCATGGAGACGGTTCATAGCAATCGCCATGGTCTCATGGGCTTCCTTTGAGATGGAGCCGTAGGACATTGCCCCGGTCTTAAATCTCGTAACGATTGCGTCCACGCTCTCCACCTCGTCTAGTGGCACGCCCTTTTTCGGGTAGTTAAAATCCATCAGTCCCCGGAGATTTTTTACCGAATCCTCGGCGCAGACCAGCGCGGTGTACTCCTTGAACATCTCATAATCTCCCCGCTTCGTTGACTCCTGAAGAAGATGGATGGTCGCCGGATTGTAAAGATGCTCGTCGGCGCCGCTGCGCATCTTGTGATGCCCCAGACTGTCCAGCGTCAAATCAGTGGCAAGCCCCAAGGGGTCGAATGCCTGTGAATGCAGGGCGTCTACCTGCTTTTCAATATCCCTGATGGTAATGCCTCCCACCCGGCAGACAGTGTGGGGGAAGTATTTGTCTATCACTTTACTGTCGATTCCGATAGCCTCAAATATCTGTGAGCCCTCATAGGACTGGATGGTGCTGATTCCCATTTTGGAGGCAATCTTCACAATCCCGTGCAGGACGGCGTTATTGTAGTCCTCCACCGCGGCGTAATAGTCCTTATCCAACATATGCCTGTCAATCAGTTCCCTGATGGATTCCTGCGCCAGATAGGGATTGACGGCGCATGCGCCGTAGCCTAAAAGAGTGGCAAAATGATGCACCTCCCTGGGCTCCCCGGATTCCAGAATCAGCGCCACGCTGGTTTTTTTCTTCGTTACCACCAGATGCCGGTTAAGGGCGGACACTGCCAGAAGGGAGGGCAGCGCCACGTGGTTTTCATCCACGCCTCTGTCCGAGAGAATCATGATATTCACCCCGTCCCGGTAGGCTCTGTCCACTTCCACAAAAAGCCGGTCGATGGCGCGCTCCAGGCTGGTGTTTTTATAATAGGTAATGGGAATGACCTCTACCTTAAAGCCCTCCTTTTTCATGCTCTTAATCTTCATCAAATCCGTGTTGGTGAGAATCGGATTATTTACCCGGAGCACGTTACAGTTTTTCGGAATTTCCTCCAGAATATTTCCGTCCGTTCCCACATAAACCGTAGTGGATGTGACAACCTCCTCACGAATGGCGTCGATGGGGGGATTTGTCACCTGGGCAAAAAGCTGTTTAAAATAATGAAAAAGCGGATGGCAGGTGGCAGAGAGCACCGGCAGCGGCGTATCCACCCCCATTGCCGCAATGGCTTCCCCGCCGTTTTTTGCCATAGGGAGAATGCTGTTTTTCACCTCCTCATAGGAATACCCGAAAGCCTTCTGCATCCGTTCCAGTTCCCCGGAAGTAAACTCCGGCACCCGCTCATTGGGAATTTTCAGGTCATGGAGATGCACCAGATTCCTGTCAAGCCATTCCCCATAGGGCTGCCTTGAGGCGTAGGTTTCCTTCAGCTCGTCGTCGTCAATCACTTTCCCTCTTACCGTGTCCACTAAAAGCATTTTCCCGGGACGAAGCCTTTCCTTTACCAGAATTTTTGAGGGTGCAATATCAAGTACCCCCACCTCGGAAGAAAGAATCAGCTGGTCATCGTCGGTAATCATGTAACGGGAAGGGCGAAGGCCGTTCCTGTCCAGCACCGCCCCCATCATATCGCCGTCACAGAATAAAATAGAGGCCGGACCGTCCCAGGGCTCCATCATGGTGGCATAATATTGATAAAAATCCTTCTTGTGCTGGCTCATGGCGGTATTGTTTGCCCAGGGCTCAGGAATGGTAATCATCACCGCAAGGGGCAAATCCATGCCGCTCATCACCAGAAATTCCAGCGTGTTATCCAGCATTGCAGAATCGGAGCCCGATGTATTTACCACAGGAAGCACCTTGTGGAGCATGCCTCGCAAATGCCCGGATTCCATGTTTTCCTCCCGGGCCAGCATTTTATCCGCATTGCCTCTGATAGTGTTGATTTCCCCGTTATGCACAATAAAGCGGTTGGGATGAGCCCGCTCCCAGCTCGGATTGGTGTTGGTGGAAAACCGGGAGTGCACCATGGCAATGGCCGATTCGTAATCCTTATCCTGCAAATCCGCAAAAAAGGTGCGCAGCTGCCCCACCAGAAACATGCCCTTATATACAATGGTCCTGCTGGAAAGGGACACCACATAGGTATCGTCGGAGGACTGCTCAAAGACCCGCCTTGCCACATAAAGGAGCCTGTCAAAGGCTATGCCCTTTTCCACCCCCACGGGTTTTTTTATAAAAGCCTGCATAATGTGAGGCATACATTCCACCGCTTTGTGCCCAAGAACGGACGGATTGGCAGGCACATCACGCCACCCGAGAAAGGTAAGGCCTTCCTTTTCCACAATAATCTCAAACATTTTTTTCGCCTGATTCCTGCGCAGCTCATCCTGCGGGAAAAAGAACATGCCAACGCCGTACTCCCGCTCTTTCCCGATGGAAATTCCAAGAGACTTCGTCACCTTCTCGAAAAATCTGTGGGGAATCTGCGTCAGAATCCCCACGCCGTCGCCGGTTTTTCCCTCCGCATCTTTACCGGCACGGTGTTCTAAATTCTCCACAATCTTAAGGGCATTCTCCACCGTCTCCCGGGTTTTTACGCCTCTGATATTTACACACGCGCCAATCCCGCAATTATCATGTTCAAATTCCGCCCGATACAAAGGTGCGTCGGGACGTGTCCTTTTCACATCAAACATAGCTTTCTCCTTTCGCTTTCTGCGCTCGTTGTACCGTGCACGGCTCGTTACCTGAACGCAAAGAAAGGTCGCAAAGGGCTTGTAACTCGCGCCTTTGCGACCTGTAAATAAGAATATACACCTGTTTTCTCTTTTTGTAAATATAAACTTTTCAGAGAATTGTCAGATTATTTGACTTTTTCGTATTTCACATATATTTGTCTGACTTTTATCCTGTTCGTCTGATATCGTTACCGTTACTTTATGCTGCACATATTTCTCTTCTTCTGCTCTGCTATTTTCCGCAAATCCATACCATGTCATAAGCATTTGGCCTTATGGCCATTATTCCCCGGCATTTTTCCGCAAATATAAAAGAAACCCCGCTGCTCCCAGCAGACATGCCGCCGTAACTCCAACGCTCACCGGTTGGCTCATATTCTCCAATCCGCCATAGTAAGTCATCACATACATACTCACATTGGCAACGCCGTGAAACAGCACCGGCACGAAAAAGCTCCCGCATACTTCATAACACCATGCAATCAGGATTCCCAGTATCGTCCCGTAAACAGCCTGCACCGCATTCCCATGATAACAGCCAAAGAGCAATGCAGAAACGCAAAGCGCAACCGGATAGTTAAAGCATCTCTTCATTCTGTTGTAAATCACACCCCGGAAAACCGCTTCCTCGGCAATTGGCGATACCGCTCCGTATAAAAACAGGCCCACGATAAAATTCACGCCATACTGAGCCTGCGACGTTTCCTTATAGGAGCCTGAAATACCGGTAAGTCCCAGAAGGTTCATAAGAAGATTAAATCCCATTGCCGAAAGAAAAGCAATCGCCGCCACCACACAGTACCGGGTGACACAGGCTGTTAATCCACTCCCTGAATCCATACCGTCTTTGGCACCTGCTTTTTCTCCATGGATATTTCCGCCAGACTTTCCGCCTTCTCCCTCTCCGCCTGCAAGTTCTCTTTTCACCGCCTGCCAGATGGAGGCAACGCCAAATACAATTGCAAGACCATTGATTACGCCCCGGACAGTAGCGTAATTTTGCGCCAGAAATCCCGCTGTCGCTTCCTTTCCTGCAAAAACGGTGCCGGCTCCCGCCCACAGCAGAATTTCCGCCGCATCGTGAACAATAAAATAAATAAGAAGGGGCCAGAGCAGATATACCGTTTTCTGAAAAGAGCCCCAGCGGGACAGTTCTTCACCGCTCCACCGCATATTCATTCTCAGCCAAAAATTTTTCATCGAATTTCCTCCGATATTGCCGCCAGGCCCTGTTCCTTATCCGTGATTTCCCTTACGCTTTCCGCAAAAGAAACTCCGCAAGCCCCGCTACCGTTTCCGCAATATACTCTGCTCCGGCCTCCTCAAGCTCCCCTTCTTCGGCAAATCCAAACCGCACGCCCACACTGGTAAGGCCGCAGGCCCTTGCGCCCTGAATGTCAAATTTCCTGTCTCCTGTCATGGCGCACCTGACGTGCCGTTCTGTGACCGGCATAGTCAATATTCCAAGCCGCCCAAGAGCTTCCTCCACAACTTCCTCTTTCGTCCCTCTCGTTCCGTCCAGCTCGCTCCCCACTACCACGTCAAAATATTTTTCGATGTCAAAATGAGCCAGAATCTGCTTTACAAAGCCTATGGGCTTACTGGATGCCACCGCCAGACGCGTTCCTCTCCGGTAAAGGCGCTCCAGCATCTGGGGGATTCCCGGATAAACCTGATTTTCAAAGATTCCCACGGGCGCAAATCTTTCCCGATAAACAGCAATAGCCCTTTCGGCCTCCTCCCCTGTAAAGCCGTAAAACTCCATAAAGCTGTCTTTTAAGGGCGGGCCGATAAAGGGCTCCAGCTTTTTTAAATCAGGTTCTTCTATGCCAAAGGCCTGCAAGGCGTACTGCACCGATTTGGTGATTCCCTCTCTCGGGTCTGTCAGCGTGCCATCCAGGTCAAATAAGCAATAATCAAACATAAAAAGACTCCTGTTTATTTTAAATTCAGTTTTGCAAAAATATCTCCAAGGCTTGTTCCAAAGCTCTCCTTTGAGCTATACTTAGCGGTATCGACGCGCTCCGTCTCCTCCACTTCCTTTTCTTCCGTGGCAGCCTTAATGCTCAGGGAGATTTTCCCGTTGTCTGTGTTTAAAATCTTAACCTTTACCTTATCTCCCACGCTCAGCACCTCGGAGGGCTTTTTGATTCTCCTCTGGCTTATCTGGGAAATATGCACCAGACCGCTTAAGCCGTCCTTTAAATCCACAAAGGCGCCGTAGGGCTGAAGACTTTCCACCGTGCCCTCCATCACCGTGCCGGGAACCAGCATGGCAATTTTATGGTCATGAGCTTCCTTTTCCTGCTCCCGCAGTATTTCCTTTGCGGAAAGCACCAGTTTTTTCTTCTCCTTATCTACAGTAATGACTCTTACAGTCAACTCTTTTCCCTGATAGGTATTTAAATCCTCCACATAGGAAAGAGCCAGATGGGAGGCCGGTATAAATCCCCTGATTCCTTCCACATATGCAATTACTCCGGCATTTACCACTCCGTTGACTTTTACAGTCAACGCTGTTTTTTCCTCAAGGTATTTGTTCAGGACGTCCCATGCAAGCTCCGCGTTAGCTTCCTTCTTAGATAAAAGAATATTGCCCTGCCCGTCGTCCATCTTTACCACAGACGCCTCAATCACATCTCCGATTTTCACATCGTCCAGAACGGAAAAGCCCGGGTCGTCGCTCATATCCGCCGCTTTGATAATCCCCTGTGTGTAATACTTAAGGTCCAAAGATACCTCTTCTTCATTGACGTCAATCACCGTTCCCTGAATCACATCCCCCTCATTAATTTTGCGAAAAGACGCTTCAAGTTCCTTCTCGTAATCCTTCATTGTTTCTTCCATAATTCGTTTGTCCTTTCCTTTTGCTTATTTCCCCATATACTTTCACAGGACAAGCCTGCTCTTCTTAAACAAAAGAGCAGGCATTGTCCTGGTGAGAGGTCGAATATTCTAAAAAATCAACTTACATTTCTTTCAGAACAACAACATTTTAACACTTAACAGCCGGAATTACAATAGCCAACATTATTTCAGCTTCCAGATATCCCTGTTATACTCTGCAATTGTTCTGTCTGATGAGAAGAAGCCCGCCTTTGCAATGTTCACAAGCATCATCTTTTTCCACTTTTTACGGTCCTCATAATCCGCAATCGCCTTGTCTTTCATTGCAATATAGTCTTCCAAATCAAGCAGCGTCATAAACCAGTCTTTATTAATAAGCTCCTTGTACAGACGCTCCAGGTTCTCCTTATGTCCCACCTTAAGGGCCTTATCACTTACAATAAAGTCCACAGCTTCTTTGATTACCGGACTCTTTTCATAATATTCCTTCGATACATAGCCCGGCTTGCCCTGTTTTTTCTCCTCGTAATAGCCGATTACCGTATCGGATTTCTCGCCGAAAATATAAATATTATCGTCGCCCACAAGCTCGTGGATTTCCACGTTGGCTCCGTCCGATGTCCCAAGGGTCACGGCTCCGTTTAACATAAACTTCATATTTCCTGTGCCGGAAGCCTCCTTGGACGCAAGAGAAATCTGCTCGGAAATATCGCAGGCCGGAATCAGCTTCTCCGCGTAGCTGACATTGTAATTCTCCACCATGACCACTTTCATGTAAGGGCTTACCTCAGGGTCGTTATTGACAATCTCCTCCAGAACCAGAAGCAGATGGATAATATCCTGTGCAATCACGTATGCCGGAGCCGCCTTTGCGCCGAAAATAAAGGTCATGGGCCTTACAGGCTTTTTGCCGCTCTTGATTTCCAGATACTTATGGATAATGTAAAGCGCGTTCATCTGCTGACGCTTATACTCGTGAAGCCGCTTAATCTGGATATCAAACACGGAATCGGGGTCTAAATCAATGCCTTCCCTTTCCTTCACATATGCGGCAAGCTCCTTCTTGCGGTTCATCTTAATCTCCGCCAGACGGTCAGGCACTCTCTCGTCGTCCGCGAATTCCAGAAGCTTTTCAAGCTTATCGGCATCCTTCTTAAATCCGTCTCCGATGGTCTCGGAAAGGAAGCCTGCCAGCTCCCGGTTACAGCTAAGAAGCCATCTCCTGAAGGTAATGCCGTTGGTCTTGTTGTTAAACTTCTCAGGATACAGCTCATAAAAAGCATGCAGCTCCGTGTTCTTTAAAATTTCCGTATGAATCGCCGCTACTCCATTGACGGAAAATCCATAGTGGATATCAATATGGGCCATGTGCACCCGGTTATCCTTGTCGATAATCTGTACCGCCGGGTCGTCATATTTTGCCGCCACCCGTTTATCCAGCTCTTTGATATAGGGAACAAGCTGGGGAACTACCTTTTCCAGATATTTAAGCGGCCATTTTTCGAGGGCTTCCGCCAGAATCGTGTGGTTTGTGTAAGCGCAGGTTTTGCTTACCACCTCGATTGCCTCATCCATGGAAAATGCCTTTTCCTCCACCAGGATACGGATTAACTCCGGGATTACCATGGTGGGATGGGTATCGTTAATCTGAATTACAGCGTAATCATACATTCTGCGCAAATCATATTTCTTTTCTTTCAGTTCTTTTAAGATAAGCTGCGCCGCATTGCTCACCATAAAGTACTGCTGGTAAATCCGAAGCAGATGGCCGGCCTCGTCGGAATCGTCAGGATAAAGGAATAGGGTAAGATTCTTTTCAATATCCTCCTTGTCAAAATCAATTCCCGATTTCACGATATCTTCGTCCACCGACTCGATATCAAAGAGCCTTAACTTGTTAACACCGCTGTCATACCCGGCGACGTCTATGTCATAAAGCCGTGACACCACTTTCTTTTTACCGAAATTCACATCGAAAGAAACGTCCGTCTTTGTGAGCCAGGAATCATTTTCAATCCAGTCATTCTTCTCCGCGCACTGGAGCCTGTCTTTAAATACCTGCTTAAAAAGCCCAAAATGGTAATTTAAGCCGATTCCTTCTCCGGGAAGCCCAAGGGTTGCAATAGAATCCAGAAAACATGCGGCCAGTCTTCCAAGGCCGCCGTTGCCAAGTGACGGCTCCGGCTCGCACTCTTCAATCTCCGCAAGGCTCTTGCCGCTTTTTTTCATAATCTCGTCAACTCTGTCGTAAACGCCCAGATTGATTAAATTGTTGGATAACAGCTTTCCGATTAAGAATTCCGCAGAAATATAGTAAATCTTCTTTTCTCCGTCATTGTGATTGGAAACCGTCATCAGTCTTTTCGTGTATGTCAGCAGTACATAATAGGCTTCCTGATTGGAAAGCTCTTCTAATGACTTGCCGAACATTTCCTTTGCAACTTCTTCCATCTGCTGTTCCATATTTAAAACCAGAACATGCTTTTTTAAATTCGTTCCTTCTGCCATAATCTCTCCTCACAATAATTTCAATTTTTCGCGACTTTCATAATTAAATTATTCCAAAATTTACATGTTGCATACTGAGTGTAACACAAGAAAACGTTTTCCGCAAGTGGATATTAAAAAATTCTATTGAAAAACAGAATTTTCAGCAAATAATATCCAGATATTTCATTCTGTCCAAATAATGCGGAATATCAATTCTTTCCCCTGTTTTCCCGTCCATTAAAAGCTGCAGCTCCTCCATGGCCACGGCGGAAATCCCTGCAAAATCCTGATGCACCGTATTCATCTGCTTCCCTACATAGCCCATCAGAATAATCCCGTCAAACCCACAGACAGGTCTGAAAATGTCCATCTCGGTCAACGCCTTCATTGCGCCGATTGCCATCAAATCGGATGCACATACGATAACATCATACTTTTCGCCGTATTTCATGGTGATATTCCTGGCCTGGAGTTCCGAAAACTCTCCGTTTTTAACTGTCATCACCAGCTTTAATTCGTCAACCAGCTCTTTCATTCCCGAAAGCCTGTCTTCCGTGGCAAATCCGTCCTTTTTTCCTGTGATATAAAGAATCCGTCTGCCGTTATTGTCCTCAATGGTTTTCCTTGCCACGTCATACTGAGCCTTAAGCTGATTGATTCCCACCGAGGAAGTGCTTTCATTGACAAAGGGAGCGTCAATTACCACGCACTTGAAGTTCTGTCCTGCCACCAGCTCGTGAAGCACATGATTTTCCCTGCTCATCCCGTAAATAATCAGACCGCAGATGCTCTGGGACTGAAGATATCTGGTAAGCTCCTCCACGGTTTTATTTTTGAACATGGAAAAAAAGAGAGTAATCACGTCCAGGTTCAGCTCCATTGCCTTATGGATTGCCCCCTGGATATACTGCATGTTAATCTCGTCGATTGCCTGGGTCTTCTGGTTTAAATGCATAAGAAGCGCCACCCGCCCCGACTGTTTGGAAGAAAGGGCGGCGGCTACAGAGTTGGGGACAAAATTCAGTTCCTCTACTGCCCTGTTTACCTTGACTTTTGTCTCCTCACTGACATTAGGATAACCGTTTAATACCTTTGACACCGTGGAAATTGCCACCCCGGCCGCTCTTGCCACATCCTTAATTGATACCATTTAATTCCTCCATGCCGCCAATGACTCGTAAACCGGAGCCCTGGCACAAATTTGCTGTGTGAAAATCTACCCTTCACACTCTGTCATCCTGATTTCACCTCCCGCTGCTATTACCATGTCTGTCCTCTCTCCCTGAATGTATACCGGCAATACCAGCATCTCTTCTCCGGCAGCTCCGCTTATACTGACGGAATATTCCGGCTGGCGGAGCCTGATATATGCTCCCCCCTGACTTAAATTCCGGGCGTAAAAGCTGTTGAGACAGTTTAAAAGCTCTCCCACCGCATTCATAGAATCCTCATTTACCTCTGTGTATTTTTTCTTTTCAAAGGCGGAAACTGCTACAAGAAGCGAATTTTCTTTACCGAAAATCCCGCAGGAAAATCCCGGTTCGCCTTCCACCATCTGAACCGCGCCGTTATCCGCCGCGCACCTGTCCGCAACAAAGGCCTTTTCCAGATAAATTTCCGTATCGATACAGCGGGAAAGCATGCGGAGCGCCGACCCGGCAATATTCAGATACCTCTCACATCCAATCGGCATAAAAAGCGGAAGAATCCTGTCAATATCATCGCTTTTCAAATCCTCTATATCCATCAGCGTCAGGTTATAATCCGTCTGAAAATCAAGCATATACTGCTCCAGCTCTTCCATTGTCATCAGGCGGTGGTTCTCCAGCACCTGCGCAAACGCCAGATAGGCATTTTCCTGCTTATGCAGAAGCATCTCCACGTCTTCTCTGGTCAGATACCCTTTCTCCACAGCGATATCGCCAAAGCGCTTATCCGTCACTGTCTGAAACCTGTGTACCTTTTCCGTCTCCTCCTGCGTCATCAGCCCTTCCGCCACGGCAATAAGTCCCAGCTTTACGCGAACCTGCCCCTGCTCTAAAAGCACAATTTCCAATTGCTTTGGCGTAAGAAGCTCCCGCTTTAATAAATAGCGCCCTACAATACCTGAAATCATCGTTTTCTCCTTTGTCGTCCGCATGGAAAATCCTGTAAAAGGCTGACCCTGCGGCCAGCCCTTTGACTTTTATTGAACATAAGGATAGTTCGAGAAGCGTACCCCCGTTGTTCTCCTAAGAATGACCCGTCAGAGACGGCTCCACCCTTTACTTTCTTACAAGATGATAAGGAACACCGTTTACAAAAACAGGGAACAGCTCGCCCATGATAAGCGGTCTTGCATACTCCTCGTAACCGTCGTTGAGCCCGCAGCCGTCTTCCGTAATCCACTCCGCCGGAACGGGTCTTTCAACGTTTGCAATCGCATGGATATCATAAGCGCTTGTACCGCACTGATAAGGGTCGTCGCCGTTTCTGTCCAGCGTAATCATCATGCCCGTCTTTCCTTCTTCCGCTGCCAGAACCGCATCGTATCCAACCTGGAACGCCTCGTTGATGTCGGTGAGGGATGCAAGGTGGGTAGCCGAACGCTGAAGGGTTGAAAGCTCAATTGCCCTTGTCTTTAATCCGGTTTCCTCTGCAACCTTCTGCGCAAGGAAAGCTGCCGTACCGGACATCTGCTTGTGTCCGAATGCGTCTACCGCCACGTTTTCATTTGCAAGCTCGCACACATAGCGTCCGTCCGCAATATGGATACCCTCGGAAACGGCAATCACTACGGAAGACTTTGTCTCCGCCAGATGTTTTACCTTTGCCATGAAAGCGTCCATGTCAAACACCTTCTCGGGAAGATAAATCGCGTCCGCGCCGCTGCAGTCGTCGCCCTTTGCAAGAGCTGCCGCTGCGGTAAGCCATCCAGCGTTACGTCCCATAATCTCAACAATACAGATAGTGGGCTTCTTTGCGCCGAAAGACTCGTTGTCACGGATAACTTCCTTTAAGCTGGTTGCAATATATTTTGCCGCGCTGCCGTAACCGGGGCAGTGATCCGTAACAGGAAGGTCATTGTCAATGGTTTTGGGAACGCCCATGAACCTCTGAGGCTTGCCGTGAGCCGCCGCATAATCGGATAACATTTTTACCGTATCCATGGAATCATTTCCGCCGGCATAAAACAGACATTCGATATCATGCTTTTCCATGATTTCAAATACCTTCTCGTAAACATCCTCATGCCCTTCAATCTTGGGCATTTTGAAACGGCAGGAGCCAAGGAAAGCGGAGGGTGTTCTCTTTAAAAGCTCAATTCCCGTAGGCTCGGCAAGATAATCCTCAAGCTCAATCAGCTTGTCTTCCAGAAATCCTTCAATGCCGTGAACCATGCCGTATACCTTGTTAACGCCGATTTTTTTGGCCGCAGCGTATACGCCTGCCACAGATGAGTTAATTACAGCCGTAGGGCCGCCTGACTGTCCAACTACAATATTACCTTTCATTTCATTTTCTCCTTTATTCTGAGTACTTTTGTTGTCCTGAACTTTTCCAGTAGAAGTATAGCAGATTCCATTTTTCCTGACAAGGGGGTATTGACTTTTTATGGAAATCGTTTTCGTTTTTTATTTCTGTGGGCAATGAGTCGAGCAGGCATGCTTGCATGCACATTTGGCGACTGCCGCATCTCCTATATAAAGGACGCCACGCAGTAAACCGCATAAATACCAAGAAGCACAATTCCCTGCGCCCGGGAGGATTTCTTCCTTATTAAAATAGGAACGATTAAGACTGCCATCACCAGACACGCAAGCGGCATATCCACGGTTACCGTGCTTCTTTCAAGGGGAATCCCCGCAACCGCGGAAGGAATACCGATTACAAGAAGCAGATTTAAAATATTGGCGCCAATCACGTTTCCAAGCCCCACGTTTCCGTAGCCTTTGACCAGCGACATTACGGACGTCACAAGCTCCGGCAGAGAGGTGCCAAGGGCAATGAAGGTAACGGCAATCACCCTCTCAGGCACGCCCAGAGTCTGGGCAATGAAAATACCATTATCCACCAGAAGATTGGCCCCCAGATACAGAAGCGCCGCACAGACAGCCAGCACGATAAGCTGCTTCGGAATGGAAACCTCCTTATCTTTTTCCTCCTCTTCCTCGTCTCCGCCTTCCTTTGCGGAACGCTTAATATTCAGATAAGCATATACGGCAAACAGCAAAAGGAGCATAACACCCGCCGGCCTCTGAAAAGCGCCACTTATATAACCGTAAACATTCATCAGAATCAATACCCCGAAGAAAAATCCGCCCCGCCAGGCAATGGAGACAAATTCCACCTTTTTTGACGGGCGTATGGTCTGGGTCAGCCCCGCAATCAATGCCGTGTTGCAGATAATGGAGCCGAATGCGTTCCCCGCCGCAATGGCCGCAGAACCGTCAAAGGCCGCCGTGGTGGAAACCAGAATCTCCGGCAGCGTGGTTCCAAGGCTGACTATCGTAGCCCCCACCACTATCTGGGGAATCCCCAGCTTTTTCGCAATGGCCACTGCCGCGTCCACCAGCCGGTCTCCTCCCGCGCAAATCAGCACAAGTCCTACAATAAATAAAATAATCGCTTCTACCATTTCTTTTTTCCTTTCTCCTTTCAGTATTCCTTTTTTTCTGGGCGTCAGACATTTTTACAAGAAAAAAAGACCTCTAACGCACTTGTTATGCGTTAAAAGTCTCGTACTTCCTTATCAACCGGCAGACATCCATCCACAAATTCTCTATGGAATATGTCTGCTTCAAAAACCGGGAAGTGTCCAGTCACGGCTTACGCCGGGGATTGTTGGCTGAACCTTTCTTACTACTCCCTCTTAACTTAAGGACACTTTACCAGAAAAAGCTCTCTCTGTCAAACAATATTTTCCAGAGTTTCCCTGGACACAATCTTTTTTATGTGGGTAAAGAATAAAACCGAGGCTACCGTTGCCGAAAGGATATCGGAAATCGGCTCCGCATAATAAATTCCCATTACGCCGAACCTGAGCGGCAGAATAAGGGCAAGAGGAACCAGTAAAATCACTTTCCGGAAAACCGCTATAAACAGCGAAATTTTTGCCTGCCCAAGGGCAAGGAACGTGGGCTGGATACCGTTCTGCAGTCCGAACACCAGCATACCGCACATAAAAATCGGCATCATCTTTCCCACCAGCGTGATGAGCTCTGCATCATTGGTGAACATGGACGCGAAAAATTCCGGGAAAATAATCACCAGCGCCGTAGCTCCCGCAGAAAAGGCAAAGCAGATTCCAATCATCCGCCGGTAGAGCTTTTTTACCCTGTCAAAATTCCCCGCGCCGAAGTTATAGCTGATGACGGGCTGCACTCCCTGGGTAAAACCGCCGATAGGCGCGGCGTACATCTGCATCACACTCTGCATGATGGTGAGGGAACCCACATAAATATCGCCGCCGTACCTCTGCAGACCGCTGTTGAGCACAATGCTGATGAGGCTTTCTGTGGCCCGCATAATAAAGGGCGAGACGCCAAGCGCCATGATTCTTCCAATCACAGGCCAGTCGGGCTTTAAGGCCTCCTTTTTAATCGTAAGGGAAGACCTGCTGCTTACCAGAAAGCCCACCGTCCAGAGCGCGCTCAGCAGCTGGGAAATCACCGTGGCTCTGGCCGCTCCTTTCACGCCCATGTGAAAAACAAAAATAAAAATCGGGTCCAGGACAATATTCGCCACCGCGCCAATCAAAACCGCCATCATGGCGATTCTGGACTGCCCCTGTGAAATGATGAAGGTGTTAAGGCCAAGGGCCAGCTCCACGAATATGGTTCCCACGAGATAAACAGAGATATAATCCACCGCATAATCTATGGTCGCGTCACTGGCTCCGAACATATAAAGAAGAGGTCTTTGAAAAGCGTAAAAAACCACCATCAGCAGCACGGTAAACGCCGCCAGCATGGTCACGCCGTTCCCCAAAATGGTTTCCGCCCGCTTCCTGTCCCCTTTTCCCAGCCAGATTGAGGCAAGGGGCGCGCCGCCCACTCCCACAAACGCTGAAAATGCGGAAATCAGCGTAATGATAGGAAAGGTTACTCCTACCCCGGTCAGGGCTTCCATGCCCACGCCTTCAATATGTCCGATATAAATTCTGTCCACAATGCTGTATAAAATATTGATAATCTGCGCAATTACCGAGGGAATCGCCATACTGAGCATTAATTTTCCGATGCTCTCCGTCGCCATGCGCCGTTCTCTGTTTTCGTTCTGCTGCACTTTTCACCTCATCCCACATACAAAACAGACCGTCCTGCAAAGAGTCAGCCTGTCTTTTTTGTATAAATTTTATGCAATTAATAAATTTCCTTTGGAATCCGTTCAGCAACAATACTCTTTCCGCTTCAAGGCAAACCGCCTGTAAAAAGAACGCTTTCATTTACCGTAACATTAGAATAGCGCACCTTCACCTAAAAAGCAATATGTGTTGCCTAAGTCCTGCTATATTTCTCAAACCGGCGGAAAAATCATTGAATTTCAATCGTGTTATTCAAATTTCCTCACTATTATGTATGATACGGAAGACGAAGTGCAAAGAGCATACGACATCATGAAAAAAGGAAGTGATTGCGCTTCCTTTTTTTTGCATTTCAACAGTTAAAAAGTGCGGATAACAGGACTTGAACCTGCACGTCTATTGACACCAGAACCTAAATCTGGCGCGTCTGCCAATTCCGCCATATCCGCCTAAGCCGCGACTGACTGCGTATCACACACAGCCAGACCAGACTTTCCATAACGTATCTTATCATCTGACAAAAATACTGTCAACCATACAATTTTTATGAATCGGCTCTCTTTTCCTCTCCCACATGCTTTATCACCCCGTGATAAATCCGGATCAGAAAATAAATCGTCATCGAAAGCGACATCAGCTCCGCAATGGGATAAGACCACCAGACATAATTTACATTTCCCGTAAGCGACAGGAAATAAGCCACCGGAAGCAAAACAATAAGCTGCCTTGCGATGGATACTACCATACTGTACACACCGTTGCCCAGCGCCTGGAACACGGAGCCGCAGACAATACAAAAACCGGCAAACAGAAAACTGATACTGATAATCCGAAGCGCCGGAATGCCGATTGCAAGCATGGTTTCCGAAGCGTCAAACAAAGAAAACAACTGTGCCGGAAATACCTGGAACACTACAAGACCGACCGCCATAAGGGCAACCGCATAGGCAATACTGTACTTCATGGTTTTAATCAGCCTTTCCTTATTTCCTGCGCCGTAGTTAAATGCCAGAATCGGCACCATACCATTGTTCAGCCCAAAGACAGGCATGAAAACAAAGCTCTGCAGTTTAAAGTACACTCCGAATACCGCCGCGGCCGTGGAGGTAAATGTCATTAAAATTCTGTTCATGCCATAGGTCATCACCGAGCCGATGGCCTGCATGATAATGGAAGGAATACCCACCTGATAAATTTGTCCGATAATCTTTTTATCCGGACGGAATCCCTTAAATTCCAGACGGATTTCCGTATTTTTCTTCTGATTCACAATAATTCCCACAATTCCGGCAATCACCTGACCGATTACCGTTGCTATCGCCGCGCCGGCAACTCCCATCCGCGGCACGCCGAAATACCCGAAAATAAAAATGGGGTCCAGTATAATATTGATAATTGCGCCCAGTCCCTGGGTAATCATGGTATAAACTGTCTTTCCCGTTGACTGAAGGAGCCTTTCAAAAATAAACTGTGTATACAGTCCGAAGGAACAACAGCACACGATTGTCAGATACTGCTTTCCATACTCCAGAATCTGCGCCTCATTTGTCTGGCTCATATAAAAGGGCTTTACCGCAAAAAGGCCTGTCAGCAAAAAGGCAATAAAAGACATTCCCGCAAGGAAAACCCCGTTAACTGCGGTCTTGTTTGCCTTTTCAAAATCCTTTTCCCCCAGCGATTTCGACAGCAGGGCATTGACGCCCACCCCCGTTCCGGCTCCCAGCGCAATCATAAGGCTCTGGATAGGAAAAGCCAGGGATACTGCCGTCAGAGCGTTTTCATTGATTCTTGAAACAAAAATACTGTCCACTACGTTGTAAAGCGCCTGCACCAGCATAGAAATCATCATCGGCAGCGACATACTGATTAACAGCCGGTTTACCGGCATCACACCCATCTTGTTTTCCTGCGGTGTCTGTGAATTATTCATATCGTACTTCTCCTTTATTTTTCCTGTTGAAAATTTCCTTAAACCTTCCTGTACTATCGTGCCGGAAAAAGCCGGCTTACCGACACGCCGCCCAGACGGCAGCCTGTACTGCGCGTCCTCTTGCATAAAAAAAACACCGTGGAACTTTTAACGTCTGACGCTAAAGTTTTCGATGCTTAATTTTAATGAGCCACCCGGGACTCGAACCCGGGACAACTTGATTAAAAGTCAAGTGATAAAATCGTGTTTCTTCCTTATATATAAGGAAAGCATCGAGCATCTGCTATAATTTTGCTATAATTAAATTATCATAGGTATTTCAAAAAATCAATATTTTGTATCTGCCAAAAAGCCTTTAGCCATGGGCCCAGTACTTTACTTCTCTACTGTCCACATGGACAAAACCATTATACTGGATAATCCCATTGATATCAAGCGACTGCGCATATCCGGCCACCTCTGCAGGTGTATGGCCTTTAACAACGATATCGAAGGCCTGCCCCGTCATGTGGAAGGATTTCTTTGCGCCGCCTACTTTCTTATTGTAGCTTTCCGTCCGGTATCCACTGTTGACAGCCACCGGTGCGCCAAAATAGTCTCGAATAGCCTGCAGCTTGCTCCGAACAAAATCCACATCAATCAGGATTTTGTCGGAGCCGTCTTTACACCGGAATTCGCTCACCTTGAAATTGCGGGATATGTATGTGTTTCCATCCCTTTTCAGGGAAAACTCTTTTACCTGTGAGATGAAATTATTCCCGCTGGTCGGCATGTTTCCATAGTAGATATTCATATCCACATTCCCAGATATTCCGGGTACCTTCCCTTCGGAGGTCTTCTGCCACATAAACGGCTTGTAATCGCCCGGTACAGAATAATATCTCGCCAGCCACAAAGGATATTCACTAAGGTCGCCAAATTTATTCTCAATATAATCAATATTAGAATAGACTCCCTCCTCATATCCTTTACCGGCCAGATAATCGCAGAATGCTTTTACAATGGCCGTCCGGCTCTCTTTGGTCTGCGGATTGCGCTTGTCCGAATCATACTCCCAGTCAGCCCATACCCGCATGGTGATTATATCCTTATATCCCTCAATGCACTTTTCGCACATTTTGGCGTTAAGGACAGCCTCGTCCATGTTGGCGGCATAGATAAACCAGTAAATGCCGATTTTCAGCCCCGCCGTATGGGCTCCGCAGATATTGTTGATATACTGCTTGTCCATCTGTGACTTCCCATACCCGGCGCGGATAATTGCAAAATCTACTGACTGTTTTACTTTTTTCCAGTCAATTACTCCGTTGTGGTAAGATACATCAATTCCTCTTATCCCTGCTGTCATTCTTCCACCCCTTTATTATTGTTTTCTTCGTCCTGCTTTTCTGACTTCTGTGTCAGGATATCAATTGCTTTCGCAAGTACTCCTGGTAACGGAATGCCCATCAATCCGGCATTTTCCACTATAGAGATAAGCTCGTTCGCAATAAATCCGATTATCACAGTATCCCTGATATATGATGTCCCCATCACCATATCCAGCCGGTAAGCAATCAGGACAAATAAAAGTGTCATAGCTTTTCGGCAGAGCCCCTTCCATCCGGTTCTGCTCTCCAAAGCGCCTGTTTTGGTTTTTCTGCTGTTATGGAATACTCCGGCAACAATCAGACCGGAAATATAATCAATCCCCATGAACACAAGTAGCGTTATAAGCCCTGTATCCCATCCTCCGAACAGAGAAGCAATAAAACTTCCGATTAAACCAGTTACTGTGCAAATTGCATTTTTCATAATTGCTATTCTTCCTTTCCTTTTTTGACATGCAAAGAAGCATCTGGCAGCCTTATTACAATGGCTTCTCAGATGCTTCCACATAATTCCATAATTTTCTTCTTATAATTATAATTGCAAACCCTATCTCATGTCTGACCACCTCCGTCCATCCAAAACTTTCCTATTCCTGTATCTGGCCTGCCTCCAAAGCCATAATCCTCGCTTCCAGTTCGGCATATCTCTCATCAGAGTAAGCCTTGGCGTCGGCCAGTGCTTTCTTTGCAGATAACGTCTGTACAGCAATCGCGTTTTCATTATTGGTTTCGACGCTTGATTTTAAGATTGCACCCTGATTACCGAAGATGTAAAGTTGTCCAAATGCCTTTGTAATGCAATTCATGGTAAGCTCCGGAGCAATTTCTATCAGGTCATCTAAGGTTTTATTTGCGAGACTCTCTCCTTTTTTTACAACCATCATTTCATGGTTATTGATGAAAAGCTGGCAACTGTTAAAGTAAACACCGTCTATGAACATATAATTAATATCTGTACTCAAAATAATCTCTTCACTAGAATTGAGCACTTTTACAAACTTATAATTATCAGTCGGCCGCGCTGACCTATAAAACAATTCATCCTTACATTCAAAAACCGAAAATTGAGGTATCTTATTATTAACATCAGTTCTAAACAGTAATGAGTATGTTGCATTACCAGCTATTTTACAAACAGAATTATAATATTTTATCGGATTAGTAAAATAACCAACATAACATAACAAAATCTCATTTGAACTCTTGGCTATAGATACCGTTCCTCCTTCAAAAGATGATGATATTACATTATTGCTATCCCATGTATTTACTAAATCTCCTGCAAGCACAATTAAATCATTTCTACTCGTATTACGTCTTTTTGCAACGATAATGTATTTTCCATTTACCGGATAAATTACAATATATTCCCTGTCATATTTGATATTTGATATCGTGGAATCTTCCGCATTAGGTATAACTACCTTTTCATATGTCACAAAATCAGTCGTGCACAAAATCAGCCCATATTCATCGACTGGATTTCTTGATGCATCAGTATAGCTCCCCACTAAAATAAACCTGCTGCCATCCCAGTCAACGTCATTGAGCTTGCAATCCTCATACTCCAGTACAGAAGTTTGCCACACCTCCCCATCTGTTGTATACACGACTGTTCCATCTGCCGTAATCGCGGCCAGATAACCGTTTTTACAAACAGCTTTCACAAAGTTACCATAAATTCCTGACTGTATCTGTATCCATTTAAAATCTTCGATTTCCGTTACAATCGCTCCCTCAGATAAAGTGCTTATATTCGTTTTACCAAGCATTCTCAATTCCTCCTGACAAGTATGTTCGCGGTCAATTCCTCCATGATATCAATGGAGCTGGTCAGCTCTATATAGCCGGCATACGATACTGGCATAATAAGTGCTTTTGATGCAATTTCAAAAGAATATTCATCAAAGTACACATCACATAGCGAGTCAGCCGTAACAACATCGTTTTCAATTCTACAGACCTTATTAACAAACTTAACCGGAACATCTCTGATAATAATTTCCCTGCTCATAATTTCTTTCGCAATATTGGTATAATTAATCATCCTGTCCTCAATCAGGTTCAGTTTCTGCATCAGTTCTGTAACTTCAAACGCATTCAAAGACTCAAGCAACGCGTTCTGTTCCGCCATTAACACATTGAATTGTGAAGCTGTGCTTTCATACTGCGCCATCATTTCCAGAATCCTTTGATACTGCGCTATAATCGCAAGGAACACATCATCTGTCGGTTCTGTAGATACGCCATCACCGGAAATGGCCCCTCTTTCAATATCTATTGTTTCAAGAGTAGAGGTCAGTATTGCAGTATTTTTAATGCCAAACACTCCGATATGCATTTTTCCCGCTTTAGCCATGGCCGCCGCCGGTATCACACAAATATCGTTCGTATTCAGAACTGCATATTGAACATTTGCTTTTTCCTGATAAAATACGGCCGTTTTGGTAAAGCCATTCCATTCTTCATCAAATGTAAATGCACAGGTATCATAATTTACATCACCGGATGATATAATTTCCCGGTTCTGTATAGTAAGCAACTGCTTTTTTAATAAAATTTCTATTTGCGCCATTATCCGTCCTTTCTCTCAAATAATTTCTGAAGTTTTTGTCAGACAAAGTCTACTTAAATCAAGGCCTATGCCCTTCATACCGTTTTCTTTGATACATCATATTTAACATTACCTGTCCAACTTGGCCCGCTGCTGTTTCCAGAACCATAAGCATTTGTTCCAAGCCCAAAAGCCGGGTCATACTCTGTCCAATCCGCCGTGTTTAAGTTGGGGATTGAAATACTGGAAGTTACATAAGTACTTGTCTTCGATGTATATGTTGCGCTTATGGTTTTCAAAGTAGTTGCAGAAGCCGCACCATTTTTTGTCGCCGAATAATTCCAATAAGCATAACTTGAAGTTGTTCCTGAACCTCCAACCTGTATTGTCCCCTCTGCTTTTACTGTTCCTAATTTATCCGGATTAAGAAACACTAATCCATTATGTCCATACGCACTCGTACCATTTCTTCCATTGCCATTACTTTGTATCTGTATGGAACTGGCATCAGTAAAAATATCTATTGTAAGTGAAGCAGATAAAATATTTGAGCTTATCGCATTAATTATGAAATAGGGATATGTGGTGCCCGTTCTGTCACTTTCACTAAACTCAACTGTAAAATCAATCTCTGATGAACCAGGAGAGGTCACACTGCCTATTGTTTGTGAAACATAACTGTTACCTGATGGCTTATAAAATAAAAGGTTAAAAGTACCTGCGCCACTGGAGGAACTATACTTCCGAGCCGTCATCGTACCACGGACAACGAGTTTTTTAATATCCTTTGTATTAAAAAACTGCAACATGCAACTGGCACTCCTGCCGCCATACCCCCATGGAGAGGCATTCCAGATAACCTGAAAATCCCCTGAGCCTCCACCCTTTTTGTAAAAAGGAACTGCAACGCCATTCTGATTCACCCATCCACTTAGCACCTGCTTTTTAATTCCATCATGGTTCACAAAAATACCATTTATTTTTCCCATACATGTCAAAACACTCATGGCGCTTCCACCACCAGTACGATTTCCTTTTCGCCGACTGTTTCCGGTTCTTCCGTTGCCAATGTTATTTTGTAGCCTATCGCATTCACAATATCCTGTTCTGTCGGCCTGACCTTTCCTAAATTTAAATCTGCCATATCTACCTCAAATTGTATAAATCAACTCACCATTTGCGTTAATAGAAAAATTATCCGGCGCAACCTCTGAATCTGATACTAACCACAAACACCCGTCCTCTCTTATTTCAAAAGCATACATAACTGAATCTCCACCGCCGCCTGAACCCCCACCGCCCTTAAGGTTCGGTGTTGTGATAGTTCCATCTTTTGTAATGATATCCAGTCTATATGTGGCATCACTATTACCGGCATTTTCTGTAATCATAGGAGAGAATCCATCTGTACCATCTTTTCCATCATTTCCCTCAGCTCTTATGCCTGTATCCACTCCATTTATATACCAGTTCCCATTTTCCCCTATTTCAGGAATAACCCCGTCCGCCCCCTTCAAAGATTCCAGCCATTCACCCTCTGTCCCGGCAAATCCATATATAACGGCTATTTCATACGCTGAAAGCCCGTTTTCTCCTGCCGGTATCTGTGAAATAGCCTCGTCCACCATGGTTTCCACGTCTTCCGCTTTCGTATAATCCTTAAGCAGCTTTTCTGTTTCTTCCCCTGAAATATATCCAGCGTCATTAATGAATGAACTGATATTTTGGGGAACCCTGACCGCATCTCTGCCGCCGCCAAGGTTCATATCGCTCAATATGCGCCTGCTTGCCCCCAGATAGAAAACTGAATTTTGCGGTTCCGCAATCGCAATCTCTGCCTTACTTAACAAATAGTTCCCCTGTATGCCATGCGGCCTGCTTACTACTGGAACATATTCACAGATATTCAGCGCCTCTATGCTTTCATCTGTCAGGTTCAGGTCAACCGCCCTGATTTCATAGGTTTCCTTTAAAGTAATAAACGAACCGGAAAGTCTCTCTTCCGCTTTCTTAAGCAGATTCTGGGATAGTGTTACATCCTCCCATGTGGATTCACTTTCCGGTGCAAAAATAATTCCGTATCTGGCAGCCATTTCCTCATTTACAATGTAGGTCTTTCCACCATTTACGGAAGAAATATCAATCCTTACCCCATCCACTTCGGCGCCTGTAGGCCGGATTGCCGTGTATGTTTCGGTGGCATCCGTTTCCGAAGACAGGTCTATCATGTTTTTTGCAAATTCTATTCCCTGCCTTGATACAGTTTCATAGTCTGCCAGCCAGTCAATATAATCACCGTCTGCTTCATAGCGAACGCGGATGTGACCGCCCAACGATGACTGAAAGCATCTACTCTTTAAGGCTTCCCAGGAATTAAGAATCCCTTCACTACTTCTTACTATGTAATCATTAGAATCTGTTACCGTGACCATGCCAACTTTGAACCGCTGCCATTCCATTACCCTGGAATTATGATTTTCAACTAACATTCGAAACAATTCAAAAGGAGTCCCGGAAAATGAAAAGGGCTCCAGATAAGAATCATTAAAAAAGGCAAGTTTCCCCTCCACTTCCACGGACTTCCCATTGTAAAAATCCTTTTTATCGGAAATCACCCTGCCTTTAAAGATAATTTCTCCGTTTCGCACCACGGAGATAACCGGATGCAGTTTTTTTATAGTATGATAATTCAAATTAGAATCGTAGATTTTAAATGTAAGCTGACCGGCAGCGCTATCCTCCAATACAAGTTTAGGATTCACCAGTTTCAGATTTGGATTACGCGGGTCATAGATTATATTGTCACCATTCTTAATTATAATCATATAAGCTGGCCTTTCCGGTATTCAAATTTAACGGTTCCCGTCCCTGAAAGATTGAAATGGTTATATCCCTCATAAAGTGTAATTTCCGGCACCTGATAAACGCCGGTCTGCATATTGTATCTGATATTCTCATAGGTAAGATTCACTTTACCAACTACAGTAATTCGCGGCATCACAGGCATACGTGAATTGGATAAAATTATTTCCTTTTGCCTGTTACTTACAGTCTCCACATATACCGTTTCCCGCTTTTCGCATTTATATGGCTATACTTTCGCCACTAAGCATAGCTCATAGAGGTTTTTATTCTGGCTGTCCTGTGTACATTTCACCCTGCCCTCATAATAAAATTCAGGTTCCCTTTCCAGAATAATCTTCATTCGACGCCCATGAAGGTCATTTTTCATCTGGTCTTTTGTCTGTCTGTCAAAAAAAGTGAATTTAAAATCAATCTGGCCGTCCTCGAACACCACACCGCTCACAGCTTCCGTAAGGTCAATATCAGAATCCCCTCCGGCAATATCTACATAATTTTCTTTTACAGCAGCCGGCGTTATTCTTGCATAATTCATTATGGAGCCATAATCATTTGAATACCTGTCATTAAAGAATGCCCCTTGCATTAATTACGCCTCCCCCTCATATGTGCGATTCTCCCCAGCTCTTCGTTCATTGGTCCTGCCATTTCGCCTACTAATGCACCGGTATCAAGCAGAACCTGTCTGTTAACCAAATCAGGGATATACTGTGCCAGCAAATCATAAATCTTAATCAGGAATTCATTCATCTTGCCATTGTTTTCCGCCACCGCCGCAGAAATCATAGACATCAGCGTTTCCGTACCACTTACCACTTCACTGCCGGCTTCACCTCCCGCCATAATCTGGCCAGAAGAATTAATGCCAAATGCTGTCGGTTTTTCCATAATTACAGGATTGTCCATTGCCTTTTTATACCATTCAACCCCTATCTTGGGTATAGATGGCGGACTCAGTGAAAACTCTCCGTTGATGCTGAAATGGGGAAGTTTTATCTTTGGGAGGTTCCAGTCAAATTTGAAAAAGTCTTTTAGTTTTTGAACCGTGTTGGAAACAAAATTCTTTACAGCATCCAGTTTTTCAGTTACGCCGGATTTCAGGTTATCAAATTTTTCAAGGGCTTTGGACTTTAATAGCTCAAATCCTGCCACTCCTTTTTCCTTCAATGAATCAATTTTTTCGGAAGCCCTGTCTTTTAATTCCTGAAATTTGGATACTGCTTTTTCCTTAAGGCTGCTTACCCTGTCAGCCGCATTTTCTTTCAGTTGGTTGAACTTATTGGTCGCGCTCTCCTTAAGGCTTTCAACCTTTTCTGTAGCTTTTTCCTTTAATTCCTGGAACTTAGACACTGCACCATCCTTTAATTCCTTTGCCTTGTTTACTACCTTATCTTTCAGTTCTCCGGCTTTTTCAGAAATATTAGAAGTAAAATTTTGAAATCCTTCTTTGAGGTTTCCAAGAAAATTATCCACAAAATTGCGGAAGGAATCACAGTTATCATAAAGCAACTTGAATCCGCCCACAAAGGGATTTACCAGAAGCAACGCCAGTCCCTGCCAGTTATCCCTCACAAAATCTATGATTCCGGAAAAGAAATTTTTGATTCCATCAACCGCACCGCCAATAATTTCCTTAATTTTGTCCCATGTCTTTCCTGCCCACTCTTTAATCTCATCCCAGTTTTTATAAATCAGTACACCTGCCGCCACTACTGCCGCAAAAATTGCTATTACTACTTTCACCGGCGTTGGTATCGCCATAAAAGCGGAAAGAAGCCCGCTGCCTCCAGTAACTTTACTTACCAGACCGCCGATGCCGCCGGCTACTTTCCCGATTCCACCAGCAAGTGTGCCCCCAACTTGTATAACGGAACCAATTCCTGATGAAATCTTCCCGAAAAGGATTAACAGCGGGCCTGCTGCCGCAAGGACTCCCCCTACCGTGATAATCATTTCCTTTGTACCGTCATCCAGCCCGGCTATCCAGTCACAGGCTTTGGAAAGCCATTCCACTCCCTGCTTCAGATAAGGCATAATTAACGTAACAAATTGAATTGCAAGGCCTTCCAACTGAGATTTCAGCAATGTTATCTGTCCTGACAGATTGTCATTCATAGTGTCGGCCATATTTTTTGCGCTTCCATCGCAATTATTTATAGCGTTTTGTAATTTACCATAATCATCTGCAGATGCATTCAAAATAGCCAGCAATCCTTTTTTTGCCTCTTCGCCTGCAATTGTTGATGCTATCTCCGCTTTCTCCTCTGTCGTTAAATTCTGGGTAGCGCTACGCAATTCATTCATCACATCGCCAAGATTCCTGGCAGTCCCATCAGCATTATAAAATTCTACTCCCAAGCCGTTAATGCATTCAGTTGCTCCGTTGGTGTTTGTAGCAAGTCTTGATATAATCGCATTTAAAGCTGTACCAGCCATACTGCCTTTGACGCCACTGTTCGCCATAAGACCAATAGCAAGAGCAGTATCTTCCATACTATAACCCATGGTTCCCGCCATGGTTCCGGCATACTTAAAGGTTTCACCCATCAACTCCACATTCGTATTCGCATTACTGGAAGCTGCTGCCATAACATCCGCCAGCTTGCCTGCATCGCCCGCGCTGTATCCCATTGCCGTAAGTGCATCGGTCACAATATCGGAAGTAGTTCCAAGGTCTGCTCCAGATGCTGCCGCCAGATTAAGCACACCGTCTAATCCTGTAAGCATATCGCCTGTTTTCCATCCGGCCATAGCCATATATTTTAACGCCTCGGCAGATTCGGATGCAGAAAACTTCGTGCTTTTCCCCATTTCCTCCGCTTTTGTCCTAAGCGCTGCCAAATCCTCCCCCGTAGCTCCCGAAATTGCGCCAACCTCTGACATACTGTATTCAAAATCGGCTGCCGTATCTATGGCTTTCTTTCCAATCAAAGTAAGAGGCGCCGTCAGTCCAAGGCTCATTTTGGTTCCCAGCTTCGCAGCCCCCTCGCCCACCGTTTTAAATCCTCCGGATAGTTTTTCTGAAAAGGATTTTGCCTTGTTTGTCGTTTCATCAATAGCGCTGTTTGCCTCTCCGTTTTCTACTGCTATTTTTCCTATAAGTTTGAATACTTCTGTCATATCATCACCCCGCTATCCAAGGCAAAATCCTTTTAAAATATCCTCCGAACGTGCAATAATCTCTTCCTTTTTCGCTTCATCCATGACACCAGTCTTTTCAGCTCTTGCGGACAGCTCTTCTTTAAATTCCGAAAAGGATTTATCATAAACCTTATGGAGAAAGAACTCCCATGCCATAGAATCACTTTTCTCCTCCTCCACCTTATTCAAGAGAAATACAACAAAAGAGGCAAACTGACCGGTAAAAATCAGGCTGTCAAGAAAAGAAAACGGACTTGCGTACCGTTTATGCAGCAAGTCCATAAATTCTAAAGCCCCAACCGTTTGATGTATTTCGAAGCAACCCTGAAAAAATCCGCGAATTCCTCTTTTGTTACAAAATCCAGAATCATTTCCATAAATACGTTGATTTCAAGATTTTTCACTTCTTTCACAGTCATACCGCTGACACTGGCAAGCAGCAAATATATTTCCTGCTCACAGGAAGGTAATCGTTCCAAAATTTTATTGGCAACCTTAAGCGCAATTTTTACTCCAACAAGGAAATACGTATCTTCCTTTTGAAGGAGCTTTTCATCTGTTTCTGAGCTTTTCTGCTCCGCTTCACCCTGTTCTCTGGCATCTCTGATTTCACTTACCACTTCATCATCAAAAGCCCGTATCAGTTCGTCAACACCTACCTTGCTGATAACCTTAATCATGGGAAATAAATCCGTACTGTTCAGTTTCCGAAATTTATACGGCTTTTCCTCTGTTTCCGGTGAAGGTACAACGGCTGTTATTTCTTTGTTTCCACTGTTTGCACAGGCAACATCATTCATAATTTCTCACCATCCTTTTCCGGTATTATGCTTTTGCTTCATCCGGCCCTGAATTATTTTCATTGCCGCCTGCATTGCCGGGGTAATAAATATATACAGGAAGCGTGTCCTGAGAAGTATCCTCCCCGAAATCAGCATAGGGCTTGAATGTTGCCGGAATCACCGTTGCCTCTTTATTCTTTCCGGATAACTCAAGTCCCGAAGTGCAAAGGGCATTTTCCATGATAATAATAATAGGTGTATTATCCACAAGAAAGCCCACAAAGGCTATATTATCAGCGTAGTCAGAATCTTCAATCGCGGACTTCGTAGCCAGTTTGGTAAAGCCTTCGGCTTCGGACTCCACCTCTTCTCCAATCATAGCCAGTTTCAGGGAGCCGATGCTGACTTCCACAAGATTAATTGTGAGCTCTGCCGTTTCTCCCTGCTTATGTGTCAGACCTCTTGTCTCCACCGTTGCGCCATCTACTTCAATGGTGACGATATTCGGTGTAAGTTTGAAGCTGTTACCGCCGGATGTGGCACCGAAAATCTCACCGCTCCACGCCTTTTTTTCCGTGTCCCAACGCAGATTTTTATAAATTGTCCCTGCCCCTATCATCAGGGATTTGGGGGTTCTCTCTGTTATTCCCGATTTCTTAAGACCTTTAAATAAAGCCATAATCACTTACCGCCTTTCCATGTTTTTATTGTTAAATTAACCTGTACTTTCTGTAGCTGTTCATTTCCTGATTCCACCGGCTGACAATTGCAGTAAAAAACCGCAATCGCCTGATTTCCAGACAATGCGGACAATCCTTCCACCTGTGGAAAATGTTCTTCGATTTTCTCCGCTTCCAATAATAATTCCAGGAGTGTTCCTTCACTGGCTGATGTTTCTCTTGTGAATCCATCCAGGATAAGGGTAAACTCTTTTTCTCCATCCTCTGTCACTGGTTCTGACGGAACCAACTCACCCACAAAATACGGATATGTTGGTTTTGGTTTCTTATTTTTCTGAAAATAGTATTCAACTCCCGCCTTTTTCATTTCTGCATTTATAAATTTAAGAACCTTTTGCATCACATACTCCCAAACAATTCTTCTGCCCGACGCACCAGCCGGCTTTTTAAAGAAGTAAATGCTTTAAATAATGGCCTTTTTGGCTTTTTTCCTTTAGTAAACACGTAGGTAAGATTTCCGTTTTGGTCTTTTCTGACTTTCACCCATCCATACCTCTTTGCAATCGCAAGGGGAATCTGATTTCGGCCATTTCCAACCTTTATCCACCATCCGCCTTTTCTCCCATTTCCGTCAAGGGCATATTCCCCGGTGCCAAATTCTTCCCAGATAGCGTTTTCCATATTTGAGCCCACATAACCGTTCAGGGCCGCCTCATCCACTCTGTAACCAAAGGAGCCCGCCGTGCCGCCTGTAACACGTTTGGAATTTCGCTTTACCTGCGCTTCAAGCTCGCCACAAGCCTCGTACAGCCACACAGTACAGGAACCGTTAATCATGTTTTTGCACTTCATACTATTATCAACAAACTCAACTGCCATGCACTAACCTCCTGTGAATTTCAGGAAAATTTCAAGCTGCTCATGCAGTCCCATCGGGTCGTCATAAAGAGTTACCTCATAAATCTCACCTTCTACTATTATCCGACTGTTTCCTGGCGTGATTTTTATTTCCTCCTTTTCATCCCCGGAATATGCCAATGGAAAATAATCACACAGAAAAATATGGGTGGATTCCTGCATTTTAGCGTTATATTTCTCGCTCCCCGAATCACCCGTCATTAAATCCAGCCACCCCATAACGGGCAATGCATTCATCCATATCGGAACATCCTCTCCGATTTCATTATTCGTAATGTCCTTTACCTGAATAACTGCTTCTTTATTTCCTCCAATATTCATAATCAAAACCTCGGCTTCACGTATGGTTTCAGAAAACCAAGTAAAGATACCGGATACCCCATAACCTGATTATTTGAATCCTGGTCATAATAGGTAACTGAATGACGTGATAAGGTTTCCGATTTGATACCCACTTTCTGCCGGTTATTTTTCTCCCATATCATCAGGTCAATAACGCCCTTTTTCACGTCTGCGGGATAAATTACTTTCGTCGCCGTGTTAAGCGGAGAATCATACAGCTTTTTATCCAGAGAAACGGCATATTCCGTAATCTCTTTTACCGCATACAGGCCGTCATTTACCGTGGACTGAGATATCTGCAGGGTATCCCCTATTTCAAAATAAGGCGAATGCCCCAGCAGCACTCCATTGACTGCCGGGACTTCCATCCGCATCATACGGTTTTGAAAGTTATTGTTGGTATACGACCTGATAAGACTTTCAATTGCTTCCAGCTTCGTGGAAAGGGCATTAATATCCATCCCCTTAAATTCCTCCATTGCTGCCAGCGTTTCACTTTTTATTATCATACAGGTTCCCGCCTTTTCTTTTACTGTTCAGCTACTTTGTAACCCTTATGCTCTTTAAACCATGCGGCCATTCTTTCGGATTTGATTAAGGCCTGCCCATTGGCAAACTGAATGCCCCCTGCCCCGACCCCGCAATAATCCGGATTGTTTACAATTTCCACTATCCAGGACTTTTCTTTCTCTGTTTCCTGGCTTTCCTCTGCCGCATTTTCCGACGCCGTTACAGAAAGCGCTTCTGTAAGGTTTTCCTGTACCGCTGTCTGCCCTGTTTCCGTTTTTCTACCTGCCATATTTCATCACCCTTCCTTTCCTGTCACGCAATTTTAATATTTCTGAGTACACCTGCATGCTCCGTGTTCTTAAGCACAGTAGCGGCAATCATTTCAACCTCGGCATTCTTCATCACGCCCGGCTTATTGAAATCAGGCAGATACTTGTCGATAACCGCGCTGCCGTTTAAGCTGATTCCATGGAAACCGTCATTCGCGTCAAATTTAACTGCATAAATATCTGTCAGCCCGGTTGTGTCCGGAACTGATTCACCAGAGCCGACCTTCCGGGAAATTCCCTTTTTCACAACCGCATTCACAGCAGTTTTTGCCGAAGCACCTTCTCCCGAAACGATATAATGATTCTGCAAGTCCATAAACTGAACGCCGTCAATACTGGTAATCTTTCTCCCAAAGGCGGTCTCTGATTCGGTCTTGTAGCCAAGAACCCTTGCTACCGTCTGAATCTTCGCTATTGCCTCCGTGTTTAAAAGAAGCGCATCTGCGTCCGTAGTTCTAATCAGCAGATTCAGCGCCTCGTAAAATTCATCTGCATTGGCTTTCAGCTTTTCGATATTAGACAAATCAATTACCTTTTCAGTGCCAAACTCGGTAGAAGTTCCCGCCAGCATGGAATCAAGTCCCTCAAATTCAGGATTATCTGTCGCAGACGTGGCAGCGGCATCACCGTTAATCAGGGTATAATGGAAAAGAGAAACCACTGCTTTAATGTGTTCCTCAATCTGGTAGGCAAGGTTATCAAATTTCCCTGCCACCTTATTTAATACCCTGTCAAGCTGGACTTCACCGCCCATAATGGCAAGGCTGGCCTCAAATTCCTTTTTTGTTGCGGTGGACGCCGTATAAGGCGCATTTAATTTTCGAAACTGGGCCATTGCGGGGAGAACTTTACGAAGATATTTATATTTCATAGTTGAGCCACCCCCGGATGCGGAGACACAGTCGTCAAACTGCAATTTCTGCAGAATGGCCGACTGCCTGAGAAAAATGTCCACAATCTGGTCAAAAACCTTGTCCTCCATCCCTTTTTTCAATTCATCTAATGTCATAACTGCCATAATTCTTCACCTTTTTAACCTTTCTTTACTCTGCGTTTTCCTCATATCTTTGTTTCAACGCCTCTGCCAGTGTTTTGGGAGCTTCTGCTCCGCCGCTTTTATCATCAGCTCCCGGAAGTCTGTCCTCTTCGATTCTGCCGCCTTTGGAGCTTTCAAACTGTGTCGGATACTGTGTCTTAAGTGCCGCCAGCTTATCATCCATGCTTTTGACTTTTCCGGCCTCATCAAGTGACAGCTCGCCTTTTTCTTTCAGCTTAAAGGAGATATAATCTATGTCCTTACAGCCGGACTCCAAAAGCGCAATTTTTACAGCGGAATCAAGTTTTTCCTGTTTCAGCTGCTCCTGCAACGCCGAAACGGTTCCCTCGTATTCCGTAATTTTTCCCTGCAGTGCTTCGTTATCACCTGTGCCCTTTTTCAACTGCTCAATCAGCCCCTGCGCGGTTTTCAGCTGTTCGGCTATGGAGCCGTTATCCGTTTCCAGTGACGCATACTTTTCTTTGGAAACATAATTTCCTTCCGATAAATCCGCATACCTTATATGTTTCAGCTTATCCGGTTCTTTCGCATTTGCCGCATCAATTGCCGCCTTAACCTGTTCATAGAGTTCCTTGCTTAACAGTTCTTCGAGTTTCATATTTTTCCTTTCATGCATTCCGTTTTATGCGGTTTCTCCCGCCATGCAGCGCCTGTTTTTTTCTCTGTACGCAAGAGATATTCCGGCTTACAGTTTTAATGCCATGTATCCGGTTTGGGGCATATAAAAAAGACAGCCGTTTGACTGTCTTTTCTATCCTAAATCGCTTCTTAAATTCGATACATTTTTTCCAATAAGCTACCTTTCTCTGGAACAAATTCTCCCTGCAGACCACCCTCTTTTTCATATTTTATTCCGTTTGCGCATTCAGCATTCTCATTTCCCCATGTTATTTTTTCTGGCGGAATTCCAGTAGGGAAAGCATCACAGCACATCTTATCATCCTTATTCTTATGAAAATGTTTACAAAAATCACAATTCGGCAGCCTCACTTCTTTAACCCTCCAAAATAAGATTCCACTAATACTTTTACTATTGGTGAAATGCTTTCATTGTTTCGCACTCTGACAAATGCCTCTGCAAGTGCTTCATTTCCCGATTGTAATTTATCCGCATACCCTGATATTCCCGCCATGATATCATATAAATTTTCTATCTGCTGATATTTGGCGCAGTATTCATTATCACTTTTGCAATCCTGATAAAGCATAACATGAGCCATTTCGTGAGCCATATAATCCTCAAGAGATTTCCCGGCAAATTTTCCTATTGCATAATACTGCGGAATCCTACGGATAATTTCATTAAAATCAGCATTTTGATTAATTATCATATCAACTACGCCATCATGGTACCCTGTAACAAAAATATCTTTTTCATCTGTCTTCTCAACAAAGATAGAATTTAATCGAATATCGTATTCTGACTTTAACTTTTGCAATGCACTTTCCAGTTCTTTACGAACTTCTTTTGTAACCCCCCTGATTTTATACACATCATCAGGAAACTTTATCTTCATCAGATGTGTTTTTACTTTTTCCTTAAATTCATTATAAGTCTTTGCTTTTACCCTGACAAGTTCATTTTTATCCCCGTTCCATTTATCATAAATTTCCTCTTCCGATAATGCCCATCTGGCCCTCTGCAGTGAAATGCACCGGCAATGAATATCCTCGCTTGCTATGCCAAAGCCCCCGGGGTACATTGCTGTATGTCCCGCCACTTCAAATGGTTCCTCAAGTTCCCTCACCTGGCCGTCCAGCTCCACATGATGCGGCCTTGTGGCGCCATCAAGAGTGGAATCCCATTGTTTTACCACATCGGCCCCTTTTCTCTTTGCCCGCTGTTGGCAATGCCAGGTAGCTTCCTGCTGTACCCTGTGCCCCTCTGTCCTTGCAATCCGCAAAGCATTATTAAACGCCTTATTAAACGGACTGTTCATGCCGTTCGCTATATGTACCGCAATCTGGTTCCATGATTCCCCATTGACAATGCCTCTTGAAAGCTCAGCCCGGATTGATTTTTTCAAAGCAGAAGCATCTTCCCCAAGCCTCTGGTAATACCCCTGTGATATCTTTGAATCTACATGCAAAGCCTCTGTTGCCTCTTCCTGATTAATGGGAAATATCAGTGGGATTCCCTGCCCCTGCAAATCATACAGTGTCCCGAAGAATCCGTTTTCATAGCATTCTCCCAGATAATCAGCAATCGTTTTAAAAGAATTTGCATTAAGGATATCAAGGATTCCGTCAAGCTGCGCCTTTAGCGCATCCTGATACTGCCTCTGCCAGATAATAGACTGTAAATTTTCCATGTCCGTCCTTCCGGAAAGCGCCCGGATTTTCGCCTCACAGTCCTTCCTTGCCTGCGCATATATCTGCTTTAGCTGCTGAATGACCTTCTTTTCATCATCTGCATGGTCTCTCTGCACTTCAAGCTGCCGTCTGTTCATCAGCACCGCCGCCTCCATCATCAGGAACAAGATTCTTTAAGTCCTGGCCTGTTTTTATTGCTTCTTTTTCCTCATCTGCCGGAAGCCTGCTTGTTACCTCGTCATAATCAATATCCAATATTGCGCAAATCTCCCGAATAACCGTTTCCTCATCAACAATATTGCTTACTTTCAAAAGATTATCAAGAAGCTGCCCCTGCTTCTGTGCATCCAGAAGCTCTATCTGTGCATTGTCCTGCGCATTGGTCATTACTTCACGCTGGAAGCTGAAATACACATCCTTCATCCGGTAATCTGTACCTTCCTTCCGGTTGATTTCATCCAGCACAATCTTAATAATTTTTCTTAAAAATTCCTTCAGCCGGATTTCCAGCTTATTGCATTTCAAGTCAAGCAGTGCATACCGGCTTTTAATTACAATGTTAGTAATATTGCCATCCCCAAGTTGTGCGGAATTAAACCCCATTCCGAAGCGGTAAATATTCTTTTCATCCAGTTCCAGCTTTGCCTGCCGCGCCTGATAGGGAATATCTATTGTCTTAATCTCTACGCCGCCATCTTTATTTACCCCGATATGCTTTTTGGTTCTCATATTCTGAATCATTTCATCAAGGTCTGCTCCCTGATAACCTGACACAACATAAATGGCATCTGTAAAATCCTGTAAATTATTTGAAAGGCTGCAGGCCATCAAATCGTAATCATCTATCAGGCTTTTAATCGGTTTTAAACCACTGAACTGCTTTGAACCGTTGTCCAGTCTGAAAAAGGGGATAAAGCCAAAAGAGGAACCGTATCTTTCCCCGCTTTCAATTGAAACGATATGAGGCTTCGGATTTAATTCCGCATCTGCATCCTCCACGATTGCTCCGTCATTCACCTGGACATAATAATAAACCTGCTTCTTATCCCATACACGGATTCTCTTAATGGTCTTTTTACCCTTTTCTACACGGTCAATATACCAGAATATCATGTATTCTGTCTTATCGTCCGTGTCCTTTGCCCTGACCTCCACCACTCCCATGGAATCTGCCCACTGAAAACCAATCCTGTCATCTGCGGTCTGATAAGCGTACATATAATCAAAACCCTTGGCAATGCATCCGGTAAGCATTTCATACACTTCCGCCCAGAAAGAATCATCAAAATAAACATTCAGCTTTTCCTGCAGTTCAGGCATATCCGATTTGATAAAATCTCCGTCTCCGGAAAGCATATACTGCACCTGCTGGTCAACCAACTCTGTAAAAAAGGGGTGTGAAATCTTTATATTACTCCTTAAAAGGTCCTCTTGGACTTTTCCATCGGCATCCACATAAAAAAGGCGTGACCCCATGATTTTATGCTCACCCTCATAATATTTCATTCCCAGTTTTGCCATCTTTTTCTTTTCTGAGGATGCATCCTCGTCTATAAAATGCTTTATTTCAGCCACTGTCAGCATATTTTCACCGCCTTTATCAATACAGCCATGTATCAGGTTCGTAAAAAGCAAGGGCAAGGGAATCCGCTGTATCCGGCGAACCAATCCCCCGCTCTTTCATTTCCTTTTTTGTTTCCAGTTGAATCTTACCTTTCGAAGTCATATGGTATTTTCTGACGCTCAACTGCTTAATCATTTCTTCATCATCCGGCAGCTCTATCTGAACATCATTTTTTCCCTGCAGATTATTAGAAAAATTGATTTCCAGAAGCTCCTTCACATTCCCCCATAGCTGGCCTCCAAGGTTAAAATAATATTCATCTGTGGCAGACTCTCCATTGTTGACCGGAATTACTGTGAACGGAAGCCTGTCTTCCCTTAATACCTCATTCAACCGGTCAGTCACACCGCCGCCAACGCCTGTATCATCCACCTTAATCATACATTTTTTCAGGTGGGAGAAACGCTTCATGTATTCTTTACAACACATAATCACATTTCCGGCTGTTTCCATTGTTCCTTTTTTACTATACTTCCGGAACTCAAAAATTTTTGTGCTGATTCTTACAGTAATCACGGTTTTGTCATCACCAAACCGGGCAACGTCCACGCCAATATGAAGCACCTTTGCAGAGTCAATGTCAGACTGCTTTATTTTATTAAGCGCGGAGCTGGCCAGTTCCACTGTCTCAAGCGATATAAACGAATCAAGCGCACCCTTGGGAAACTGTCCATCTATGCGTACCCTCACAACGTCAGAATCCTTTCCATACTTTAATTCCAGCATTGCAATATTATCTCTCGATGTACGCTTAGAATTACGGCTGCTCACCGTATGGGTTTTAAATTTATCCCTGTCCGTGTTGAATGCGTCAAAAAACACCCCTTCAATCCTGTTCGGGTTCCCCATCAGGAGCAGCTTGTTGTCATCACCTGTCAGCGTTCCAAGTATCGCTTCCATAATCGGGTCAGCGACGCCGCTTGCTTCATCCACCACAATCAGCATATGGTCCTCGTGGAAGCCCTGCATATTCTCCGGCTTCGTTGCTGTCTTTGCCGTAGCAAACCACCGTTCGGAATCCCCATTCATATAAACCTTGGTTTTCGTCCATGTCAGGAGATTCTTTACTTTAGATGAATCAAGCCATTTGGAAATCTCTGCCCACAGTACATCGTAAAGCTGTTGCATGGTAGGCGCTGTTGCTATCACTTTGGAATATGGGCGGCATACTATGAACCATATAATAAGGCCAGCCTCCAGCGCTGTCTTTCCCACACCCTGGCCGGACTTTACTGCCACTTTTGAAAAGTCTGCCATGTCAGCAGCGACCTCCCGCTGCCAGTCATCACAATTCATGTCAAGCATGTCTTCCAGAAAAGCAGTGGGATTATCATAATAAATTTCCAAAACGTCAGTCAGCTCCTCCATCTGCTTTTTCCCTTCTCCGTTTTGCTATGGCGATTATCGCCGCTTTCCAGTCCTCTACCTGCTCTTTGGCATCCGCTTTACTCGCTCCCTCCAACTGCAGATAATCTTTTATCATGCTTTTTAAGGAATCAATTGCCCGGCTCTGCGCTTTTAAGAACCCTGCCTGTTTATCCCATGCCTGCTGGACTTCCCATTTCTCACCGATAACATTTCCGTCCTGCGTACCGACTTTTTCAATGGTTTTATCATTTTTATCAGTCACATACATAATCTGCTGTGACCGGATGATGGCCGCATACTGAATCTGTATCGCATCCCAAATCAGGTCAAGGGGACTTTTATCCTGCATTTCGTCTATAATAGAAAAGGTCTCCTCCGGAAGGTATTTCCGGAAAAGACCATGCTTTTCTGCGTTGCTGTTTTTCTTTGGCGCGCCATGTCCGGAAGCATTTTTGTTACCGGGCTGGGCACCTTTATTTTTATCCGAACGTTCGCTTTCTTTATCCGAACGCTCGTTATCCCATTTATAAGTACTTTTCCACCTTCGGACCGTTCCCTCGGGTAGGTCAAGCTGCTTCGAAATATCTATTAATTTCAAGCCTTTCAGATACAGGGCTTTTGCCTGTTCTATCCGCTTATCTGGCTTTCTTGACACAATCACCACCTCTCATTCGTTTGTTTTGGGAAAAAGAAAAGAGACAGCCAGAGATATCTCCTTTTCCATGAGTTTAATTCAGTGTAAATAATTTTGACTGAATAATTTTTGCTGAAATATTAAATTTACTTGCAATTAACTCTACATTCTCTTTAATATAGGATGCAGCATATGGAGATATGTATATCTCCTCTATTAATTCTTCCATGTCTATATCAATAAATCTCCCCACAGGCGTTTTTTCATTTATGTCAGCAATTAATTCCCTTGGATTACTCGGGTTCGGTTTACTTTTAGGCATTCCCACATTTATGCACCTGACTTCTCTTTCAGGCTCAAAACTTTTTCTTTTATGCACTGCCAAATACATCCCGTTTCCCTCTGGCATAAACTCCTTATCATAATCTATATACTGAACATTACTTATATATATCGCTTCTTTTGTATTGCTGAACGCCATCTTTAGTCTTTCAAATGTTGTTTTTATTGCTATTCCATCATTATCTGCATACTGTTTCCACATAAAAGCGGTTTCATATTCATTTTTATGAAAACACGATACATATAACCAGTTTTTCATTGCCTTTTCCATCATATCAAAAATATTCTTAGGAATAATATCTTCTCCGTATATCTCGTCTCTATGCATCGCGTTATAATGTGGAAAAGTCCCCTCGAATACATCTTCAAAATTATCCAACCGATTGAAATATATCTTTCCACTCAACATATTAACAAATTTGGAAAAGCTCATATATTTCCATAAAACACAGTTATCTTCTAATTCGAATAATTGTTCATGTCTTTCATACATACCAAATCCTCCAATACGTTTTTCTACATCGTACACCAAAATACGAGAATTTACCATATTACCTATAAGTAATATAAAAATACCCAACTGTTCACCAGCTAGGTATTCTCAAAAAATGTATTTGGGGAGAAGTATGTCTTTACACTAACTTCATTTTATATTTTACCAAATGAAAAACGAACAGTGTGAACATATCGAACAAACTTTCATTTTTTTGATAAAAATCTTTCAAATTCCATTCTTACGCTATCTGCCGTAGCATTTCGCCCCATCTGAGCAGCGATTTCTTTCCAGAGTTTTCCTTCAAAATACTTCAACCTGATTATACGCTGCATTCTAGCAGGTATCGTATTCATCCACTTTTCTATTTCTGATTTTAGATTTTCTGCTCGCTGTTTTCGTTCTATCAATAAATTTTTTTCTTTTTTCACACTTTCAGCATCAAAATATATTTCTGTTACACCTGAAACATGAAAACTCATTTTCTGATAAGGAAAATCAGGATTACTTCCAACCACTTGTGCATGTTCCATCTCAATTTTCCTCATTCGGCTAATATCATATTCAGTTTCCTTTACCAATTCGCACGCATCTATATAGTCAGATAAAATTTTCTTATCCATAACAAACTTCCCCTTCTCTATAAAATATATCCTTAAGCGGTGAGGCGGTACAGTTACTTTGGCGAGTGGTGTACCGCCTGTTTCATTGTTTCAGAACTGCTGCCGGATTGATTCATTTTTTACTGTTCTAATTCATTATCCGGATTTTTGATACGCTCCGCCAATACTGCACAAGCATCATCCACAGAGGTAACGTTCTCTCTTATATCTTGTGTCAAAATATCCAGTTCTTTGCCTAACTCATAAATAAAATCCAATACACCGTTCTCATATGTAGGCTCTTCTTTCTGTTCAAAGTTTGAACACTCGAAAATCCCCTTTGCAATACCCAATCCCTTTCTTATTCCCTCGTAGTATTTCTGCACCTTTGCAATTTCCAAATTTTCCATCTCGAATTGATATTTACTGGTATCTTCAAGATATTTTAATGCTTTATCTGTATCAACATTCTTTGCTTTATACATCATCCCCACCTCCTTACTCCGCTAAAGGCCAGTTTTAATGTGTATCAATACGCATTTAAGCTACGTTATTTTCCAAATACTCCTTTACTGCTTTCCTTATCACCCATGACAGAGGCCGCTCAATACTTTCGCAGTATTCCGTCAGCTTCCGGTACTGCTCCGGCTCCATTGTGATATCCTTCCGGATAAATTTATTTTCTGATTTTGGTCTTGCCATACCCTCTTTCTCCTTCCCATACACATTAATACATTATCAAATCCTTAAGGCCAGTTTAGCGGACTTGTTTACATCTTTTCTCAAGCTCTGCTCCGCGTAAGAAAGAATTGAATGCCTTCTTCATTAACTTGTACTTTTCTGTATGCCTTTTCAGCTCAAATGCTTCCAAAGTATGTTCATCTTCTTTTAGGCTGTCAACTGTATATTTAATTGCATTAATTCCTCGGTAATCATCAAAAACAGGTAAGTCATAAACGCTTCTCCCAGTTTTGGGGTCAATAATATAAACCTTATTTTTTTCAGTATCCACATACCCATAAAATTCAATATTTTTGATACTAAATTCAAATCCGTCTACCTGTTTAATACCTGTGAAATCCCTTTTATGTATCAATGTAAAAAATACTTTTCTTTCCATCCGCCACCTCCGCTAAAGTTTAATACCATTTCTATATGCGGCATACTTTTCCGCAAAGCCTTTTTTGAATTTCCTGATATGGCCTTTAAATAAAAACTGCTTCCATGGTGGGAGTCCTGCTGCCTCTGGCTCAGAAAAATCATAACTGCCATTTTCGTCCTCCCACATAAAATGCAATGATTGAAAATTTCCATTCTCTGTTATTCTTGGCCTGCAAAAATATATTTTCACTTGAGGATTTCGCATCTTTGCTTTTATGACCTCTATTAAGCAGTTCGATATGTAATCCTTGCTTATTACCTCATATCGTGTCACTATCCTACCTCCACTAAAGTTTAAATCAAATCCTGTTGTCAAATACGGTAATTGCTATCGCTGCATTGAGCGCCGCTAAACAATCCCTACAAAACATAAGAGTAGTCCACCCCTGGCCTATTGAAGAGGCTTTTACTTCCCATATATTGACGTTCTCGTCTTGCTGTCTTCCACAGTCATTACAAACGCCATGTCTTCTGCATTTCTGGATTTTTACCACACTACACCTCCGCCAAAGTTTAATTCTCTGTGTCTTTCATAATTCTCAATAATATATGAGTACTCTTCCATTGCATCTGCCGATTCAGGTTTACCATCCACCCACTCAATATCTGTTTCAAGGAGACTTTCTTCGTCTGCCGGATAGCCTAATGGGCAAGACCGGCAATAGCACTTTCCTTGTCCGAAATCCCTTTCTTCCTGCTCGGGATGGTCACACCCATATCCGTTATTTACATCAACATTTCCATTGAAATATGGGCAATCATCTACAAAATAATCAAAATATACAGCTCGTCTCATCTCTCGCCTCGCTAAAGTTTAATTCTCCCATCTTTCCGCTTTCATACTTTGCTCTTCTTCATTAAAAATTAACCGCATAGCTCCTTTACATTCTAAGCAAGTTCCATGCCCTCCTTCTGGTATACCCCATTCGTGAAATATTGATTTGCAAGCATACTGCACTTTTCCACAATGCGGGCACATGATTTGATATCTTTTTCTTGTATCCATAGTACTTTCTCCCCTACTATAATCCTGCCTACTTCACAACATTGATAGCTCCGACACTGTTACACATTCGACGAACCATCTTCTCTCTGGACTGCTTTCTCTCCAAAGCCCGCTTTAAATCATCTTCATATAGCTTGTCGCTCTGGAAAACCAAGAGCTTCAGCGCCGCATAATACCTGCCGGTACATACGCCATTGGTTCCATCATTCATCTGGCATAATGCCTGCTTCGAATACCCGAGGAACTCCGCCAGCTCCCCTACTTTCATCTCAAAGCCTGCTGCCAGCTCTTTCAAATCAACTTTTTCTTTCATATGTCCACCTGCTTTACTTTTTTTATGAGAATCGTCAATTCTTACTCCGCTAAAGTTTAATCCTCCGAATACTCCACACTCATGCAAGCAGGTTCTCCTGTCTCGGCATCCGATATATAAATGCCATCACAATCACACCCACCGCACCCATCATTCCATCTGCATCCAGTTACATCACATGTCATTCCGCTCATTTTTTTCTTCTTCCTTAAAGTTTAAAATTTCAAATAGGATAAATCCCTATAGTCTGGTTCTCTACATCAAAACTGATGGCTCTTTCTGCAAAATAATTCTGCAGGTATTCCATCGTCCATGCCACGTGCCCGATACATCCGCCTGCTTCCAAATCATTTAAGCAGAAATTTTTACTGGATTCCCGGATTATCCTATATTTACTTCCACCGATAATAATTAAATCCCCTATTTTCATTTTCCTTTATCTCCGCTAAAGTTTATTCTACGTATAACCCGCTTTCCCATCCACACTTACGACAGACATAAAACCAACATCCTACGCCGCTCGGCGAAGCACAGTCATACTCAAACGCTTTATCTCTGTTACTCATGTAAGGTTTGTTTGTAATGGTGCTAATTATTGTTCTGGTGTTAGCATCACACTTCTTTAGTATCACCGCCTGCATTGCTTCAGTAATACGTTTACTTCCACAAACAGGACAAATATAAACTCCATCACGAATTATCACTGTCTCGTTCAAAGTTACCTCCGCTAAAGTTTAATTTACCTCGCTGAATTTACTCATAAGATGCTCTTTCCACGGTTCAGTCCTTTCTTTCCCTATCAGTTCAGAATTATCAAAAATATTTCCGACAACTTCCCATTCATCTGGATTCCAGTACCAGCAATTGTCAACGGCATCTAATTCCATCTCCCTAGTACTCCATTCCACCTCGTTCCAAAAGATGATATAATTTGACTTGCAATCGTCACTGGCCGTAAATTCCAGAATATCATTTTCGAATATTTTTCTGCCGTTCTTGTCAGTCAAGCCGGTGTACTGGCAGACAGTATCCTCATCAACCAGAAACTCTCCCTCAAGTTCCGGCGAATTGATGTAATTTCTGTCTCCCAGATACCCATAAACCCAAATCCCATTAAGATGTTTGTTTGCTTGCAATACATGGGTGTGCTTTCCTCTAAATAAAATCTCTCTCATATCCCCTCCTTTCCGGGACTCCCCCGAAGGGAAGCCCCATCGGCAGGTAATTATGATTTTATGTGATATGTACCAAAAGGCCTTTGTTATGCAAATTTAAACTGCCCGCCTTTTCCTTCCTCTATTCCCATATTCGGCATCCGCTCCCCTGATTTCAGGTATCCACAGTTGGTCTCCACCAGCTTCTGTGCCATTACCGGCACCACACTATTGCCTATCCTCGCCACCTGCTTGCTGACCGGATACCTGCTGCCGGTATAATCATGGTCTATGATATAATCCTTTGGGAATCCCTGCCCCAGCTTCAGCTCTTCAGGCTTCAGCATCCGCAAACAGATATCCATCAGCACATATTCATTCCCCAGGACTGTAATTAATGCGAATCTGTCCCTTGTCACTACGGTATGGAGCGGTTCTTTCAGGTGCTGGCCGGTACCGCCCCCGCCCGCGAAGCAGTCTATTATTAATCCGTCTTTCATGGCATCCCTGGCAAATCAAACAAGCTCGTCTGACTGCTTTCCTCTCCAGAATCATTTTCACCCTGCACATCATCTATATCATGGCACTGGTTCCATAATTCCTCTAATCCCTTTCCCTTTTTCCATGTATGAGACAATTTAATCTCTGCCTGAATAAACGGCTGAATCTGTTCCGGATACCGCTTCATATTCTCTATCGCGTGCTGTTCGTTCATAAACATACAGGCCATACAGCTACACCGGCCCAGATATTCATAACAGAAATGAGGTTCCAGATGCAGCTTTCTCCCCTGCTCAAACATCTTCCCTTTTTCATAATCCAGACAAGGCCGGTACCAGTGGCAGGTAAAATCCCCCTTCCGTTTTGTCCATAACGTTGTGCTGTGATACTCTATTTCCGGGAGGTTTTTCCTTCCCCGGCTTTCATCCCGGCGTTCGCCGGATATAAAAAGACATCTATTGCCCAATATCTGGCGGTTCGCACGTATCCATTTATCTGTCACACCGGTTTTCAGGTATGCCGTACACCAACGGTTTTTCATATCCGGCCATTTCAACCTCTCTTCCAGCAATAAATTTAAAAATCCTTTCGGATGCCGGAGAAGGACAGGCTTAATGCCTAAAAATTTTGCTGTCCGGTAAAACATTTGTATATTTTCCGGATACTCAAATCCGGTATCACAGTACAAGAGAAATATCTTCTCCTTTGGAAATTCTTTCAAAGCCCAATACAATGCCCCTGTGCTGTCAATCCCGTTGGAGTAGCTCACAATCACACTTGTATAATCTGTCTGCACTCCCTCTTCTACAATTTTATTTGTCTTTGCCATTTCCCTGAAAGGAGCCCGTGTACACGTTACCCCGGCCGGAGGCTCCGGCTCCTTTCTCCCTTATTCCCCGGCCAGATAATCCTCTAGCCGCATTTGTTTATCTGGTTCAAAATTCATCCACAATATTTCCCGCTTTTTACTACACACCTGGGAGTAACTGACCGTTTCTTCCCTGTGCCAGCCTTTCAGCCGGTCATTATACAGGTCATTGTCATATCCCGATAACACCACTGGCCCTTTGTGTGCAAGCAACACGTCCAGTAAATCATTCTGGCCTTTATCGTCCAGCTCATGCCGGTACTGCTTCCCGTGCCTCGTGCTTAAGACATACGGCGGGTCGGCATACACCAACACGTTTGGATAATTAAAACGCTCAATCAGGCCTGCTGCCGGCCTGTTCTCTATCTGGACACCCCGGAGCCGTTCTGCCGCCTGCAGGATTTTCCCCGGCAGTTTTACCCAGTCCACAGCAGCATAGGCACGTTCCCGCCCCTGTACATCATTCTTCCAGCCTACTTTCCCCCCGTTCGTCCGGAACCCATGCCCCATGTTGAGTCGTATGCAAAAGTTCACTGCTTTCTGTAAGCTGTCTTCCGGCTCTGATGCAAAGGCATCCTCATAGACTGTTCTGGCGTATGGGGTATAGTAAATCTCATGAGCCAGCTTCTCCGGGTCTTTCTTTATCCACTCAAAAAGGTTCACCACGTTCCCGTCCAGGTCGTTTACGGTCTCTATATCCGACCTTGGCTTGTTAAAAAGCACAGCTCCGCTCCCGAAAAACGCTTCCAGGTAGCTGTGGTGCTCCGGGAAGAAACTGATTATCCAGTCCGCTATCCCCCATTTGCTCCCCGGGTATTTCATTACTGCTTTCATTAGTCCGTTTCCCGGAATTTCATCCGGAATCCAAATCTTTTCCCAAGGGATTTCACAAAACCCCTGATGGAATTCACGATTTGCTTCTTATCATCCGGCTTCCAGCCGTCTATCTGTATAATTATCTTCATCCCTAAACCTCCGTATAATGCCAGAACGCCCGCCTCACTTCGTCCTGACAAAGCGCCTGCCCTACTGTCAGGCCGCTTCGCCTGCAGTAGTTATCCACATAGGCACGGAAGCGGGCATTGTGCCTGTATTCATTCTCTATCATTGCTTACCACTCCTGTTAATTGCTCAGTATCTCTTTTTCAAGCTGCTCAAAGTTATAATCCCTCTGCATAAAATCATTAAATCCTGATTTATTCCCTGTCTCCGGCTTCCTGTACCTCCCTGGAAGATATTTTTCGAACACAAAGTCTTTCAGGAAATTTTCAGCATTCCTGATATACCTTTCCCGGGTCTCTAAAACCCTGCATGCCTCCGTGTAATTCCGGGCACATTTAACAAGCTCGTCCTCCGTAATCTTTCCCGTCAGCAATAAATCAATATATGCCGTTTCGGTCAGGTAGCGGTTACAGTCCTTTGGGTATGCCGAAAGGAATTCCTCAAAACGCCGCACTTCACCCACCGCGCGCGCATTTCCGTTTCTCGAATACGATTCCCGATTCTCGTATTTCGATTCTCGATTACGGGGACATTTGCTATCATCTGATATCAAATGACTGCAGGTTTCATCAGGTGATGGATATTTGCTTTTTTTTGCACGTATCTGCTGGTGCCGCTCCCAAGCTATCAATTGTAAGAAGGATTTATCCCCGACGTTATATCTCCAAATCATTCCTACCGTGGACAACTTATCAAGAGCCTTTTCAATCTGCTCAACCCTGATATCCTTTAACGGGAAACACGCGCCCTTTATAATCGCCGGCCTCCCGTCGAACCGTCCGTAATCATCACATACCACAATCAGCCTGTAGAATAAAACCTCCTCGAACCATGAAAGGGAATCTATGGAATCACTCCGGCAGACAGATTCTTTAATTATCCGGTTCGGCATCCCTGATACCTCCTGTCCGTAATTTCAAACCTCCACCTCCCTTATCAGGATTTCTATCCGTGGATTCTTCCTGTCCACCTCAAACCTGTCGGAAAAACCTTCTATCGTCCCTGTCCTCATTCTGGGTGAATGAAATCCTGATGTTGATATGCCTTTTGGGCTTCCATGGCGTGTTCGGGTCACGCATGTTTTCAAGGACCTTCTGCATGGCCGTATTCACTTTTTCCTGCAGGGCCCCTCCTACAAATTCCCCAAGGTTCAATAAATCCATCTCTTTTCCTCCTTTTCATCATGAATGGTTCCTTATTTAATTCTCCAGATATTCTTCCAGACAGGCCGCATAATCCATGCCTTCACGCTCTTTCTGCCACTCCGTCCAGAAATCTATGGTCTTACTCTGTGGCCGCTCCTTTGCCAGTTCCACATGGATTTTAAGGGGTATCGGGCAGGCGTCCCCGACCACAAGGCAGTCGCCGGGGCTGAACATGGCAGCAGCCTCAATCACGTCGGCGCTGCCGGCCGGCATCATGCCTTTAATCATGGACTTGTCGTTCTCGTTGTTGAGTTTCATGACAATGTAATTCGCGCACTGTGCCATTATCGTTTTGTTGAGCTCGGACGGACGTTGCGAAGCTACAAACAGTGTGATACCAAACTTTCTTCCCTCTTTAGCGATATTCTCGAAAATCTCCACCATGCGCCGCTGCGCCGCCGTAAGCTGGAAATCTGTCGGTATGTAGACGTGCGCCTCGTCACAGACAAGAGTAATCGGCCTTGCGTCCTTCTGCATGATTTGGATATTATAAATCAGCTTCGTAATCGCCCCGATAATAAGCACCGCTATATCATGTGGTATGCCGGAAAGGTCAATGTTCTTTACCGGCATACCGTCGCCCATGATGCGGTTGAGGAAGTCAGATAAATAAGCTTGTCCCATTACGTCAAACAAAAAGGAATATCTTGTATCTGCAAGCAGTGTTTCCATTGTGTTAATGACGCCGGACAGCTTTCCGTTATACTCGCCTTTTGCGTATCTGACATTCCCTTCCTTTGTGTATCCGGACACCACCATTTCCTCATTTAACTGTTCTATATATTTCAAGATGTCTCCAAACACAAAACACAACGGCTTGCCCTCATTACCGTCCGGGCACTGCTCATAGTACGCTTTCCGCAGTGCCGACATAACCACTGTACTGTCCTCTTTCACTTTCAGCACGTTCGCCGCCATATCCGCAAACCCAAGCATCCATATCGGGAACGAAACCTCTCCCATCTTGATGCTGTCCACATAGGAAAGCTGGCTGTACTCGCCATGGATGTCGAATATAACGATATTGCAGTTTGTGTTTTTTGCGGTTTCCTCAATAATCTTCGTGACCGTTTCGGACTTACCGCAGCCTGTATTTCCTACGATGCAGGAATGGCGCTGGTAGAGTTTGTTTCCGTCAAGATATGCCAGAATATCATGACCTGCATATTTACCAAGATGAAAGGTACTGGCTTTTAAAAACGCATCAGCCGCAAGCATGGAACCAAATTCATGTTCAGTTATTTTTTTGATGGAAGAATCAGTACTCGGATATCTTTCTATCTGCTGTCTAAAATCCCCACATATCATGCTTCCTAAAATAGAGCACTCAATCACTTTCAAAGACGGCTGTTGCAATTCTTCCATAATGGCGTTCTCATCCATCTGTGTCTCCACATCGTTGTCCGTAATGGCGGCTATCATGGTCACAAGCTCCACTTCGCCGTCCGATACGGATATGAGGTCATTTAAGCGGGCGTTTGCAAACTCCGCATCATCCGTCCTGATTTGTATTTTGTCGGGTAATATTTTTACTAATTTCATTGTTCCTTTATCCTTTCATGACACTCAATAGATATACTTGCGCTTCCCAGTGTTCTTCTCACCTTGTCCGAAACCTCTTCACGAAGCGCCCTTCTGATGCTGGTTTTTACATGAGAATTGATAAGAGAATCCATGTCTTTTTCATGCATCATTCTTTCTACTGCCCTGTCCACTTTTTCATCAACGATTCCTTTGACAAAGTCGACTATGGTTTCCCTATTTATGCCGTTATCCGCAAGCATTTGTGTTAAAATCTTCCTAAGTTCAATTTGCTCTACTGTCATTTCCCTATCCCTCCAATAATTCCGAATAATTCCTTATCCTTGCTTTTTTCACACTCTTACAGTAATCGCACACGCCGCAGTAGCGCGGTTCTTCCAGTCCTGCTTTTACAGCGATGAAGCGCGGCATGTTCCCTTCAACCTCCCGGAGCGCCGTGTCAAGGGTCGGCCTGTCAACCTGAAATATATCAAAATTCGGGACCGCTTCCTTTGTCACGGCGGCTAAATAGAATGGCAGATAACCATAACCGCAAGCGTCAGCGCCCTCAACATATACGGCGCCCTGAATGTCATACCGCCAGAATGCAAGGCTTTTAAAATTCTGCACCACCTTTAAATCGGTGATGCAGATATCCTCCACAAAAGAATCCATTTTCATTTTCCAAGGTGCGCCGAACATTTCAAACGTAAGGATTTTCTGCTTCTCGCCGCCCATATACTGCATAAAACGTCCGTCACGCTGTACACGCTTGATAATCTCGTCTGCCTTGCGGAACTCCGCCCGCAGCGCGCCGTTGCGGCAGTAGAAGATATTCGGGGATTCCCCGCGCAGCTTATCCAGCGTCCCTTCAAACCACCAGTCAACCAAAGTGCCGATAAGCATGGCTTTTGTCTGCTTCTGCTCAAAATCACCCCGGATTTTTGCCATGGCCATGGCCTCACACTTACAGAAGTCCTTATACTGCGACACGCTGAAAAAGGCCTTGTTCGCTTCTTTGCTGTAATAGGTATCATCACTTAGCTTCATCTGTGCCACCGCCTAAGTCAAGTTCCTGCTGTCCATCCATTTCCCTTCCGGCAAATGCGTCCTCCGCTCCATCAGAAACCGTAGAGTCTACATAGGTATCTTCCGCATTATCATCTTCCGGTCCGTTGTCCACATACTGGTTTGTGCCGTCCTCACGGATTTCCGCCATATCTCCCTCATAAGCCCTCAGCATTTCAATACTCATAATCCCCCACTTGCTGATAAGCTGGCGGAGCATGGTCTTGAATGCCATCGCCTCAAAATCTTTAAACCAAAAACTGGAATACTTCCACAAGTCTTTTTGCGGAATTTTACCCTGTTCGAGAAGTTCCAAGGACTTCAATCCGCCGTTTTTTGAAAATGCCGCAGAATACTTTTCCGCATGAGAAGCCATTTTCTTTTTACTCCAGTAGAGCGCTTTCTTGAAGCCATTGATATACTCAAACATAGCGTAGTAGCCGATTGTCTTCGCCTGCTCGCGTTTTTCCTCGTCCTCTATCAGCCTGACTTCGATTTCCTCTGTCAGAGGGTCAAACCGCACCAGCTCCCCCTCTTTCACAGCAAGCACATTCAGTTTTTTATACTGCCCGCTGCGGATTGCAAGCTGGATATATCCCTTGTACCCCATCTGGAACTGTGCGACCTTTGTGCCCTCTTTCTTATTCTCGTAGGGAACCATGTAATACTGCCCAAGCTGGGGCGACGGGGAAAGATTGAGTGATTCCCCCAAAAGTGCGGCGGAAAGGATAGACTTGTTCGTACACTCCTGCAACGCCGGATTAACCGTCACCGCCGACACGACAGAGGAAACAAACCTCATGCTGTTCTTGCCGACTGCCTGCTGTAACTGATTTTTTACGCTGTCCTGATTCAAAAACGCTGTAATTCCCATATCTTTTTTTGCCTGCGGCAAATTCCTTGTATCCATTCCCTAATCCTCCCTTTCATAATTAGAGCAGTCTCGGAAACTCGACAAAGCCCGAATTACCGCTCTTTTTTCATTTCTTTTATTTTCTTATCCTC
>QZDS01000025.1 GCA_009917455.1 bacterium 1xD8-48 | reverse complement strand
AGAATTATTATGCACCGACTACAATAAAAAAGCAACATTTATTCATTATTATTTAAGCAATGTTGTACTAGGGTATTTCCTTAATTGCTAAATAAATATTCTAATAGATTCATTCGTTTTCCCTCACAATATCAGTAATAGCCAGTAGCAGCTTATCAATATCTTCAGTTGTAGAAAACTGCCCTAATCCCACCCTGACGGTTCCAAGCGTTCTGGAGTCCTTCAAATATTTGTGGATAAATGGCGCACAGTGATATCCTGTTCTTACAGCTATATCAAAGTCCTCGTCAAGAATTGTTCCTATGTCTTCTGAATTAAATCCTTCAACTATAAAAGAAACAATTCCAACATGCTGCTTTTGATTTCCGGGTAAATACACTTTAATTTCTTTCATAGAAGATAGCTTTTCTATCAAATAATCAGATAACTCTTTCTCCCGCTTCAAGCAAAGCATCGGGTCTATATTTTTGAGAGCAGCATTAAGCCCGGCAACTGCAACTATATTACAACTGGAGGCTTCATATCTTGATTCCTTTCCGTCTGGCATTTCAAGATTAAGAGAGTCGCTTCCCGTTCCTCCACTGATGAAAACATCTAATGGAACCCCTGAGACATTGATAAATCCCCCTATCCCTAATGGACCATAAAGAGTTTTATGTCCTGTGAATGCTATTATATCTGCTTTCATTAAATTTACATGAATTTCTACTAATCCCATCGATTGAGCGGAATCAAGAATATTAACGCAATTATATTTCTTTGATTCCTGAAATATTTCCTTCACTGGCAGAATATAACCGGTAACATTACTCACATGTGTGCAAAAAACTGCCTCCGGTTTATCTTTCGCAAACTCATACTTCATTTTATCCAAATCAATTTCCAAGTTGGAATTGATTGGAATTTCTTTCACAATAAATCTCTTTTTCTTAGCCGCTTCATGAACACTTCTCGCAACTGCATTATGTTCGTAAGGCGACAAATAGATAACTGCTTTTTCTCTCATTCTTAATCCGTTAACTATTTGATTCATTGCAATTGTTACAGATGGTGAAAAAACTACGGACGCAGATATATCCGCATATACTAATCTGCGAAGTAAATCTTTAGTTTCTGTAATGAGTTTACTTGCCTCTTGTGCAAGTTTGTACGAGCCTCGTCCTGCATTAACAGCCCCCTCTCTGTTCATTTTATCCATAGCATCATAAACAGCAACCGGTTTTGGGAATGTTGTTGCCGCATTATCTAAATAAATCATCTCATTAATCCTTATTTTGTAATTTTTTCAATCATTTCTAATAAGATTGAAACCCTGTCATTGACGCTTAAATCATCATATTCTTCCAATGTGTCTTCAATAATATTCCTGAGCACGCTTCCCGTACTCTCACTGGCATGGCTATATGTCTTTTCAAAAGGCTCACCATTTCTTCGCGTAAAAGAAAGCGTCATTTCTCCTGTTGATGCTTTATCTCGTATAGATTCAATTTCTTTCTTTACTGTGGCTAATTCCTCGTTAAAATCTTCAAACGCTCCCGTATTCCAGTTTTCAATATATACATCCGTTACGGCTTTAACTACTTTTTTAGCAATTTCAGCATCGCTATATACATCCAGTGTTTCAATCGCTGACATAAAATTAGTCATTCGTCCATTGTATAATCCCTGTTTGGCTCTCTTACTCTGTTTTTCGTACCATTCCTTCAGGCAATGAAATAAATCTTTTTTTCTTTTTCCTCCCCATGCTTCATATATTTCTGATATGACCCTATCCTGAATCCAGGTAAAATAATCATCGTAATATATTTTACATTTATTTATTATCTCAAATGATTCTTCTAAGGACTCTGCCTGAAATATCTCCGGAAATTCAACAAACAGGCTCTCAAACGGATTAAATTCCACCTTTTGCATGGCTTTTTTAATCTCTCTCATCGCCCGAACAGTATCTTCTGATTCCACATATTGCTCCAAGCTTATCATATTTCTTGCAACCTGTGGCAAGGCTCTGAACCACCTCTGCATACAAATGAAAATATCTTTTATTCTATTTGCCGACAGATTTCTATTATCCTTCACTTGAAAAAGTATGTTCAATTCGCTTAAATATTTTTCTTTTTGTAAATCTTCTTTCGAAACGTATATTGCATAATCTTCAGGCTGTTCACACATATTTACAACAATATCCGCGTTTAACGGAATTTCTTTATCCACAAAGTATGCAATAATGTCCTCGCGCCTGTTCGCAAGAATATACGCCAGATAGAATGGAACTAAAGCAGCCCTCATACCGTATGGCGCCGATGTTAATTGTGTAAGCAGTATTTTCAGCGAAACCTTTGTATCAGAGCAGGAATCTACGAAACTGTCTATCTCTTGTAAGATATCACTTATATTATTGTCTGGTGAACCATTAATGATATTGGTTACACAAAAAAGCGACCTGTAAATAGTAGCTTCCTGATTAGAACCTGTGTAAAATTCTTCTGTATCTGTATGGGACAGCAACGCTTGGATAATATTATTTCTTGCTTTTCTGGTTTGAGCCGTGCCAATAACAGAGCGATTGACCATTTCATTATTGATTATTGGAGTTTTTGTGAATACTTTTTCACAACATTCGTTTACTGCAAATTCCTCATTCCCTGTCTTTGCGGTTTTTACCTTTTTTCCGTCAAAGTATAAAACTTCTGTATCGGTATCATTCTCATATACATCAGCTACTGACAATTCTAATGTGATAGTTAAATCTTCTTCCAGCAAAGGTAACTCTTTCTTTAGTATCTCATTATCAGATGTAAATATCTTGTTGTCTCTCAATTCCCGAATGATTTCGTATTCTTTCAATTGTTCCAGAACCGTTAACCCCTTTTTCGGACAAACAACAACTAAGCGTGGCTCTGCCAAATTTAGGAAATGCTCTTTTACTATCTCCTGATTAATTTCTCCGAAGCCAAACAATGTAATGACTTTACCATCTCCACTGCAATCTCCAAGTAGAGCTTCCGAAGAATCAATATTCAAAAAATCTTCTACATTCATATATTGATTCACAAAAAAACGCGTCATCATATGTACCGTGTTATATTTACGAGGAATTATATAATACTTTCCCGTTACATCTGACAACACTTGCGAATAGTTAACATTATCCCCCTTAATCTCTCTTTGGCGTCTTATCTCTTTTCTAAGTTCAGAACCAGCCCTTGTCTTAAATACAAAACTATCTGTAGCTCTCTTTTTATAAATCAGCTGCATGTCTTCAAGCTCTCTAATTATTTCAGTGCTGTCCTCTGTATTTACACATAGCCCCAAATACTTATCTGTCGCTGGTATTTCATCCTCTTTATTGACAATCAAAACAATTGCCAACGCTTTAATCATTTTTTTCTGTTCTTCCGTTCTGCACTTCTCAATTGCGTATTCTGCACTTAGCCAAATGTTGTGAACATATTCATTCGATATTTCTTTTTTTAACAAAGAGCTAAAGTAGTCATAGATAAGGTCTGCCCCGATACTCCATTCCATTTCTTCTGAATGCGCTGATACAAATCTGGCCATACTATGAGGTTCATCATTTGAAATGAACGTAAACAGTGTTCTCTCATTTTGCGCAATTTTCTCACTTACATTCAATAATAAGTATGCCGCAATCGGATTTAATGGGTAGCAGCCTTTTAAAATAATATTATCAAAATCGCTTTCAATAAAATTACTTCTAAATGCTGGTAGTTGATAATATTTTTCAAGTGCAGACGAACCAAGAATCGTATCATAATGCGGAATATCACAAAGTGCATCTTCTTTCTTTATAATTGCACTCTTAATTAACTCATAGTTGTTCTTGGACGAAGTAATAAAATATTTTTCAATAACTCTCCCTTCAATTCCGGTAAAAGAATTAATAATGTCCTGAGAAAGATATCTTCCATATTCTTTTATACTCTTGTGCGTAACCATTGTAAAATATACCTGAGCATTTTGCGAGTCTGTTGCCAACTCGCAAATATCCTGAAGCAATTTCATATTTGCGCCCACAGCCATTCCGTTTTGGCTTTCTATAAATTTGCTAAACTCATCAAAAATAATATAAATTCCACTATACTTATACTCCTCCACGAGTTTCTCGCCTATACTCTTATATAAAGGCAATACGTCGGATACAACCATTGGATTAAACTCGCTGCCTGCTGTAACCTTTGGATAAATGGACTTAAAAAGATGCAAAGCTTCTTCTGAATACATTTTTAAATCTGCTTTAAACTTAGGCAGACTTGTTCCACACTGCGTTATTTCCTGTTCAAATACCTCGTAAGTATCAAAATAATTTTTTTCCCAATCATCAATTCTGTCTAGTGCAATTGAGTAATATGTATCCGGAATTAAATCCAATAATTTTTCGCGTTTAAGAGCATCATTTAATGCATATAAAAAAGCCTGCTTCAAATCACCGGTAGTATCTGTAATCAATACGGGGAGAAATTTGTCTCGATTCCATATCTTCCTGATTTGGCTGGCAACCTTTTCTCCTGATTCATCAACTTTTCTTATCTTTTCAACAAGTTTATCAATTATATCTGCATTCTCCTGTGTTCTCTCAAGAGACAGCACAGCAAGAAGAACTAAGAGCAAATGAGATTTTCCTTTACCATAAGGTCCTACCAATAATGTTGCCTGTTCTTTATTTTCCAATACAGCCTTAATATATTCCCCCATAAAGACAACAGATGATTTTGTAGGTATATATCCTAATACCTTATCCGTTTTATTTAGACTTAAATACAGGTTTATCGCTATTTTAAAATTGCTGTCAAACTCTATTAAATTCCTTAACGAATCAATTTTCCCCATTCCATCACCTGCTAACAATTTTTATAGTAGTCCTCTAATATATCCAGGCCCTCTATTTTTTGTACGAAATAAATCATATCAAGCCCCGCCGTTCTATTAACATGTATATATCCCGCCGAATCTAATCTATCGAAATAATCATTAGCCATTACGCTTGTCAAATTATAAATATTCGCCAATCCATTTTCACCATGAACCGCTTTCTCAATGGAAACGCCCTCCGTATCTTTTGACATGAGGAGAAGCTCATACAATACTACTATCTCTGAAAAGTTGTTTTTATCAGGATGATTTTTAATATATTTTCCATCTATATTTTTTATTAGTGCCAGTCGGGAAAACGGAGAAATATTTTTATCCTCCGGGTCTGATTTTTCTTTTTTATTACTATACATATTAAGCAGCACATCCACGTCATTACTTAATGATTTCTCAGAGAAATTTTGACCTGCAACATATTTCTTTACTTCCCTTAATAAAATTGCTTCAATTTCGCTCTTTTTTAGTTCATCTGCATCACAATGGTTGAAATACATAAACCAGGACGTTGCATCTTCTTTATTTTTAGAAATGTAGGAATGCAAAATCCATAACGTAAAAGGGTTCTCCAAATACAAATCGTATTTAGCAATTAATTTTCCAATTTCCGTTAATTCGACTCCCGAAGAACCTTTTTCAGTCGTCAGACCAAATGCTCTCATCCAGTACCTGAGAGACTTAACCATGTTACTTCCAATGCCAAATATATCCGTAGCATCTTTTCTCATAAAAATGTCCGGTATATCAGGAATAATTATGAGCGCCTTATTAATCCACCCTTCTCTTAAGGGAAACTTCTCATGGCCCTGTAATTTGAATTTAACTTTTTTTACTGCCATACTATGCCCTCTTTATACGTAATACTTTCTTCATATAACAGCCCGCATCAAAATGTCCAACACATTCTGTGCAGCGTTTGCATTTATCACTATCTATTGAATAAGAAACTTCCCCGGTTCTGCCATCTCTTACACTAATAGCGTCAAATCTGCATACACTTTCACATGCCTTGCACCCCAAACACATCTGATATTTTGTAAGCTGGCACTGGACTTTTCCTTCTGCAACTGACAATGTCCTTGCTTTTGCTATATGAATATCTTTTATAATCACTTTTAACTTTGTAGTACCAATCCGGCCTTGAAGTATCAAAACCACTTTACCGGCCTTATCCATCACATAGACTTCACCAAGACGCTTACTTCCCAGTTCTTTGTTAATATATCCAAATGGCTTAAACAGTTCATATAATTCGTCTGTAATTGGTCTTTGTAAGTCATAATTGAAGGCCCTCTCATCCGTCGCGCATGGTTCAAATGAAACCACCGACGTCTGAGCTGCTGCAAGTCCATTTCCTCCTTGCCGAGCTTTCCATCCTCCATCATTTACATATGTTTCCGGGTCCGGCTTTCCAATTTGCTTTGCAAAGTTCACAAGCAATTCATGCCATTGAATATACTGTTCATACATGTGAACCTTAGAGAGGAATTCTGACCATCCGCCATTATTCGGACAACACCAACAACCGACTCGTGTCCAACCAAGCCTGTACGCATAATTAAAATCTATCCTTGTGGTTAATATATATAACCAGACATCATAATCAATCCAATCAATAATTGGAGAGACGACAGTCTGCTTTAAAATTTTAGGACTTTCGCTCTCTCTTTCATATTTACTTCTATTTACAGATTCACTATGACGAATACCCTGAAAGCTTAAAATATTATTCTTATCTTTAAATGCAGATGAAATTGTTTTCTGAATTGCCCCGGTTTTAAATACTGTACAACACCATCGCATAACTCTGCTCGGAGGTCCTACTATTTTACAAAGTTTTTCAAAACTTTTCTCCCTGTTTTTAGCCGTAAGAATTTTAACTCCCTGCGATTCCGCATTCTTGCTAAAACGTTTCTTATATTCAAGTGTATAAGGAAATTCCAGTGTTGTATCGCCAAACACATGCAAAACTTTATTTGTTCCAAGCGCTCTATTGACAATATGGGAGGTAACTGTTGAATCCTTTCCGCCACTAAATGAAACCATCATATCTTCAACTGTATATTTGTCTGTATACTGCTGAACAAAATGAACCGCTTCCTCCGTTATATAATTATATCTGTCAACATTTGCCTGTATAAATCTCTCTGCAAATTTATTAAAAAATGTATAATCTATCTTCTCTGCAAACAGCTCGTATTTTTTCTTAATCTGCCTTATATCTTCAATCGGCATCTTATTTATTTTTGTAACAGAAAGCTTTACTTTTTTCCCGTCTATTATATACGTTCCGTTTCCATACCAGACTGATGCGGCTTGGTATCTATCAGGGGAATTCTCCAAAATAACAGAAATTAATGCATTTTCTTCCGGAAAAACAGGGCGCAAATCTGTCGAAATATATTTTCCCTCTGTTCCACAGACAGGGCATATATTATCAAAGACAGGTATGTTACATTTATCACACCAATAAATTGTGGAAGACATTTGGGTTATACAACCACATTCAGGCTTTATGCACTTTTCACCATTCATAGGTACCCTGCATTTAGGACATATTCTTTCTATCATGTATTCGCTTATATCTATTCAGTTTCCCACACAGTAAATATTTACAATATTGCAATCAAAATATTCACAGATTCGTAGAACAAAAGACATAGATATTTCTTTCCTTTATTAAATTTTTACACAATAACTGATATAATTTTGAGCCAAATCAACATTTATATATTATGTTATCATATTTTGATAGCTATTTCTTTTTTACATTTTGTAAATAAAATGCAATAGCTTAATAATTATTGTACCATAAAGATATTATATAAACATCAAAAAATTCAAGAAATCCCTTGTATATAATACTATCATGAGATTTAAGGTAAAGAAAAAATATCCTCGTCTGAAAGCAAGATGATATGACCAGTAAACAATTCGTAAATTAGTTATGGTCTGCATTCTTTAAATATAGGGATAGTATAACATATTAAAAGTCCAATAAAACGGACTTTTACAAATTTACAAATTCCGCACAGAGTCATTTTATATAAGCAATAAGATTCTTAGTGCGTCTCTGTGTATAGAAAAAGAGCTGGCATTTAGCCAACTCTGGTAGCATTCTCACCTTCCAGTTGTTTGTTTTTGTTCTTTCTGAGCTTAATTCCGATAAAAATCGCAACTCCGCCAAGAACCACAATAACCGCCATCACAAGAAGATAAGATAAAAAACTATTTAAGAATAAAATGAGATTGTCCATTTCACACCAGGCCTTTCCGCTTATTTTTTACTACCCTTATATCTTAGCATTCCGGCTTTTTACCGTCAAGATATGTTTTTGTCATTCACCTTAATTTACCTTCGCATTTCGGAATAATAACCCTGCAGGGCGATGTCGCCTGCCATTGCTTCCGCCTCTTCAATAATATCAGGTGCATACCCCATAATTCCCAAAAGCCTGATGGCATTTCGGGTGCTTGCCCTTCCCTCCATAATTTTGTAGCTGAAAGAAATATCGTTCCCGGCAATTTCTTCTTCAAAGTGATAGTTATGGTAAAAGCTTTCCAGAAGATATGTCAGCTCGATATCGTGGGTAGCTGCAAAACACATGTTGTTTTGCTTTGCGATGCTCTTTAAAATCTGAGTGGACGCCGCAATTCGCTCTATGGTATTGGTTCCGCGAAGCACCTCGTCCACAAAGCAAAGGACGGGAAGCCCTTCTGTCTCCAGCAAATCCAGAATCCGTTTCAGGGCTTTAATCTCCACCATATAATAGCTGTCGCCGCCCTGAACATCGTCGCGAAGGCTCATGGAGGATACGGGACGGCACATGGCGCCCTCGTAGCTGTCCGCAAGCACGGTGTGGACTGTCTGTGCTAAAATGCTGCCCAGCGCCACTGTTTTTAAAAAAGTGGATTTTCCCGACGCGTTAGAGCCGGTGATGAGCACACTTCCATCCGTTGTCAGGTCGTTTTTCACCGGATTTTCAATCAGGGGATGGTACAGCCCCCTTGTCCTTATTGCCGTCTGTGTTCCAAATACCGGAGTACAATAGCTTTCCAGAGATTCCCGCCATGCGCCGATTGCAATCATGGCCTCGATTTTGCCCAGAACGGTAATCATCCCGTCAATCTCCCGGATATGTCTGCGCATCTCCGAAAGCATCTGGTTAAACTTGATGAGGTCAAGATGAAAACCCATTCTCACAAAATCCAGCAGCATCTCAAGGGGATTGCCGGAGCCTGACATCCTCCCGCCCGACATCAGCAGAAAGGAGCCGCGCCTGAAACTGCTCATGGCGCCGCTGTAGCTTTTCAAACAGGATAATTCCTCCTCCAGAACCGGAATACGGTGAGGCAGCAGCTTTTTTACCGTATCAAGAATGCGGAAAACATAAGCAAAGCTGACGATATAGGGGTCAATTTCGTTTTTTATTTTAAAATAGGATATATTATTGTAAATCAGCACACACGCCAGAAATAAAATTCCCACGGGAAGATTGACAAAAAGCGACGCAGCCGCCCCGATAAGTAAAACAATCATCAGATAATGGGGGAAATTGCTCCGCTCCCCCAAATCATCCAGGTAATCCAGATAGTCATAAATAGAAAACTTCCCGGTTTTCCCCAGACGGCTGTAGATATACTGAATGGCAACTCTCTCGTCGGGATTATTCTGAAAAAACTCAATAATTTCCTCCTGATGTAAAAGCTCGTCCTCCAAAAGGGCAGGCTTTCTCAGGATATAATACAGATACTCCTCGCCGGCCGCCGACCAGGTATAGTTCATTCTTTTGAAAACATCATCCATATTTAAGTCATTCCAGGTGATGTCATCGATGACAAAGCCCTCCCGGTGCTTTAGGAAATAGTGAGAAATATTTGCAAACTGCTCCGGTTTGTATTCCTTTTGCGGCAGTACGCCGTAATCGCTGCGCAGCTTCCTGATAAATTCCCTCTGCGATTTCCGGTAATCCAGAAAGCCCTTCACCATAAAAAGCACAATAAACCCCAGCATTACCACCGCAAAAATAAGATATTCCATTTAAACTTCTCCCATAATCCTGTTCCTGATAATTTCTGCTTTCCGGTAAATCTCCTCCGGTGCGTCTTTTGTGATAAACTTCCCCTTTTCATAAAGGATTTTCCCGTGAATCATCGTCATAATCACGTTCTGCTTGCTTCCGCTGTACACAAGGTTCTTGGGAATATTGTTAAGCGGCTGCATATTGGGCTGGTGCAGATCAATCATAATCATATCCGCCAGCTTTCCCTTCGAAAGCACGTCCGCATCCGCAAGACCCATGGCATGGGCGCCGTTTACCGTCGCCATTTTCAGCACTTCCATGGCGTCAACTGCCGCCGCGTCCTTTTCCCGCAGCTTCCCTAAGGCGGTAACAAGAAACATTTCCCGGAACATATCAAGACAGTTATTGCTGGCCGGGCCGTCGGTTCCGATTGCAACCCCAACGCCGGCCTTTAAATAATCCGTTATGGGGGCAATTCCGCTGGCAAGCTTGCTGTTAGAGCCCGGATTCGTCACCGCAAAGAGTCCTTTCTCCTTCATAATAGCGATATCCTCTTTTGTCACGTGGACACAGTGATATCCGCCTCCGCCGTAATCGAACATTCCGAGAGAGTCAAGGAACGCCACAGGCGTCATGCCGTACCTCTCGATACAGCCTGCCACCTCGCTCTCCGTCTCCGCAAGGTGGGTAAAAACCGGAGCCTTATACCTGTGTGCCAGAGCGACGATTTGCTCAAGCAGCTCCCGGGAGCAGGTATACTCTGCGTGGAAACCCAGAATATAGGACTGCAGAGGACTTCTGGCGTTCAGCTTTTGATACATCTCCTCCAGCATCTCCACAGACTGGCTGAAATTGTTCACGCCGCCCACCTGCACGCACCGCATACCCATCTCGTCAAAGGCATCGGCAATGGAATCCGGCGTCAGGTACATGTCGAATACTCCGGTAATCCCGCTGGTGAGATATTCCAGAATCGCCAGCTTTGACAGCTCATAAATGTCCTCCGCCGTCATTTTTGCCTCCACAGGGAAAATCCTGTCATTCAGCCACTCATGAAGAGGCAAATCGTCCGCATAGGAGCGCAGGAGCGTCATCCCCGAGTGGGTATGCGCATCCTTAAAGCCAGGCATCAAAAGATTCCCATTACAGTCAATTTCCCTGTCCCATACCGGGCCGCCTGCCGCCGCTTTATCCGCCCCCGCCGGGGCTGACCTTTCGGAGAAATTGCCGGCACTGGACAGACTGTCTGCCGTTTTGCTTCCAGCGCCCTCCTGATTTGCTCCCACATAAAGGATTTTTTCATCCCTGACATGGACTTCCCCTTCAAATATTTCCCGATTTTCCTCCATCGTGAGGATTTTTGCATTATAAAATCTGATGTTCATGCGTTCTCCGTTCCGAAATCTTTTCTTTCATAAACTATCCATAAACCGGATATCTGATTCACCCTTTTGGCGATTCTCTCAGAGATTCAGATTCTCCGGCCCGAATCCCTCCGGTAAAAGCTCACTTAAAGTAAACGCCTGGTAATCCTGTTCGCTTTTTGCTACAATAATGACAAAATTATCGGCGTCCGCAAACTCCCGCATCACCTGCCTGCACACGCCGCAGGGAAAGGCATACTGAGTGACGTCTCCTTTAGGGCTTCCAACCACCGCAATTGCCTTAAATCTCCGCCATCCCTCGCTGACCGCCTTGAATATGGCAGTCCTTTCCGCACAGACAGTGGGCGTATAGGCGGCGTTTTCAATGTTGCAGCCGGTGTAGATTCTCAGCTCGTTGGTCAGCACCGCCGCTCCCACCATGTAGCCGGAGTAGGGAGCATAGGCCTTTTTTCTTGCTTCCATGGCGGAGCGGATTAGCTCAGCCACCGGTATGTCGCTTATTTTTGATGCATCCATTTCTCATCTCTCCGAATCTTATGATAAACTGTCCCTGTCAGACAAATGCCGCAATCGACTCTGTAATCAGCTTCCTGAAAAGCGGAGCCGCATTATTGGACGCTTCCTGTACTTCTTCATGGGTAAGGGGATTGTCCGTCATTCCGGCAGCCAGATTTGCCACGCAGGAGATTCCGCATATTTTCATTCCCATATGGTTGGCGGCAATGGCTTCCACTACCGTGCTCATTCCAACGGCATCCGCGCCGAGGGTGCGAAGCATCTTAATTTCCGAAGGAGATTCAAAGGACGGTCCGGTAAGCTGTACATAGACGCCTTCGTGCAGAGGAATGTCGCACTCTTTTGCCGTTTTGCGAATGATTTCCAAAAGCTCCGGGTTATAGACCTTGCTCATATCCGGGAAACGCACTCCCAGCTCGTCAATATTTGCCCCCACCAGCGGATTAGGCGCGAAGCAGGAAATATGGTCTTTAATGAGCATAAAGCTGCCTGCGGAAAAGGAGGGATTAATCCCGCCGGAGGCATTGGTCAGAAACAGTATCTCAGCGCCCATCATTTTCATAAGACGGGCGGGAAGCACAACATCCGAAATCGGATATCCCTCGTAATAATGCACTCTCCCTTTCATGCACACCACAGGTACGCCCTTTACATAGCCGAAGATAAACTTTCCGGCATGTCCCGGAACCGTGGATACCGGAAAATCTTTAATTTCGCTGTAATCAATCTCCGCTTTTACGTCCATGGTATCCGCATAATTTCCAAGCCCGGAACCAAGCACCAGCGCCACCTTCGGCGTCAGGGGAATCCTGTCTTTTATGCTTTCATAACATTTTACTACTTTTTCGTATACCTGATTCATACTGACCCTCCATAAATATTTGTAATTGTTTTTTTCATCATAACAGATAGGGTAAGGGGTGTAAACACCTTTGCCGTATTTCTATTTTATCATTCTGTCTCCAAAACGGCAAGCAGTCAGTCACCCGGCCGTTTGCGGGCCGCCGAAAATATTTTTAAAAATTATAGAACCTCATACAGGCCGCCCACATATGATAAACCATAAAACAAAATAATTTTTGGAGGCAATATCATGAGTGATTTAACAGCTACTGGCTGCGGATGTGGCGCCAGCAATGTGAGCAATGGATGTGGGTGCAACTCCATCATCTGGATTATCCTTTTACTTTCCTGCTGCGGCGGATGCGGCGGCAATGGATTTAGCGGTCTGTTCGGCGGCAACTCCGATAACGGATGCTGCGACAGTCTCATCTGGATTATCCTCCTGCTGTGCTGCTGCGGAAACGGCAACGGCAATAGCGGCTGTGGATGCGGATGCTAATCTAAACGATTGACTTCTCTTATCATGTCTGGAAAGTAGGCTCCGAAAAGGGCCTACTTTTCTGCATATCGGACACTTTAAAAACATAAAATATTAAAACCGGTGGGAAGGAGCAGTTATGGATTCAAATGAGCACAACAAAGTCATTGCATTTGACACTCTCTTTTGCACCAATCATATACAGATGTTAAAGGTTCTTTTGCCTTACATGAATCATCAAATGCAGAAATCAATGGCTGTTTATATAAAATTTCTGGAATTAAACTACACCATTGACTATTTCAGAAAGCACCCTTATCCTCTCTGCGGCTACATGCAGAAGGAAGATTCGCCGGATATTTTCAAAATGTGCTCGGAGCTTGCCCCTTACTGTACGGAAAATGAGAAAAAGCAGCTGGAGCAGATAAAAAATATTCAGCAGGGAATGAATATGTACAAAGAAATGTCGCAGACCATGGATATGATGAAGGATTTTATGCCGGACGCGGCCTCTTTTATGAGCAGCTTCGGAGGCGGGAACGCTTTCTTCTCCGACGAAGGTCCGGAAGAAGGTGCCTCTGAAAATAACGCCGATTCGGACAAAAGCGGCAAAACCGGCGACGCAGGCGGCTTTGACCTGATGAACATGCTGATGAATATGCTCACACCGGAGCAAAAACAAATGTATGAAATGTTTGGAGGAAATCAACATGCAGAATGATTGGATGCGGGACGAATCCTTAAAAGATATTGAGCCTTATAAGCTGGAATTTCTTCAGGCTCTCGTTTTCGAAAGCAGTAATTTGAGAAAAGAGCAGATGCTTCCTTTTCTGATGGCGGTTGCCAAACGGGGACAGGAAAAGAAGGTTTCCTTCTCCGATAAGGAAATCGACGCTGTTGTAGCAGTACTGCGGAAACATGCTTCGCCTGACGAAATCGCAAAAATCGAAAAGGTAATGGCAATGCGCTCCCGCAGATGAAACGCGCTAAGCGGTTATCAGGGAGATTTAAAAGGGCGGGCGGACACTTTCACGGTATCCGGCCGCCCTCTGCTTTTTTATTTCATAACAATATTCACAATCCTGCCCGGTACATAAATTTCTTTCACAATGTTTCCGGTCAGCTTTTCGGCAATCACTTCTTTTGCCCTGGCAATCACGGCGTCCTTTTCTTCCTCCCTCGCAATATCAAGGGTGGCTCTGGTCTTTCCGTTAATCTGCACGGCAATTTCAATGGTGGCCTCTACGGTTTTCGCCTCGTCATACTCCGGCCATACGCTCTGGTAAATCCTTCCCTCAAAGCCCGCTTTCTGCCAGATTTCCTCGGTGATATGAGGTGCCACAGGATTAAGCAGCACAAGCAGGGTCTTAAACTCTCCCTTTGTAACCGCATTCTTCCGGTAAAATTCATTGATAAGCGCCATCATGGCCGCAATGGCCGTATTGTATTTCAGGCTCTCGAAGTCGCCGCTGACCTTCTTGATGGTCTGGTGCATTTTAATTTCCAAATCTTTGGAATAGCCTTCTTCCTGTGTGAGGATATCCTGCAGTTTCCATACCCTCTCAAGAAATCTGCGGCAGCCCTTCACGCCGTCCTCGCTCCAGGCGGCGGAAAGCTCAAAGGCGCCGATAAACATTTCATAGGTACGGAGCGTGTCCGCGCCGTATTCTCTCACAATATCGTCAGGGTTCACCACGTTCCCCCGGGATTTGCTCATCTTTTCTCCGTTAGAGCCCAAAATCATGCCGTGAGAGGTTCTCTTTGCATAGGGCTCGGGACAGGAAACCACTTTTTCATCGTATAAAAATCTGTGCCAGAATCTGGAATAGAGAAGGTGCAGTGTGGTATGCTCCATACCGCCGTTATACCAGTCCACGGGCATCCAGTAGTCAAGGGCTTCCTTACTTGCCAGCGCTTCTTTATTCTCAGGGTCGATATAACGCAGGAAATACCAGGAAGAACCTGCCCACTGAGGCATGGTGTCCGTTTCCCTCTCTGCCGGCCCGCCGCAGTTTGGACAGGTGGTTCTTACCCAATCCGTCATGGAGGCAAGAGGGGATTCCCCCGTATCCGTAGGCATATAGCTCTCCACTTCGGGAAGCTCCAGAGGAAGCTCGCTTTCAGGGACAGGCACGTAACCGCATTTTTCGCATTTCACAATGGGAATGGGCTCGCCCCAGTAACGCTGTCTGGAAAATACCCAGTCGCGCAGCTTAAAGTTGGTCTTTGCATGGCCGATTCCCTTTTCCGTCAGGAAATCCGTAATCTTCTTCTTGGCATCCGTTACGGAAAGGCCGTTTAAGAAATCGGAATTTACCAGCGCTCCCGTCTCCACATCGGTAAACACGGCTTCATTTACGTCTACCGGGCTCCCGGCAACCACCTCGATAATGGGCATGTTGAATTTCTTTGCAAATTCCCAGTCGCGCTCGTCGTGGGCCGGTACCGCCATGATGGCTCCCGTGCCGTAGGACATCAGAACATAATCGGAAATCCACACCGGAATTTCCTTTCCGTTTACGGGGTTTACCGCAGACAGACCTTTCAGCATAACGCCTGTCTTGTCCTTTGCCAGCTCTGTCCGCTCGAAATCGGATTTTCTGGCCGCCATTTCCCTGTAGGAAACCACCTCGTCCCAGTTTTCGATATCCGAACGGTATTTATCAATAAACGGATGCTCAGGGCTCATAACCATGTAGGTAACGCCGAACAGGGTATCCGGCCTTGTGGTGTAGACAGTCATTTTGTCCTCTTTATCCTTTAAGATAAAGTCCACCTCCGCGCCGGTGGATTTCCCAATCCAGTTTCGCTGGGAAACCTTTACCCGCTCCACGTAATCCACCATGTTAAGCCCTTCCAGAAGCTTGTCCGCGTATTCCGTGATTTTCAGCATCCACTGGCTCTTTACCTTGCGGACCACCTCGGAACCGCAGCGCTCGCAGACGCCGTTTACAACCTCCTCGTTTGCAAGTCCTATCTTACAGGAGGTACACCAGTTGATGGGCATTTCCGCTTTATATGCCAGACCGGCATGGAAAAGCTTTAAGAAAATCCACTGCGTCCATTTATAGTATTCCGGGTCAGTGGTGTTTACTTCCCTCTCCCAGTCAAAGGAATAGCCAAGGGAGTGGAGCTGGTTTTTGAAGTGCTCCACGTTGTTTTTGGTGACAATTTTGGGATGAATGTGGTTTTTAATAGCGTAATTTTCCGTGGGGAGTCCGAACGCGTCCCATCCCATGGGATAAAGGACATTATATCCCTGCATTCTTCTTTTTCTCGCCACAATATCAAGCGCCGTATAGGGCCGTGGATGGCCTACATGCAGTCCCTGTCCCGAAGGATAGGGAAATTCAACCAGTGCGTAATATTTTGGTTTGGAGTAGTCTTCAGAGGTCTGAAACGCCTTTTCATCGTCCCAGATTTCCTGCCATTTTGTCTCCACTTCTCTGTGATTATATGGTACTGCCATTTTTCCCTCATTTCTGCGCAAGGCTCTCTGCGCATGTTTTCTTTCCGCAAGTCAGTAACTTTGCCGCGCACATACCGGACTTTTGTCCTCTGTACCGCTTCAATTCCTGATTTTACCTATATTATGGCAAAAAGTCAATAACCTCGTTCAGTCCGTAGCCTTCCGCATACTGAATCGTAATACTGTCCCCCACCTTATATTTTACTATCTTTATCAACTGCGGGTCGGCCATATTGATGTCAAAGATATCTTCCTGATTTTCCAGGCAGATATAATAATGGGTATTTCCCTCAAGAACCACCGGAGAAATGCTTTCTATTTTTCCGGTAACGCTCTTTCCCGTGCCGACGATATCGCTCACAATGCCGTTGGTGCTAAGGAGCTGGGTATAGTTCTTTTCACATTCCTGAACCGTATCCCCGATAGCCACCCACTGGTATTTCTGCACGTTTACCATCGCATATTTTTTCACAAGCCCCGCGCCGTCCTTAAGAGCCATAAAATAGGTAGGCTCGTCCGCAATGTTCAAAAGCAGCGGGAAAGTCGCGCGGTACCCCAGGTTCTGTACCTGCCCTTCCGCCGAGGACATGGCCGAGTCCTCAATCGCACCCTCCACTTTGTAGGAGCGGGTTTCCATGGTTCTCTGGTTCATCAGGACAAATCCCACATTGGACTGGTCTCCGCTGACGCTGGTGATTCCGGTATACACCCACACGTCGTCCTCTAACGCAATATAATTGTATCCGTTGGTGGACTGCAGACAGTCTTTCTGTCCCAGAAGGGAATTCCAGTAGCCGTGCTTTAAAAGTCCCGAATAATCGTACAGATTAATCAAAAGCTCCGCGGAATAAACCTTGTCAATCCAGTTTGGCACATCCTCCACCGCATAGTCCACGCACTCTCCCGTCTGAGCGTTGCACAAAACCACCCGGCCTATGGTCTGCCCGCCGAAAAGGCCGATATTGAATTTCTTGACGGGACATACCCAGTAAGGCGTCCCCTCTTCGTCTATCTCGAAGAAAACCTGGTCGTCAAAGATATAGGCAGGGAAACGGAACCTCAAATGTCTGTACAGGTTTCTGTTAAAGTATTCCCCTTTTGAGTAGCGAATCCCCTCCGAAAGCTTTACGCATTCCGTGTTCTGGGTGGTCATATCAATCAGGATATAAGCGGGTATGCCGTTTTTCTGATTGGTAAGCCATTTGATGGGGCTTGCATAGGTAAGGGGCGTCACCCGTACCGGCTTTCCCTGATAGTTAATCTGGGAATAGTCGCCGGAAACCTCAAACTGCGAAACCATGTCCACCATGCTTCCCATCTTTCTGTTTCCCAGAAGAGAGGCGGAATCCTTGTCCAGCAGCGGAATGGTCTTATAGTCAACCTGTTTGATATCATCGGTGAATTCCCTTTCTTCAATCGTCAGAAGTCTCTGGTACTTCGCTGCGTTAAAAAAGGGTGAGGATAAAAGCGAGCCTATAACGTATGCTGCAATCAGCGCAATCAACAAAATCCCCAGCAATTTGAAAACAAGATTGCTTTCCTTTAAATCAAAGTGAAAGGTACTCATCCCCTCCACATTCGACTGCCTTCCCTGTCTGATTTGTTTCAATGCGGACAGAAGCATGAATACTGCCACCACCAGCAGAATCGCTCCCCAGGTTCCCGACGAATGGATGTTAATCGCGGGAAGCGTTACATAGTAGTAAACGCCAAGGGCAAGAACTGCCGCCAGAACAAAAATGATGTTTCTCAAAATTTTCTTATTTTTCATAATACTCCTTTACACCGGAAAAGTTTTAATCTATAAATTATACAATTTCCGAAAAATAATGTAACAGGATGCCGCACCCCCATTGCAGCACCCTGTTACTTATCACTGATTATACAGTAATATCACCTTCATCTAAAAAGAACCGGTTTCTTATTCATCTGCACCTTCAGCCACCTTGGCCGCCCTTGCCGCAACTTCCTTCTCCTGAACGTCGCCGGGAGCCTGCTCGTAGCGTGAAAATTCATATGCAAAATCGCCGCGTCCGCCTGTCATGGAACGCAAATCCGTACAATATCCGAAAAGCCCCATCATGGGAACGTCCGCCTCAATCACCTGCTTGCCGCCGGGAGCCGGATTCATTCCAAGAACTCTTCCCCTTCTCTTGTTCAGGTCGCCCATAACGTCGCCTGTGTAAGCGTCGGGAACCGTTACCCTGAGAGATACGATAGGCTCAAGCAGCACGGGATGCGCTTCCATGAAGCCCTTCTTAAACGCCTGAATGGTCGCCATCTTGAAGGCCATTTCCGAGGAGTCTACCGGATGGTAGGAACCATCGTATAAAATCGCCTTAACGCCCACTACGGGATATGCTGCCAAAGGTCCCTTCAAAACGGATTCCTGGATTCCCTTTTCAACTGCCGGGAAGTAATTCTTCGGAACCGCTCCGCCTACAACCATCTGCTCGAACGCATAGGTTTCTTCCAGATTGCCCAAAGGCTCGAATTTCATCTTAACATGGCCGTACTGTCCGTGTCCGCCGGACTGTTTTCTGTATTTGTATTCCACGTCGGAGGTCTTTCTGATAGTTTCCCTGAATGCAACCTTAGGCTCTGTCAGTTCAATCTCAACCTTATATTCATTCAAAAGCTTGCTGGCAATCACGTCCAGATGCAAATCTCCCATTCCGTAAAGAAGCATCTGTCTGTTTTCGGAATCGTTAACATATTTCATTGCCTGGTCTTCATGGGAAATCTTCTGAAGAGCCTGGGAAATCTTATCAACATCCCCTTTGTTCTTCGGATTGTAGCGCTTATATGTATAAGGCTTCGGCATTTCCCATTTTCCGAATTTAACAGTGGTGGCCTTGGTGGAAAGGCTGTCCCCCGTCCTTGCCGCGGTCAGCTTGGCGAGCGCGCCGATATCTCCGGCGTGAAGCTCTTTTACTTCAATAGGCTTGCTTCCCTGAAGCACGTACAGCTTTCCAATCTTTTCCTCCACATCCTTATCTACATTGTATATCAAATCGTCGGTCTTAAGTACGCCGGAATTTACCTTAATCAGGGAATACTTGCCGATAAACGGGTCGACTATGGTCTTCCAGATATAGGCGGATTTCGCCTTGGAGAAATCATAGTCCGCGTGGAAGATGTCGTTGGTTTTCATGTTAATTCCGGCCACTTCTCTGTTTTCCGGGCTGGGGAAATACTTGATGATATCGTCAAGCAGCGTGTAAATTCCCTGACAGAGCATACTGGAGCCCATCGTCATGGGAACGATGCTTCCGTCGCACACGTTGGTGCGCAAAGCCGCCCTGATTTCCGCCTCCGAGAAAGTCTCTCCGCCGAAATATCTCTCCATCATTTCTTCACTGGTCTCGGCAACCGCTTCCATAAGCGTGTCCCGGCAAAGCTGGAGGTTTGCCTTGTTGTATTCGGGAACCTCGCATTCCACCACTTCCTTGCCCTGCCATCTGTGTCCCGTCTCTGCAATAACGTTGACATAGCCCACGAATTTTTCGTTTTCACGGATTGGCAGATGGAACGGAGCCATCTTTTTGCCGAACATCTCCGTCATATCCTCCACTACCTGGCGGAAAGAAGCGTTATCCACGTCCATATTGCTGACATATATCATTCTGGGGAGCTTATATTTTTCGCAGAGTTCCCATGCTTTCTGGGCGCCCACTTCCACGCCCGACTTGCCGTTTACCACAATGATAACCGCTCCGGCAGCGCTGATTGCCTCTTCCATCTCTCCTGCAAAGTCAAAAAAGCCCGGCGCATCAATTATATTGATTTTATATCCTTCCCATTCAACGGGGATAACGGAAGTACTAATTGAAATTTTTCTCTTCTGTTCTTCCTTTCCGAAGTCACTGACAGTATTGCCGTCGTCAACTTTTCCAAGTCTCGAGGTAATACCCGATAAATATGCCATAGCTTCCGCCAGGCTTGTCTTTCCAGCGCCGCCATGCCCCAGCAAAGCTACGTTTCTAATCTTGTCAGTTGTGTAAATATTCATATAAGTCCCTCCATTTTTCCGGTTTTTTGGGAGTTACGCCACATTTATATGATGCTGTTATTCTGGCTCTTTAAACCCCATGTGAACATTCTACTAAATAATCCGGATTTATACAAGCAAAATCGTACATTTTGTTGACTGTTTTTGTGTTTTTACAGGATTGTTAATCGTAATGCGCTTGACTTTCACGCGTTGAAGTGCTATATTGTGGAACGGAAGACATTTGAAAGGAGTAAAACCAAAATGATTGTTGTAATGAAACCTCAGGCATCGGAACCAAGCATCCATGCCGTGACAAAATATATTGAGGAAAATGGACTGCAGATTCATCTCTCCCGGGGCGAAGAAGTCACCATCATCGGTATTGTGGGAGACAAATCCCGGCTTTCCACGGAAAATCTGCGTGTTTTCAAGGATGTGGATCGTATTATTCCCGTGACGGAAAGCTATAAGCTTGCCAACAGAAAATTTCACCCGGCTCCCACCACCGTAAAGGTGGGAAATACCAGCATCGGTCCCGGCAATCTGACTATTATGGCCGGCCCCTGCGCCGTGGAGACACAGGAACAGCTTCTTTGCATTGCCCGGGAGGTGAAAGCGGCCGGAGCCACTATCCTGCGGGGAGGCGCCTACAAGCCCCGCACGTCGCCCTACTCTTTCCAGGGGCTCGAGGAGGAGGGCCTTAAGTATATGCAGGAGGCAAAAGCGGCAACCGGTCTTTCCACCATCTGCGAGGTGGTGAGCTTAGAGGCCATCGAAGCTGCCGGGAAGTATGTGGATATGATACAAATCGGCGCCCGCAACATGCAGAATTTCATCTTATTAAAGGAAGCCGGCCAGTCGGGACTCCCCGTCTTATTAAAGCGGGGCCTGTGCTCCACCATCGACGAGTGGTTAAACGCCGCCGAATATATTATTGCAGAGGGGAATCCCAATGTGGTTCTGTGTGAACGGGGAATCCGCACCTATGAAACGGCTACCAGAAACACCCTGGATTTGAGCGCTGTTCCCGTCCTGCGGGAGCGGACCCACCTTCCCATTATCGTGGATCCGTCTCATTCCACAGGCTCTTATAAATATGTAGGGCCTATGGCAAGAGCCGCCGTGGCAAGCGACGCTGACGGCCTGATGATAGAAGTGCATAACGACCCGGCCCACGCCCTCTCAGACGGCCCCCAGTCGCTGAACTTTGCTAAATTTACCGCTTTAACCGAAGAATTAAAGCCTTTCTGCCATCTTATGGGGAGGAGCTTCCATGAACAGTGATTTTACCTGCGGTTTTATCGGTCTGGGGCTGATTGGCGGTTCCATTGCAAGGGCGATACGCCAGTTTTACCCGAAAAGCCGCCTTATGGCCTTTGAAATCAATCAGGACTCCTTAAGCGCGGCAGCCGACGACGGCGTGATTGATACGCCCCTGTCCGCCATCGGAAAGGAGCTTTCGGACTGCGACTACATTTTTCTCTGCGCGCCTGTTGCGGAGAATAACAGAAATCTTGCAGAGCTTAAGAAATGCCTTGCGCCCTCCTGCATATTAACCGATGTGGGCAGTACAAAGTCGGACATTCATAAACATATTGAAGCAGCCGGCCTTTCCGACCGTTTTATCGGAGGCCATCCCATGGCCGGAAGCGAACGCTGCGGTTACATTAATTCCAGAGCCCTGCTCCTTCAGAATGCCTATTATATTCTGACGCCCTGTGAGGGGGTTCCGGCCGCCGCTGTAAATGCCTTCAAAGAGCTGATTGCATCCCTTGGAGCAATTCCGCTGATACTGGATTTTAAAATGCACGACTATGTCACCGCTGCCATAAGCCATCTGCCGCATGTGATTGCGGCCAGTTTGGTCAATCTGATTAAACAGGAGGATTCCCCGGAAGGAATCATGAAAATGATTGCCGCGGGGGGATTTAAGGATATTACAAGAATTGCTTCCTCATCTCCTGCCATGTGGCAGCAGATATGCCTTACCAACAGTAAAAATATCTCCTCTTTGCTAAATGCTTACATCAGCTCTCTTATGCGGATACAAAAGGCGATTGAAAATGCACAGCCTGAAAAGTTGTATGCGTTTTTTGACGAGGCAAGGGCGTATCGGGATTCCTTCATAGAAGCCTCCAGCGGCCCGATTAAAAAGGTTTTTTCAATACGCGTGGATATCACCGACGAACCCGGCGCTCTGGCCGCAGTCGCTACGATTCTGGCATTACAGCAAATCAGCATTAAAAATATCGGGATTACCCACAACAGGGAACAGGAGGACGGCGTGCTCCGGGTAGAATTTTATGAGAAGGAAAGCATTGAAAAAGCTGCAAAAATTCTTTCAGCCAAAGGGTATACCATTTACTGAGCCGTTTTCTTTTGCAGCCGTTTTATCATATAATAAATGCTTTTAAAAAGAAGGAACAGCATGATACCTGTTACGCCGCCTGCCGTGTCAATCATCACGTCCTTAAAGGCGGCGTTCCTTCCGGGGATAAAATATTGATGGAACTCGTCCAGAGAGGCTGAAACAAGAATCTGTAAGCCTGCGAGCAGCCTTCCCCGCCACACAGGCTGATACCACAAATCTAAGATACTGCAGGACAACAGCCCCATACACAGATACTCTGTAAAATGAGCCGTCTTTCTGACAAGTCCCTCCAGCATCAAAACCATTTCGGGCAGTGCTTTTTTGTGTCCTCCCACAATTCCATAGTAGCCTTTAAGAAGCGCTTCCGTCACGGCGGCGCTGGCACGTGACGATGATTCCCCGTCTTCCGCCGAAAAGCAAAATATCACGACATACAGTGCAATCAGCAGAATGACCGCCGTTATTGTGTAAATTTTCTTTAATCTCAAATTTCTGTTTAACTCCCTGTCAATTTTCAAAAGTTTTTCTGTACAAAGTAAAAAAGGGCTGCTGCAGATCAACAACCCCTTTTCCCCGCCTTAGTTATTCTCTTTCATGCTCTCTATCGTGTCATACGCCTCGATTCTGAGGGCGTCAGACTCCGGCATGCCGATAAAAATTGCACCGTAGTTGAACTCTTTTCCCTTTTTTTCAATTCTGACAATTTCAAGGAAAGCGTGGAGCACTTCCTGTGTCCAGATTCTCAGGAAAGATTCATATACTGCCCCGATGTCCAAAAGCTTACTGCAGGTAAATCCGATACCGGTTTTTGATACATCTACAATTTCAATTTCCGCCTCTTCCTGTCCGCTTCCGTCCAGTCTTTTTATCACAAGACTGGACACCAGCGTTCTGCGGTTGGTTCGTCTTCTCTCTTCCATCTGTACCTCCATATATACGCAACAATTTTGATAATTTTATCATACTCCATACCGCACTTTTTGTAAAGGCGAAGTAGCTTCTTTTGTCCATTCTTTTGTATATTATACGGTATTTTATATAGTAATTTCGGCTCCTGTATTATTGCTTTTTCAATTTTCCGTAAAATGGTTCAAATAAAAATCGAAAAGAACTTGCAAAAAGTAAAAAAAAACGTATGATAGAATTAGACAGTTTAATTCTAAAGAAAGTGATGAGGATATGTAAATGGCGATTAAAACCAAAAAAGCTGTACTTATGCGGGCTGTTTCTGAAATGAAAGAAAACGATTATTCTAAAGACCCGGAACTGAATAACATTTACCAGCGGCTGTCAGTGGGAAGAACCCGATTTGCGAAAATTTTTGAAAAAAATATCAAGGCTGTCATGCAAATCAGCTCCCTTGATTTGACAATGCAGCACCAGACAGACAAAATAGAAGATATCTCCCGGAGAATTTCAGACGCCACGGAAACTATTTTTGGAAACGGAGAAGGAAATTCAAACAATCAGCACAAAGAACTGACACGTACAATTGTCAGGGTTTCGGAAGATACCGGCGAGGTTTACCAGAAAATAGAAGCCGGCCAGAAGGAACTGACGGCCATCAAGGAATTGTCCGACATGACAATTAACGTTTCCCGCCAGATGAAACAGGACATGGATGAACTGACAGATATTATTAACCGTTTAAGCAATGTGATTGCAGGAATTGATAATATTTCCATGCAGACCAACCTGCTTGCGCTGAACGCTTCCGTTGAAGCTGCAAGAGCAGGGGAAGCCGGAAAAGGCTTTGCCGTTGTGGCCAATGAAATCCGTGAATTGTCGGTAGAGACACAAAAGCTCACCGGCAGCATGGGCTCTTTTCTGGAGAACATAAAAACCGCTTCCCAAAAGAGCGTCAGCAGTTCAACGGACACAATTGACTCTTTAGTTTCCATGGCGGATAAAATCAATACTGCATGGAAATTAAACAGCGAAAGCCAGCAGTATGTTTCCATGGTAAACAATTCCATCAGCTCTATTGCCACCGCCAGCGAAGAAATCAGCAATTCCATGGCGGAGATGGAAAATCAGTTAAAAGAAAGCAACAACTTTATGCAGGAGGTCGGACAGGATTTGCGCAAGGCCACGCAGCCGGTGGTAGATATTGAAAAGATACTGGACGCCACCGTAAAGGAAATGGGCGATATGACAAAGGACGCTTTTTACCATCTGAAAACACAGGAATTCGCCCAGTACATGGAGAATGCAATTTCATCCCATCATGCCTGGCTGGATAACCTGAAAAAAATGGTAAAAACGCGGGAAATCACCCCGCTGCAGCTTGACTCCTCCAAATGCGGTTTTGGACATTTCTACTATGCCATGACCCCTAATATCCCGGGAGTGCTTCCTATCTGGGACAGTCTCGGCGCAAAGCACCAGAAATTCCACAAATACGGCGCGAGCGTTATGGAAGCCATCAAGCGTCAGGCCTATATGGATGCAGAACAAATTTACCGCGAGGTGGAGCTTTACTCCAGAGAGCTGATTTCAGACATGGAAAGAATTTTACAGTATGCAAAAGAAGATATCGCATAAACAGTAACCTGCCAAAGAGCATTTTCAGTCCGGTGGCTTGAAAATGCTCTTTTTAAAAGCCAGACGTTAAGAAAATTAAAAGGAGTCGTCAATATGAAGAAATCCATCAGTCAACTGGTTCTGTCTTTCATTTTAAACGGAATCTCTATCCTTTCACTTTTATTTTTAATGATTTCCCTGCTAAACTTCAGCAAGGTAAATCTTCAGCTTGACAGAGCCAATGAAAACCGCTTTGCGCTTACTTACAATGCAAATCGTTTTATGAACGGCTCTGCTTATCTGACCAATGAAGTACGCGCCTATGCAGCTACCGGCGACGAGGTGCATTATGACAACTACTGGAATGAAATCAACACCCTGAAAAACCGCGAAATCGGCGTTGCAGCCATGCAGGAAATCGGCATAACAGAAGCTGAACAGAAAATGATAACCGATATGTCCGCCATTTCCAATACCCTGGTTCCCTTTGAGGAAAAAGCCATGGAAAACGTAAAATCCGGAAAAATGGACGAGGCCATTGATTACGTCTACGGACAAACCTACAACTCTTCCATCGCGGAAATCAATTCATTAAAAGAACAGTTTCTTGCCGATTTGGACAACAGAACTATGGACGAAATCAGTTCTTTGACAGTCCGGTCGGAATCCATCAAGGTAAGAATGATTGCCGCGCTGGCTCTGGTGGCATTTATACAGATTTTAAATATGGTATTTATCCAGCGCCGGGTACTGCGTCCGGTAATATCCGTCAGGGACCAGATGAAGGAAATCTCCGGCGGCAACCTTTCCGCCGAGTTCCGGCTTACGCCCGATACATCCGAGATTGGAATGCTGGTGGATTCTATCCACGAGACTAAGAAAGAACTTAAAACCTACATAAACGATATTGACTACAATCTGTCGCAAATGGCGCAGGGTCAGATGGATTTAACGATTACCAACAATTACCGGGGTGAATTTCTTCCTATTCAGACAGCCATGAAAGAAATTCTGGATTCCCTCAACAACGCTCTCCTTAAAATTAATATTACGGCGCAGCAGGTGTCACAGGAATCCGAACAAATGGCTTCCGACGCCCAGACCCTTTCAAGCGGCGCAGTGGAACAGGCCGCCGCGGTAGAACAGCTCTCGTCAAGTATTCAGGAAATATCAAGCGAGCTTGACCACACTTCTGCCGATACCGATAACGCGCAAAAATCCACTTTGGAATCCGTAAGACTCCTGGAGGCATGCAATGAGAAAATGCAGCAGCTGACAACCGCCATGGAAAACATTTCCCAGTCGTCCCTTAAAATCGGCGGTATTATTAAGACAATTGAAGATATTTCCTCCCAGACAAATATTCTTGCGCTTAACGCGGCGGTTGAAGCCGCCCGTGCCGGCGAGGCCGGTAAAGGCTTTGCGGTGGTTGCCGAGGAGGTTCGTAATCTTGCCAATAAGAGCGCCGTTGCCGCTTCCGATATCTCCAAACTGATTAAAACCTCTATGGATATGGTAGAACAGGGCACTTCCCTTACTTCGGATACCACACATACCCTGTCGGAAGGCGTTGCAAGCGCACACAAATCAACGGAACTGGTTGAGAATATCGCCGCTTCCGCCCAGCAGCAGTCTCAGGCTCTTCACCAGTTGACGCTGGGAATGCGGCAGATTTCCGACGTGGTGCAGACTAACGCTTCCACAGCGGAAAAATCCGCGGCCTCCGCTCAGGAGCTTTATGAGCAGGCGGAAGAACTGAAGGTTTCTGTTCAGCGGTTTAAGCTGAGAAAAAGATAAATGTGAGACTTAAGATGAATCAGCGGCTTTGAAATAGTCCAAAGCCGCTGATTCATTCAAATAGGCTTAGATTTCAGGTTTCTCAAAAGGCACACAGTCTCAATCCCCGCCGTCCACGGGAACTGGTCTGCCGCCACCGCCCTTACCACTATATAACCATTTTCCAGAAACACCTCCAAATCCCGTACAAGGCTGGTTGGCTTACAGGAAATATACACTAGTCTTTCCACTCCGTATCCGATAATCTTTTTCAGCGCTTTCGGATGGATACCATCCCTTGGCGGGTCAAGGATAATAAAATCAGGCTTTTCCTCAATCTCATCCAAAACCTTAAGCACATCGCCGGCAATAAATTCACAGTTATGTAACTGATTCAGCTCTGCATTTTTTCTGGCGGCATCCACCGCCTCCTTAACAATTTCCACCCCGATTACCTTTTTTGCAGCCGGCGCCATAAGCTGCGCTATAGTTCCTGTCCCGCTGTATAAATCAAAGACTACCTTCCCGGAATCTGTATTTTCACTCGGTTCAGACACTCCCGCCTTCGCTTCCCCTGTCGCATCCAAATCGCCGATATATTCTCTTGCCGTTTCATACAGCACTTCCGCTCCTGATGTATTGGTCTGGAAAAAGGAAAAAACGGAAATCTTAAACTTCAGTCCCAAAAGCTCCTCATAAAAGTAATCCTGTCCGTACAAAATTTCGGTGCCGTCGCTTTGTACCACATCCGCCACAGAATCGTTTATGATATGCAAAATCCCCGCTATACGTCCCTTTAACTCCAGTTTCAGCAGTTCCTCCTTCCAGGAATTCACTTTACCGGCTCCGGCACAAGGCTGGGAGGTGGTCACCAGAGCTATCAGGATTTCACCGGTTTTTACCGCCTTCCGAATCAGAAGATGCCGCAGATATCCCTCATGGCGGAGCCTGTGGTAAAAGCTGCATCCCTCAAAATAATCTCTCGTGAAATTCAGTATCTGCCGGTAATCCTCATCCACTATCTGACAGTCCCTGACAGTTACAATATCATAAAAGCTCCCTCTTTTGTGCATGCCAAGGGAAAGAGGGCCGTCCTTATATTCGTCTCCAAAGGAAAATTCCATCTTATTACGGTAGAAAAATTCCGACGGGCTTGCCTTAATCCCTTCAAACTGCCACTCCTCCTGCTGTCGGTCAAGCACGCTGTCCAGAAGCTTTTTCACCTGTGCCTCCTTAATGGCAAGCTGGGTTTCATAGGGAAGGGAAAGGTACATACAGCCTCCGCAGTCTCCAAAATGGGGACAGGGACTTTCTCTCTCCAGAGGCGACTTTTCATCCACCTGCAAAAGCCTGCCCTCCGCCCTTCCGTTCCGCTTTTTCTGTACCGCAAAGGTTATTTTCTGCCCGGGAAGCACGTTTTTTACCACGCAGGTTCCTTCATCAGTCTCCACAATCCCTTTTCCCGGGAAATCCACCTGTTTTACATTTCCGGTTAATATATCGCCTTTTTTCATAAGCTTCCTCAATTCCTCATTTCTGTGTACACGTTCCAAAAGAAGCCCGTGCCTGCTTCGCAGATACAGATTCTTTTGATGGCTGCCTCAAAAACGGGATGTACATTTCTGTACATCCCGCATCCTGTCTTTCATCCAGCCTTTCTTTATTCTGCTTCCTTAGCGGCTTCTTCGGTCTTTTCAGTCTTTTCTTCCGGAGCGTCTTCCTCGTCCTCGAAGAAATCATCATCAAAGTCGTCGTCAAAATCATCGTCAAAGTCTTCCAGATAATCAGGGGTGAGATAACGGTATACCGCGTAGGCAATTCCCGCAACTGCCGCAACTGCGCCAATAACCGCCAGAATCCAGAGAAGCGTATTGTCTTTCTTTTCCTCTTTGCGATTCCAGTAATCCTTTAGTTCCTTTACGTCATGAGTTTTAACGAAGTCCATTAATTCTTCAATCTTGTTCCATGTATTCATTTGTGTATGCCTCCCTTTCCCGCAATACCTGCATTCATTTTTAGTAAATTGGCTTTTTGAATTATTATTTCCTTTCTGTTTAATAATATAACATTTACAGAGAAAATTTACTACTCCAAAATGAAAAACTTAACAAAAATTTCAAATTTTCACCAATCTGGCAAAACCGGCGTACATAATTTTCTGACCGCTCCCGTCAAAATCCACAGTGACCTTATAATCTCTGGGCCCCGGCTCCAAATCCATAACCGTTCCTTCGCCGTACTTTACATGTTTTACTCTGTCTCCTATATCATATTCAGGTTTTCCTCCGCTGACAGCGCCTTTCTGAATTCCGGCCGCTTTCAGAGCCGCCGCGCCGCCGCCTGCGATAAAGGGTTTAATTTCCGCAGCTGTTCTTTTAGGCTTTAAGACAGCCGCCGGCTTATACTTTGCCGCAGGCGCCCCATAGCCTGTCTCCGTCTTCTGGCTCGTCCCGCCAAAGCTCTCTGCGCCGGATTCCGATTCCGGCTCGCCGTCATCAAGCAGTCCATCGGGAATTTCCATGACAAAACGGCTTACCGGATTCATATGGGTCTCTCCGCGAATCATACGAAGCCTTGCGCTGCAAAGTGTCAGGCTTTCTTTAGCCCGGGTAATTCCCACATAGGCCAGCCGCCGCTCCTCCTCGATTTCCTCCGGATCGTCCGATGAAATCGTCATGTAGCTGGGGAAAACGCCGTCCTCCATTCCTGCCAGATATACATGGGGAAATTCCAGTCCTTTTGCGCTGTGCAGCGTCATTAAAAGCACCTTGTTACTGTCGTTTTCCACATTGTCGATATCCGCCACAAGGGCGACCTCCTCAAGGAACTCCCGAAGGGTAGGCTGATTGTGCGCTTCTTCAAAGGACACAATTTTGCTGATTAATTCGTCGATGTTCTCTATTCGGCTCTCAGCGTTTTCCTCGTCGGAATCCTCCAGCTCCTTCACATAACCGGTGGTTTCGATGATATCCTTTATCAAATCGCTTAAGCCGTATATTTCCGCCCTGCTCCTGAAAACCTGTATCATCGTTACGAAAGGGGTGATTTTCGCGGCGGTTCTTCCCATGCCCGGAATCCGCTCCGCATGCTTAAGCGCCTCGTAAAAGCTGATTTCCTCCCTGTCCGCATAATCCTGCACCTTTACAATCGTGGCCATCCCAATTCCTCGTCTGGGCACATTGATAATACGTTTTACTGCCAAATCGTCCAGTCCGTTGTCGATGGTCTTCAGATAGGCCAGCAAATCCTTGATTTCCTTTCGGGCATAAAAGTTTGTTCCACCCACTACATTGTAGGGAATCCCTTCCACCACGAAACGTTCTTCCAGAAGTCTGGCCTGGGCGTTTGTACGGAAAAGCACGGCGCAGTCGCTGTAATCCGCTTCCTTTTTCCGGCATTTGCGGGCAATATCGTCCACGATAAACTCGGCTTCCTCAAAGGCATTGAAAAACTGCCTGAATAACACCCTTTTTCCACCGTCTCTGTCCGTCCAGAGAGTTTTAATTTTTCTCCCTTTATTATTGGAAATCACGGCATTTGCAGCGTCCAGTATGTTCTGTGTGGAGCGATAGTTCTGCTCTAAACGAATCACCTCCGCCTCCGGATAGACCTGCTCGAAATCAAGGATATTTCTGATATTGGCTCCTCTGAACTTATAAATTGACTGGTCGTCGTCCCCTACCACACACAGATTATGATGGCTTTCCGCAAGCAGCCTTATCAGCTCAAACTGAGCCGTGTTGGTGTCCTGATACTCGTCCACCATGATATACTTAAAACGATTCTGATACCCCTTAAGCACCTCCTTATCCGCCTTAAACAGCTCCACGGTTTTGACAATCAAATCGTCGAAATCCATTGCGTTGCTCTTTTTTAAGGTTGCCTGATATTCGCTGTAGGCCTGGGCAATTTTCTGCTTACGGAAATCTCCCATTGCTGAAAGGGCATATTCCTCCGGGGAAATCAGTTCGTCCTTTGCTTTGGAAATTGCCGAAAGGATACTTTTTTCCTTCATCATTTTGGGGTCAATCATGAGTCTTTTGCAGACTTCCTTCATGACCGACTTCTGGTCGTCCGTATCGTAAACAGTAAAATTGTTTTTATACCCCAGACGGTCGCCGTAGCGGTGAAGTATTCTGATGCAGGTGGAATGAAATGTAGTAACCCAGATGCTGTCCGAGCCCATCCCCACAATTTTCTCCACCCGTTCCTTCATTTCCCCGGCAGCCTTGTTGGTAAAGGTAATCGCCATGATATTCCAGGGATTGACCCCCAGCTCGTCAATCAGATAGGCAATTCTGTGAGTCAGAACCCTGGTCTTGCCGGAACCGGCTCCCGCCAGCAGAAGCACCGGCCCCTCTGTTGTGAAAACACCTTTTTTCTGCTGTTCATTCAAGGTATCGTATATACTCATCTAAAAAACTCCTTAACTATATCGCCAGCACATCCATGTGACAAGCGCAAGTATGATAATGGCTGCCGCCGACGCGATAATCACTTTCGGAATGGAAACCGGCGTTTTGCCGGATACCTTTCCTGTCTGGCCGTTTACCATAAACTGATAAATTTTGTCCTTATACTTATAGCTGGATATCCAGACCGGCAGCAAAAGATACTTATAGGTCAGATTACTGAAATTCGTGGTTATATGTAAACTCCTTATCTGATCCGCCTGATTCTTTTTTAAGATTTCACCTTCAATATTCCCCCGCAGCTTATACTGAATGCTCTGCTGTCCCATCTCCCAGGCTTCCTTAATCCCCACGGAGTAACGCTCTGCTGCAAAGCCTGCCACATATTCCGGCTTATAGACCTTGTTTTCCGCAGTCTGGTAGGGCTCAATGCCCATCAGCATAGACTGGTTATGGTTTGTGGTTGCACAGACAAGCTCGTCGTCAAAGGCTTCCCTGTATTTTCCTTTTACCGGATACCAGGAAGTCTCCACCGTGCTTTCCCCTCTGGAATTCTTTTTGACCTTATCCCGCCCGAATTCTCCTTTATAAACAGACTCCGTCTGCGCATCAAAGGTCCAGTAGGGAAGATAAACGCCTTTGAAATGCTTTGCTTTTGCGCTTTCCTTCGCCAGCTTCGGGCAAAACCATTTCCTTTTAATCCAAATCTTAAATAAATCCGAAGCCTGCTTATCCGTTACCTGAAAGGGAACTACGCCCCCCGGCGCCATGATATTTTTTCCCGCAGCCTCCATCACCTGATTGGAACCACAGAAAGGACATACGGCGGAAATTTCCAGCGAATCATACACGGATTCCGCTCCGCATGCCTCGCAGATAACGGTTTTTTTCTCTGTACCCCAGTCGCAGTTGTCCAGATTTTCCGCAGAGGAAAAATCCAGCTCCTGTGCCGCCTTTGGCTCACCGGCGCTCACCGCTATCGCTTCGGTATGGCCGCAGTAAGGGCAGTTAAGCCCTCCGCTTTTCGGGTCATAGTCCATCACGCCGCCGCAGGACGGGCATTTTCTGTCCGTTTCCTCCAGAGTATCCACGGTTTTTACATCTAAATTTGTGTCAAACTGGCTCATAGCACCCCTCGTTATCTGATATCGCTTTCATTAAAAGGGTCGCCGCACTCAGGACAGAACTTCGGAGGGTTTTTGGGGTCTTCCGGCTCCCAGCCACACTTATCGCACTTGTACAAAGGTTCACCGGCAGGCTTTTTGGCACCGCATTCGGAACAGAATTTCCCTTTATTTACCGCACCGCAGGAACAGGTCCAGCCCTCCGCCTGAGGCTTTTTGGCGCCGCACTCTGAGCAGAATTTTCCGGTATTTCCGCCGTGTCCACAGCTGCACATCCAGCCTTCCGGCTTCTGCGCTACCGCGCTCCGGCCGTCTCCGGCGCTTTGTCCTGGTTGCTGCATCACCGCACTCTGACCGCCTCCGGCGTTTTGAACCGCCTGCTGTCCCATCTGGAAAAGCTGCTGGGCGTTCATCCCTCCGGCCTGAGCCGCCATATTCATTCCGGCAAAAGCCATCATAGGGCCTGCCGACTTATTGGACGCCGCAGCTTTCATAGCTTCCGCCTGTGCCCCTGCAAGGGTTGCCGCCGCCATGTTGGGATTGCGAAGAACCGCGTTTTTCTGCAGCTCCTTAATCATTGCCTCGTCTTCCTCGGAAGCCTTCATGGCATTGATGCCGAAAGATACAATTTCGATTCCCCGAAGCTGCGCCCATTTTGCGGAGAGCACTTCGTTCAAAGCTTCCGCCAATTCCATGGTGTGGGCCGGAATCGCGCTGTAGCGCACACCCATGGCGGATATTTTTGCAAAAGCCGGCTGCAGAGCCGTCATAAGCTCCGTCTTTAACTGGCTGTCAATCTCGCTTCTCTCATAATCATCTGTCACATTCCCGCACACATTCATATAAAAAAGCAGCGGGTTCGTGATTTTATAGGAATATTCCCCGTTACATCTGATGGAAATGTCGATATCAAGTCCGATATTTGCATCCACCACACGGAAAGGGACCGGATTTGCCGTTCCGTATTTGTTCCCCATGATTTCCTTTGTATTAAAGTAATAAACTCTCTGGTCTTTTGCCGTATCTCCGCCGAAAGCAATACGCTTACCAATTGTGGCAAAGGTCCTTTTCACATTTTCGCCCAGATTACCATAAAATAAGCTTGGCTCTGTGGAGGTGTCATAGGTAAATTCTCCTGCTTCCGCACAGAATTCAACAACCTTTCCCTGGTCAACAATAATCATGCACTGCCCTTCATTAACGGCAATAGCTGAACCGTTGGATATGATATTATCCTCGCCCTTGTTGTTTCCCCCGCTTCTTTTGCCTGTGCGTTTCTTTCCTTTCGCAACCAGCACGCTCGTTTCCAGAGAATCGCAGTAAAAATATTCGCGCCACTGGTCGGCAATAACACCCCCGGCCGCACTGGTAACAGCCTTAATCAAACCCATTTTTTGTCCTCCTTCAGTTCTTTTACTGGTTCTATTATATATTTTTTGACATTTATTGTCCATTAAAATAGCTTTTATCCGAAAAAGAAAATGGACAGGCGACATTTTTTATCAGTTACATAAAATAAAGAATCGGTTTATTAAATAAAAAACGGAGGTTATTATGAGAAGAAATTCAAAATTACGTTTACTTAAAAAAACGGCTTCGCTTCTGCTTGCCGGCATACTTCTTGCCGGAAGCCTTGCCGGATGCGGAACGACGGCGGATAAAAGCGAAAACAAGACAGTTACTTTAAACGAGGTTGCCCATTCCATCTTTTACGCTCCCATGTATGTGGCAATTGAGGAAGGCTATTTCAAAGAGGAAGGCATTGAACTGAACCTGGTAACCGGCTTCGGCGCCGATAAGACGATGACTGCCGTTTTGACTGATGAAGCGGACATTGGATTTATGGGAAGCGAATCCACCATCTATACCTATGCCGGAGGTACTTCAGATTATGTGGTGAATTTTGCGCAGCTCACCCAGAGAGCCGGTAATTTCCTTGTTTCAAGGCAGCCTATTGAGAATTTCACCTGGGATATGCTAAAGGGCACGAATGTGTTGGGCGGACGGGCAGGCGGTATGCCTGAGATGGTATTCGAGTTCATTTTAAATAAAAACGGGATAGACCCGAAAGCCGACCTTTCAATTGACCAGAGCATTGATTTCGGCTCTACGGCCGCCGCTTTTTCGGGAGGACAGGGGGATTTTACAGTCGAATTTGAACCCCATGCCACCTCTCTGGAAGCCAAAGGCGACGGTTATGTCGTGGCATCCCTCGGCGAGGATTCCGGCTATGTTCCCTATACGGCCTTCAGCGCAAAGAAAAGCTACATGGAAGAAAACCCCGATACTATCCAGTCATTTACAAACGCACTTCAAAAAGGCATGGATTACGTGGCAAGTCATTCCCCGGAGGAAATTGCAAAGGTAATTCAGCCGCAGTTTGAAGAAACCGACATTGAAACCCTCACCACAATCGTAACCCGGTACTATGAGCAGGACACCTGGAAAACCAACCTGATTTTTGAGGAGGACGCCTTTACCCTCCTTCAGAACATTCTGGAGGAAGGCGGAGAACTGCCTGCAAGAGTTCCCTATGAAGATTTGGTAAACACACAGTTTGCCCAAAATGCTGCCAAAGGCGGCGCGGATAAGTAATCCGCTTATTGCAGTCGCCAAATGTGCATGCATGTAAGCATGCCCGCCGGCTTGTTGCCCGGGAAAAAACCTGCCGGATGGATACGCTTCCGTACCTGTCCGGCAGGTTTGATATTCCCTTCTGCGGGAAGTCCTCCTACCAATAAATGCCCGAACTGCTTCTCCACGCAAAATCCAGTATTCCCATAATGATGGAAAATCCCGTAAGCACCATGGTAAGCACAATTGCCGCAACGTCGTAAATAATTTTATTCTGCTCCAGCAACCGTCCATTTTCATCCCGTATCTCATAAGTTTTTCTGGTGCATCCAAGGAGCACCTCCACGCCAAGGGAAATGAGTATCAGCGGCCAGAAGTGCAAAACCGCTTCATAATTCAGCCTAGGCAAAAATAATCGGCCAAGGAACAGGATTCCCGTAAGCACCAGAAGAATCCCGAAGGTAACGGAGCCTACTCTGTGTATTCTGATTATTTGCTTCTCCATCACTTATCCTCCCGCATGTCAATCATGTTGGCAGGTACTTCATCTTCCTTCTTTTTTTCGTCCTCGACGGACACCTTCTTTCCGCCAATCATTTTTATCCCCGCGAAGATAATCCCGAGCCCGATGATAATGCTGGGCACATAGTTGCCAATCTGCCACATAATACTGTAGATAAAGCGGTACTCTCTGGGAAGCAAATCATAAAGCAGATTTCCCAGAGAATTCCACAAAAAACAGATTCCTGCAAAAATCAGAATATATGCCACCCACTGATGATACTTTTTCAGAAAGGTTTCAATTTCCGGCAGGGAATCCAGGCCGAAAAGGTATTCGTCGGTGACTTCATCGAATTCCTCATCGTTTAAGCTGGCAAGATGATTGGCGTGAAAAAAGCTGTAAAACCACACTACAACCGCGAGAACGGAAAGAACGCCCATTCGCAGTGATGAGGCTATCACGATAGCTGCGGCAAAGGTAACCATCAGGGAAAGTCCCGTTTTCAGAAATCCCATATACATCTCCGCCGCCCCGGGCATAAGTGAGAAACAAAAAGTGAAAAATCTGTTCTTTTTCTTAGTCTTCATAATAAATTCCTCCGTCTTCATATAAATTGTCAAAGCCCCAATTGTTAATCCTGTCGAACCAGGAATTAATCTTCCGGTTTATCTTCCATGTCCCCTCGTTAAAAGCAGTATTCAGGTCGATGTGTTCCTTCCCGTCGTCCTCCTGCTCTTGCATACTTTCCGTGTAGAGCCGTCTTTCCATCTCGCTCTCATATCCGCGTATTTCTCTCTGCATCGGAAGAATCATCAGCATAATAATGGCAGCGGCCATTCCCGCTATAATTTTAATACGATACGCCAGTAAGGAAGCCTGTTTTCTGCCGCCCCCGGACTTTGGCAATACCTCCACGGTTTGTTTCGGAAATGCCTGATTCAAAATCTGTTCTTTCATATGCTTCGGCGCATACAGCTCCCGTTGCTCCATATGCTCGATAAAAAGTTCCAGTTCCTCGTCTGTCATATAATCCTTCATGCCGTTTCCTCCTTTCCGTAAATTTTCTTCAGCATCTCTCTTGCCCGATAAATCTGCGTCTGAACTGTCTTTACGCTTCTGCCATATCTTACTGCGATTTCTTTTGGACTTCGTTCCTCCAGATAATATGCTCTCGCCACTTCATTATAAGGAGGCTTAAGACTCCCTACTTTTTCTGATAACCTTTCTTTTATTTCCTCTTCCATACAAATTTCTTCGGGCGAGCCCCGCTGTTCCACCGCCAGTTCAAAAAAGGCATCCTCTGTAGGTACGCTCCTTCGCCCTGCGCTCCGCATATAATCGATGCTCTTGTTGGTGGCAATTCTGCAAATCCATGCTTTTTCGTTGCTGCCGTCAAAGGAATCATACTTCTGAAAAGCGGATAAAAAGGTTTCCTGCATCAAATCCTCAGCCATAAAGTAATCGCCGGTCAGCTTATAGCAGATGGAAAAAACAAGTTTATCATATGTATCAATCAGTTCCGACAGCTTTTCTTCCGTACATGCCGACGCCCTTGTCATGGTACTTATTTTCTCCACCCCGCTTTCCGTTTTTCCTACTTTCATTTACTATAACGAATGTGTCTTCTTGTTGTCTTCATTTTTTATAAACTTTTTCAATCTTTAATGACAAATACTTTACCGGACTAATGGGAAACGTTTCTGAAACAATGAAAGCCCTTGCAGCTTACGGAAAAGGAAATTACAAACGGGCCTGGCATGATTTTTACTTTAAAACTTGTCATGTAGTTTTAAATACTATATAATAGTCTTATATCTCTTTAAAACATACCATAAGAAATATCATCCAAAAGCGAGGCTTATCCCATATGACCATTGACAGAGAAGATTTACTAAACAGCATTATAGAAAGTCTTGACAGAATACACCACATCAGTCTTGACGATATCCCCAATATCGACCTGTATATGGACCAGGTAACCACATTTATGGAAAGCAGACTGCGGAGCACCACCAGGAACCCTGAGGGAGACAAGATTCTTACCAAAACAATGATTAACAATTATGCCAAAAACAATCTTCTTCCTCCGCCGGTCAGGAAAAAGTACAGTAAGGAACATATCCTGCTCCTGATATTTATCTATTATTATAAGGGAATCCTGTCCATTGGCGATATTCAGACCCTGTTAGGGCCTCTCACACAGAAATATTTCCACACCCCCAGCCAGGAGCTGAATCTGGGTACTATTTACGAGGAAGTATTCAGTCTGGAAAAAGAGGAAATAGCAGACCTGCAAAAGGATATTGAAAAAAAATTTGCCATTTCCCGGGAAACCTTTAAGGATGCTCCCGAAACGGACCAGGAAATATTACAGCTTTTTTCTTTTATCTCCATGCTCAGTTACGATGTTTATGTGAAAAAGCTGCTGATTGAAAAAATGATAGACAGCTTTAAGACGGCAACGGCCAAAGAGAATGATTAGTGTTATCCACATACTCTCAAAACAGGCTGTGGGCGGATTTTTACCGTGCTCACAGCCTGCTCTTTAATTATTCCTTTTACATTCCCTTTGATTTCCCCACACAGGCTTTCACCGCTTCGAACACTGCGCTTCGCATTCCCTTTTCTTCCAGTACCCGCACGGCTTCGATAGTAGTTCCTCCCGGTGAACAGACCATATCCTTTAACTCTCCCGGATGCTTTCCTGTCTCCAGAACCATCTTTGCGCTTCCAAGCACCGCCTGTGCAGCAAATCTGTAGGCCTTGTCTCTCGGCATCCCGTCCGCAACCGCCGCGTCCGCCATCGCTTCTATAAACATAAACACATAAGCCGGAGAGCTTCCGCTGACTGCGGTAACCACGTCCATCAGATTTTCTCCGACGATTTCCGTTTTGCCAAAGCCGCTGCAGATATCCTGCACAAGCGAAAGGTCGTCCTTAGAAACATTTGCGTTAGGGCACATTCCCATCATGCCCTCTCCCACCATAGCCGGAGTGTTCGGCATGGTACGGATGATTTTGACCGGCTTTTCAAATTCTTCTTCGAGCCACTTAAGGGTTTTGCCCGGCGCAATTGTGACAATAATTTTCTCCTGTAAATCAAGATTACGGATTTGCCCAATGACCTCCTGATAATATTGCGGCTTTATGGACAAAAACAGAACTTCCGCAAATTCCGCCACTTCACGGTTATCCGTGGCAGTCAAAATCCCCAGCTCTTCCTTTCTGCTTCTTAGCGCTTCCGGCAGCGTATCGGAGGCCATGATATTCTCCGCCGCACATTTTCCCGAGGCAATAATACCGCGCATCATTGCGCTTCCCATATTTCCACATCCTGTAAATCCGATTTTCATATGCTTCCCCGCTTTTCTTTTGATAATTTCCATTTGGTGTTTCCAGGCATTTTCATTATATCAACAAGTAATTTAAGTGTAAAGCCTGTTCGATTTGTCTTTTTCCTCCAGACTGCAACTTCGCATTCCCAAAACCCCCGTTTAATGCTACAATAATTCCATAAGGAGGTGTTCACACCATGAATAACATTCAAATCATTACTGATTCCGCATCGGACATTGTAGATTCTGCGCGGGATGACTTAACCGTTTTACCCATGACCATAACCTTTGGAGAAACCGAATATCTTGACGGAGTCAATCTGTCTCACAATGAATTTTATGAAAAGCTGGTGGAATGCGACGACCTGCCCACTACCAGCCAGATTCCCCCCTATGATTTTGCCCAGGCAATGCGCCGGGTCATCGAAGCCGGCGATACCGCAATTGTGATTACGCTTTCCGGTAAGCTCTCCGGCACTTATCAAAGCGCCTGCGTTGCCGCAGCGGAATTTGAAGGCAAGGTTTTTGTGGTTGACAGTGAAAATGTCACCGTGGGGGAAAGGGCTCTGATAGAATATGCGCTGACGCTCAAGGATTCCGGGATGGAGATTCTGGACATTGTCGCAACGTTAGAAAAGTCAAAGAAAAATATTCAGCTTATCGCCCTGCTCGATACCCTTGAATATCTGAAAAAGGGAGGCCGCATTTCAAAGACTGTGGCTTTTGCCGGGAATGTCCTTTCCATCAAGCCTGTAGTAGGCGTGGTAGACGGAGAAGTTGCCATGCTTGGAAAAGCCCGGGGCTCCAAACACGGCAACAATCTCCTTGCTGAACAAATACAGAAGGTAGGTGGCATCGACTTTTCAAAGCCCTATTTTCTGGGCTATACCGGGCTCAGCGACGCACTGATTCAAAAATACATAGCGGACAGTAAGGCTTTGTGGAACGAAGCTGTGGAAGGCTTACACGTTGCCACCGTCGGCGGAACCATCGGAACCCATGTTGGTCCCGGCGCTATCGCGGTTGCCTTCTTTTCCAACGCTGCCCTCTGACGCTAAACCGCTCTCTAAAATTCCGGCCTTCCACAGACGCCTGCGCACAGGCTCGCCTGCCAGAACCGCAAGGATTAGCTTTGCAATATCGGCGGGTATAAAGGGAAGCACGCCGGCTGCCAGGGCGGCGGAAAAACTCATGCCGCCCTGATAAGCAAGCCATAAGGTTCCGAACAGGTAACAGACCGCGGTTCCAAGTACCATTCCCAGAATAGTCAACACATAGTTTGTTTTCCATTTGTCAATAAAAAATCCCATAATGGGCGCCATAAATAAATATCCGATAATATAACCGCCGGTAGGGCCAAGTACCTTTCCAATCCCGCCTGAAAAACCCGTAAAAACCGGAAGCCCTACAAATCCCAGCAGCACGTAAATGAGTACGCTTGCCGAACCCATCTTCATTCCCAGGATATAAACCGTGAGGTATACTGCAAAAAATCCAAGAGATACCGGCACAGGACTTATCGGAATCGGTAAGGATATCGGACCGAGAATACAAATTACCGCCGCCATCAGTCCTGTCAATGCTAAATGCTTTGTGTTCATAATTGTTACTCCTCTCTTTTGTTAATTGTCAACTTGTCTTATAAAAGAGTATACAATTATCCTCTTATAATGTCAACCTAATTATTATTTAAGTTTACATTTTGAAGCAGCCGCAAAATAGAAAAAGCGACATCTACCGGGTAAATTTGCTTTCTTATCCGGTACTGCCGCCTTTTCCTCCGGTTATATTTTATTCATTCTTGTATAAAGAATAGAAATCCGCTTCCATATTTCCGGCGTAATTTTCGTAAAATTTTTTTGCATCGTCCAGCGCTTTGTTGTAAATCCGCCTGCCCAATGTCTCCTGGAAGAAATCAAATATCCGCTCCGAGCCTATCAATCCCAGCTCAATCTCATGCTCCTCCTTAAAAAACTGTGTAATCTCACCAAGCATCTGTTTCTTTTGTTCGTCAGCAAATGAATACATTTATTCTCCCTCTTTTTCCGCCGGCATATCAATCTTAATGTGGACATCCCGAAGCTGCTTCTCGTCCACTGACGAAGGCGCGCCCATCATAACGTCCTGGGCAGTCTTGTTCATCGGGAACGGAATAATCTCCCGAATGCTTTCCTCCCCTGCAATGAGCATAACCATTCTGTCAACGCCGGGTGCAATTCCCGCATGGGGAGGCGCGCCATAGCAGAAAGCGTTATACATTGCCGGAAATTTGGATTTCACATCGTCTTCCTTAAGTCCCACTATCTGGAAAGCCTTCACCATGATTTCCGGGTCATGGTTACGCACAGCGCCGGAGGAGAGTTCCACGCCGTTGCAGACCAGGTCATACTGGTAAGCGTAAATATCAAGAGGGTCTTTTGTCTCAAGGGCATCCATTCCTCCCTGGGGCATGGAAAAAGGATTATGGCAGAATTCCAGTTCCCCTGATTCCTCCCCGATTTCATACATAGGGAAGTCAACAATCCAGCAGAATTCATAGCATTCCTGTTTCATATGCGCCGGACAGATATTTCCCAGAAACTTCCGCAGTACGCCCGCCGTCTTTAAAGCGTCCAGCCGCTTTCCGGCCGTCAGTCCCACAAAGTCGCCTTTCTTTAAATGAAGGGCTGCGCACACCAGCTCTTTACGCTCCTGAAGGAATTTGGAAACGCCGCCCACAAAATCTCCGTTTTCATCTACCCGAAACCAGTAGGCTTTCTGGCCGCTCTGCACTTCCACATCCGCGCATAATTTATCGATTACTTTCCGGGTGGCGGAAAATCCGTCAACCACAACCGCCTTCACCGTCTGCCCCTCAAAGGGCCCGAATCCGCAGTCCGCCATACATTCCGTTGCGTCGCTTACCAGCAAGTCAATCCGAAGGTCGGGCTTGTCCGTGCCGTATTTTTCCATGGCGTCGTTATAGGAAATTCTGGCAAAGGGCGCCCTGGAAGCCTCCTGATATTTGCCGTATTTTGCAAAAATGGGAGGCAGAACATCCTCAATTACGCCAAACACGTCCTCCTGCGTTGCGAAAGCCATTTCCATATCCAGCTGATAAAACTCGCCGGGAGAACGGTCCGCCCTTGCATCCTCATCCCTGAAACAGGGCGCAATCTGAAAATATCTGTCAAAGCCCGACGTCATAAGGAGCTGTTTAAACTGCTGAGGCGCCTGAGGCAGCGCATAAAATTTCCCGGGATGGTTTCTTGAGGGCACCAGATAATCCCTTGCCCCCTCCGGTGAAGAACAGGTTAAAATAGGCGTCGTGATTTCAAGAAAATCGTGTTCCGTCATCTGTCTTCTGATTTCCGAGACAATTTTGCTTCTAAGGACAATCTTTTCTTTCACCGCCGGATTTCTCAAATCAAGGTATCTGTATTTTAATCTGACCGCCTCGTCCGCTTCCCTGGAGCGGTTCACCTCAAAAGGAAGCTCATTATAAATGCATTTCCCAAGAACCGTAATCTTTTCCGGAACTACCTCCACCTCGCCGGTAGGAAGCTGAGGATTCTTGCTGGAACGTTCTCTCACCACGCCTGTAACGGAAAGGGTGGACTCATTATTGACGCCTGCAAGGCTTGCCATCATCTCTTCCGTCTCCACCACAACCTGGGTCACGCCATAAAAATCACGGAGAATTAAAAACCCCAGATTTTTGCTGACCTTTCTCATATTATCATACCAGCCGGTAAGGGTGACTTTCTCTCCTGCGTTACCGATTCTGAGCTGGCCGCATGTATGCGTTCTTGACTGTACCATAAATCTACCTCTTTCTATGCAGTATTCAACTTTCGTAAACACCTGTATTATACACACTTTCCCTGTATTCTGCAATATTACGGAAAGAAATCTCACGGAAATCAATTTTCGGATTCCGGTGAAATGAATACTGTCGAAGATGATGTCAGCCCGGAATATTTCTTCGTCGCCACGCTTTCGCTCTATAAAAACGTAACGGATGCTAAGCTCGCAAGCTGTAAAACAGCTCGTAACCTCGCTAAGCACCGACGTTTTTATAAGGACTCCTTAAGAAATATTCCGGGCTGACATCCTTTCTGCTACACATACTCTCACCGGAATTCGAAAATTGATTTCTTTGAAGAAATCTTCTATAGCGGCTATGGCTCACTGTACCGCAAATCCAAAAATCAGTCTCTGACTAAATCCCTGACCACTTCTCCCGCAAGTATCATCCCCGCCACCGGAGGCACGAAAGCGCAGCTCCCCGGCACGGCTTTTTTTCTCTCCGGCTTTTTGATTTCCGCCAAAGCAGCGTCCTCTGTTTCCGCAGGGAGCTTTTCCAAAGACAGCTCTTTCTCCGGAGAGTAGGGCGTAAGCGGCATTTCCTCGGAGTAAACCACCTTCAGACGCTCAATTCCTCTTTTCTTCAGCTCCCGCCGCATCACTTTAGCCAGAGGGCACACCTTCGTCTCGTAAATATCCGCCACCTGAAAAAGGCTTCCGTCCAGCTTGTTTCCGGTTCCCATGCTGCTGATAACAGGAATCCCATATTCCTTCGCCCTGACTGCCAGCTCCAGCTTGGCCGTAACGGTATCTATGGCATCCACAATATAATCATATTCACAAAAAGGAATTTCTCCGGCGTTTTCCGGCAGGAAAAACAGAGGATACACCCTCACCACAGCTTCCGGATTGATTTCCAGAATGCGCTCTCCCATCACCTCCGCCTTGTACCGCCCCAGAGTACTTCTCAAAGCAATAATCTGACGGTTCAGATTGGAGAGGCACACCTTGTCGTTGTCAATCAAATCAAAAGCGCCCACGCCGCTTCTCGCCAGAGCTTCGCACACATATCCTCCAACGCCCCCTATGCCGAACACGGCAACACGGGATGCCGCCAGCTTTTCCATCGCCTCTTTCCCAAGAAGCATTTCCGTTCTTGTAAACTGTTCCGTCATTTTCTTCTCCGCTTTCCTAAAACCTGTCTCTGGCCTCCTCCGGCTCGTCGCCCTGGAAATTCAAATCCTGCCCGATATTTTCCTCCCGCCCTTGACCGGATGTCATTTGCAGATGCCATTTTACCATATCATCCAGAGTAATCCCGTCAACCACCTGATTAACAGCCTCGCTTATCCGCTCCCATATTCTGGCAGTTGCGCACTCCGGCTTCCGCCTGCAGCTTCCGTTTTCTTCACCCACACAGTCCACCAAAGATAAATCGCCTTCCGTGAGCCGCAAAATCTCTCCCACCGTATATTCGGAAGGCTCCTTTTTCAACAGATAGCCTCCCTGTGCCCCTCTGATACTTTGAACAAACCCTGCTTTATTCAGCATGGAAATAATCTGTTCCAGATATTTTTCGGAAATTTCCTGTCTCCTGGCGATATCCCTAAGGCACACCGGCGTCCCCGCAGGACACAATGCCAAATCCAGCATCAGCCTTAACGCATATCTTCCTCTTGTAGATATTTTCATAAGTTCCCTCGTTATTTATAGAAATTTTGCTTTAAAATAATCTAATTTATTTCGCTTCCAGAGAAGCTCCATAATCTCATTCTGTTTCTTTTTCACTTCCTCTATGTTTTCAGGGATAATTTCTTTATTACCATATAAATACCCCTCATAATTTCCGATAAAGCACAAAATACCTTTCGTATCCAGCAAATCCTCACATCTTTCGGCAAATTCCTCCAGCGTTTCTCCGTTCTCTCTTTTAATACCTGTCCGGGCAAGCATCTTGAATGTTTTTCTTATATCTTCATTTAATTTTTGCTCGTTGTTCATTTTTTGATAACGATACCTGTGCAGCAGATAATCTGATGCCAATACCAGGATTCCCATAAGGAAAACAGCGAGAAATGACAGCCCTGCAATCCCGAAAAACCTCCTGGCGCCGGAATTCCCCCGGCTCGATACAGAATCCTCTGCCACCGTCTCCTGCGGTATCATCCCATCCTCCTGGCCGGCCTTTGACTGCCACTTATTTTGAAAATCGCTTTCTTTGTAAACTTCTGCCTTATCGCTTTTCAGTCCCCAGGGCGTATAACGGCTTCCGGCAAAGCCAGGCGTAGGCTCAAAGGGAATCCAGCCAATCCCGTCCAGATACGCTTCCGGCCATGCGTGAGCCATATAGGAATAAACAACAGCCTCCTTTTTTCCCTTCATGGGAACGCAAAAGCCCTGAACATAGCGGGCGGGTATCCCCTGCGCTCTTGCCAGGAGGACAAAGGCAGTTGCAAAATAATTGCAGTATCCCTGCCTGCTCTCAAGCAAAAAGTAGTCCAAAAATTCGCTTTCATTGGAAATTACATCGGGCAGCTCCCCCGGCGACCTGGTATAGTTAAGGGAGGCAAGGGACGCCTCAATTGCCCGCAGCCTTTCCACGTCCGTCTCCGCTCCCTGTGTCATTTCAAGAAGCGCGTCCCTGACATTTTCGGAAAGCGCCGTCTCCTTTAAACAGGTATCATAAACTCTCTGCCGCTGATAAGCCAAATCCTCCGCGCGGATTTCCTGCCCTGTAACTCCCCGCAAATCTTTCAGGATTTTTTCAGGAAGCTTTTCATCAGAAGTCTGACGCCCCTCCTGCAGAAAGTGGTAAAAAGCCTCCTGCCCCCCGTTCATCTGATAGAAAACGGCCTCGTATTCCGTTCCATAGCCTCCGGGCTTGTCAAGCAAAAAACTGCCGTCCTGCTCGCGGAAGGGCATTTTATCTCCTTTCTGCTGCAGTTCCCACAATTTTAAGGGAGCAAACAAAAAGCTGGTATGGAAATACCGGTAGCTGATTTTTATCCTTGCCCGCAGAAGATAATCCTGCTGATAATCTTCTTCATACTTCGCCAGCGCACACAGCGTCCGCGCAGTGTCCGCATATCTTTCTTTCTCCGTATCCTCCCTGCTTTGCAGCCACCTTCTCCCGTCAAAGGTATCATATACCTTTCCGGTTAAGTAAACATTCGTCGCAAGAGGGGCGCTGCTTTCAATGGTCATAATTTCCCGGTCTCTGCGCCCCAGCGCCCCTGCAAGTTCTCCGTCCTCCGTAAAGCCGCTTAAAGAAAGGTCGTAATCCTCCCTGCCGCCGCCTGAGAGGTTCTGAGAGATTTCCAGGAAGGACTCTTTAAGGTGCGCATAGATATTTCGGACAAACTGCCATCCATAGGGCGCCTCCGGCACAGGCATAAGCAGCATCAGCATAAGGTAAAGCCCCAGAAAAGGCATAATCCACAGCATATAAGAATGGATGCTTTTCCTCTTTTCTTTTTCCCACTTTCCTTCCGTCCATTCAGCAAATATCGTCCCAATATAGCACAGAACAAAAGCTACCTCCCCATGAGTCAGCTTTCTTTCCGAGAAAAGACAGAACAAAAGACCGGCCAAAAGTATAATAACTATCGTTATTTTTATTTGGTAAATCTTCTCCGCCAGTATTTGAAGAAGATAGCAGACACAAACAAGAAAAATCACCTGCAGCGCCTCATACCCTGTTACCCATTCTTCCTGCCACAATAAGGCCCCGGTCTGCCACGAAAAGTAGGATTTGACAAAGTCGGCGTAATTGTGGATTCCCATAAAAGCGCCCGCTCCCAGAAAAGCGATAATTCCCGAAAGAATCCCCAGCACACGCCCGCGAACCGAGGCATAATTCAGAAAAAATAACAAAATAAGCGCCGCAAAAGCCGTCAGAAAATGTACGGGCCTTAGTTCCGCAATTCCCGGAAGCTTACCTGTGCCGGACAATCCGATACAGGTAAGAAGCAGTACATTCAAGAAACGCCAGGCTCCCTTTTCATTCAAATGAACCCTCGTCCCCATCATAATCTCCCTTCCAGCTCCGCTTCCACCGGTATCGTGATTATCCTTCTTCTCTCATTCCCCCTCCAGAGCGTATCCGCCGCCGTCTCGTCGGTAACTACATAAAGCACCGTTAAGATTCCTGCTCTTTCAAACTCTTCCGTAAATCTTAATACCTCCTCGTCTAACTCCCGCAGCACACAAAAAACCACTTTGCTTCGCAGAATAATACCTCTCTTTATCACTGCCGAAAGCAGCCTGGAAAAATTCTCTTCCTTACAAAAAATAACATCTGATACCATTTGATAAAATCCATCGAAATCACGCAGACTTTCCACATGCTTTTCTGTCAGCGCAGCCTGTCCGCAGCAGCCTGAAAACTCAATTCCGTTCTCCGCCAGGAAAAATCCGATTGCAAGCACAATCTCCAGAATTTTGTTTTCCATCGGCAGATATTCCCTCATCTCCCGGCCCGGCCGGCCGATATCCCATAAAATGGAAATTCCCTGCTTTTCCTCGCCTGTCAGGCTCCGTACCTTCAGCTTCTGCTCCCTGGCCGAGGCCTTCCAGTGTATCTGCTTTAAAGCGTCCCCCGGTATGTAATCTCTCACCGACACATCAGGCTCTGTCCTCTCCCTCATGCTTTCCCGGGACAAAAGAGCCGTAAATTCTTCTATGCTGCCAAGTTTTGTAACTCGTGTTATTTTGGGAAGAACCAACGCCCTTATGGTACTTGGCAGCCGATAGCGAATCCGAAAAAGCCGGAAGAAATCTGTCATTACGATTTCCTTTACGCCTACCTCGTACTCTCCCCGATACCTGCAGGTAAGCTTTGTCTCAAAGGTCTGCCTCTCCCCCGGCAAAAGCTCATACGCCGCGTCTCCTGGAAGCTTTTCTACAAAGGAAAAGGAAGAAAAAAGCTTTACACTGATACTTGCAAAGGCAAAATGACCGTCATTTTGCAGTACAAAAAAATAGGGCATAGCCTGTCCGCAGACCATGTTCCTGCTTTCTATCCGCTGAAAAATGCCAAGGCGGAAGTAGACCGCTGCCAGATAGGTCAGGGAGACCGCCGGAATCAGAGTAATACCGAAAAAAATGCCATAGCTGACAGCGCCTCCGTAATAGCTGATTGCAGCCAGCGAAAGCACCCACAGATAGAGCAATATCCATCTTCTTATTTTCAGCCCGTCCGTTTTCCGTTTTTTCTGTTCTTTCCGTTTTTTCAGCATCATGCTCCCTGGATTTCCCTGTCTTATGCCGCATTTTATACGGGAATCTTTACCTTTAAAATCAGACTTTTTAATATTTTTTCTACGCTTTCTTTCTGTATTCTGGCTTCGGCGGATAAGGTCAGCCGGTGTCCCAGCACCTGCATTGCCACGGCTTTCACATCGTCCGGCTTTACATAGCCGCGCTTTTGCAGAAAAGCCTTTGCCTGGGAGGCGCGAAGGAGCGCCAGCATCGCCCTGGGGCTGGCCCCCAGCACAAACCGTTCCTCCAGCCGCGTGGCCTGGATGATATCTTCCATATAGCCAAGCAGAGCTTCCTTCACCGTGATATCTGCCACATCCTTTCGCAGCGTTAAAATATCTTCCGCACGGCAGACAGCTTCCGCCTTTTGGGCCGTATTTCCCTGCAGAAATTCCGTCGCCATCTTTATTTCCTGCTCTCTGTCCGGATAGCCTATGTTAAGACGCATCATAAAACGGTCCATCTGCGCCTCCGGCAGAGGATAGGTTCCCAAAAATTCTATTGGATTCTGAGTGGCAATCACAAAAAACGGCCGGGGGAGCGGATAAACCGTCCCGTCCACCGTAACCTGCCCTTCGGCCATGGCCTCTAAGAGGCTTGCCTGAGTCTTGGGCGCAGTCCTGTTAATTTCGTCCGCCAGAAGCACCTGGTTCATCACGGCTCCCGGCTGATAGCGAAATTCCCCTGTTTTCATATCATAAACGGAAACCCCGGCCACATCTCCCGGCAGCGTATCCGGCGTAAACTGAATTCTTCCGAAGCTGCAGGACATGCTTCTTGCGAACAGCAGAGCCAGCGTGGTCTTTCCGACGCCAGGGACATCCTCCAAAAGCACATGACCGCCTGCCAGAAAACATATCAGCAGATTTTCCACCACGTCTTCCTTTCCTATAAAAACCCGGTTAATATTTGCCTGCAGCTTTGCCGCAGTTGCATAATGCTCCATTTTTATTCTCTCCTGTCAATCGCCGCAAAATATCGGCTAATTCCTATTTACTTAGTGGGAATTATATGAATTGATTGTAATTCCCACCATATTCTTTGTCAAGTGTGAAATATTCCTGTTTCTTTTCCTGTGACACATGTTATAATAAAATACAGGCAGGTTGTAAGAACAGACAAAATTACTGTGGAGGAAAAGAAAAATGGAAATCAGACGGGCAATGGAAAAGGATATGGACGGAATCAACAATTTATTACAGCAGGTATGTCTGGTTCATCATAAGGGCAGACCTGATTTGTTCAAATACGGGGCGAAAAAATATACAGACGACCAGCTTAAGGCCATTATTCATGACGATAATCGTCCCATATTTACCGCGACAGACGAAGATGGAAAGGTTTTGGGCTATGCCTTCTGTATTTTTCAGCAGCACATAAACGACAATATCCTTACCGATATCAAAACCTTATATATTGACGATTTGTGCGTGGACGAGAACATCAGGGGCCGGCACATAGGAAAACAGCTCTATGAAGCCGTTCTGGCATTCGCCAGGGAGCAGAGCTGCTATAATGTCACTCTCAATGTGTGGAGCCTGAACGAGCCTGCCAGGAAGTTTTATGAATCCTGCGGCCTAAAGCCCCAGAAGGTGGGAATGGAGACGATTCTCTAAAAGAACCGTCTCCGATATTACCTTTACTGCTCCATTTCCTCCTGAATCTGCTTTTCGCAGGAACGCATGGCAAGAATCGTCTTTTCAAACAGTTCGTTTAATTCCCAGCCCAGGTTTTCTGCGCCCTGCAGGATTACATCCCTGGAGCACCCGGCAGCAAATCTTTTATCCTTGAATTTCTTTTTCACGCTGGATACCTCCATATCCATCACGCTTCTGGAAGGACGCATAAGAGCTGCCGCCCCAATCAGGCCCGTAAGCTCGTCCACTGCAAAGAGTATCTTTTCCATTTCATGCTCCGGCTTTACGTCGCTGCAAATCCCGTAGCCATGGGAGCAGACGGAATGTATCATATCCTCCGAAGCACCGCCCTCCCGCAAAAGCTCAGGCGCTTTTACACAGTGCTCATTTGGGTAAAGCTCAAAATCAATGTCGTGCAAAAGACCGGTAATGGCCCAGTAATCTGCTTCCTCCCCGTATCCAAGCTCGCCCGCAAACCATCTCATAACACCCTCCACCGTCAGCGCGTGCTGAATGTGAAAGGCCTCCCTGTTGTACTTTTTTAACAGGGCAAGCGCCCCGTCTCTTGTCAGATTGTTCTCCATTTTTTTCTCCTTTCTTCCTTAAGTATTTTCAGCATCAAAGCAGCTTTTCTCTCACGATTTCCAGAAGCTCCTTATGGGCGCTTCCGGTTCCTGCCGCAATGGAACACGGCCCGTCCAGCGTAATCGGGCTGCCGTCCATCTGGGTAATCACCCCTCCCGCCTCCGCAATAATCAGAGAGGCGGCTGCATAGTCGTAGGGTTGAAGCTTTATCTCAAAATAACATACGTTATTCATCGATGCGATGCTGCACAAGTCAAGGGCTGCAGAGCCTCTGTCACGGATAGAAAGGCTTCTCTGGAACAGTTCCCTGATAACTTGAAAAAATTCCTCCGTACAGTCGGCGTTATAACGGGCGCACCCGAAAGCCGCAATTCCCTCATTAAGAGGTATATCGGAGAGAGAAAGCTTTCTTCCGTTCAAAAACGCCCCTTCCCCTTTAATCGCCAGATACATTTCTTCCACATAAGGATTATACACAAAACCCGCCAGCATTTTCCCGGCATAGGACAGACCGACAGACACGCAGCTGTGATGATAATCAAACATAAAATTTGTGGTTCCGTCAATGGGGTCAATATAAAAGCACCATCCGCTGGTATCATGGGAATTGCCTTCCGTGTCCTCCTCTCCGAAAAAGGACGCTTCCGGCAGAATTTTGTGAAGCCCCGCTATCAGCTCTCTCTGAATCTGTACGTCATAGTCTGTCACAAAATTTGCATCGCCCTGTTTTTTGTGAATGGCATCGCCCCCAGGCCTGGCATCCCGAATGACCCTTCCTGCCTGGCGGACCAGTGTATCGATTTCCGATAGTAACTGCATTTCAGCCTCTTTTGTTAATTTCTCCATCTCATCCTCCATTCCGTTTTCTGTCCGTATGCTTTTTCCCGATAAAAAATTGAAAAGCCGGTTTAAAATAACGGTTAATAAATGCCCCTGCCAGTATAATATACATGGCGGCGTACAGCCAAAGCATTAAGATAATAATTGTGGTCAGATTCCCGTACATGGTAAAACCGTTAAATTCATCCACATAAAGGGAGAAAGCCCAGGTCATAATGCTCCATGCCACAGCGGCAAAAACTGCCCCGGGAAGCTGAATTTTAAAGCCCTGTCTTGTGCCGGGCACATAAGCGTACATCAGCGCAATAATGACAGTGAGCACCGCCCATACCAACGGCGTTCTGAAATGTATCAGAATATCAAACAAATAGGAGGTCTGGGGTACAAAGCCTTCTATCAGCCTGATTAACGAATTTCCGAAAACCATAATCAGCAATGACAAAAGCACGGCGAAAATCATCAGTATCAGATACAGGCTTGCCACAATCCGAAGAAGCAGGTAATTGCGGTTTTCCTCCACGTCATTGATAGCGTTCAGTCCCCGCATCAGCGCCAGAACCCCTTTTCCCGCAGACCACAGTGTGGCGGCCACCGTAACGGAGATGATTCCCACTGATTTATCATAGACGTCCGAAATAATGCTGACCAGAAGCGCGTCCATGGCGTCCGGTGTGATTTCCCTTGCCAGATACATCAGATTTGCCTTTGTTACCGGCGTATACGGCAAAATAGCACAAAGAAGCATAAGCGCCGGAATCAGCGACAAAAAAAGAAAAAACGCCGTACTTGCCGCAAAAGCACTGATATTTTTTTTGCTCATATGTTTCCCGAAATCGTATCCGATAAACAAAAGTCTTCTCAGCATAACTCTGCTTCCTTAATATATTTTATCAAGCTGACAGTCACGGAAATAGAAAGAAAGGATTTCCTCAAAGCTCATCCCATCCTCTCCCATGGCCTTAGCTCCGTTTTGCGACATACCCACGCCATGCCCATAGCCGCCGCCAATCAAAGTATATCCTATCACATTTTCCTCGCTTTTTACAACATCTATTGCAAAATAGGCGCTTGGAAGAAGCGTCGTGCAGGCATAGGAATCTCCTTCCCATCCTGTGGCCTCGCCGCCCTGATTTAAGATATACCTGATATTGTACTCCGATATGATTTTATAAATACCCCTGTCCGTGGTCAGCAATAGCTCATCCATGACACCTCCGGGCCGTCGTTTCAGACACTGAATATCATAGATTTCCGTAAATTCCTCCGGCTCCTTTTCTTCATAGGCATCCTCATCCCTTTTGTCGCCCTCTCCCCTCCAGGTAAGCACTTTTGACGGGACGGCTCCATATCTCTCACGAAGCTTTCCGCAGAGCAGCGCCGTGTCTGCTTCGTCCACATAATAGCGCCACCGGAACCACCTCTCGTTTTTCTCATAAGCATTCTCGTCCGTCTGAAAAATGTAATCTCTGAAATTATCTTCCTCCGCCATCTCCTCCGGCGAATAACCATCCTCTCCCTTTGCGATATGGCTGGAGGCCAAATAAGGCGCCGCCTCCTCCTGTCCGCCGTTCCACACCCCCGCGTCTGTCCCAAAACCGCAGGAAGTTGAATAGTAATAGGTGGTTACCGGCTCTCCCTCATACAAAAGCAGCGTTCCGGCCGTCTCCTTCACCGCCTTTGTAGGCGCCACATTTTCCACAATATTGTTATACACCTGATAACTGACGCTGTCGTCCACATGGGCGCCAAGGTTCCCGTACCCCGGACGCATCAGGTGCAGATAGCCGTAGGTTCTTGCGCAGACAGCCTGCGCCTTGAGAGACTCCGCAGGATAAGAGGCCGGCATCTCGCTGGGAACCACTGAATAGAGGTATTCCTCCATCAAAACCTCATTAATTAAAACAAGTCCCTCCTCCTTCTCCATAATTTCCATTTTTCCTCTGTAGGAGGGCGTTCCCTGACTTCTCTCAAGAGAAAGCACCCGGATTTTTCCCGTATTTATATCGGGGATTACTTCCATACGTTCACCGGAAAGATAACTGCTTCCGGCTTCAATTACAAGCTCCTCGCCGGCCTTTAAATGTTCCTGCTGTCTTGCCTCATAGGTTCCGTAGCTTACCGTCATGCCGCTTTCCCCGGAAAGAATGATTTTATCGTGATAAAGACTGCTGAAATTTCCGGTTTTAACTGCAACCCGGATAGTTTCCATTTTTTCCATCCGTGTAATCAGAAATGCGCACACCTTTCCATTGTCCAGTACAAAATCTGCAAAATTATATCCAAGCGGCAGCTCCTCCCATTTGGCCTGGCGAAGTCCCTCGTACAGCCTGTATCCTGCGCAGTTATCCGCCACGGAGAGTTTTCCATATCCTTCAATTTCTACTTCATCATCTGAAATGGACAGGAGCTTTCCGCCGATTCTTTCATCCTTAACCGTAATCTGAGACAGCGCCCCTCCTCCGAAACTGATATCTCCCACCTGCTCCCGCACGGATTCCTCCGGTTTTACACCCTCCCCGGCGTTCCCCAGAATTTCATAGCCTTTATAAAAAAATTGAATCTCTTCTCCCGTATCCTCCATTATCCATACATTTTTCAGAGTGCTTCTATCCTGCAAAAATTTCACCGGCGTCAGAATCCTGTTTCCCCGGACATAAGCCTTTAAGGATATAAACTGTAGATTTCGGACGTTTTCTCCCACGCCGATGTATACGCTTCCGTCTATGCCTATCAGAGAGCTTTCATCTGTGTCAATCAGTTCGTGTTCCGCCAAACTGCCGTCGGCCAGATTCTCTCCGCCGCACAGAATCGTAATTTTTTCCTCCCGTATAACATCCTCGAGACCGTAAAAAGCAAGAATCTGCCCGTAGATATCGTACCAGTCCTTCTTTAACAGGTAAAATTCCTTTTTATACCTGTTTTTATATGTAAGCTTTTGCTTCAGCGCTTTCCCCTGTTCGGCAGATATACTGTGCCTGGACAAAATCTCCAGTATTTCCAGATAAGCCTGATACCGTAAGCCATCCGATTCCTCCGTAAGAACGTCCCGAATCAGCGCCAACACATCTTCGTCAATCCCGGCCGCCCCCGCTTCCTTCAATTCTGTGAGCAGGACCGACACGTCTTTTGCCGAAATCATCTCCCCCTCGGGCTGCTTTAACTGCAAAACCTTTTCGTCTGTATATACCAGCCAGATAAACAAAAGCGATAGCACTGCCACAATTGCAAGTTTCAACAAAATCCTTGCCCTTTTTTCCATAAATCCCCCTCTTTAACCGAAAGAAAAGCAACCGCTAAGGCTGCTTTTCTTCCGTAATTGTCTGTTAAAGGCCCAAAATGCCGGTTCCTGTCTTTTGACTCCTAGCCTCAGCCAGGTGGGTAACCGCAGTCAAAGCTTTTGCCTTCCCCTGCAATCCTCATGCCGAGTGGAGGCTTGACAGCTGCCTGACGATATAGGAATCCCGTTTAAAGTATCTGTAGGTTCAAAATGACAGGAGTTGTCGCACATTTCAGGCTAATTTTATTATATCCAATATAAAGTAAAATTACAACTATAAAAAACAGACTAAAGATATTTTTATGCGGAAAAAAGGGAGTTGCTGCTCCATTGTGACATTCTTTTTGTTTTTCATACACGGAATCTTGTAAATGTTCTATAAATAAGCTAAATTGAACACAACAACAAATGAGAAGTTGTACTGGGAGAGATAAAATTACTTTGTTTTAATATAGAATGGACAGAAAGTTTCACATTTCAACGGAGAGCTTCTTGAATATGGTTGTTTCTAGTGATATTATAAAATCAGAAAGAAGGTGAAAATATTTAACGCTCAAAAAACAGGCAGCTTAATCGCTGCTACCAGAAAAGAACAAATGTTTTTATCGAATTTTTACTGAATATATCTATAAAAAATATCAGCAATCTACAGAAATGTAAGAAACGGAGGAAAATATGGTCGATTATTCACAATTTGAGGCAAGTGTAAAATCCGGCATCCATGCAGATGTGAGCCGGATACGGCAGAAGGATGAAATCATAAAAGCCGTCGTCAAAAAGCGGAGAAGCTCCGCGATAATCTGCGTGTGCTTCCTGTGCATAGCAGGAATTTCTTTGATTAAAAGCTGGATTCCCGCCGTTATCTGTTTCCTTCTTGCATTGTTTTTCCTATGGCGGGCTGTCGGAAAATTTTCTGACGAATATTTACGGGAAATGTACGAAGAGGGGCTTTTGGTTCCCGGCATGATCGTGAAAACGGAACCCCTTACTATCATGGCAATCGCAAATATGACCGCGCGGGATGGTGCGGCAACCGTAAATGGGTGCTACTGTCTGGAGGTGAAGGAGCTTGACGGGGCGCAAAAAATTCTATTTGAAAAAATCCCCTGCTCCTGTTTTTTCTGCTATGAGGGCGGCGATTACCATTCTTCCTTCCAGCCCCATCCTCTCTATTGGGGAACGGCAGACCAGCAGTCTATTCAAGAAGCGCTAAGACAGGTGGAGGAAGACAACAAAGAAAATACCCGAAACGAATGGGAAGTGCTCAAGGAGGTTGCGCAGCAGTTCCCTGATTTGGGAAACGGAAACTTGATTTTATTGGATGAAAATTACGTTCCCTTCGGAAAAAAGAACTACATGGACAGCAACTATAAGCCCCTCAACGAGGAAGCTGCCCCCAGGTAATATGTTCCATTTAAGGAAACGCTTTCATCAGCGTTTCCTTAAAATTTGAAAGAAAAAGCGTTTGGAGGATTTTTTTATTGTTACTCCGTGATTTGATAAACTTGCAGCATATACGGATGACGGTCAGTGCTTATGTAATACGTTACCAGAGTACGCATAACGCAGATAATTCAGGAACAGCACGATGAGTCCGGAACCTGCCGGGTTTCATGGGCTTCTCAGGTAGCGCAAACTTTTTACTCACAAGTGATAATACTGAAAAATTAAAATCTACAGTATAATCAAAATGCCTATTATAATAATTCCACCAATGATAAATGAAATTCCTCCTATATGCTGGCTTTTTTTCCATGTTACTTCATTTTTCATGCTCCAATATGTCCTCAATCCTATCATAGTGTTCATTCGCAACTTAGGCATGATATTTCCTGTAACAATCATTAACATACCAATGATGCCAAAAACAAGCTGACCAATATCCAATGAAACAAATGATAAATTTTCTACTTTGTTAAAGCTTGTGTAAAGAGAATAGACATTCAAAGCATTAAACAATATCAGCAATAAAATACCCACAATAATTGTAACATTTTTATTATTTTCCCCATGTTCTTCCTTTTTCGCCGCCAACTTTGCCATTCCAAGTAGAAAATATCCCATTAAAATACTTATTACCGGAAATAACAAAACCTCATATTTACTTCCCCAACGGTCAACCTGATTATCAAACCCATAATGTGCAGGGATTTTTTCAGGAAGATGTGGCAATGCAATCAAGGAGACCACTAATGGAAGATACATCAAAATGTAATATACCGTTTTCTTTTTTTTCATTTCCGGCCTCCTCTTAACTCGTTAATCCACATGATAGTTTCATCAAGTACAGACAAATTCAGTTCATAATAAATATAATTTTTATATTTTGTTTCATAAATCAAATCTGCCTTTTTTAATTTTGATAAGTGATATGACAGGGCTTGCGGTGTCATGCTTAGAGCATTTGCCAAATCGCCAGAACTTATTTTTCCCTCCTTTAATTTCTGCAAAATTCTTCTTCGGTTTTCATCTGCCAATGCTGCAAGTATCTCATTTACCGCCAATTAACCACCTCCTATTTCAATAATTCTTTAAATAGATTATATGAAATAGGTATGGGGTAGTCAAGAGCTATTTAAAAATATTTTTAAACACTCGCATATTCTATCTGATTTTCAGAATAATCTTTCCGTCCTGTCATTATCTGCCTTGTCCGTTCCCTGCGTATTTCCTCACGTTTCCTCGCCATATACTTACGGTTGCACTCCCTCTTTTATTTCTGCGTATAAAAACGGGTCTGCAAATGCAGACCCGCTTTCATTATTAAAATTATATTGTTTTTACAGAGCGTCAACCAGCTTCTTAACTGCTGCAAGAGCCTCGTCGGGAAGCTTGTCGTAGCCTTCTTTCTTTGTAGCAAATCCTTCAACAGCGTCTACACGGTTCTGCATTGCGTTCTTAAGCGCAGCTACATATTCCGCATTGCCCAAATCAGGAGTGAAATCCGCTGTCTTGCCTTCCCAATCATTCATAATCTCGATATCTTCGAAGTTGCCCCACTTCTCGAATTTAGCTTTTCCTTCAACGATGGTTTCCAGAATGCCAAGGGTATCGGCAGGTTTAACCTTTGTTCCCATGAAATCGCCTGTGTTTACGACATAGCAGTCAACGTTCTTCTCTTCCACTAACTTCTTGAACTTATCATAGTCATGAACCAGAGGATAGGTTCTGAACGGGTTAGCATAAGGAACGATACGAAGCGCGTTCAAATCGGTACCTGCTGCAACACGCTCTGCGGTAGAGGTCTTGGTTGCAAGAGTTGCGCCCATAACGGATGCAAGAGCCGCACCTTTCAGCTTGATTACAGGAGGAATGGTAGGGTCTTTCATAATCCAGAAGATTGCGTTTACAGGAGCGTCAATCTTGTCCACACGGTTAGGAGACCACAATTTGGACTTAATCGCACGTCCGTTACCGTTTCTGATATCCTCTGTTACAAGCTGGAGCTTTCCGTTCTCATCAAGAGTTGCAGAACAGTTCTGAGCGGATAACAGATATTCATTATCGGGACATCCTGTAGGATAATCGGCTGTCTTATCAAAATAAGTAGGCTCAAGAGCTACGGATGCGCAGGTATCTGTATTGATAATGAAAGCATCGTCATGGAGTACGGTAATAGGATATTTGCCGCCATGTTTTGCATGTGTCAGAGTTGATTTTCCTGAACCTGACAGGCCGTAAACGGATGCAACGAACTTGGAGCCGTCAGGCAGAGTATATTCTTTCTGTCCACCGTGACAGGCTGCATAACCGTTTCTGTTTGCAAGAGCCCATGCCATTGTCAGAGTACCTTTCTTGTGTTCGCCGAAGTACTTCATACCAAGAATGGCCGCACAGTTCTGGTTGGTATCGAAATAGCAAAGGGTAAGAGGGTCGCTCAGACAGCTGAAGTCAACGTCAGGCGCTTCTTCCGGATCCCACTGAGGGTCGGAGAAAATGTAGATGTCAGGCTCTTTTCCATCGCCTACAGGCTTGGAATTCTTGTACATCTTTACATACTCGTCAGACATATACTGGAAGTTAATCATCCAGTTGTAAAGAAGATTCTCTTCTCCTTCGGGAATCAGAAGGTGAGCCTTTACCATAAATTCAGGGTCAAGACCTACAAAGCACTCTGCATGATACATGGTTTTCCAGCGTGTCTTGTAGATAGCGTCCATAACAACCTTATCAAGCTTTGTCTCGTCAACTCCAGGCTCGCCCTTGATACGGCGTGCTGCTGCGTAACGTCCTGTTACCGCGCCGTCATTAAAAAGAAGAACCTTTGCGTCCTTCTCAAGACCGAATGTGTCTCCATCCTTCACAGGCATATCCGTTACGATTGTGCCCGGTGAATTTTTAGCTAAATCATAAGCTTCTTTTAATGTGTTTACCTTAACTACGTTATTTCCATAAAATGCGGCTTCGATAATGGAACGGGTTTTGGAAAAACCTACCTTACCTTTGCCGATTTCGGAAATTGGATAATACGCTTTTGTTGACATATAAATCTCCTCCTTAAATTATTACCGCATTTCCTATATTATTGCAAATCTGATTATAAAAGTCAATATTTATAAATTTCATTTTTTACAATCTTTAATTCCGGTTCTAAACCCTTGCGGACATCTGATTTCCGGTGGAGTATCTCTTAAGCCCTCTGTAAAATACCGTCAGGATAAAGCCCGAAGTTGATGGTGGCATTCAGCATATGCTCTCCGAACATCTCCGTTTTTACGAACCAGAAAGAAAGGCTTCCTAATAAAATGGAAGCAAAATCAAATCCCCAATCCAAATATTGTTTTAGCAATTCCTGTAAGGAATATAATTCCATACTGGCCCTTACCTCCTATTCCTGTTTCCCAATCTGCCGGAACGCCGGAGATGCCGCCCCCTGCCTTGTCAGTCTGTGGCTTATCGGGGATATGAGTTTTATTTCCCACTATGCTTTTGCCTCAAAGCTATTCTGCGGATTCTCCGCATTAACCGCTTCTTCACCCGCCAGAGGAATACCTCTCCTGGCGTTTCCCCATGCCTGGTTATAAATCATGCACATTTCCGTCTGTCTGGAAGCCTCCGCATTGGTGGTATACATCGTCCACCCATTATTGGAATAAGTCGCCACCATTTCCCCGTTCTTATCGTAAAACTCTATGTAATCGCTGTTTCCCGATGTCAGTTTCTGATATTTCACTTTCCCTTCCAGCAGCGTTGCCACAAAATCTATGGGCTTAAGCACATTCTGCCTGTTTTTGGAAACAGCTTTCAGGCCGGAAGTGATGATCCCTTTTCTGTCCGGGGACACTTCCGATGTATAGCTTTTCATCAGCCTGTTAAACCCTTCGGATTTGTTCTGGAACTGCCCTTTTTCAAAATCCTCATAGGCCTGTTCCCGAATCTGCTTCCGGTATTCCTCATCACTGATGCCGCTTTTCTTTTTGGAGAAAACATATTTATCATTAAAGTCGGGCAGATGGATACCGCCTATGCTTCCTGTCCCTGAAAAGTATCTGTTCTGTAATGTGCTATTGGACGAACTTACCTGCATTATTTCACCCTCCTCTGTAAATCTATTATAACTGCTCCAACCTCTCCAAAAACGCCCTGTAAAATTCCCCTTCCTTGATACGTGCCTGCTGAACCTCTATGCTCCTGGGTGTATATACTTTGGGATGCTCCAAGTCATACAGCGCCTTTTTCGTTGCCCGAATCGCAGATTCCACCGTGTTACCAAGGATGTCAAAATTCTCTGTTTCACCCTTAAGCTGTTTATTAAGCCGCTGCACCATCATCTGCGATATGTGGCTCATCATTCCGTTGCTCCGGATTCCCATGCCATTCGCATTTACTTCTTTCGCCGCATCCATCCACGCATCCTTCACTTCCTGCGGGGCGTTCGGGTCGACCATCTCAAAGGCTTTCTCGTCCATGTCGGCGGCTCTGCCCTGCGCCGCCTTTTCTTCCACCGTTTCCATGAATCCCACAGTTCCGGGTTCCACACTTCTTTCCATTTTCCTTGCTGTGTATCCTGTCAGCGGATATCCCGCTGTCCCTATTCCACTAATGCCCATTTTTTATAATCCTCCATTGTCGCTGTTTATAAAACCGTCTTGAATTGATATTTATACATATCGGAATACATATTTCCAGAGGAATGTGGCGTAAACCGTCCATCCAGTGCGCCCATCCACCGCAAAACCGCTGTCCGCCACGGAAAACGCCCCATCCTTAAACTGGAACTTTGAAGTGAAACTATCAGTTTCTGCACCTGTTCCCGGACAGTTTCATCCTCCATCCCATCCACGGACACATCCCCGCTGCCATGTCCTGCAGCAGTTCATCCACGGTGCGCCCGCCCTTATACTTCTTTTCTTACGGCAGGCTGTCAAACTGCTTCTGGTGGAACTGCTCCAGCTCTTTTATATAATTCTGCTCCGTCTCCCGCAGGACTGCATTATACTGGTCAGGATATTCCCGCCAGTTTTCATCCTTCCGGCTGTATGCGTTGTGGAGAGTCCCATATGATTCCCTTATAGCATCGGTTTTTTCATGCTCCTTATTTTCGGAAACACGGAAACTGATCTTGTAATAATCATCCGGAGAAGCCTCCTCCCCGTTTCCGATTTCTACCTTGAGGCAGCATTTATTGGTATTGATATCCCAATTAGGGACGGTCAGCTTTTTCCGCCCCTCGCCGTCCCACTCCGCCTTCCCCACCTGGCTGCCGTATTCGTCATACAGGGTAAGGTCGTAATCACAGCCCTCCGGCATATCGATGTAGACTTCGACGCCAAAGTAATTCCGCTGAGTGCTCATAAATGGGATGGAAAAATTATAGAAATCCACATCCTTATCATCGTTGAGATTCCCTTTCAGGCTGCTGGTCTCGTCCTTGATTGAAAGTTCAAGTCCAGCCGTGTAAACAACTGACCTTTTCGTTGTATCCCCATCCCCCATACCGTTGCCCTGCAGGAATTCCTTTTTCGTAAGCTCAAACATCTCATCCCGGCTGCTTTCAGGAATAGAAATAATCCGTTTCCTGCTCGCGGCATTTTCCTCCGTCATGAGCAGTCCCGCAAGCCCCGTAGTCGGGTCTATGTAGTCACCATCCTTATCATACTGCTTCATCAGGTTTTTAATTGCCAGTACATGGATTACTCTGAACCAAGTGTTATATAGTGGGCTAATATTACATTTATACTTTCTTTCTCTTTAGTTGTTACAGGTAAGTTCTGATTGTTCTCTTTGTCATTGAATGTTCCACATTCCGAGTGATAATAATATGTTCTTTCATTAATTATAAGTTTGCAATCATTGGCACATTCGGCAGTCCCTTCTGTATTCCAGGTGCCATTTTCAATGATCTCTGCGATTATTTTTACTTCTTCTTCGTTCAAATCATAAATATTATCTTCATCTATACGAGTAATTGTTCCACTTATACTTTCAACAATCGCTTCCTGCGTCTGTTCTGTTTCACCAGAAACATTTTTATCAACCTCAGGCATATCTGAAACCGCACCACCTGTTACAGGTTCTCTACTACCAGTTGCTTTATCGCAAGCAACTAATGACAGCATACAAGTCAATACCCAAAATAATGCCAATAGCTTTTTCATGCGAATACCTACATTGTTACTTGCACCAAATCCACTAACATTCATTAACACACCCTCCTTGGTTTAATATTTTTATGCCCATTTTTCCTATACGCATAATTTGCCGTTTCATAAAATCTATCGGCAGATACGCCCGCATTTCAAACCGCAATTGCACCAAGTGACTATAAATTGCACGAAATGACCATAAATTTCATAACATCACCACCGCCTGGAACTTTTCCGCGTCACAGGGAACAGCGAAATCGCCCCCGTATTTATCCGCCACCGCCTGCATATCCCGGTAATGGGCAAGCTGGCTCTCCTTCTTCTGGCCTGCCAGCGCGCTTTCCCGGAGCAGCTCCTCTTTTTCAAGGATTCCCTGCATCAGCTTTATGACAAGGATGTTGATGAATATCAACCCCACAGACAGAAAGAGATATGCCATTTGCACCTTTGCCTCCGCCCTGCATCCTTTTTCCTCAAAAAGGTATCAAAGAAATATATGCTGCCCCACGTCTCTATCGCCATGATACAGAAAGAAAGCATCCATAATGCCATGATCACTCAGACCCTTAAACAATGTGTACTGCCTCTTCACTTCCGGGTACCTGGACTTCGGGACGGATATCTCCTTCCCCGTGGTCAGCACCATGACATAGCTGCTGAGTTTCCCGATATACCTCATGTTGATGAGGAAGCTCTGGTGTATCCGCATAAAGCTCCGCGCCGGAGCCGTATTCCCTTATCTCAAAATCATGACCGCAAACTTCCAGCAGCGCCCGTAGTGCATCCCTGTCCTCCCTGCTGTCATCGCAGACCGCTATCTTCATCCATATTTTCCTTACTTTCCGTCATAAATTATATCGGATTATAAGGCATCCTATCAAACTGTTGTGCCGCCATTCACAAACCCGCCCATTAAACTTATGCCCTCGCGTCAAAGCCGCCCTGCATTTCCACTGCCCCGGCATTTATCTCCTGCCTTGCCGCCCGGAACGCATAATAGTAGGCGGCCTTCAAAGCCCCGTGTACCTGCGTCTCCGCCTTCGACTCCTTCTCATGCCAGCCCACACCCGCCGTGTAGGTTAGTACCTCGTCACCGTTCCCGTCATACACATGGACAGCGGAGCCCGTCCCCTCGGACTGGAACTTAGCCTCATACGGCTCGCCAAACAGGAGGCACAGCCACCTCCTGTCAGCCTCTCGTATCGTTTTCATGTCCGCCATTTCCTGACTGACCTTCCCCATCAGCACCGCCCTGTCTGGTGCGACTTTGGCGACCTCGCTTTTACGCAGGGCGAGGAACTTATTCCCCATATAGACACCCTGCACCGCATCTTCCCTGGCATATTCGGTTATCTTCTCCCGAAGGGAATCGGACAGCTTCCATTCCTTCCCGGATGATGCCTTTCCCGTCTTTTGAATGCCCGCATGATGGCTTTTTGCTATTTCTGTTATATCCATTTCAATCTCCTCTCTCTGTTTTGTCGGAACACTGCAGATGTCCGTCCTGTCCTCCCCCGATTTCCCACCTGATAGAAATACCCCATATTTCTCAAACATCTAAATTGAGCGGAGGAACTGATTTATTTATAATTTCATACCTCTCGCCGTCATATTGAATATATGCCGTGTCGATGTTTGCCCATGAGAAGGACAGTTCCCCATCATTGACATTGAACTGATAAGCCGATCCACCGTTCCATACTTCATTGGGAGTCTCCCCTTCGGCGTATGTCCTATGTTTTAATAAAAGTTCAGAAAGCCATGCGTTTAGTTCCTCAATTTCTTCCCGTGTCAACTCCCACGGTTCTAAGACACCACCGTTATAATAACCGCTCACCTCAATGCTCGTGATTTTTTCAGGAAGTACATCGCCAAAAATGGACGAAATGTCGGTATCCTTACTTGAACAGCCTGTTGCCATAACACATAACAACACAGCTAACATTAATAGAATCAGACGATATTTTTTCATTGTAATGGCCTCCTAATCCTTATTGGTTGATACATTGTCCTGACAATAATTCTATCCTATTCCGTTAATACCCATTTCGTTCAATCCTCCATCATTTTTATTACTGCAGCCCCTCTGTCGTTCGAGCCGCATCAGCTCCCTCGTAATAAGTCCGAGCGGTTCATTGCCTTATAAATACACTCCCCTCGCCTCCGGGCGTCCCGTCAAGCTGGTCTAAAATGCTCGTGTCAAAGGCGTCCCCCCGGTTTCCAGCCTGGATGGTTCTCTCTTACTAATTTTTCCATTTTTGTGGCATAATCCCCTGTCATACGCTGTAAAGTCCATGCCGCAGAATTACGCTGTTCAGACGGAAGCATTTTCAAATATTTATTGATTATATCTGGTTTCTTGCTTCCATCCGGCTTGCCCCATCCATTGGTGGCAATAAAATCCTGTTTTACTACTTCCGCCAGTTCTGCTCTTACTTCATCTGATACAGGCACAATCTTTTTCCGATTGTCGTTTGTCCCTTTGATGCACCCTCGCCTCCTCTTATATCTTCAAATCCAGATTCGCACCAACCTGCGGCTGATCTTTCACAGTGGTTTTGCCTGCATCCTCTTCCTGGACAGCTTCGATAATCGTCCGGATAGCTGTGTCATTCAGATAAATTGTTCCGTCTTTGGATTCAGACATCTTTTCTTCCAAAAGCTGCTCTGCTTTGTTCGGAGTTGCTGTTCCATCTTCCTGTCCAGTCCGCTTTTCTTCCAGTTTTTCCTGAAACTCTTTCTGTTTTTCTGCCGCTTTTTCTCTTGTTTTTTCAATATGTTTTTCTATATTCTCCCGTGATTTCTCACTAAGTTTTTTATAGAAGGTATTATCATGCTCATAATAGGCGATATGTGAGTAGTTTCCATTTTCGTCCACATACCAATGGCTAAATTTTGTTTTAGAGCCCTTGGCTTTCATATATCCATCTACAAATTTCTGTGCGTTTTCAATATCCTTCAACCGCTGTGTATATTCCTTTGCCTTCTCCGGGTCATTCTGCATCTTCTCCAGCAATTTAGGGTTTACAGCCAGTGTATTGATTTTGTTATCTCTGGTCATCGACAGGCCGCTCCCAACCTCAAGCGTCATATACGGAACCTGCTTTTGCAATTTGCTTAAATAATCTGATATGCTTTCCGTATTGTTGGTTTTAACCGGTTCCGATGTCTTCTCCGCTCTTTTCTTTGTGTTGTCCGCCATGCCCTGTGCCGCATAGCTGCTGTAATTGTTTGTAATCTCCATTGCCATGATCATGTCCTCCTTGATAATATTTTTTGAAATCCTTTTCACTTACAGAATTTTAAACAGTGTCACCATCCAGTCATTCGTCTGACTTTGATAAGGGATCTGGACTACTCCGGCATCTGAACCTGTTTCATATGGGCAGGATTCTCCCCCACTTGAAAAACCGGGAAGTTTATAAAAATCTCCAAAAACAATGAAAATATCTCCGTCTACATTGTTCTTATCCAAAAAATCCTCAAATGCCTCTCTGTCCACATAAACGTAGCTGTCATCATACGAGATTATCTGATGAATACTGTTCCCGTAATCCAGAATGCCGGCATTTCCCTCACTGTCATATTCATATACCAGTATGTTTTCATTTTTATTGCTCCGTGCATAGGAATGTGTATGTACCGCAAGCAGCAGCGCCGCAATCACCAGAACGGCTGCGGCTGCCATGCCTGCGCACATCCTTTTACGGTATGGACGGAAACCGGCAATTTCGCCCATCCTCCTTTTCATGTCTTCAAATTCCCTTTCCCCCGCATAGGTGACGGCGGGAGGCGTACCCTCCGATTTTGAACTCAGCAGTTTCAGGGTTTTCAGCAGCACCATGCCATATTCATGCGCCGTCCTCCCGCTGCCCTGTATGCACACCCTGTCGCAGATATCCTCCATCGATATCAGATAACTTCCTGCCGTAAGACGCTGCCACATAGGAAGCATACTCGCGGAACGTAAAAAACTGAAATGAATGATCTTCGGCAAAAACAACATACCGTTCTTTCTTAAATTTCCGGTCACGAAATAGAAGTGGTTTTCCCTGCCGCCAGGCAGCTTTCACTTGAAAAGTGTTAAGCAGCCCGGAAAACGTTTTAATAAAAGTGGTCTTGCCCGCCCCGTTCAATCCGATCAGCCCGATAGCCTCATTGTTTCCCAGCTCCACGGAAAAGTGTTCAAGAACAGGCTTGCCCTTAGTGTACCAGACATTTAAATCTTTCAGAACGAGAAGTTCCCCGTTACCCATTGTGTTATTGGTCATTATCTTTGTCCTTCTCCTTTTTACTGATTGAACAGGCAGACCACAGGAATACAATGCCAAGCACCGCATACAGGGCGGCAAAGGAAATATTGGCTTTCACAACACTGACAACTGCCGCAGCCAGCCAGACAATGCCAAAAATCAGCCGAAAATAAAAGTGTCTCATAAACTTTCCTCCATTCAGATTGGTATATAAGTAACTGTTATGGACATAGCATACCGTAAAACCCATTTCCGTGCCGTTTTGTCCATGAATGGTAGGTTTTTGTCCATGAAAAAACAGACCGTTCAAACGTGCGGCCTGTTTTTACGGAAAATATATTTATTCTGCCCTTACGGGTTCATAGGATAATGTAACGACTGTACAGAACCTGCATCCTCCATACTCGGTTTCCACAATACCATCATAACGCTCTGCGGTGGTGCGGACGCTTTTCAACCCCCAGCCATGCAAGTCTGCATCCTTTTTTGTGGTTTTTAACTCCCCCTCTGTTATGACCGGGACGGCTTTGCACCCGTTTTCCATCATCTTCTCCATCCGTCCTGCCGTCTGGATAATGTATTCTTTGCCCGCTTCCAGTTCGATCAGTTTTGCCGCATCTGCCACGGCAGTTTTCAGCCTTTTCTCAAAATCATTTTTGGGCACATAGCGGAAAATGGAAAGTTCAAATGCATCAATCGCATATTCCATATGCGAGGTTATGAAAATGACCTTAATATTCGGCAGAAACGGCTTTATCTTCCCTGCAAGCCCCATACCTGTCACATCAGGCATTTCAATATCCAGCAGGAGCAGATCATAAAAGAATCCATCCTCCGTAATGTCAGACAAAAGATTGCTGCTGTATGTGTAAGTTGTTATTTCATAACCGATACCGCAGGACTGCAGGCTGTCCTTTATGATTTCCTCATGCAGCGTAACGGCTTCTTTCTCGTCATCACATATGGCAATCCGTACCAATACTGTCACCTCATTTCTTTTATGCCCCTCTATTATTTATAATTTTCCAGAACAAAATACTCCCATCTCCTATCAGGCTCTATTATATTTCGTCCAAAAGAAATTAATCATCAAGATTATATAGTAAAAATGTCTCTACTAACTCTGGATTCCGCAAATACATCATAGCCATATTGCTTAACTGAGACGGCAAAAAATCATAATCCTCAAAACAAAAATAATAATATTCTTCGTAATCTGTTATACGTTTTAAAATAGTTCTACCTTTCTCATTATCCAAAGTATCCCTAAGCTGAACATCTACCGAATTGATTATCAAATCATCTTCACTATCAGCACAATCTTCCCACCACCCTAATATTGCATATAACAAATATTCGTATTTAGGCTTTATATAATCTCTGATATTTGCAGAACATATTAATTCATATAACTCATACACAGCATTTTTACATTTCTTCGGCATTTCCAAGTAATCTCCTGGGAAAATCCATTTAACTCAAATTCCGGATCTGTTTCCAATACATCAATTAATACACGTATTATATCCTTCAAATTTCTATTGACGTATTTTGTTATTTGCATTCCAAAATCCGTCAGCCTGCTATAATCTACTAAATCTACCTGAATCACTCTGCACATTCCCTCTCCAAATTTAGCTTACTGTCTGTCAGCCTTTACATAATAGGTGCTTCTTCCACTCCCGTACCGAATAATACTTCCTTCACCCACCAGTTTCTTTAATGCCGCCAGAGCTGATGCTCTCCCTATGCTTGGACAGTGTGCAACAACTTCTGCACCTGTAAATTTCCCGATTTTTTCTTCTGTATATTTTTTTACAATATCATAAGCATTAACGGTATCTCCCTTTCCCGCTATGATTCCTGCACGTTCTTCAAATTTGGTGTAACAAGCCAAAATGACAGTTAGCATATAACGTATAAATGGTGTCGGATCGTTTTTTTCCTCATGCCACCCTATATCTGAACTTTCAAGGACATCATAATACCTGTCTTTTGTTTTCTCAATTTGCCTCTCAATACTTATATATTTACCAACACTATACCCATTCTTATATAAAAGAAGCAAAGTAAGCAACCGGCTCATCCTTCCATTACCATCATTAAAAGGGTGAATGCACAAAAAATCACATATAAAAACAGGAATCAATATAAGGGAATCCACCTTCTCACTCGCAATTGCCTGCTCATAAGCCGCACATAACCGTTCCACGACATCCGGTGTATCATACGGAGTGATTGGAGTAAACCTTGTGACTACTGTTCCATCCGGCTTTGTTTCATTAATATAATTCTGTACGCTCTTAAAACTTCCGCCGTAAGAAAATCCCGCCCTCTTTAAAAGGTCTCTGTGTAACTGTAGTATATATGATGGTCTGATCGGAATGTACTCATTGCTTTCGTGAATTGTGTTAAGTACATCTCTGTACCCCATAATCTCATCTTCTTCCCTGTTCCGGGGTGTTGTCTTTTCTTCAAACAACTGCTTCATCCGGGTACTTGTCGTAACAATCCCTTCTATTTTATTGGATGCCTCTGTGCTCTGAATTTTTGCAATCTCAACCAGACGTTCAAGCGCAACTGGCTTCTGCCTGATATATAAATCCTGACGCCCCTTATATTCATGTATCTTTGCGACAAGATTAAGTATATCCATATCCCACGTTTGGTCTGCAAGGCGAATATAATCAAATGTTCTCATGTTATCTCCCTTCGTCCAATGTCATTCTTTTTCATCCAATCATAAGTCTTTTTGGACGAAAAAACAATTTGTTGGACGAAAAAAATTGCAAATTCTTTAAACAAACAGGCGAAACTGCAAACTATCACGAAAACTCCGAGCCATTTCCGTGTTTGTATCATATCCCCGTATTTCAACAGCATTTTTTGCCAAACTAATACCCTTTTCCGCAAAAACCAACAATATCCTACTCCCTTTTTCCTTTCCGCTTTATACTATCACGGAAACCCCTGACTTTTGCGTGAAAGTATACTTTTGCCTGATTGTACAATTTTCTCCCCAATCGCCCCTCCGCGATGGCGATTAAATCGCAGATCCTCTTCCGGCACAGCGGACACCTTATTTTGCACATCTCTCAATCCCTCCCACAGCCACTTCTGGATTTCTAACCATGATCAGCGGAACGGTTCCGTGCAGGTGTCCTTACAGTGATAATTTTCCATAAATTACCATGTATACTGTAAGTATGCCCGCAGAGCGCATTCCTAATCATGGCCTATACGGAACCTTAGGGGTATCTCAATCTACCTGAAAAGCTTTTGAGTATCTGCCACAAAACTTGTATGCTCCATTATCGACACTGCCGAATCCCGATATTCTGTGTCGAAAAACTGAATCCTGTCTTGTGTTTTTCCTTCATTTCGGGAACTGTTTCTATTGAAATACCAGGAGCTGTCCGGATTTTCAAAGGCTTTGTTTGTCTGTTGACAGGTAATATATCCTTTCAGATTTGCCAGACGCATCTTAAAAGCCGCATCCAGTCCAGCCAAATCTTCTTCAAGCGTAAGAGACCTTTTCCCCGTAAGTTCATAGGAAACTTCACGGTCTCCATTTTCATGTTCTTTGACGATTTCATTATAACGGGCCTCATATGTATCCATGATTGATTTCATTACATCTTCCACATTATAGTTTCCGTCTTTTAATGTCTGGCTGCTGCGTCACTTTTCTGCCTGCATTTGTTTCAGATACCTTTTTCTGCACATGATTTGCAGCAGCCCCCATATAACAATAATTACTTCCAATTCCATTAACACTCATTTTTAAATATCCTCCATCTTCAATACAGCGGCCCATCTGTCGGTCAGAGCCACACCTGCTCCCTTATAATAAGTCCGAACAGTTACTTTCGACAAAGGCGCATGGTTTTGCACCTCTGCCGGAAAAAATAATATTTACGCCTTTAAATCGAAACCTGTTACTGTCAGTGCTGTAGACATGACACTGTTACCCATACCGATTTTACCTATCAAATTCTCTGCAACTTTTCCCATATCTGTTCCCATTACAGTAATATCATACTGCCTGCCGCCTTTCTGTTCTTCCAGCTTTTCCTGCTCGGCCTTCTTTTCCTTATTCTTTTCAAGCAGCTTTTCCCATTCCACTTTACGCTCTTTGTTTCTGGCTCTCGCCTCCTCAACCATTTTCCTGGATTCCTCTGTGCCGGGATCAGCCTCAAAAACACCTACGCACTTTGTCGTAATACAGTCCTCGCTGTCTATGCTGATTTCCAGACTGACCAGCCTCGCTCCATTTTTAGCAGAATTTTCACATATCTTATTGATACAGTCCGGCATTTGGGAAAGCGTATTCTCCAGTCATTCAGCCGTTTTGAGATTGGATGCCGCCTTCGAACGCAGGCTTGAATTGATTGACACGGAACTGTCCTTTGTCGGTGTCAGGCAGACATATTTATTATTCAGATATTCTGAATATTTCACTCCGCACTCCCTTTATGCGGTTCCGCCGAAATGATCTCCCCCTGCACATTGGATTCATCCGAATCCCCGTCCAGTCCATCTTCGTCAAGCTGCGGCTCCACCGCTATGGGGTCATCATCATAGACCGCCGAACCGTCATCCTCAATCTGATGCACGGCATCCGGGGCGGGGCCTCCCTGTGTGGTGCATCCGCTGATCGCGGGAACCACCATTGCCGTAATCAGTAATGCCGATATTCTGTTGACACGCATTTTTCATATCCTCCGATTTCCTTTTATGTAACAGCCCTCTGTCGTTAGAGCCACATTCGCTCCCATGCAATATGCCTAAACAGTCTGCTGCAAAATATTTCTTACGCCTTTATATCAAAACTTACCCCTGTAGGCACTGGTGTACCAGAAACCGCTGCTATAAGGTTCTGCGTGACGCTTTTCATATCCATACCAGTGGCAGATATCGTGAACGATTCTGCTTCTCCCTCTTCCGTCAGTTTATCCATCTGCTCTTTTCTTTCTGCCCGCCGTTTCGCTGCTTCTTCTTCTAAATTTTTTCTCTCCTCACGCTTTTTTTCTAATCTTTCTTTCTGGCTTTTTTCCGTATTCAGTATGGATGCGCTTTGTTTTGAGCCACTGGTTCTTGTTGAACCACTACAGGAGCATTGCATACTTCCATCTGCATTGATCCTCACATCAAACCCATGTATCTCAATACCATCACTTTTTGCCTTAGCAAACATCTGCTCATGCGCTGCTGGTATGCCCGCTATGTCATTTTCGATTTTTCTTGCAAAGTCCGGATCACTTGCCATTTTTTTCAAACAGTCATTGGAGAGATTCAAAACGATATTATTTTTACCGCCATCTGCAATGCCCCTACTCGAATTAATATTTATCTGCGGAAATTTCTTACATAATTGTTCATAGTATTCCTGTACCTTGCCTTTGCTGCTTGTCTTTATCTCCGTTGCCGCATTACTACCGGATTTTTTCGTAGTATCAGCGTAATTTGCCGCATAGTTATTGTAATTGTTTGTAATTTCCATTGCCATAGTCTTTGTCCTCCTGATTACTAAAATTATTATACTTATCGTAACGGCGGCTCATCTGTCATTCGGAACCGCCCATGCCTTTGCCAGCCTGCTTCTCTCCTGCTCCGCCTTTGCAACCTTTTCATCCAACATCTCCTGCTGCTGTCTCTTAGCCTGCGCCCGCTTTTCCAGATATTCTTCCAGCAACTCCTTCTGCCTGTCCTTTTGCCCGCTTGTTTTCTTATAAAAACTATCCTGTGAACGTGCATAAAACTCTGAATCATTGTTAACAGACCATCCATCTGCCCTATAATCTTTGGCTGTGGCTCCTACCGTAATCACCAAAGAACAGTCTGGAGCCGGAGCGACAGAGCCAGTCATATCACGCCTGATTACAGACAACATTTGTTCCCTATACTTTGGATCAGCTTTCATATTTTTAAATGCTTCCTCCGATATATTAACTGCTACATTTGCTATGGTTCTGTCTCGTGGTATTCTATCAAGTTCTGCATAAAATTCCTTCTTAAACAGCTCCATTTCTTCCGCTTCCGATAATTCCCGTGTACTGCCTGTTTTTTCCAGTGCGAACTTTTCCGTATTGTTCACATTTTTCGTGTTTCCCTTTGTTTCCACATTGTTCCGATAAAAATTCTGTCCTACTCCACTGATAGCCATTTTTTAATCCTCCACTTTAATCTATTTTCGAGTTTCATTTCATGCATAGCCATTTACTTATCTTCTTTCGTCTCCCCCTGCTGCAGCATGACTGTCACATGGAACACATCCCCTTTCACTTTTATATTTACACCGCCGAAATACTTCTCTGCCACATCACGCACGTTCTCCAGCCCAATCCCATGTTCCGCAATAATCCCCGGCAGGATACTCTGTTTCGTTGTAGGCAAAGCCAAACCTCCGCCCGACTGCACAGGTACAGCCCCGTCAAAGCTGTTCTCAACTTCCAGCAATAAAAACTGCTTTTTTTGCTTTAACGAAAGGTGTATAAATCCTTTACCTGTTTCCAGTTTTTCACAGGCTTCAATAGCATTATCCAAAAGATTGTTCAGGATGATTCCCATATCAAACACAGGGATTTCCCCTCCATACCGGAAATCTGCATCAAACCGGATTCCTGCCTTTTCCGCCCTGCGGCATTTGTCATTGATGATGACATCTGTGACCGCATTTCCCGTCACATACTTATATTCCAGTTCCTGCATGGTTTCGTCCATCCGCCGTACATAGTCCTCTATTTCCCCATACTCCCCGGCTCCTGCCAGTCCTTTGATATTTGCCATATGGTTCTTCATCTCGTGCCGCACCTTTCGGATGCTTCCATAGAAATTCTCCGCTTCCTCCAGACGCTTCTTCATTGCCTTGACCTGCTGTTCCTCTATAAAATGTTTCTGCCTCTCAGCAAGCAGGATGCGGTATTTCTGCCAGAAATAAATCAATGCGGCTTCCCCTATGAAAATAAGCACTGCTATCATTGGAACTTTCCAAAGCAAATCCGGCTTTTTATCAAATAAAATAAAAAACTCATCCTCTATCTTTACAGTAATCAGCCCACTGATGATTCCTGTAATCATGCTCCCGACAAAATTCAGAATGGAAAGCAGGATAACATCCTGCCAGGCCATTATGGCTACATCCTTCATAAATCTGTACAAAATAAGCGCCATTGCCACAAATAATACCGAATAAGCAAATATCAAACAGAACATCCCAACCGCCATACAGCAATCCACTTCTTGCTGATAACTATTCTGCAAAAAATCAATCCTTTTCATCATCACACTCATTATTTTCATGTAGATGCTGTTTGCAATCAGGAAACTCAGGCAATGAAGGTTATAAAAAGCGAGCATCACAAATACAGCTTTCCCAATCTGTTTCTTATAACATATCCCCGCATACCCCATTATTGCAAAAGCAGAAACGCCATACCTTACCCAAGCAGTACACGGCAGAAATCCAATCCCTATATTGGCAATAATAAACAGCGCTGCCGCAATTCCATCCATTTTTCCTTTTTTCCCTCTGAAAGCCGCCGCCCACAAAACAAGGAACATGATGGCTTGTACGGCAATCTTCCATATATCCAAGATGCTATTCACTATTTCAA
>QZDS01000024.1 GCA_009917455.1 bacterium 1xD8-48 | reverse complement strand
GTATATCATTGGACATACAAAATGGATGAGCTTGAGATATGATTTTCCACATAAACTTTGAATACGCTATATTAGACCTTTCGGCGGCTTTTGCCTCCATTGCCACAAAAATGGCATTGGCCGAACTGCCGGAAAGATGCCTGTACAGTTCAGATGCACCTTACGGGGAACCATATTTATACAGGCAGCTCATCGAATTTGTAAGCCCGGACAAGCGGACAACGGAAATGGCATTGGGGGAAAACATATCCCGGTTACTGAAACTGCACTAAGGAGAAATGAGGAAAGGGCTCACAGGCCCTTTTTCCTATTTAGAAAACCGCTTGGAAAGCGGGGAAATCAGAGTTAATATGCTTACACGGCGGTTCGCTTTTGTGCCGCCTTATATCGGACGAATGGCGAAAAACTTTAGACCTGTTTTGAAATTTTCCGTACTGCATTTATGCCTTTCGCTCCATTTTATATGCCTTTCGTTCCCTGCATCCCAAAATAACAGAAAATCTGCCGATAAATTAAGTGACGGCTGAAACGGAAATCCGAGGTGATGAATTTTGAATATAGCAGTGGTCGATGATGAGGAAGCCATCAGAGAGCAGATTGGCGGATTCATAAAAAAACGGAATCCCGATTTTGATATAAGCGTTTTTGACACGGGGGAAGGACTGCTTGCGGCAGGAAAGGATTTTGACATTATCTTCCTCGACATACAGATGGAGGGCATGGGCGGCATTGAGGCGGCGAGGACCCTCCGGCAGTCCGGTGTGGATGCGGTGGTCATCTTCATTACGGGAATCAGGGAATATGTGTTTGAGGCTTTTGACGTCTCGGCATTCCACTACCTGCTGAAGCCGATTGAGGAACAGAAGTTTATGGAGGTGCTTGGCAGGGCGGAGGAGGAAGCCGGAAAAAGGAAAGGGCAGAAGGAGCGGCAGATATTCATAAGGGCGAAGAACCAAGGGTATACGCTTAACCTAAACAGCATCCTGTACATTGAGAGCAGGGGGAAGAAGGTGGAAATCCATACCACGGACATGGAGGACATTATAGAGTCATATGCTACGATGGATGAACTGGAAGGGCAGCTTGGGGATGGCTTTTACCGCTGCCACAGGGGGTATCTGGTCAACATGGCGCACATAGCGCGGTATGACAGCGACAGCATCTTCCTTTCCAGCGGCGAGAAGGTTTACCTGACAAGGAAGAAGCATAATGAGTTTGTAAAGGCGTATATGTGGTATTTGCAGAATGGAGGGGTGTCCTGTGTATGAAGTGGTGAGCGGCCTGCTGGAAGTGTTTTCTGCCATGTTCCAGGGATACTGCCTGCAGTATTTCTTTGGGAGTTTTCTGGAAAGCAGGATACGGAACCGGCGGACAGGCGGGCTGGCAGCCGCAGTGCTGTATGGTGTTCTGCGGTTAGGGATGGGACTTATCTTACCAAAGGGTTACACGAGTTTTTGGGTTTTCATAAGGCTGGCAGTGATCCTGTGCATCGTATCGGTGGCTGTATTAGTTTTTTATAAGGCAATAGGGAAGATAACCTTATTTCTTGGAGTCGCGTTTATTGCTGTGAGTGAAATGAGTTTTTTCCTTGCACATATGTTTTTTGAATTAGGGAATCATCTGTTCCGGCTTTGGGACTGGTGTTTGGAAAATGGGTATATCCAATCATTGAAATTTTATAATTTTGTTGTAAGCATTACCCTCATAGGAAACCAGATTTTAATCCATGTCATTGGAGCCGCATTGCTGTATTTTACCATAAGGAAGATTGTGCGGGATTATCGGGAAAAGGACTATGCCATTCACAGGACGGAATTGCTGTTCATCCTCACGCCGGGGCTGACCGGCCTGATGGTATGTACTTTACTGCGTATTACGATTGACACGGCGGAAAACGGAGTGCCGGAGACGCTGTATGACAGATATCCGTCTCTGATGGTCATAATGCCTGTTATCCTGCTGCTGTTACTATTCTCCGTTATGTTTGGGATAAAACTCTTTCAGGACATGATCTGTTGGAACAGGGAAAAAAGCAGCCGCATTATTCTGGAGAAACAGGTCAGCAGCCTGCAGGAGCATATGGGGGAGATGGAGCGTGTCTATTCCGGGATACGGGGGATGCGGCATGACATGAAGAATACGATCTCCGTCATTATGCAGCTTGCGGCGGGGAAAGAGGAAGGACTGCAGGCATATCTGGAGGAACTGAGCCGGACGATGGACAGACTGGAATTCCGTTTTAAGACAGGGAATACGGTTGTGGATACCCTGCTGAATATGAAATACCATGAGATTACAAAAGTGGTGCCGGATTTGCGGATGGACGTGGAAGGGCTGCAGTTCCCTGAAAAGCTGTTTATCCGAAGTTATGATATCGGCATTATTTTAGGGAATGCACTGGATAATGCAATGGAGGCGTGCCGGAAACTGAAAGCGAAAGAACCGGGTGCGGAAGCCTTTATCCGCATCAGTTCATTCCAAAAGAGGGAACTGTTTTTCCTGAAAGTGGAGAACAGCTTTGACGGGAGGGTGGTGAGGAGACCGCAGAATGAGTTCCCCGTGACGGACAAGGCGGACAGGGAGAATCATGGGATAGGGCTGGTTAACATCAGAAGCACAGCGGAGAAATACCAGGGAACAATGGATTTTAAGGTAAACGGCAGGGTGTTCATCCTGTCGGTGATGATGAAAAATGAAAGGAGAGAGGAAGATGGATTTTGGAGTAACAGGTAAATTGGGAGGGTACTATCTGGCGGAACAGTACCGGAAGAATGCGGCGGCTGATAAGAATGGAGGCGTGAGTTTTGCGGAGCTTGCGGCGGCAAAAGCTGCGGGGCAGTCAGAGGCATCGGGAATGAGTTTTAAGGATATGTGGCAGGCGAGGTTTCCGGGAGCGTACTACCATACGGCAGATGCGTTCAGTATTCCGCAGGGGGTATGGGAGAGGAATGATTTCCCGTTTGAGAAATTCTTCTGTAATGATTTAGACGAATCTGCCGTGAATTGGAAACCCAACGGGGCGAATCCTGCGATGGATTCATCCGGGGTGCAGTCAAGGCTCCATTCAATCGCCGGGCAGAAGTCGATTGTCGTGCCGCCGGAACTGGAAGAAAAAATGAAAAATGATCCGGCACTGGCAAAACAGGTCATGGCCAGAGTGGAGAGTTTTATTGCAACAAACCAAGTACCCGGAAGGATATGCTCCCATCTGACTGTTTTGGATGAAAATGGGGAGATTGCACGTTTCCGGGCTTCCAGCCACGGTGGAAATATTACCGGTCCGACAGAAGAAGAAATGCGCCAGTTTGAGGCGGAGCAGGCGGCAAAGAAAAAAAGGCGTGAGGAATATGCCCGGCTGAACGAGGAGAGCGCCCTGAAACGCAGGCTGATGGAGCAGGATGCGGACGAGAGATATTATAAGGACAGCATAACCAAAAAGGCGGTTTCGATTGCCACATATGAAGCGGCGGGCATTTTGAAGTAAAGCAGGATATGCCCGGACTTGCCACAAGGGGGCATGGGCGGCCCTGAATGACAGAGGGGCCGCAGGTAAGATTTTTTGAAGGAGGATGAGAATTATGTCAATGGAGATCACAAACAATTACAGCGATTATGGGAAAGGCTACACAAATACTGCAAAGGAAGGTAATGTGACGACAAGCACGGTGGAACGGAAAACCTCGACCGGGGGAACAAAAACGGAGCAGATCAAGACGGGTTACAGCAATGTCAATGACTATTCCAAATATCTGCAGGGCAAGTACAGCTATATGAATTCGGGTACAACTTCCATGCAGGGCGTTCCGACAACGGTATCCGTATCGGGCGCTTTCCTGAAGAAATGTATGAACGACCCGGAAAAAGCAAAGTATTTGGAAGAAAATCTGGCGGCATTGCCGGACTGCGCCTCTTATGCGGTATCCCATGCGCAGGGAACACTGACGAGTATTTCCTATGAGATTGATGCAAATGGGAATATAACGGGAATTTCTTCCGGCACAAATGACCCCGATGGGAAAATAGCCAGAGAAAATGCGGAACGGCGGGCGAAAGAGAAGAAAGCCGCCGAGGAAAAGGCCGCCGAGAGACGCAAGGAGAAAAAGGCGGAGGAAGAAAAGGCAGCGGAACGGCGGGCAGAAAGAAAAGAGAGGATGGAAGGTACGTTCACGGTGTCTGCCACTGGCACGGATGTGAAAAGCATTACACAGAATATTGTTGCGGCGGTATCCGGCACATCGTCACCCACAGGGGGCAGTTTTGACATAAAGGCATAAAGAGATGTTGCTTACACCCTATTCCGCAGAGGCGCATAATGCTTTGCCTCTGCGGTCTGCCCGGAGGTGAGGCAATGAGCCGCTCGGACTTATTACAAGGGAGCGGATGCGGCTCTGAACGACAGAGGGGCTGCAATAAAAAATGATGGAGGATATTTAAAGATGAGTGTAAATGGAATAGGTACAGCGGGATATCCCGCATGGCGTGATATGGGAAAGGCACAGAGGAATGTTTCGGGAACGGGATTTGCGGGCAGGATGGAAAATGCAGATGCGGTGGGGAGCGGCTCTCCCGTAAGAAACAGCGTGAGGACGGCAGGGCAGACTTCGGCGCTGGATGCATACCGTGCATCGGCGGCATCCGGGGTACGCAATGTAAAGCCTGCCTATGAAACATACGAATCCGAGAATTACAGGATTGTGCCGGACAACGAGGCGGGGTGTTTTGATATTTACAATAAACAGGGAGAAAGGATAGGCGCTTTTGACTATTCTGACATCAAGGTCAGGCAGGACAGCCGGACAGGAAAGCAGTTCCTGATCTCGGAGCATGGAACCATGAGCTATGATGCTATGGTATTGGACGGCGAGCTGAAAGATGCCCTGCAGGATGTCATGGGCGTGGAAACGCTGGAAACGGAGGAACTGTCCGGCTTCACCTTAAAGACCCATTCCGGCACGGGCATACAGTATCTGGTTCGGGAGGGCGAGGAAGGCCGCGGGGGAAAAGTCCTTTTGCAGAGTGAGGCGGACAGGGAAAGGTATGAGGCACTTGCGGAGACTTACTTCAATAAATATCCCAATCTGATCCACGATAAGAACGCCGCATACATATGGGCTGATCTGGAGATAAAGGGGCTGGCACAGCATACGAAGGACGGCATTGTCTCTATGGGCTTTAACGGGATGTCCTACAATGACAATGCAGATTATAAGAACAACTGGAGCGTCCTGTTTTCGGGAGATACCTATAAGGCGGTTTTTGACTGGCTGCAAAGCAACAGGGGCAGCATTGAAGAAATGCAGAAGTTCGCCACATGGCAGGATGTGTTTAACAACATTGGCAGCCGGTATGAGCGCATATGGTCTGATGAGGAAGAGAAGCAGGGGTATCTGAATAACTGATTAGCATATCCCCAATAAGCAACAGCCTAACAAGGTAGGGCTGGCATCCCTAGCCTTCCGGAAGATTAGAGAGAGGAGGTGAAGGCCGGTATGGAATTTGGCCGGGGAACATAGGCAGAATGTAATTATGAAGTAATGAACTGCTCGGACTTATTATGAGGGAGCGGATGCGGCTCTGAACGACAGAGGGGCCGCAATAATAAAAATAATGGAGGATTAAAAAAATGAATGTAAGTGGAATAGGGACAACGGGATATCCGGCATGGCAGGGAGCGAGAAAGACGCAGCCGAATGCGGCTGGAAAGAGTTTTGCGGCACAGGTGAACAATGTGGCAGATACGCCAAAAGTCTATAACATTTTTACAGATGAAGATATGATATGGACGGGAGGGAATGGCACAGGGCTGTCTTATTATCTCAAGTATGCGGAAGATTCAACAGAGGATGATCCAACAATCATTGCAAAGGGTGTAGATGAGAATGGGGATGAATTTGAAAAGACCATACATATCAACGAGGTAAATCCCAAGTCTGCGACTGTTGTGGAAATGCGTGCTTTGGAAGCACATATGGGTGTAAAAAAGCTGGGAGGCTTTACTTCCCTTCCGATGGAAGCCGGGGCTATGGGATTAAATGACAGGACAGATTTCATGGATATGTTCCAGAAGCAGATTGGCGACATGAAGCTGCTGCTCCAGAAAAAGACGGCGGCATATTACCAGTACAGTATGCAGGCATATTGGGATTTTATGAATAAAAAATAATTTCCATTGGCTGCATATCCCCGATAAGCCACAGCAGAACAAGGCAGGGCAGGTATCCTCGGCATTCCGGCAGATCGGGGAAAAGGGAAAAATGAATGGAGGCAAAAGAGATATTGATGAAAAAAGCAGGATTTTTGTTGGCGCTGATATGTATTCTCTCATTGACGGGGTGTGGAACGATAGCCAGCGCAGAGGAAGAAACTTTACAGCCGGATACGGAAGAAAATACCGTGTCAGTAAACTTTGATGATGTGGCAACGCAAAGCGAACCGACTGAACAGTTTTGTAATCATCTGGTACAGTTTACAGAAAGTACGTTCACAGATGAAGAAGGAATTGAATCAGCGGATGCAATAGTGTCTTATGATGAAGAAACAGAGCAGTATTCAATAGAATTATCGTTAAAGACGAATGGTAAGGTGGACAGTGAGAAAATTGAAGAATATAAAACCTATCTGAGCAAAACATATGCAGATGTGATTTTGATTATTGATGGGGAGGTTATGTAAGGAAAAAAGACAGGCATCCTCGGTTTCCAGCAGATTAGTGAGAGGAGGTGAAGGTCGGTATGGAATTTGGCTGGGGAACATAGAGGATATTTCTGCATGAAACAATGAACTGCTCGGACTTATCATAAGGGAGCAGGAGAGGCTCTGAACGACAGAGGGGCTGACAAAAAATAATGGAGGAGATTAAGAAAATGAATGTAAATGGAATAGGAGCAGGATACCCGGCAGCAGGAAAAGCAAAGGTGCGTCAGGCACAGGACGGGACACAGAGTTTTGATCGGGAATTTATGGGGATGGCATCTCAGACGCCGCCTTCCTTTGTCGGAAAAGTCTGGACGAAAGAGGAACTTATGCAGTCGGTTGATAAGCAGGTGCAGAGCAACCAGAGCAAGAAAATGTCCGTTTCTGATATGATAAAGGCGACCTGCATAGAAGGGACGAGGGCAAGGTTCCGCTTTGCGGGGGAGGATAAGATATACACGTTTGATGAATACATAAAGGAGCTTGACAAGCGTTCAAAGAACAATGCGTAGGTTGATTCTCATAGGAAAAAACTTATAAAGCACAAAGGATAAAAGGGAATCAGCAGGACAAGGCTGGTTCCCTTGTTTCATATCAGTACGGGGAGGCGGTGGTCAATGGAAAAGGTGAAATGCCCGAACCCTAAGTGCGGGCGGCACATCCTTGACATTGAGGAACACCATTGTCACCATCGGCCTGCTTGCGGCGGCAATCGGCCCCGTGCTTATCGTGATCGGGAAAGTGGTCTCTGCGGTGGGCAGCATCATGACCTTCATCCCCACGCTGATTGGCGGCATTTCCAGTATCGGCGGAGGGCTTAGTGCCTTATGGGGCATCCTTGCGGCGAACCCGGTAACGCTGGTCATTGCGGCAATCGCGGCACTGATTGCCATTTTCGTGGCCTTATGGAATAACTGCGAGGGATTCCGGGAGTTCTGGATCAACCTGTGGAATGTGATAAAAGAAGCGGCTGTTGCGGTATGGAATGGATTAAAAGACTTTTTCTCCAATATCTGGAACGCCATCACCGGGGCGGCGCAGGCCATATGGAACGGATTGAAAGATTTCTTTAGTGGCCTGTGGGAAGGGATAAAAAATATCTTCCAGACGGTGCTGGATGTGATAAAGACGCTGATTGTGGCGCGGTTCGAGTTCTATAAAAATGTTGTTAAAATATAGGGGATATTGTCATATTTTGTCAGGGTGTCTTAGTTTCCGGCAGATACGGACACGGAAAGCCGAGAAAGCCCGCAAATCCGCCACTTTCGGCACTACATAGCTTTCAAAGTTACATTATTTCCGTGTGCTTTTAGGGGCATTTTTACATTTGCAAGGGTACGAACTGTTGTTCTGGGGTTGTTTTGCCTGATAGTATATACTCGCAGGCAAAACCCTTATAGCCCGTGAGTTTTCGTGTCTGTATAAGGGTTTCCGTGATAGTACACATAAAAATGATAAAAATATATTGCAAAACTGTTTTTTCTTAAAAACATTTTTATTCAGCGCAAAGCTCTACCAATACAATCTCCGGACGGTTATTGAAGCGGAACGGTATGATGCTGTTGCCAATGCCGCGGCTGACGACCATGTCCGTGCTGCCATCCGTATACAGCCCTGCATCAAATTTGGGGAACAGTCCCTGATTGGGTGCAATCAGCCCGCCGATGAGGGGCAGGCGGAACTGGCCGCCATGTGCATGGCCGCTTAAGACTAAACCAATACCGCAGTCTGCATAAGTTTCAAACAGCTCCGGGCGGTGGGAGAGCAGGATTGTGTAGCTGCCTTCGCTGCCGGCCAGGGATTCTACTTTAGTACCGACCATAGAAGGCACTTCCCCGAACATATCACCCTTAACTGTAAAATCGGGATCGGAAAGCCCGATAAGCATAATTTTTCCACCATCCCGTTCCAGCCATACTGTTTTATCCTCAAGAACAGTCACGCCAGCCGTTTCAAGGCCGGTTCTGAGCCGCCCATACTCTGTCAGGCGGGCTTCGTGGTTGCCTGTCACATAGTAGACGGGTGCGATCTGGACGGCCTCTTTTGCAAAGGAAAGGGCTGTGTCTATGTCTGTATGTGTAGAATCTACAAGGTCCCCGGTTATCACAATAATGTCCGGCCCGCTCTCGAACAGCATCCGCAGTAGCGTGGAGTTATCCTTTCCAAATTCGGCATTATGAAGGTCGGATACCTGTGCGATACGGAACCCGGAAAAGGCAGGAGGGATCCGGCTGCTGGAAATAGCAGCGGTGCTTACCATCAGAGCAGTGTTCCCCCATACTGTCCATATGATCAGAGCCAGCAGCACGGATACCGTGCAGAATGCGGCTGTCTTTTTTGGAGAAAATCTTTTTTTCATTTCTTTTTTCACCCCATTTCCACTGTTATGCCCCTGGACAGGCAGGGACTTCCCGGCATCACATTAAATGTGTGTCGCTCCATTTTTTCATGTCTCTCAAAATAGGGATGAAACTTTTCCCCAGGTCAGTCAGGGAATACTCCACCTTCGGAGGCACTTCCTGATAGATATAGCGGGAGATAAAGCCGTCCTGTTCCAGTTCCCGGAGCTGCTTGGTAAGGGTGGACTGCGTGATGTCCCCAAGCCTCCGCCTCAGTTCCCCGAACCTCTGCACTTCATATTCCGCGATGTACCATAATATCGTTATCTTCCATTTCCCGCTCAGGATGTTCTGTACTCTGACCATAGCCGCACATTGGGGCAGCGGCGCTTTCATATTGCTCATGTGGTTCCCTCCTTTTGCCAGCATTATACTATATCCGCTCTTTTAATTCAAGGTACTATGTTATTTGATACCGGTATCATTTTTCGCACTATAAACAAAAAAAGACAGTACTTTTCTTTTTTCTGCCAGTTGTTATAATGTGATTCAAGAAAGGAGGCGGACGGGATAAACACATCAGTGGATATAGCGGGCATCACATTGAAGAACCCTGTGATGCCTGCGTCCGGGACATTCGGCTCCGGGCAGGAATACAGCGGGTTTATAGACCTGAACCGGTTAGGGGCAGTGGTCACAAAAGGCGTGTCCCTTGTCCCGTGGGAGGGGAATCCCACGCCAAGGATCATGGAAACTGCCAGCGGCATGATAAACGCGGTGGGGCTGCAGAATCCGGGGATTGAAGTCTTTATCAGGAGGGACCTCCCTTTCCTCAGACAGTTTGACACGAAGGTCATTGTCAATGTCTGCGGCAGCACCGTGGCGGATTATCTGGGAGCCGTGGAACGGCTGTCCGTGCAGGGGATAGACATGCTGGAGATCAATATTTCCTGTCCGAACGTGGAGCATGGCGGGATAGCTTTCGGTCAGGAGCCGCGCATGGTGGAGTACATCACGAAGGAGATAAAAAAGAAAGCGGCGCAGCCCGTTTCCATGAAGCTGACGCCGAATGTCACGGACATAACGGAGATTGCGAAAGCGGCAGAGGCAGGGGGAGCGGATGCGCTCTCGCTGATCAATACCATCACGGGCATGAGGATCGACGTGAAAAAAAGGACGTTCAGCTTGGCGAATAAGACGGGCGGGCTGTCCGGACCCGCAATAAAGCCGGTTGCGCTGCGGATGGTATGGCAGACCTGCCGGGCAGTAAGCATCCCGGTCATCGGGATGGGAGGAATCCAGTCGGCGGAGGACGCCCTGGAGTTCATCATGGCCGGAGCCGCAGCGGTGGCAGTCGGTACGGCAAATTTCAGGAACCCCTGCGCCATGCCGGAGATCATCGGCGGGCTGGAAAAGTACATGGAGGAAAACGGTATCCGGGACTTAAAGGAGATCAGGGGTATCGTCAGTTAGATTTTTACAGACAGGAAGGAGAGATGTTTTATGCATTACACGGGAACGATATGGAGGCCGCCTTATGAGGCTGGGAGCGCACTGGTACAGGTGACGGCGGGCTGTACCCACCACAAATGCAGGTTCTGCACGCTCTATGAGGACGTGCCGTTTCAGTTCCGTATGTCGCCTTTATCCGAGGTGGAGGCGGACTTAAAGGAGATCAGCCGCTACTACAGGAACGCAAAGAGGGTATTCTTCACTGGGGCGAACCCGTTCGTATTAAGTTTTGACAAGCTGAAAACGCTGGCGGAACTGGTACGGAAATATTACCCGAAAGTGCAGTCTATCGGCTGTTTCGCCCGCATCACGGACATCACGCCGAAGACCACGGAGCAGCTACGGGAGCTGCGGGGGCTTGGGTACAACAGCCTTACCATCGGCGTGGAGGCGGGTGACGAGGAATCCCTGTCCTTCATGAATAAAGGGTTCGGCACGAAGGAGATCATAGAAGAGTGTAAAAGGCTGGATGAGGCAGGGATGGACTATAACTTCTTCTACCTTGCCGGGATATACGGCTCCGGGCATATGGAGGAAGGGGTGAAGAACACGGCGGAGGTGTTCAACCAGCTCCACCCGAAGGTCATTGTTTCCTCCATGCTGACGGTCTATCCGACCTCGGAGCTGTACCGGGAAATCCAGGCTGGGAACTGGACGGAGGAAACGGAGATAGAAAAGCTGTATGAACTGAGGACGCTGGTCGGCAGCCTTGACATAGACACTTATTTTGCAACGATGGGCGCATCGAACTGCATCAACGTGGAAGGGCATCTGCCGAAGGACAGGGAACGGATGGTAAAGTGGCTGGATGAGGTCATCGGCGCTGTGGATGAAAAGGAGCTGCGCAGATACCGTGAGAACCTGCGGCACCTGTAAGGAGGGGAGCCATGATACAGGATATCTTTCCTTACAGGCTGGATACGGCATACCGCGATACAGTCCCGGCCCCGGATGATCGCTTTTTCTCCTTTCAGGGAGAGGATGTGCTTTTGCGGGAAGGGGAGGATGGGTGCAGGAGCCTGCCATCCTTCCGGGATTTACAGTATCCGGCGGAGGAAATGCCCCGTCAGGCTGTATTCCTGTTCCGGGTGGATAAGGAGCCTGTATTCCTGCTGGACGGGGCAGCGCCCGGATGCCGGGGGCTGCGGTATTTCCCGGTCTGCGGGTTAAAAGGCATCCTGCCGGGATGGGCTTTCTTTGCGGGAGTTACAGCCCTGCATTTAAACCACTGGTACGGGAATAACAGGTATTGCGGCAGATGCGGAAGTGCGGTGGAAAAGAAAATGGGGCAGAGGGCGCTTGTCTGCCCGGACTGCGGGAACACAGTATATCCCTGCATCGCCCCGGTGGTAATGGTGGCGGTCATCAATGGCGATAAGCTGCTTATGACTAAATATGCAGGCCGTTCCCTGCCACAGTGGGTACTGATATCCGGCTTTGTGGAGACAGGGGAGACACTGGAGGAAGCGGCGGAAAGGGAGGTCTTTGAAGAGACAGGCATCCGCATCAGGGACCTGCAGTATTTTGGCAGCCAGTCGTGGGGATTTTCCGATTCCGTGATTGCAGGCTATACCGCAAGGCTGGACGGCCCTGATGAAATCCGCCTTGACAGGAAAGAACTGGCGGAGGCAGAGTGGCACCTGCGTTCCAGACTCCCGGATGAATTGACGGATATCAGTATTGCCCATGAGATGATTGAATCGCTGAGGCTTTAGAGGAAAGGCTGGATAAAAATAGCTTGCTGTACTAAGGATAAAGAGGAAAAGGGCTCACAGGCCCTTTTTCCAATTCCGGCGGTCTGTTTTTTCCCCAGGCAGGCCGGGCGGACTAATAACGGAAATTACTTGGAAAGCGGGGAGGTTAGAGGTAATATGCTTACACGGCGGTTTGCGTTTGTGCCGCCTTGCGGGGCATCCGCCCCTTTTGGTGGGGATATTGAAAGCGACAGAGGGGATATTAAGATATTAAGGATAAAAAACGTCAATCCAGTTACGCTGTCAAATCGTCTATTCACGCTATCGGAGTTAAAAATATTCTTATTTTTCCGATACACGAAGTGAGGGCAGAAGGAGGTGGAAATGGTGAAAATTGCAATCTGCGATGATGAAAAAAACATAAGGGCATACCTGTCTGCACTCGTAAAAAAGCAGGGGATGGAATGTGAGATAACGGAATATGCAACTGCGGGGGATTACTTTGCAGACGGTGTGGAGCATGACATTTTATTCCTTGATATTGAACTGGAAGGCCCTGGGCAGGATATGGACGGCATGAGGATGGCAAGGCAGATCAGGGGCATGGAAGACACAAAACAGCCCATCATTATCTTTATCACAGGCTATGAAAAATATGTGTATGATGCTTTTGACGTAGGGGCTTTCCAGTATCTGCTGAAACCTGTGGATGAACAGAAATTTGCGGGAGTTTTCAGGCGGGCGGCAGAGCAGGCCGCAGCTTACACAGGGCAGGATAAAAAAGCGCTGATGATCCAGTATGGCGGCACGGGAAAGACGATACCGCTCCGTGACATTTATTACATGGAAAGCCAGAACCATAAGATAGCTGTCCATATGAAAGACGGGGTGCTGGAATATTATGCAAAAATGAGCGACCTGGAAGAGGAGCTGCAGGGGCAGTTCTGCCGTGTCCATAAAGGATACCTTATCAACCTGTCCTATGTGGATGAGTACAACAAAACAGAGGTGACGCTGACAAACGGGGATAAACTGCTGATCTCAAAATACAAGTATGAGGATTTTGTAAAAGCATACCTGCGTTTTATGCAATAGGAGGGACAGCCAGTGAACGAAACGAATTTTACATTGTTTCAAAACACAGTGGAAGGGATTGAAATCATTATATATGCCTGCATTCTGGCAGCCTTTTTCCGCTCGTTTATGACCGGGAAGAAGGAGTGGAATCCGCAGAAATCCATAAGAACACTTATTGTATTTCTCTCTTATGCGGCAGTTTATTTTATAAACATAGCGGCGGATTTGGACGGATGGGTGTGCATGGTAATTGTTACAGCCCTGCTGGCAGCGGCTTCCCGGTATTTGGGGATTGACAGGAAGCCCGCATTACTTTTTGGGATATTGTTTTTCTGCATAAGGAATCTTAGCTCGCTGGCGATGGCAAGTGTAAATTTCTATATAGGCAGGCGTTTTGTGCAGGGAGAGGAAAGCATAGAAAAAATATTGTGGAATGCCGCTTTGAATTTCTGTCTGGTGGAACTGCTGCAGCTTATCCTGTTTTCTGCATTATTGTATATTGCAGGGAGCCGACTAAAGAAATGCAGGATGGAACTGCATACAAGGGAATTATGCTACCTGCTTTTGACGCCGCTGACTGGCATTCTGTTCGTGAACGTTATATTCCGCATCCTGCTTATGGTTTCAGAAAATCGGGTCATACAGCTTTATGAACAGCACCCGGCGCTTATCGGCATCGTTCCTTTAGTGGCGGCATTATTTTATGCGGGGATTCTGGTCACGATAGTATCTTACCAGAAAATGGTGGGGCTTCAGGAAGAAAAGAAAAAGTACTTTGTGGAACAGCAGCAGGTCCACGCCATACAGGAACGGATGGAGGAGGTGGAACAGTTCTATGACGGCATACGCCGGATGAAGCATGAAATGAGGAACCATCTGACGAATATTAAGGGGCTTTATGAAAGCGGGAACTTTGGGGAGATGGATCAGTATATAACCAGAATGGATAAAAGCATGAATGTATTTGAGCTTGCCATTAAGACAGGGAACCCGGTTACGGATGTGATTGTGAATGACAGGCAGAAAGCCGCAGAGAAACAGGGGATACAGTTCCAGTCTGGTTTTATCTATCCAAAATCGGAGCGTTATAACGCATATGATATCGGGATCATCATAAATAACCTGCTGCAGAATGCATTGGAAGCCTGCGGGAGGATGAATACGGTAAACAGGTATATTTCTATTACCAGCAGGCAGAAGAAAAAATTTTTTCTGATTGAAGTCAGGAATTCCTTTGAAGGGGAAATTGTCATGGATGCGGATACGAATCTCCCAATCTCTACAAAAGGGAATGGGGCTTCCGGCTCTCTGCACGGCATTGGGCTTTCCAATGTAAAACGGGAGGCGGAGAAATATATGGGGGATTTAGATATCAAAGTAAAGAAAAATGAGTTCAGTGTAACGGTGTTGTTACAGGAAAGGAGACAGGTATGAGCATCAGTAATGTAAGCGGCGCAGGGGTGAACCCGTATGCCTACACAAACAACAGTAAAAAAGCAGCAGGCGCAGGGAACTTTTCGGAGGAAGTACAGAAAGCAGAAGGAAAGAATGCAGCGGAAAAATCCGGCCCATCTGCATGGGCGGGGGATATGGTGGTTCCGCAGCCACCGAACTATTTTGGTTTTACATATGACAGCAGTATTTCCAATAAATCCAAAGAAGAAATGACGATGGATGAATACAAACAATGGTTTATGAACGAAATGTCGGGAATGCCGGTCAGCGGCTGGTACCGTTCTACCTGCGTAGGCGGTGCGCTGACGATTACAGAGGAATGCTTTGAAAGGATGAAAACTGACCCGGAATGGGAAAAAACAGTGTTAGGAATGGTTAGGAAGATGTATTCCTGTACCGGAATCATGGGTTCCAAGATGATCGGCTACCAGGTCATCGGGGCAACGCCTGAACAGTGCCACGGGGAAGGGATTCCCGTAAAGGATGGTTCTCCGCTTTCCGCAGATAATGAAGAATCATGGTGGGAGAAACGCCATAAAAGAATGGAAGAACTGATGGAGGAGCAGGAAAAAGAAGCGGTTAAAAAAGCGCAGGCACGGAGAGCGGCGGCACAGGAGAATTACCTGAAAAGCCAGATGGCAAGCAGGCAGAGGCAGCAGGCTTTCCTTGCAGAGGGTATACAGAATGGCGATGATGCGGCGGCTTTCCAGACAGCAGGTGTAAGCGCATTGGCAGCAACCGCCTATGAGGAAAACATAAGCACATTTAGCAAAAGCGTGGTTGGAAATCAGAAGATATAAGCATTCCGGGCATTTTGAAGTAAGGAAGATCATGCCCGGACTTACCATAAGGGGGCATGAAAGGAAATGAATGTAAACGGAATAGGAGCAGCAGGATACCCGGCAGCAGGGTATGAAACGAGAAGGACGGGAAGGAATGTAGCAGGAGGGAGATTTGCAGAACAGGCGGCGGAAGCGGCACAGGCAACAGCTACCCTGCATGGTGCGGATGAAGGTTCAGGAGATATTGCAATCAGCTCATGGGCGGATGTTGTGAGTGGCTCATCCATTTCTGTCTATAAGACGCAGGACTTTGATGCGGCAAATCCCGTGTATAAGGTCAAGACATGGGATAAGTCGGGGAATGTGACGGAGCAGATGGTGGATGTGTCAAAGGTAGACCCCGAAAACTGTGATACGGCTGAGATGTATGCGTACACCGCTAATCTGAAAGAAAGCGGGAAAGGCAGTTTTGAGGATACGGTTCTGAAAGCAGCAGTCGCTAAAGCTGTGAAAAATGCGGAGCAGAGAAGCGCGGGCTCATGGAGCTTTTCGGAAAAGACGGATTGGGTGAAAATTGTAAATGATATCATGCAGTCCGAGTACCAATATGGGGATTTGAAGGGCTACATGGAGTGGAAGAAGTTCTTGGGATTTTTGGAGAAGTAGACCATTCAGATTTATTACATAAAGCACAAAGGATAAAAGGGAATCAGACATAATCACTTCATGTCTGGTTCCCTTGTTCCATATCAGTGTGGGGAGGCGGTGGCAGATGGAAGTGATCAGATGCCCCAACCCCAAATGCAGGCGGCGCATTTTGGACGATGAGGGGACGGAGACGGAGTGGACTGTCCTGGAGATCAAATGCCAGCACTGCGGAAAACTGGTAAGGCTGTACTGCGGGCCGGACGGGATTGAAGCGGGTATATACGGGAGGAAAAAACGGCGGAGGTGATTCTGCTGTTTTTTTATGCATAAATGATTAAGGCAGTGCGTTCCGGGCCATACTGGTAACAGGCAATGGAAATTTATGGAAATTTCCACCGATGGGACATTTTATGCAGGATGCATAACATGGCTTTGTCATCCAAAACAGGCTGTGGAGGTATACGGTATGTGTATGGTCAGATGTCCTGCTTGCAAAGGACGGATCTGCGATTTAATTGCCACCGCAGGAGGGCGCGTAGTGTTAAAGGTAAGGTGCCCTGAGTGCGGGAGGATAGTCAAATTGGAATGGCTACTACAGGTCACGGAGACAGTTAAATAAAACTTACTACCGAGCGAGTGGGACCAGGGGACATCGAGTCACGAATGGCCGGAGTGAAGCTAGAGACAATGAGCCTTAGCTTACTCCGGCCATTTTTCCGTTTTAAATGTGGAATGCGCGTAACAGTAACTGCACCCTATGAGTGTCGCCCAGCAAATTAAAGTTCCTGTCTCCCGCACAAAAACATCAAATTAAAATCTCAGGTTTCAAATACTGTCTATTTGCCGTAGGTAGTTGACTTTTAAGGGTTTTGGAGTGATAGATGTCATGACCGGGAAACCCGGCAGACAGAAAGGAGGAAATGCCAGAATGAAGAAACCGTCACTTGCACAGAAAGACGTCCTGAACCCAGAAGAGGCAATCGAATATTTCGGGTTCAGCAGGAGGAAGTTCAGCAGGTTCCTGAAAGACGGGAAATGCAAAAAGTACACTGCTTTATACGGCAGGCGCAGGCTGATCCTGCGGAGGGAGTTTGAAAAATATCTGGAAGAAAACCCGGAGGTAAAGGAGGGGCTGTTAAATGGCGGGAAAAGCAAAGTCAAGGCGTGATTCCAAACACCGCGTCCTGCGCAGGGGGGAATCCATCCGCGCAGACGGGAAATACCAGTTTAAGTACCATGTGAATGGAAAGCCGCATTTCGTGTACAGTTGGCGGTTGGAGCCAACAGACACTCTCCCGGTGGGGAAGAAGCCATGCTTATCGCTGCGGGAACTGGAAAAGCAGATCGGGTATGACCTTGATTCCCTGTCAGACTCTCTGGGGAAGAACATCACGGTAGGGGAGCTGGTGGAACGGTACCTTGCAACGAAAACGGGGGCCAAGCCGAACACGCTCACGAATTACAAATTTGTGCAGAACCTTCTCAGAGGAGAGAACTTTAACGACAAAAAGATATCGCAGGTCAGGACATCGGACGCAAAGCTGTTCCTGATCAAGCCGCAGCAGGACGGGAGGCATTACAGCACCGTCAAGACCGTGCGGGGCGTCCTGCGCCCGGCTTTCCAGATGGCGGTTGACGATGACGTGCTGGTGAAGAACCCTTTCGGTTTTGAGCTTGCCGGGGTGGTGGTCAATGACAGCGTGACGAGGGAAGCCATTTCAAGAGACCAGATGCGGAAGTTCCTGAAATTCATCCATGACGACAATGTCTACTGCAAGTATTACGAAGTGGTTTATATCCTTTTCCACACGGGGATGCGCATTTCGGAATTCTGCGGGCTGACCCTTAAGGATATCGACCTGGAGAACAAGGTCATCAACATCGACCACCAGCTCCAGCGGACTTCCGATATGCGGCTGGTGATTGAATCCACCAAGACGAATGCGGGGACAAGGAAGCTGCCCATGACGGAGGACGTGGCGCAGTGCTTCCGGGCGATTATCGAGGACAGGAAAGAGCCAAGATTTGAAAAGGTGATCGACGGATACAGCGGATTCCTTTTCACGGATAAGGACTGCAACCCTCTGGTGGCGATGCATTGGGAACACCGATTCAACCACATGGTCAAGCGGTACAACGATATCTACCGGGTGCAGATGCCGAACATCACGCCCCACGTCTGCCGCCATACCTACTGTAGCAACATGGCGAAGTCGGGCATGAACCCCAAGACGCTCCAATACCTGATGGGGCATAGCGATATCGGGGTGACGTTGAATACCTACACGCATCTTGGGCTGGAAGATGCCACGGACGAGCTGCGGCGGATGGAGGACTTGGAGAACGCCAGAAAGGAACTGGAAAAGAACAAGGATGAGAAGCCCGTATCACAGAAGATGTTCCGGGCGATCTGAATAAGGAAAGTTTTTGCGCCCTGCTTCGGCAGGGCATTTTTTGCTTTGAAATGAAATGAGGGTATGATATACTCAATTATACATACAAATTTTGGGAAATTTAAAGGGAGAATATTATGGAGATAGAAGAAAAAATGGCAGAAAAGCCAGAGGATTGGCCTGCAAATGCCAGAGAAAGCATGCTTGAGGCAATATGCGAAAAAGTAGAAGAATTTAGGGAAAATCCGTCATACAAAACCAGAGAAGTGCTTTTATCATTAGTTTGCAATCATGATTTAAACCAATCTACAGGAATTGGCTTAATGAGAGTGACAGAATATGAAGTCGCAACTATAAATTATCTATATATGATTGGAGCAGCACACCAGATAAATTCATTAAAAATATATCTTTATGATTTAATAACTGAAACTACACGTTTACAAAAAATAATGTCGTGGTGTAATCCAGTGTTAGGTGCTAATGATGAGGATGCAGCAAGAATTATCACATATGAGGAAGGTTTGATGCTTCCTTTAAAACTTTATCATTTTGCATATCAAAAGTATACGATTGAAAAGGAACTTCCTTTTGCCGAACAGTTGTTTTCTGTTGTTAATGGGGTGAGGCAAGTAAGCAAGACAGAAGATGAAATAAATTCCATAGCATATGCGTATTCTGCATTATTACATGATATAAGTAATATGCATGGAAGTAAAAAAGAGCGTATTTGGGAGTTTACAAGAGAGGAACTATTAAAGCTATTTAAACTGGAAGCAAAAATATTAAAAATGAATAATCAATCACCTATTACACGCCCCACCAAAGGGATATTGATTATGCAGATAAGCAATTTTATTTTGAAGTCACGGCATAATTATAATGAAGATTATATATGCAAGTATTTGCCCAAAAATGTTGCTAGGGAGAGTGTAAGCAATCATCAGATATGGATGAAAAAAACTGAATTATTAAATGATACAAGAGAGCAGAAAGTTATTCCAGAGTTTTTTCAAGATACATCTTGGATTAAGTATGATTGGATAAAAGATATTGATTTTACGGCAACGAGAACATATTATGTATCCTGTTTTAGTAAAGCAATAAATAGTGATGAAATGCAGAATGATTATGGGCAATGCATATATGGATACAAGAATGACAGAATAGTAGACTTGGTGGCTCCTATAGGAATAATGAAATTAAAGAAAAAGGACGATACAGATGATGATTTGCCAGATACGATAGAGAGACCATATATTTCTCAAGTTATTGCGTTTGATGTACTTTATGATGAAATAGAAGCGAAGAAAGAATTAGAATATCTATTTGACGTTATAGATATGTTTGATATGAGTGATGCTGAGAAAAAACAATTTTTACAGGAGATTCTCCAATATTGGATTTTATCCGTAAAGGACTATGAGTGGCATGAAGAAAAGGAGCGGAGATATGTAATCTTTCTCTATGATGATTATAACTATAAAGAAGTTGAGTTTGATGATACTTTTCTAAAGGTAAAAACCTCTTTATTTTTAACGCCGGATTTTATAATTGGAGATAATCCAGGGAGGTGGGAAATCATGCGGCAACTTTATGCTAAAAGAAAAGCATTGTTTAGTAGGGAGTATTTGTTTTGTGAAGACTGTTTGATGCAGGATCATGATGCTGCGGTTATGCAGATGCCTAAAGTCTGTCCTGTATGTGGTTCAAATAAAATAAAGATGATGTATCATGAAGAGTAGTAAAAACCCCCAATTCCTACTACGTTTTTACTACGATTGACGGAATCAATATGCCACGTTTTGCCCTGATTTGCCATTTTCGTTTCATTTTTAACAATCTCCACGAAAAAAACAAACCTCGCAAATCGCGCCAAAACACGGCAAATCAAAGCATTTCAGGAGGAAAAATTAACATGATTAAGATACTTTTCGTCTGCCACGGCAACATCTGCCGTTCCCCCATGGCCGAGTTCCTTTTAAAGGACATGGTTCAAAAACGCGGTGTCGCCCGCAATTTCCACATAGCCTCCGCCGCCACCAGCACGGAGGAAATCGGCAACCCGGTGCATTACGGCACCAGAAACAAGCTGGCGGCATACGGCATCAGCGTAGCGGGCAAAACTGCAATTCAGATGAAAAAGCAGGATTACAAAGCCTACGATTACCTGATAGGCATGGACGACGCCAATATCAGGAACATGCGTCGGATTGCAGGCGGGGATGCGGAGGGGAAGATTTATAAGCTTCTGGAATTTGCAGGCAGCAGGCGGGACATTGCAGACCCCTGGTATACCGGAAATTTTGACGAGACCTATGACGATATTGTGGAAGGGTGCGAGGCGCTGTTAAAGCATATTAAGGAACATTTGCAATGAAAGAAATCACAAAAGACATGACGGTGGGCAAGCCGGGAAAGCTGATTTTTGACTTTGCGCTGTCGCTGATGCTGGGAAACGTTTTTCAGCAGTTGTATACCTTTGCGGACACGGTGATTGTGGGAAGATACCTCGGGGCAAATGCGCTGGCGGCCTTGGGGGCGACGGAACGGCTGATTTATATGATGTTCGGCTGTATTCAGGGGATTACGCAGGGGTTTTCTATCGGAATTTCTCAGAAATTCGGCAACCGGGAATATGGGGATATGAGAAGCCGGATTGCCTGTTCCTGTTATCTGAGCTTCTTTGCGGCGTTATTTTTAACGCTGGCGGGTCTTCTCTTATGTTTTCCGGTGCTTCGGATTCTCAATACACCAAAGGACATTATCTTTTTATCGGAGGAATATCTTCGAATTCTTTATCTTGGTGTTCCCGTTTCTGTGCTTTACAATCTTATGGCGGCGGTTCTGCGGGCGGTGGGGGATGGAAGGACGCCGCTGAAGGCGGTGACGATTGCATCGCTTGTAAATATCGGGCTGGATATTCTTTTCGTGGTGGTTTTCAAAACAGGAATCGGAGGGGCGGCGCTGGCCACAGTGCTTGCGCAGCTGCTTTCCGCGGCATATTGTCTTTTTGTGATGGCAAGGGTGGAGGTTATCCGGCTGCACCGGGCGGATTTCCAGAGGAGGGCCGGACAGGCAAGGACGCTTCTTATGCTGGGAATGCCCATGGGATTTCAGAACATTATCACGGGGCTTGGGGGTGTGCTCGTGCAGAGGGTGATTAACGGCTTTGGGGTAACGTTCCTTGTGGGCTTTACGGCGGCAAGAAAGCTGTACGGTCTGCTGGAAACTGCCGCCACGTCCTATGGCTATGCGGCGGCGGCTTACACGGGGCAGAACATGGGCGCCGGGCTTACCGGCAGAATCAGGAGGGGCCTGAGAGAAGCCGGGATTCTAGGGTGTATCACCGCATACGGAATGTCTTTTGTCATGGTGGTTTTTGGAAAGGCGATTCTGGGAAGCTTTGTTACCAGCGGCGCGGCGGCTGCAGGCGGCGCTATTGCGGTGGGGTACCATTTTCTGCTGATACTGGCAGTCTTTTTCCCGCTCCTTTATTTCCTGTACATTATAAGGTCCTGCGTACAGGGGATGGGCGACACCTTCTGGCCGGTGGTTTCCAGCATGGCGCAGCTTGTGATGCGGGTGGTCTGCGCGGTGTGGCTGACCCGGATTATCGGGGAGAGCGGCGTGTTCTGGGGGGAAATATTTGCCTGGATTGGGGCGATTTTTATATTGGCGGTTACTTATCGCAGGTTAATGAAAAAGTATACATAATTTCAACAGGACGGGCGGGTCGGGGTGCAGCAAATTAGGAAGGTATGTTTTTGCCGCATCTTAAAATCGGATACTTGGATGACGTTCTTTCAGAACCGGAGTATCAATATCAATACAAAGAAAAACGGAGAAAAATATGGAAAAACAAAGATGCGGATGGTGCTGTGACAACGGTATCAACCAGAAGTACCATGACGAGGAATGGGGTGTGCCCGTGCATGACGACAGGAAGCAGTTTGAGTTTCTGATGCTGGAGGTTATGCAGTGCGGTCTTAGCTGGTCATTAATGCTTAAGAAAAGAGAAATTTTCAGAAAATGCTTTGATAATTTTGAATTTGAAAAGGTGGCGTTGTATAATGAAGAAAAGGTTCTTTCGATTTTGGAGGAGCCGGGAATGATACGTTCGCGTCGGAAAATTGAAGCTGTCATTCAAAATGCCCGGCAGTTTCTGAAAATCAGAGAGGAATTTGGCTCTTTTGATAAGTATCTGTGGGCATTCTCAGGCGATAAGACGATATTGTACAGAGGCCATAAAGAGGGAAAAATGCCTGCAAAGAACCGGCTGTCAGACACGGTGAGCAGGGATTTGAAAAAGCGCGGTTTCAAATATCTGGGTTCTGTTACGGTGTACTCCCATCTGCAGGCCTGCGGCATCATCAACGACCACGTGGAGAGCTGTTTTATGTACAGGCCTTTGACGGAAGGTTATCCGGTGGTATATAAGGAGCCGGAGGATGAGGCCTGAGTCTGACACTGATATTGACAAAGCGACGTGGACAGCGGGGTAAAAGAAAAGTATGGAACGGGAAGTTGATTTAAAGGAAATCTCTGACGGAAGGCTCTACGGGATAAACGACATGGTAAAGGCGGGCTGCAATGACTGCGCGGGCTGCTCTCTGTGCTGTGAGGGAATGGGAAATTCCATTATTTTAGACCCCTATGATATATTTATGCTGGAAAAGGGGTGTGGGCTTTCTTTCGAAGAACTGCTTGCGGAAAAGTTGGAGCTGAATGTGGTGGACTATATTATCCAGCCCAATCTGAAAATGCAGGGGAAAGGCGGGAGGTGCGGCTTTTTGAATGAAAAGGGCAGGTGCAGTATTCATCCGTACCGCCCGGGTTTTTGCCGGATGTTTCCTCTTGGACGAATCTATGAGGATAAGGGTTTCCGTTATTTTTTGCAGATTCACGAATGTCCTTTTCCGGGAAAGACGAAGGTGAAGCTGAAAAGGTGGCTGGACATACCGGAGATAGGGAGGTATGAAAGATATGTCTGCGACTGGCATTTTTTCTTAAAGGACATGCAGAAAATTATACGGGATACGGAAAACGAAGAAATAACGCGGAATTTGAATCTGTATCTGCTGAATCAGTTTTATGTGCAGGCCTATGAGGTTTCGGGGGCTGATAGAAAAGAGGCTGATTTTTACGGGCAGTTTTACAGGCGCCTTGGGGAGGCGGTAAAGAGAGCGGCTTTGTACGCGTGAGAGAGCAAACGCTCTCCGGGGCGCTTTTAGACTGAGGTGGCCGGCTTGCAGGCCGCACGGATAATGGCGGCGAAAACGGAAATATAAAGGAATGAAAAATATGGAAAATCTTGAATCATCAAAATTATTTCAACTGATAACGGAAGAGGAAACTCAAAGGATTTTAAAGTGTTCCAAGGCCAGAATGAGGCAGCATCCGGCGGGAACCTATATTTTCGAGCAGGGGGGACTCCCCACCAGACTGTTTTTGCTGCTTTCGGGGCAGGTACAAATCTGTAAGGATTTTACCTCGGGAAAAAGAGACGTGCTGTATCTGGTGGAGCCGGGCAATGTATTTGGGGAAATCTTTTTGTTTGGGGACAGGAAAAAGTACTGGTATGATGCCGTGGCGGTCACGGACGTAAGCGTGCTGGAGATGCCATGGGACTTTTTCTATCATTTCTGCTCAAACGCCTGCGACCATCACAAGCAGCTGACACAGAATATGCTGGAAATTTTATCCGAGGATAATTTTAAGATTACCAGAAAGCTCCATATTATCAGCACGTCTTCTTTAAGGGAGCGGATTGCCATCTGGCTGATTGATTCCATGAATGAAAATTCTGTGGTGGAGCTTCGCATGAACAGAGAACAGCTGGCGGATTTTCTGGGAGTTGCAAGGCCATCTTTGTCGAGGGAGCTGATGCGCATGCAGAAGGACGGGCTGATTGAGGTGAGCCGCAAAACGATTCGGATATGCGACAGGGACGCGGTAGAGATGTTGTACGGGTAGATTGCTGCCGCCGGAATGTATCGGAGGGCGAATGCGTTGCCTCTGCCGGAACGTATCGGAAGGCGAATGTTTTTCAAAAAATACACAAAAATTTTCAAATTGTAACTACAGTTACAGAAAAAACATTTCAAACATCATATTATATACTCACAGAAACGAAAAACAATTGTAAAACAATAAATTGTATTGTGGGAAAGGAGTTAATCATTATGGCAAATGTAGCACAGGTTGATAATCTGGTAAATCTTTTGGACGGATATGCAGAAAAAGGAGGACATCATCTGAACGTTAACGTATTAAACAGAGATATGCTCCTGGATGCGCAGAAGCATCCCGAGAACTATCCGCAGCTTACTATCCGCGTTTCAGGCTATGCTGTAAACTTTATCAAGCTGACACCGGAACAGCAGGCTGACGTTATTTCCAGAACATTCCATGAGTCTGTATAATCGGCGATAGCAGCCGGCTAAGGTCTGGCTGCGGGAAAGAATCAGACTTACGAACTGCTGTAATATACAGTTGCGTACGAAAAGAGAGAGCGGTTATCCTTCTGATAACCGCTCTCTTTCTAACTTACAATAAGCTGGCCGGCAGAGTCTGACATCCGTTGTCTGCCGCTTGAATTTTTACTTCTTATCCGCCGATTTTCTCCCAATCATGGTGAAGCAGATAACGGCGGCTACTATGTAAAGGGCAAGCGTCACGTAAAGCACTGTCTGGTAGCCCACCGGATTTACCTTGATGATTTCCGTTGTCCCGTCAGCCAGGGCATGTTCCAGGTCAACCTCAGAGCCGAATTTGTTTACAATAAAGGTTGCCATCTGGTTTCCGGTGAGACCGGCAAAGGCCCATGCGGAAAGGGTGATGCCGTGGATGGCGCTGATGTTCTTCATTCCGTAATGGTCGGAAAGGAGGGTGGGAACATTGCTGAACCCGCCGCCGTAACCGGCATTTACCACAAAGAGCAGAAGCAGTACGGTTATCATCAGAACCGTATTTGCGCCCATGTTGGTGATTCCTCTTGTGAGAACCACAAGCCCTGTGGCTGCGATGGACAGGATAAAGATAATTTTGTAAATGGCGTTTCTGTCCTTAAAGGTGTCCGCCCATGCGGAGAAACCGAGACGTCCTCCGGCGTTAAATACTGCGGTAACGGAGGAAAGCACGCCTACCGCGCCGGCAAGGCCGATACATTTCACAATCATTTTTTCCTGAGAAATCAGGGCAAGACCGCAGGTGATGTTTAAGTAGAACATAATCCAGATACCGATAAAGGTAACGGGCTTTGCCTTGATAACGTCGATGGCGCTGGCGCCCTTTTCAGAGGATGCAGGTTCATGCCATCCTGCGGGCTTTGCAAGAAGGACATGGCCGATAAACATCATAACGAAATACACAACCGCCAGAATCAGGAACATTTTGTAAATTCCGCCTTCCCCAAGGGAATTTAAAAGGGACTGCATAATGGGGCTTGCGATTGCCTTTGCCGCTCCGAAACCGGCTACGGCAAGACCGGTGGCAAGGCCCTTGCGGTCTTCAAACCAGAGCATGAGGGTCTTGACAGGGGAAAGATAACCGGTTCCAAGACCGACGCCCATAATAAAGCCATAGCACACATAAATACCGATAAGCGACAGTATGCTTCCGGGATGGGAACCGCCGTACCAGATAAAGAATCCGGTTCCGGCCATGCCGGATGCAAAACAGATAGCCGCAATCAGAGAGGATTTATGGATATCCTTTTCAACAATATTTCCGAGGAAGGCGGCGGACATGCCGAGGAAAAATATGGCAAAGCTGAACGCCCATTCGGTAGCTCCTTTGGAAAAGCCGATGTAGTCGGCAATCTCCTGACTGAAAATTGACCAGCAATAAACAGTACCAATGCTGCAGTGAAGTAACAAAGCGGGTATTGCAGCCCTTACCCATTTGTTTTGTGGTAAGTTCTTCATGATGTAGCTCACTTTCTTAATTTTTTTATTATGTATAATTTATAAAAACTTTATCTTTAATTATACATTAGCAGTTGTATTTTTCAAGTGATTTCGGGAAAGAATTCATTGACAAATCGAAGGTTCTACATTAATATAATGAAGACCCACATTTGGCAAAGACGAAGACGAGTAGTATGGGAGTTCGCTTACAGAGAGCCGGGACGGTGGAAAGCCGGCAGAATGAGTCCATATGAAAAACAGCTTTATCAGCCATTGACGAAGGTAAATTGAGTGACTGCGCAGGCAGTAAATCAGGTGGCACCGCGGATTTATGAAATTCGTCCTGGATTGATTCTAAAAATCGATTCGGGATTTTTTTATGCGCGTATAATGAGCCGGGCGGGAGTGAGCGCACTCACATCCGGCGAATGCCGCATTCAGCGGGCAGGGGAAGAAATTTCTGCGCCCGTTTATCCCGAACGACGAAACTCGCAGACAGAGATTAGAACAGGAGGTTTGAGTAAATGTATCGTGATTGTACCTTAAACCAGATTTCCGAGAGCGATATCGGAAAGAAAATGCAGGTTGCGGGATGGGTGGAGAACATCCGTGACCACGGAGGAGTGTCCTTTATTGATTTGCGGGATATGTACGGCGTTCTGCAGGTGGTTATGCGCGACACTTCCTTATTGAAAGGAATCAGCAGGGAGGACTGTGTCAGCATCAGCGGGCCGGTTGAAAAACGGGATGAGGAAACCTACAACCCCAAAATTCCAACGGGAACCATTGAGCTGGAGGCTCACAGTGTGGAAATCCTCGGGAAGGTTAACGGCCAGCTTCCCTTTGAAGTGATGACTTCCAGGGAAACGCGGGAGGATTTGCGGCTGAAATACCGTTTCCTTGACCTTCGGAACCGCAAGGTGATGGATAACATGGTTTTCCGCTCCAGGGTGATTGCCTTTTTGCGGGAAAAAATGACGCAGATGGGATTTTTAGAGGTACAGACCCCAATTCTGTGCGCGTCGTCGCCGGAAGGGGCGAGGGATTATATCGTACCTTCGAGGCATTACAAGGGAAAATTTTATGCGCTGCCCCAGGCGCCTCAGCAGTATAAGCAGCTTCTCATGGTGTCAGGGGTGGATAAATATTTTCAGATTGCGCCCTGCTTCCGGGACGAGGATGCAAGGGCGGACCGGTCCCCCGGCGAATTTTATCAGCTTGATTTTGAGATGAGCTTTGCCACCCAGGAGGACGTGTTTAAGGCGGGAGAAGAAGTGCTGACGGCGGCCTTTGAAAAATTTGCGCCGGAGGGCTTTCAGGTGACGAAGGCGCCCTATCCGGTAATCAGTTATGAGAGGGCTATGCTGGAATTCGGCACGGATAAGCCGGATTTGCGCAATCCCCTGCGGATTATAGATTTGTCGGAGTTTTTTGGCCGGTGCAGCTTTAAGCCTTTTCATAACAAGACGGTGAGAGCCATTAAAATTCACGGCCTTCAGTCCAGAGGATTCCACGAAAAAATGCTGAAATTCGCCATGGATATTGGAATGCCGGGACTGGGCTATCTCGAGGCAGTGGCGGCAGGCTCTGCAGACGGCCTTGTCTACAAAGGCCCCATTGACAAGTTCATCCCTGATGAGCTTAAGGCGGAACTGAGGGCGCTTGCGGGACTTGAAAAGGACGATACAATTTTCTTTATTGCGGATAAAAAGGCGCGGGCGGCCAGCCTTGCGGGGCAGATACGCAGCGAGCTGGGGGAGAAGCTTGGCATTTGTGAGAAGAATGCTTATCGCTTCTGCTTTGTGAATGATTTTCCCATGTTTGAGAAAAACGAGGAGACAGGGAAAATTGAATTTACCCACAATCCTTTTTCCATGCCTCAGGGAGGTCTGGAAGCCCTTAACACGAAGGACCCGCTGGAGGTTCTGGCGTATCAGTATGACATTGTGTGCAACGGTGTTGAGCTGTCCTCCGGGGCGGTTCGCAACCACAGTCTTGAGATTATGGTGAAGGCTTTTGAGATTGCGGGGTATGACGAAGAGGTTCTCAGGCAGAAATTCGGCGCGCTTTACAACGCTTTCCAGTTTGGAGCGCCCCCCCATGCGGGAATGGCGCCGGGCGTGGACAGAATGATAATGCTTCTGCGCAACGAGGAAAATATCAGGGAAATCATACCCTTCCCCATGAGCGGAAACGCCCAGGACCTTATGTGCGGTGCGCCGAATGAGGTGACGGAGCAGCAGCTTCGGGAAGTGCATATTAAGATAAGGCAGTAAGAATTGTACAAAAAATATAAAAATCTTTGTGAACTATTATACCTCCGAATTTGTGTTCTTCGGTTGACATAAAGGAAATTCATTTTATAATTTAATCCGATGCGGACTAAAATTCAAGTAAAATCAGCCTGATGTCTGCTGAAAAACAAATTCGGAGGTTTTTAAAATGGCAATAAGATGTTATGAAAATGTATCTGAGGCTGTAAAAAAGCTTATCAAGATAGATACGAAAAAGACCAGCTATGTGATTGGTGCGGTGGACGAGGAGATGTTCCTCGGTCACATCTATTACGGCGCTCTCTTAAATGACTATCATCTGGCGCATACTTTGCGCATTCTGGAACCCCCTTTTATTCCTTCATTGCATAACCGGGAGCGCGCTTCCTTTCTGGACAGCTTTCCCATGGAATATCCCGCCCACGGTCTGGGGGATTACCGGGAGGACTGCATCAGCATCGAGACAAAGGGAGGAAACACGGGCCTGTCCCTGCAGTTTGTCTCCTGCAAAATTTATGAAGGAAAGCCCGGTCTTTCGGGTCTTCCGGCGTCCTTTGGCGGGAAGGATGAGTGTACCAGCGTGGAAATTCTGTGCAGGGATTCCCATACGGGGCTGGAAGCCGTCCTTTTGTATACGGCCTTTGAGGAGGCGGACGCCATCACCAGAAGCGTGCGCATTGTCAACGGGGGAGAGGAATCCCTGTATCTTACAAAGGTTTACAGCGCCTGTCTGGATATGGACAACGAGGATTTTGACGTGGTGTCTCTTCACGGCTCCTGGGCGAGGGAGCGTCAGATACAGACTGTGCCTGTAAGCCGCGGAAAGTTCTGCGTGGAATCCGTGCGGGGAGAATCCAGCCACCAGGACCATCCTTTTATCGCGCTTATGGAAAAGGGGGCGGGCGATGAACACGGAAAGGTTTACGCCATGAATTTTGTGTATTCCGGGAATTTTAAGGCAACCGTTCAAAACGACCAGTTCTGCCAGCTTCGCATGACAATGGGAATCCACCCGGAGGATTTCAGGTGGAAATTAGAGCCGGGGCAGGAGTTTCAGGCGCCTGAGGTTGTGATGGTTTATTCCGGGGAAGGGACGGGGAACATGACCAGAACCTTCCACGATTTTTACCGGAAGCACTTAATCAGAAGCCCTTATAAAAATCAGAAGCGTCCCATTCTGATTAACAACTGGGAAGCCACTTATTTTGACTTTAACACGGAAAAGCTGCTTGACATTGCCAGGCAGGCGTCCGCCCTTGGCATTGAAATGCTTGTGATGGACGACGGATGGTTTGGAAACCGCTTTGACGATAACCGTGCCCTTGGCGACTGGAAGGTAAACGAGGAAAAGCTTCCCGGCGGCCTGAAATATCTGGTGGACGAGGTGAATAAGCTGGGAATGAAGTTCGGCATCTGGTTTGAGCCGGAGATGATTTCTCCCGATTCCGACTTATACAGGGCGCATCCCGACTGGGCCATTGCCATCCCGGGGAGGGCGGGGAGCCTTAGCCGGAACCAGTATGTCCTTGATTTGACGAGAAGGGATGTGCTTGACTATGTTTATGAGAGTGTTGCAGGGGTGCTCCGCAGCGCCAATGTGGAGTATGTGAAATGGGACATGAACAGGCAGCTTACGGATTTGGGCTCCGCGAATCTTCCGGCGGAGCGGATGGGCGAGCTGTTCCACCGATACATGCTCGGGGTTTATGAGCTGCAGGAGCGGATGTTGCGGGAATTTCCGAAGCTTCTTCTGGAGAACTGCTCCGGTGGCGGCGCGCGGTTTGACGCGGGAATGCTTTATTACAGCCCTCAGATATGGTGCTCGGACGATACGGACGCCATAGAGCGGCTGAAAATCCAGGAGGGGACGGCGTTTGTTTATCCCTTATCCACCATGGGCGCCCATGTGTCGGACTGCCCGAACCATCTGCTGCACAGGACGGTTCCCTTTGAGACCAGAGGGCATGTGGCGCTGGCCGGCACCTTTGGATACGAGCTGGACGTGACAAAAATTTCCCGGGAGGAGCGGGAGATGATTCCGGCCCAGACTGCCATGTACCATAAATACAACAATCTGGTGCGGGAGGGCGATTACTACAGGATTGCTTCCTACAGCGAAAACCATTATTACGACTGTTACGGTGTGGTGAGCAAGGATAAGAAGGAGGCTTTGTATACCTTTGTGCAGGTGCTGAACAGACCTAACGTCCACAGCAGGAAAATATGCTTTAAGGGCCTTGCGCCTGATAAAAAGTACAGAATAGAAGGAGAGGACGGGATTTATACCGGGGATATTCTTATGAAGGCCGGATATCTGGTGCAGAATCTGCCGGGAGACTTTCAGAGCAGGCTGATTCATATGACGGAGGTTCTGTAATTTTCCGGGGCGGAGAGCCGGGCGGATGGCCTTATTATTACGGACAGGTATTTCGGATATTGCAAGGCGCTGCTTGAGCATGGACGGGAGGTAAGGCTGGCAGGAGAGAGCTGCAAATCCTTTGCGCCGGTGCTCCGCAATACCATTGTAATCAGTCTGCTGAAGCTGATACCGGGATTCCCGATTCCGGTTATTTTAGCGCTTATGATGAATGAAATGAGGAGTCTTAAGTTTAAGAAGGTGTCACAGACGCTTCTTTATCTGCCGCATTTTATCTCATGGGTTATTCTGTCCGGTATCATTATGACGCTGCCTGACCCGGACAACGGCATGATTACAAACTTCCTGCAGATGATTACCGGGCAGCAAATCATGGTGCTGACAGACTCAAGATATTTCATCCCGATGCTGTATAGGGTATGGCGGATATCATCGACACCTGCGTTTACCGGATGGGTATTATCAACAACGACTACTCGTTCTCCACGGCGGCTGGCATGTTTAAATCAGTGGAGGCCTGGGATACGTATATGGCGGAACATGGAGAGTAAGGGACAGAAAAAAGAATGAGGTAGCGGAAAAGGCTTTCACCGGCTTGGCGGCTGGCGGAAGCCTTTTTATGAGCAGGCTTGCGGATTTGGGGAATATATGATAAAAAGAAAGTGTAACGGGATAATCGGGAGAAAGAAGGTGCGTCATGGCGGGAAAACCAAGGCTTCCCATGGGAACGAGGATTTCGGGGAAATGCGGAAAGAAGGGTATTACTATATCGACAAGACGGGGCTGGGGCTGGTAAAAACGCTTCTTGAAAATTTCGGAAAGGTAAATCTGTTTACGCATCCGAGGCGGCGAGATTCCTGTTTCTTTCGGACAGCGAAAGGCTGACGGAGAGAGAAAAGCGGCAGTACGGGAATCTTGCAATTTATTGTCCCTGGGACGTGGTCAGATATTGCGACGACCTGCGGGACGGTAATGCCGTGGAACCGCAGAATTACTGGGTAAATACCAGCAGTAACGATATTGTCAGGAAATTTATAGAAAAAGCGGACGCGGCTGCGAAGGACGAAATTGAACGGCTGGTTAGCGGCGGCAGTATCAAGAAAAAGATAAAGCAGGAACTGACCTGCAGGGATTTGGACTCGCAGATTGATAATCTATGGAGCATCCTTTTTACAACAGGTTACCTGATGCAGAGAGGCGCTTAAACAGATAAAGGACAGGAATTATGAAGACGCGTTACTTGACGACGGAATGAAAACCATCTACAGGTACGGTATTGCATGTTATAAAAAAAGGTGCAAGGTGGTTTCGGGCTGAGGTTAAACAGAAAGATACATTGAGGGACTTCGTGTTTTGCGAAGCCTTTTCAATTTAAGAAAATTAATTTTTGGAACGATATTATTGAAAATTTGTAAAAGGTGTGGCAAGCTGAATGAGTATGAGCTATAATTAATTTCAGTGTAATTTTTGAGCAACTATTGGAGAGACATAAAATGAAATACCATAACGCTATGAATATTTTTATTGTGGGCGGCGGGGAAATCGGAACCTCCCTTGCGGTACAGCTTGCAAAGGACGGGTATAAGCTCACTTTGATTGACCGGGAAGGAAGTATTGTCGATAATATGGGAAATACCGCCGACGTCATCTGCTATCAGGGAAACGGCGCTTCCTATGCCACATTAAAGGAATTAAATGCCAGTGATGCCGATATGTTTATTGCGGTTACCAATTCGGACGAGCTGAATATCTTAAGCTGTATGACCGCCCATATGATGGGGGCGAAGCATACCATTGCAAGGGTGAGGGATGTGGACTATGCCAGCCAGAACCGCTTTTATAAGGATAAACTGGGGCTTTCCATGACCATCAATCCCGAGCTTGCAACGGCGCTGGAGGTTTACCGGCTGCTTCGTTTCCCCCTGGCTACCAGAGTGGAGGTTTTTGCAGGCGGCAGGGCCGAGCTGGTGGAGATGTCGGTGAAGGAGGGATCCCCCTTAAGTGAAAAAACGCTGATAGAGATTAACCAGAGCATGGGAATCAATCTGCTGATATGCGCGGTGGTTAGGGACGGCGATGCATTCGTTCCCAAAGGCGACACGAGGCTCCATTCAGGGGATATTCTCTACCTGACGGGGGCGGCGGAAGAATTCCGCAAGTCCTTCAAGAAGTTAAAGCTGCCGGTAAAGCCCCTGCAGAACGTTATGATTTCGGGAGGCGGCAGGATTTCCAGTTACCTTGCAAATGTACTGATCAAGCAGGGAACCACGGTCACGATTGTGGAGAAAAGCAAGGCTCTGGCGCAGGAGCTTTCAGGAAACATACCGAAAGCTGCGGTGATGTGTGACGATACCCTTGCTTACTTCGATTCCATGTCCGGCTCCGATATTGCCAATACAGACGCGTTTATCGCCCTTACGGAAAACGACGAGTATAATCTTGTGGCGGCAATGTATGCGGAGTCCCAGGGCGTTTCAAAGGTAGTGTCCCGCATCAGTGCAAAGTCAAGGCTTAAGGTGCTGCAGCCGGGAAGCCGGATTTGTACGGTGTGCCGGGAGGACGTTGCTGCGGACAGAATTCTGGGCTACAGCCGTTCTCTTTTGAATGCGGAGGATAATGACGCGGTGGAATCGCTCTACCGTCTGATGGATGGTAAAATCGAATTCATCGAGTTCAAGATAGATGAAAATGACAGGAATCTGAATATTCCGCTTAAGGATTTAAGGCTGAAAAGCGGGATACTGCTTGGCTGTATCATGAGGGGAAGCAAGACCATCATTCCCCGCGGCGACGATGTGCTGATGCCCGGCGATATGGCGCTGGTGGAAACCATAGGAAGACAGATTGTGCGTCTGGAAGACATTTTTCAAACATAAGGACTTTACCTGTGCGGGAATCTGAAAATCGATTCCCGCAGGTAACGGGCCGGGCGGCGTCCTGCGGGCAACCGGTAACTGCCGCAGACTACAATTTAGAAAAATGGCGGAAAGGCATTAGGTCATGAATAAGAGAATTATTGTCAGTACGATTGGCAAAATTATACTTCTGGAGGTTTTGCTGATGATACCGGCGCTGCTGGTGTCGCTCATTTACAGGGACGGGGATACCATGGGATTTCTGATTACCATGGTTCCGGCGGGAATCGCCGGGGCGGCGTTTACGTCCGTAAAGCAGTCCGGCCAGAGAATGAGCAGCCGGGACGGCTATTTTATCGTAGCCTCAGCCTGGATTTTGATTTCCCTGATTGGCGCGCTGCCCCTTTATATCAACGGCGGCTTTGCTTCCTACTGGGACGCGTTGTTTGAGATTGTTTCGGGCTTTACCACCACGGGGGCTTCCATCCTGGCCGCGCCGGAGGAGTTGGGGCACGGCGTTTTGTTCTGGCGGAGCTTCACTCACTGGATAGGCGGCATGGGCGTGCTGGTGTTCCTCCTGATGGTGATGCCCATGGAAAACGATAATTCCATGCATCTGGTGCGGGCGGAGGTGCCCGGGCCCACCGCGGGAAAGCTGGTTCCGAGGATGCGCACCACTTCCATGATTCTGTACGGCATTTACGGAAGCATGACGCTGATTTTAGTTGCGCTTTTGTGCCTGTTCGGCATGAAGCCCTTTGACAGCTTCTGTATTGCTTTCGGAACTGCCGGTACGGGAGGCTTTGCGGTTTCCGGCGCAGGGATTGCGGGCTACAACAGTCTGGCAATTGAGGTGACGCTGGGAATTTTCATGCTTCTGTTCGGGGTGAATTTTACAGTGTATCATCTGATTATGCTGCGGAAAATAAAAGACGCCCTGTTTATGGAAGAGGTGAGGGCTTATTTTGCGATTGTGGCTGCCGCCACAGTTGCCATTACATGGAATATTTTAAGTTTTGCCGGAGGCTTTGGGAACGCGCTCAGACAGGCTTTTTTCCAGGTGACAAGCATCATTACCACCACGGGCTTTGCAACGGTGGATTTTGAGCTCTGGCCGGAGTTTTCCAAGCATATGCTTCTTCTTTTAATGGTGGTGGGCGCCTGCGCCGGTTCCACGGGCGGCGGTATGAAGGTTTCCAGGGTCTTAATCATCGTAAAGTCATTTGTGGCGGAAATCAGGCAGATTATTAATCCCAAGGCGATTGTGACTGTTCGGGTCAACGGAAAGCCGGTGGACAGGAAAACCTTAAGCTCTACAAGAATATATGTCGCGGCTTACATGCTGCTGCTCTGTTTATTTACGCTGGTGGTTTCGTTGGACGGGTTTGATTTTACCACCAACTTTACCGCTGTCCTGTCCTGCTTTAACAATATCGGGCCGGGACTTAACAAGGTGGGGCCCATGGCGAATTTCAGTATTTACTCGGACTGGGCAAAGGTGGTTTTGTCTTTTGCCATGTTGACGGGAAGACTGGAGATTTTCCCCATGTTCCTTCTGTTTGCAAGGTCGGCTCACGACAGATAAGGAGGCTCAGGCCTATGGGGATACTTTCATATAATGATACGTTTATAAAACAGCAGAACAATAAAGGGGGGATGTTATGGTAAAATTATGGATGAGAATGGAGAAGATGAAAAAATATATCCATGTAATCAGCCAGGCCCTGGAGCTGTTTGCTGCCGGGCTTATGTTGGTGGGGATAGTTTTTACGGTAATCGGGATTTTCAAAAATCACGAGCTTTTCAGCCATTTGCTGGCGGACACTTCTCTGTTCCGGGAGTACATGGAGCAGATATTTATGCTGGTTATCGGCATCGAGTTTCTGGTGATGCTGTGCCGCCCGAACTCGGAAAACGTCATGGAGGTGCTGATTTTCCTTGTTGCCCGTCATATGATTGTGGGGGAAACCACTTCCTTTGAGGATTTTGTGTCGGTGGTGAGTATAACGATTCTGTGCGTTGTGCGGAGATATCTTCGGATTAACAATGAAAAGCGCGGGGAAAAGAGCGAGGAGGAATACATTACGGAGACAGAAAAGAAAGAATAGGGAGATTGCATTTTCTTTCAAACAGTGTTATTATTTTAACGATGTGAAAATCACAGGGTTTTACAGGTAAAAAGCGGTTTGTGTCCGCGCGGCCCGCAAACGCTTTTCATATAAACAGCCGTGCAGAAATGAGGAGACCAATGAGTAAGACATTCGCTGATTTAATTGCCAAAGTCAATGAATGCGGCACAAAGAAAGTCGCTGTGGCGGTAGCCCAGGATTCTGCCGTGCTTGAAGCCGTTAAGGCAGCCAAAGAAAGAAAAATCGCCGACGCCGTTTTGGTTGGCGACGAGAAGAAAATCCGTGAAATTGCCGATTCCCTTTCCATGGATTTGAGCGGTTTTGAAATTATCAATGTGGAGGATGTGACGGAAGCGGCTCATACCGCTGTGAAGCTGGTTCATGAAGGCAAAGCCGATATGTACATGAAGGGCCTGATTGACACCAGAGGCTTCCTTAAAAGCGTTCTGGACAAGGAAGTGGGGCTTCGTACCGGAAAGCCTTTATCCCATGTATGCGTATTTGACATCGAAGGCATTGACCATCTGCTTTTCTTAACCGATGTTGCGTTCATTCCTTATCCTACGTTAGAGGATAAAGTACATATTATCAACAACACACTGGAAATAACCAAAGCCTGCGGTATCGAGAATCCCAAGGTTGCCCCTCTTGCGGCGGTTGAGGTAATCAATCCCAAGATGCCCGCCACCGTGGAAGCCGGAGAACTTACGCGGATGAATAAAGAGGGCGAAATCACAGGCTGTATCGTTGACGGCCCTTTGTCCTTAGACCTTGCCATCGACGCGGAAGCGGCAAAGCATAAGGGAGCTACAGGCAGAGCCATTCAGGGCGACGCCGATATCCTTCTTTTCCCGGACATCCACGCCGGCAATCTGGTATACAAATGTCTGGTTCACACGGCAAAGGTGGTCAACGGAAATATCCTTACAGGGACGAAAGCGCCTGTTATCCTGACTTCCCGTTCCGACGATTTTGAAACCAAAGTAAATTCCATCGCCCTTGGCGCCGTTGTGGCCGAGGCTATGAAAAATCAATAACAGCGTAAGCCCGTGCGGCGCACAAATCGGTTTGCGGACACAGAATCCGGACGAAAGCTGATTTATTCCAGGTGTGCCGGAAGGGCTGCAGCGGGATTTTTAAACAGGAGGAGTAAAATGTCAGTAAAAAGCTTAATCATCAACCCCGGTTCCACCTCCACCAAGATTGGTGTTTTCGAGGATGAAACCTTATTATTTGAAGAAACCCTTCGCCATTCCACAGAGGAAATTGCAAGCTATGCGTCGATTGTTGACCAGAAGGATTTCCGCAAACAGATTATACTGGATTTATTAAAGGAAAAAGATTTTGACATCAACTCTCTGCAGGTAGTGGTAGGCCGAGGCGGTATGTTAAAGCCCATTCCCGGCGGAACCTACGCTGTAAGCGACGCGCTTTTGGCGGATTTGAAAATCGGAGTTCAGGGACAGCACGCTTCCAACTTAGGCGGCATCCTTGCAAGGGAAATTGCCGATGCCATCGGCGTTCCTTCCTACATTGTAGACCCTGTGGTTGTGGATGAGCTGATGCCGATTTCCAGATATTCCGGCGTTCCCGAGCTTCCCCGCACAAGCGTGTTTCATGCGCTGAACCAGAAGGCTGTTGCAAAGCGTTATGCGAAGGAGCAGGGAAAAGCTTACGATTCCCTGAATCTTGTGGTCGTACATATGGGCGGCGGCGTTTCTGTAGGCGCTCACGAAAAGGGAAAGGTTGTTGACGTCTTCAACGCGCTTGACGGCGACGGCGCATTCTCCCCTGAAAGAGCAGGTGCGGTTCCCACCGGCGCATTAATTAAAATGTGCTTCTCCGGCCAGTATACGGAGAAAGAAGTTTACAAAAAGGTGGTTGGAAACGGCGGTTTTAACGCCTATGTGGGCACCAACGACATGCGCGATGTGGAAAAGATGGTTCAGGAGGGCGATGCAAAGGCAGCCGAGGTTCGCGAGGCTTTTATCATGCAGGTTGCCAAAAACATCGGTTCCATGTCCTGCGTCCTTAAAGGAAAGGTAGACCAGATTATTATCACTGGCGGAATCGCTTATGATAAGGTGGTTGTTGCCGGACTTACGGAAAGAGTCGGCTTTATCGCTCCCATCACCGTATATCCCGGTGAAGACGAGCTGCTTGCCCTGGCCCAGGGCGCGCTGCGCGTGATGAACGGCGAGGAAGAAGCCCTGAATTATTAATGATTTGAATAAAAGCCCCGTTACAGGCGCAGAGTAATTCTGTGTGCAGCGCCTGCAGCGGGGTATTCTTTATACAGAAATCAATTTTCCGCCGGCCAGAGAATGGCACGGCTGTATTGTTATATTTGGCAGAACAACCTGTACATAACAGTTGAATATAGCCCGCAAATCTGCTAAAATACAGTTTATGGTTTTATTGTGTTGAAGAAAGAATTGTAAATCCGCACCGCATGGCAGGCTTTAAGCAGTATGGGGATGTGAAGCAGGGCGGCGCGGAAGCGAGGTAAGAGAATGAATTTAGTCCAGAAAGTGTTCGGCACTCACAGCGAGAGGGAGCTGAAACGAATAGAAAGTACCGTAAAGGCCATTGAGGATTTGCGTCCGGCCATGCAGGCGCTGTCGGACGCGGAACTTTCCGCAAAGACGGAAGAATTTAAAAAGCGCCTTGGAGAGGGGGAAACCCTTGACGATTTGCTTCCGGAAGCCTTTGCGGCGGTGCGGGAGGCGGCAAGGCGGGTGCTCAACACAGAGCACTACAGAGTACAGTTAATCGGCGGGATTATCCTGCATCAGGGCCGTATTGCGGAGATGAAAACCGGTGAAGGTAAAACCCAGGTGGCGACGCTTCCAGCTTATCTCAATGCGTTGGAGGGAAAAGGCGTCTGCGTGGTAACGGTCAACGATTACCTTGCCAAACGTGACTCCGAGTGGATGGGCGAAATCTACAAATTCATGGGGCTTACGGTGGGCGTCGTCTTAAACAGCATGAAATCCGACGAGCGGCGGGAGGCCTATAACTGCGATATCACCTATGTCACCAACAATGAGCTGGGATTTGATTATCTGAGAGACAACATGGTGATTTACAAGGAGCAGCTTGTACTCCGCAGCCTTAATTACGCGATTATCGACGAGGTAGACTCAGTTCTCATTGATGAAGCCAGAACGCCTCTTATCATATCCGGCCAGAGCGGCAAGTCCACCCGGCTTTACGAGGTCTGCGACGTGCTTGCAAAGCAGCTCCGCCGCGGAGAGGACATGGAGGATTTATCCAAAATGGACGCCATCATGGGGGTGGAGCGGGAGGAAACCGGCGACTTTATCGTCAATGAAAAGGACAAGGTGGTGAACCTTACCGCCCAGGGCGTTGACAAGGTGGAGAAGTTCTTCCAGATAGAAAATCTGGCGGATCCGGAAAATATCGAAATCCAGCACAATATCCTCCTGGCTCTTCGGGCAAACAATCTCATGTTCCGGGACCAGGATTATGTGGTAAAGGACGACCAGGTGCTGATAGTGGACGAGTTTACAGGACGTATCATGCCGGGCAGACGGTACTCCGACGGTCTCCATCAGGCAATTGAAGCAAAGGAGCATGTAAAGGTAAAGAGGGAAAGCAAGACTCTTGCCACCATTACCTTCCAGAATTTCTTTAATAAATTTGACAAAAAAGCGGGCATGACAGGTACAGCCCTTACGGAAGAGCGGGAATTTCGGGACATTTACGGGATGGACGTCATTGAAATTCCCACCAACAAGCCGATTGCAAGGAAGGATTTGCAGGATGCGGTATATAAGACCAGAAAGGAAAAGCTCCACGCAATCGTGGAGGCTGTGAAGGAATCCCATGCAAAGGGACAGCCGGTGTTGGTAGGCACGATTACCATTGAGGCTTCGGAGGAACTTTCAAAGCTTTTGACGAAGCAGGGAATCCCGCATAAGGTGCTGAACGCCAAGTTTCATGAACTGGAGGCGGAAATCGTTGCCGACGCCGGTATTCACGGCGCGGTTACCATTGCCACCAACATGGCGGGCCGCGGTACGGATATCAAGTTGGACGACGATGCCAGGGCTGCCGGAGGACTTAAGATTATCGGCACCGAGCGCCACGAATCAAGACGGATTGACAATCAGCTCCGAGGCCGTTCCGGCCGTCAGGGAGACCCGGGCGAATCCAGGTTTTATATTTCTCTCGAGGACGATTTGATGCGTCTTTTCGGCTCCGAGCGTCTGATTAACATGTTTAACGCCCTTGGCATTCCGGAAAATCAGGAAATCGAGCATAAGATGCTCAGCAACGCCATTGAGTCCGCGCAGAAGAAAATCGAGAACAACAACTTCGGCATCAGAAAGAACCTCCTTGAATACGACCAGGTGATGAACGAGCAGAGAGAAATCATCTACGAAGAAAGACGCCGGGTATTAAACGGGGAGAGCATGAGAGATGCCATCTACAAGATGATTACGGATATCACGGAAAACGCGGTGGACATTGCAATCGGGGACGACACCGACTTTGACGAGTGGAACGTGGACGAATTAAATACCCTGCTTCTTCCCACAATTCCTTTAAAGCCCGTTAACAGGGGAAGGATAAATACTCCGAAAAAGAACGCTCTAAAGCAGCAGTTAAAGGAAGAAGCCGTGAAGTTTTACGAGGCGAAGGAAGCGGAATTCCCTGAGCCGGAAGCCATTCGCGAGTTAGAGCGCGTGATTTTGCTTAAGGTGATTGACAGAAAGTGGATGGACCACATTGATGATATGGACCAGCTCCGCCAGGGTGTGGGCCTGCAGGCCTACGGACAGAGAGACCCGCTGGTGGAATATAAGCTCAGCGGCTATGAAATGTTTGACGAAATGACCCAGAATATCTGCGAGGAGACAGTGCGGCTCCTGTTCCATGTGAGAGTGGAGCAGAAGGTGGAAAGAGAGCAGGTAGCCAAGGTAACAGGCACCAACAAGGACGATTCCGCGGCGAAAGTTCCCGTAAAACGTGCAAGCGTAAAAATCTATCCCAACGCCCCCTGCCCCTGCGGCAGCGGCAAGAAGTATAAGCAGTGTTGCGGAAAGGGCGCAAAGTAAAAACAATAACTTAAAAACAGCAAATGCCTGAAAGTGCACGGAAGGATTTACGGACACGAAAGCGGCCGGAAATTCTTCCAGACTTGTGTGTGCTGAAAGGCATTTGCGGAACTTTAAATATGAAAGGCGGTGACGCAAAGTGGTAGAGTTAGACCAGATGAAATCTGAACTGCAAGCTTACAAAAGCCCTTTAGCGGAAGTGAGGGATTCACTTTAACTTAGCTGACAGGGCGAAGAAGATTGAAGAGCTGGAAAGAGAAATGGAAGCTCCCGGATTCTGGGACGTTCCTGAAATTTCCAACAAAAAGATGAAAGAACTGAAGGACTTAAAGGATACAGTGGAAAGTATCCAGAGCCTTGAGGGGCAGTATGAGGATATTGAAACCCTGATTGAGATGGGGTACGAGGAGGAGGACGAAGGTCTTGCGGCAGATATCCGGGCGGAGCTGGATGATTTTATCAGCACCTTTGAGGATATCAGGGTAAGTACGCTGCTTTCCGGGGAATATGACGCCCATAATGCCATCCTCAAGCTGAACGCGGGGGCAGGCGGCACGGAGAGCTGCGACTGGTGTTCCATGCTTTACCGCATGTATACCAGATGGGCAGAGCGCAAGGGCTTTAGCGTGGAGGTGCTGGATTATCTGGATGGCGACGAGGCCGGCATCAAGTCGGTGACCTTTCAGGTAAACGGAACCAATGCCTACGGCTATCTGAAGTCGGAAAAGGGCGTCCACAGACTGGTGCGGATTTCCCCCTTTAACGCGCAGGGCAAACGGCAGACTTCTTTTGTATCTCTGGACGTGATGCCGGACATCGAGGAGGACGTGGACGTGGAGGTTAACGAGGATGACCTTCGGATTGACACCTACCGAAGCAGCGGCGCCGGCGGCCAACACATCAATAAGACTTCCTCGGCCATTCGTATTACCCATATTCCCACGGGAATTGTGGTGCAGTGCCAGAATGAGCGCTCCCAGTTCCAGAACAAGGATAAGGCCATGCAGATGCTGAAAGCCAAGCTGTATCTTCTGAAAAAGGAGGCCAATGCGGAGAAGCTTTCGGATATCCGCGGGGAAGTGAAGGATATCGGATGGGGCAATCAGATTCGCTCCTATGTGATGCAGCCTTACACCATGGTGAAAGACCACAGGACGAATGCGGAGACAGGAAACGTGGATTCCGTCATGGACGGGGCCCTGGATTTGTTTATCAATGCTTATTTAAAATGGAGTAATAATAAGGAGCCGTCAAACTGACGGCTCCTGCCTTTTTATACACGCCGATGCAGAGGAGGATTGCCGCCAAAGTCCAAAGTGGCGCACCGGCGGCGCGCGAGCAGGGAAAGTAACTTTCCCTACTCGATTTTTTCCCTGTATTTCCTTTCCGTTAAGGCAAGGAAGTTCTTTGGGGAAATCCCGTAAAATTTGCGAAAGCATTTGCTGAAATACCCGGAGTCTGTAAAACCGCATAAAGATGCGGTATTCTGGACAGACGGCGACTGTGAAAGGAGCAGCTCTTTTGCCTTTTGCATACGGAAGTTATTGATATACGCCGTAAGCGTTATATGGGTCTCCCGGCTGAACAGAGTGGACAGGTACTGGGAATTCATATAAAAATGAGAGGCGATTGTTTCCAGACGTAAATCCGGGTGGCTGTAATTTGAGGCGATGTAGTCTTGGACTTCCTTTATGAACGAGGCCGATTCAGGCTCTTTGCTTCGGGAGATTTCTGCAAGGACATGGGAATATGTTCTTGAAACCAGCTCCGCCAGCTGCCCGATATTTTCGCAGTTCTGGTAGGTGTCATAGGCGTCCTGTAAAATGGACGCAGTTTTATTATGACAGCCGCATTCGCATACGAAACTGTCTAAGACCGTGAAAAATGATAACGCAATATTCCATATTTGCCGGATGTGGAGGTTTTGGGCCTGCATTTTGCCAAAGTATTCGGAAAAGTAATCCAGGAGACGGCTTTCGTTTTTCTGCCGCAATAAAATCATAATTTGCCCGTAGGTATCTGCATTGACGTAGAAGTCTGCGCTTTCGTCCCCTTTGTGGAAAATCCGGTAAGGCGAGGAAGCGTTGAAGTAATTATTGTGCAGGGCGGACAGTGATTCTTCATAGGAAACACGGATTCCCCGAGTGCCGGCATGGGCGGTTCCGGCAAAAAAAGTGCAGTCTGTATGGGCAGTCTCCTGCAAAATCCGGGACAGGCTGATGCAGAGCAATTCCAATGAGCCGAAATCCCCGTTGCTATTGCCGAGGATGATATATTGGTGCAGTCTGGAATAATCAATATACAGCAAAAACGGATAAGCGGGGCTGAGAATTTCCGTACTAATATTTTCCACGATGGAGTGGAGAAGGGAACAATCCGATTCCGCTTCGCAGAACGGCGGATTTACTTTATTGATTCTTACAAGGAGCACCAGATAATATTGCGTCTGTGTGATTCCCATCTGACTTTGAAGGACGGAAAATTCTTCCTGCTGGAAATTCCCGGCAATTATTTTGTGGAAGAAGTTTAAGGTGAGCTGCTGTTTATATATATTTTCTTTTTGGAAATAATCGCTGATAAAGTACTGCCTGCTGTTTTCTTCGTCAATTTTAACGCTGAGCTTTTCAAGGCACGACAAAAGCTCCTGATTATCCAATGGCTTTAGAAGATAGTCTTTTACGCCGAGGGAAATCGCCTGTCTTGCGTATTCAAAATCCCCGTAGCCGGTCAGAAGGATAAATTTTGTTACAGGCCGGTCGGCGGTCAGTTTTCGTATCATTTCCAGCCCGTTCATTGCGGGCATAGAAATATCGACAAGGGCGATATCCGGCCTTAATGATGTGATTAAATGAATACCGGATATTCCGTTATTTGCTTCCCCTATTATCCTGAAATCGTTTTGCTTCGCTATAAAATTGCAGACAGCTTTTCTGAAAAATATCTCATCGTCAATAATTACCAGTGTTTTCAATTCCGTCTCCTCCTTTTGGCAGTTTAATAATCACGGCGGTTCCAATCCCCTCTCTGCTTTTTACGGAAAGACCGTAATTCTTTCCGTAAAGCAGCGTAATCCGGTGGTGGACGCTTGGAAGTCCGATTGATTTTTGGGATGTAATGCTTTGGCTGATTGATTTTTCCAGTGAAGACAGCTTATCGGGCGGGATGCCCTTTCCGTTGTCCTCCACAGAGATTATTATGGAATCCTGGGCGCATTGTATCTGCAGGCGTATATGGCATTTGGTGTGGGCCAGAGCATGGACAAAAACATTTTCCACAATCGGCTGCAGGGTCAGCTTGGGAACTTTGATATTCCAATCCGGGCAGGATTTGTCGCAGATGATTTCATAATCGACAAATTCCATAAACCTGAGATTTTGTATGTAAAGGTACTGCTCCGTCAGCAAAAGTTCGTCCTTTAAGGGAATGATGAACTGTCCCCTGGATAACAGGTTCCGGTAAAAGGACGACATGGACGCGACGGCCTTTCCGGCGGTTTCCGGCATATCCAGCTCAATTAAGGATTTGATGGTATTCAGCGTATTGTATAAAAAGTGCGGGTTAATCTGGGACTGCAAAAGCTGGATTTCCATTTTTTGCTTTGCGTTTTGTTCTTCATAGATATTCTGGAGAAGCGCCTGGATTTTTTGCATCATCAAATTAAACTGGTCATACAGTACAGCCAGTTCATCCCGGGAATAATAGTCGGCGGTAATATTTAAATTTCCCTGAGAAGCCGCCTCCATTTTTGATGCCAGCCGCTGGATGGGCGAGGTAACGGTTTTGGTGCATAATATAGAGAAGACAAATGACAGTAAAAGCAGTATCACGGAAATGATGATGATATTCTTAAGTATCATAACGTGCTCTATCGTAAGGCTTTCAAGGGGAATCAGATTGATTATGTGCCAGTTTAAAGGCGCGTATTCTTTTCGGATTAAAAGGGTTTCGACTCCGTTTACGGAAGCAACTTGGCAGTCTTTTTTTTCGAACAGTGCCAAATCGTCCGGGCTGATGCCTGTATAATCCCCAAAGGAAGAATAGATGCCTTCCGATGTGGAAGAAGAAAGAATCCGGTTATCTTCATCAACAATAAAAAAGTTTTTCAGGTCGTCATCGGGCAGATTATGGAAGGAGGCTGAAATATTTGTTTCCCGGATAAGAAGGACTAAAGCGCCAAGGTATTTCGTGTTGTCGATATCGGTAATCGACTTTAAAGCAACAAAAACAGGTTCGCCATTTACGGGGAAAGGGCCCAGAAACTGAAAGGAAAGGTTGCGCTTCAGGTTATCCAGCTCGCAGGCCAGAAAGGGAAAGACATCTTCCGTCTCGGTAGTGCTGCTGTGGAACCAGTGATTTTCAGTGTCCAGGATATCCCATGCATAAATATTTTTATGAAGCCCGATGATGCGCTGCGCCTGATTGGTTAATTCCGTATTAGCCCAAAAACGTTTTATTTCCTTGTCGGGGACGGTGGGGTTTTCCTTTAAAATATTGGCAATACTGCTGCTGATGGATAGGGTAACCGCATAATCGGAAATATGGTCGATTTTTTCCCCGAGATTATTGGTAATTAATTCCAGCTGTTGCCGGCTGGATTTGGTCGCCCTGTCAATTAATATTTTCTTTGACGAATTGTAAAATGCCACGGAGGTAATCAGAAGAATCAGGCTGCTGAGCAGGGAATAAGTGAGCAGTAGCCTGCGCTTCAAAGTAATTTTCTGGAAAAGAGACAGGATAAGGTTTTTTGCCGGATTCATATTTTCCCTTTCATAAGGCAGCGTTAAAATTTGATAGCTACATTATATAATGACGGAAAAATCCATACAAGCAATCAGGAGAATATGAGAAAATATTCCAACCGAACTGAAAAATTTCCATATATTTTATCAGTTTCACTGTCTATAATGAGACAGCGAAAGGGAAATACAGTTATGGTTTCTCTTAAAACCCGGGTGAGAAAAAACATATGGAGGAAAAGAACATGAAAAAGAAATTGGTGATTTTATTAGCATCATTGGCAACATGCGCGGCATTAATGACGGGCTGCGGCGGCGGAGAGGAAACGGTTCCTGCGGAGCAGACACAGTCAGAGTCAGGCGGTACTGCCGATAACGGTTCGGGTAAGGAGGAACCGCTGGTTATCAATTACATCAGCGCAAGGGGCGAGACGGACGCGGCGCTTAAAGCTGTAAAAAAGTTAGCGGAAGATTATAAAAAGGAGCATCCGAATTTTGAATTCAATGTAGAGTCTGTGGCTGACAGAGCGACGTATCTGCAGAAAATCAAAATTCTGGCTTCCAGCAATGAACTGCCAGACTGGTTTGACGCGGACCCCGAAGCTTTTTTTGAGGGGCTTTGTAGAAAAGACTTAATCTACAGCGTGGACGAGCTCTATGAGGAACTGGGCATTTCGGACAGATTTTTTGATATTGCCCTTGACTATCCCAGATTCAGCGATGGAAGCAATTATCTGATGACCTGGCAGGGCAATGTGGAGTATTTCTGGTATCACACGGATATGTTCGAGCAGGCGGGTATCACGGCCGCTCCCAAAACCCTGGACGAGCTCCTTGAGGCCTGTCAGAAGCTGCAGGACGCGGGCTTCACGCCGATTGCAGCGGGAAATTACGATATGATAATGAGATATCCGGCGTTTAAAGCGTTCCGTCTGAAGGGTAATGATTTTATTGACAATGCCAGAATGGGAAAAGAAAAGTTCAGCTCTGACACCGGTATCAGGACCGCGGAGTATGCGCAGAAAATTATGCAATATTACAGCGAAGGGTGGACAAATTCGGACGCCACGGCTCAGATGGATTTATTTTTGAATAATGGAGCGGCAATTCTTTATACAGGTACCTGGGATACGCCGGATTTGGTGGACGAAAACGGCGAGCTGAAAGAGGGAATTTCAACCTTTAAGCTTCCGACAGATACAGAAGGAACCGCAACGGGAGAAAATGATTATTATGCAAACTGCGGTATCGGAACGGCAGTCCTGAAGGAGTCCATGACGCCTGCAATGAAGGATTTTATCGCCTATATATGGGATAATTATGCAGACACCGCAATGTACGAGTTTAATATGCTTCCGTCCATGATGCCCAGCAACCCGGAACAGCTTCCCGGTCTGACACAGCAGATTTTAAGCGACCTTGAAGCCTGCGGAACATTTGCCCAGTGCTGGGACGTACGTCTGGACCCTTCTACCAATGAAGTGTACAGGAAGGAGCTGGCCAGCCTCGGTATGATGGAAAGCACGCCGGAAGAATTTTGTGAAAATATGGACAAGGCGGTTGCCCAGTATGCAGCGGATTACTTTGATACGGCAGAATAGGGCATGACAAAGACAGGGCAGCATAAACGAAGAAATCTTATGCCGCCCGTTGCTGACAAATGGATGTCCGGCGAATGCCGGCGTCCGTTGTTTGGACAGGAGGTAAAAATGAATCCAAAGAATAAAATCCAGCCCCTGATATTTGTACTGCCTGCATTTGTCGTGTATATGCTGACGGTGATTTTCCCTATTTTATGGTCCATGGGCTACAGCCTTTTTTCGTGGAACGGCATCAATGATATGAAGTTTGTGGGGTTAGATAACTATGTGCGGATGTTTACGGATAAAACTTTTCTCGGCGCAGTTGTAAACAATCTGAAATTTGTGCTGTTAGGGAGCGTATTCCAGCTTACGGTGGGATTGTTTCTTGCAATTTTGCTGTCACATATTACCAAAGGCGGAAATCTGTTAAGGGTTATCTATTTTATCCCGTGTATTATTTCCTCTATGGCAATCTGCCAGGTCTTTTCCAAGATGCTGTCCGCCCAGCCCCAGGGACTGGTTTGTTATCTGATGGAAAAGATGGGAATGGAGCCCTTTGCGCTTCTTGCAAACTCCAGGACAGCTTTGGTTACGATTACGCTGATTGACGGATATAAATATTGCGGCCTGTATATGATTATTTTTTATTCCGCCTTTGTATCCATTTCCAAAGACGTGCTGGAGGCGTCTATTGTGGACGGGTGCAATTTGCTGCAGCAGTACCGTTACATTAAGCTGCCTCTGATTAAAAATATTTTCAGCATTGTGATGGTTATGCTTGTGAACGGATGCCTGAAAACATTTGATGTGTTTTATATTCTTGATAATAAATCCGCGTCTACGGAAATGGTTGCGACTTATATGTACAAAACTGCATTTAACGCTGTTGACTTCGGATACGGGAGCACCCTGGCGGTGTTTCTGGTGGTTGAATGCCTGGCTGCCGTGTTTGCGGTCCAGAAATGCCTTGGCTCTGCGAAAGGAGATGAAGCGGAATGATACGCTCGAAAAAGAATATCGTGCTGCGCATAATTTTCTATGCGGTAATTCTTATTTTTGTGGTGGTGCAGATATATCCCATTTTCTGGGTCGTATGTTCGAGCCTGAAAACGCCTGATGAAATGAGATACACGGCGCAATATGCATTGCCGTCCGGCTTTTACCCCGGCAATTATATCAGCGCATTTACAATATCTTCTATTCCGAGATATTTTATCAACAGTACGGTAGTCGCCGTGCTCACGCTAATCGGGATTGTTTTGCTGGGCTGCCCCGTGGCTTTTGTGATTAGCAAGGTGAGAATAAAGCATGCGGACGCGCTTATGGGATTTTTCCTGTTCGGGATGATGATTCCGATTTTTGCCTGCTTAATTCCCATGTTCCAGATTTACAATGCGCTGGGACTTAGAAATACCTATTGGGCTTTGGTGATTCCGCAGGTCGGGTTCGGGCTGCCTATGTGCATTTACCTGTATACCGGTTTTTTCAAATTTATGCCCGATTCTTTGCTGGAAGCGGCGGTTATCGACGGGGCGGGGATGGGAACGGTATTTGGAAAAATAGTGCTGCCTATGGCGAAGAATACCACAATGACGGTACTGACTTATAATTTTGTATTTGTCTGGAATGAGTTTACATACGCAAATACGTTTATCTCTTCTTCTGATATGAAGACCTTGCCGGTGGGGCTGAACGACTTTGTCGGGCTGTTTGGAAGGGTGGACTGGGGAAGCACTTTCGCCGCGATTGTAATCTCGATTCTGCCGACGTTAATCGTTTATTTCATATTAAATAAAAATATTATAGAAGGAATGGCTGCAGGCGCAGTCAAAAGCTGACAGGAGGTGCTTATATGGAACAAATAATCAGTTTACAAAAAGGATGGAAGGTTCTTCAGGATGTCCATGATATCGGTGAAAAAACAGGTCTGTACCGGCAGTACGAAAGCAGCACGGACATTGGCACACAGATTTCGGAATGGGAGCTTTTGGAAGAATTGAAGCATCTGCAGCTTCTCTATGCAAATCAGCCTTATTTCGGGAGGGAACTGCGGTATTTTAATCAGGCGCCATGGTGGTACTGTCTGGAATTTGACATTCCCGGAGAAGATTACGAGAGTATGCTCATTCGATTTACGAATGTGGATTATTATGCAAAGGTATGGCTGAACGGGAAGCTTTTGGGAGAGCACGAAGGGTACTCGGCGCCGTTTTCCTTTGAGACAAAAGGGATTGCAAGAGAAGGGGAAAAAAATTATCTTATCGTTAAGGTAAGCTCCCCGTGGGATGAGGAAGTGGAGCAGGACGGACAGGTATCAAGGACGATGCTTGTTAAGAGAAATATGGTAAAAGGAACCTATGAGCATTCAGACACCTTTATCCAGCGAGATGTGAATCCGGTAGGGATTTACGGAAAAGTGGAGTTACTGCTTTCAAAGGCCGGCGCGATAGCCGGGGACGTGGAAGTGGATTATAAGCTCGATGTTGACGGCGGCAAGGCTGATGTTACTGTCGGCACAGCATTACATTGCCTTAAGGAAGGGCAAAAGTATGCAATCACAGTTACCATAAGGGAGAAAGATTCCGGGCTGGTAAGAGAACAGAAAAAGGAAATTTTTACGGCGGAAAAGAAGACGGAAGACAGAAAATACTGTCTGCGGATGGAGAAAGTGAATTTATGGAGCACCTGGGACCACGGACGGCCATGGATGTATCAGGCGGAGACCGTGCTGGAAAAGGACGGGGAAACGCTAAGCCGCAGAGTGACTGCGTTTGCTTTCAGGAAAATAGAAATAGAGAGGAATACAGAGACTACACGATTCTGGCTCAACGGAAAGAAGATTTATATCAGGGGGACGTCCTATTATCCGGATTGCTATATTTCGGCAATGACGGAGGAAAGATATCTGCGGGATTTGCTGAATGTGAAAGCGGCGGGCTTTAATCTGGTAAGGGTACATGTGCATACCGAGCAGACCTGTTTTTATGACTTGTGCGATAGGCTGGGAATTGCGGTTTTGCAGGACTCGGAATATAACTGGACACATCCGTCAACAGACGAGTGGGCGGAAAGGTTTGCGAATATTTTCAGAGATAATGTGAAGCTTTTAAAACGGCACCCCTCTGTTATTTGCTGGATTATTATGAATGAGCCCGGCTGTGTGGACCCGGACGGTAAGATTAGAGAGCGGTTTATGGAAGAAAATCCGGGGCCGAGGCTGTATCGGGAACTTCAGGAGATGGATTCGGAGAGGCCAATCATCAAAGGCTCATTTTGTGAAGACGACCTGCTAAGCGGCGACAGCCATAATTATCTTGGCTCGCTTACCGGCGGAGAGTATGGCGAAATTTACGGGCAGATAGAAAAGCTAAACACTGAATACGGATTTGATGCCCCGGGCTGCGCGGAAAACCTGAAAAGGATTCCGTCCGTTTACCGGAGGCTTTCAGGCATTCTGGAGCAGATTCCTGAAATTCAGGAATATCAGTATAAGCTGCTGAAATACTATACGGAGCACTATCGTATTCAAAAATATGCCCCATGTGCGGGATACGTGCAGTTTATGTTTATTGATTTATGCCCTCAGAGCTTTTACGGGATTTATGACTGGTGGGGAATCCCCAAAAAGGGTCTGAACGCGATTCTGGAAAGCAACACTCCCGTGGGGATATTTGCGAAGCACAGGGATTTCATAGAGGGTATTTATATTATAAACGATACGGATAAGGCTTATAAGGCATGTAGGGCCTCGTGGACCGTTACGGAAGCGGAATCAGGTAAACTTATCGCACAGGATTCATGTGAAGCGGATTTCGGTGCGGACTGCTGTGTGCAGATAACGAAATTCCCGGAAAACTACGGGAAGGGCATGAAATGGAATTTGTCTCTGGATTTGATGGACGAACAGGGAAACAGCATCGCCCGAAATGTATATACGGATATTTGCACGCTTCTGTCTCATGTAAAGGGCCATCCGGACAGAATGAGCCATGAAATCGGAATGAGGCTTTACTGGGCATAAAACTGAACTGTAATATAAAACGGAGCCGTCAAGCTGACGGCTCCTCAACAATATACTGTGACCTTCCTGTTTGTATCTTTATCGTATCATTTTTTATGCCATCAATTCAAGAATTACACGTACTAAAACGAACATTCTAAAAAATTCTGCCCGCTGACTCTACATGAATTTCCTTCGAAATAACAGCTTTGTCTGCAGCGCTGCTGTTCATCCCTTCCTGTTCCATCAAAGACCAGTCATCAAGATTGTCAAAAATGAAGACATACAATGTTTTTATCTCTTTTCCCTGAACGGCAAATCCGGCTCTGCCTGCCATTTCCATATCTGCGTAAAGCATTTCTCCATCCTGATTGAAACAAATTGTCTGACAGGGTTCATAAGACCATCCAAGAAGTTCAAACATCTCTGCATCCGTCATATCAGGGTCTTTTGAAAGCAGTTTCTCCCTCCTGTCGTCTGTCAGTTCCCTCTGCTTTCCAGGTGTTGTCGCATGGACAATTACCTGATACGGAGATACCACTACGTCTTCAAGTGTAATATTCCCTTTTGTCTCGCCCACCGCAATTGTTTTTACATCCGTTTCATTTACCTCAAACGGTACAGTAATATTCCAGCGGCCTTCCGTCTGGTGGGAGGCCGATATTTCTTCGCTGTCAAGCATCCTGTCGTCATCATAACCAAGCCCGTTTACATTTAAGTTAAGCTCGCCGCTGCCGGTATACTTCTTTGCAAGATTTATTTTCAGCATACCTGCAAATGTATGGCTGTCGATTACCTCTCCGTCAAACGTATTTTCAAGCCATTCGGATGAGCTTCCATCCACATTCCATGTTCCGTTTATATAAAATCCGGCGGCTGTCCGGCCATCTGCAGCATTCATACTTGTATAATGTTCTGGAATATGAGTGAAATCTGCATCTTCTGATTCAATATTTACTGTAAGGAAAATGGAATATCCGTCACAATAGGCTTCTGATGCAGTCAGTGTAATTCCTTTATCAGATACGCTATAGTCCGATGTATCCAGGTTTCCTGCGGAATCCTCATTTGTCAGGACTGTTTTTTTATCCGTATAGTCGCCCGAATATGTGGATTCATCCGCAACTTTTTCAAAAATTTTTCCAATTAATGGAATCTTTGCTGCAAGCACCGGATTAAAGTATCCCAGTCCAAGGGTTCCAATAACCGCAGCAGCCACTGCCGCAGCCGCGGCTGTTCCTGTTTTACCAAATCTTTTCATCTTAACCTTCCTCCTTCTATGTATCTGGATTTCTCTGTCATTTATTTCAGGAGCAAGGGCCTGCTTTAAGATTTGATTCAATTTTTCATCCGTCATATCCTATCGCCTCCAATTTTTCCTTTAACTGTTTCTTTGCTTTCCGCATCCGGCTTTTGACGGTTCCTTCCGGCAGTCCCAGAATTCCGGATATTTCATTTATCTGCATATCTGCCGAATAATATAAATAGATTGGTATTCTGTACTTCTCCGGCAGGGCTTTAACGAATCCCTGAACCATGTCCGCCTCATTTTGCTTTAATATGATATGTTCGGGAGAGGCTTCGTTATCATGGTCAGAAAACTCATATCCCTCGTCAGACATCTCGTCCATACTGTCAATCGGAACCAGTCTCATCCTGTTTGCATATTTTTTCTTCCTGTTTTTCCAAAGATAAATTGAAGTGGATAAAGCGTAACTCTTTGTATTCTGCATAGAGTCCAGTCTTCTCCTTTTCTCCAGCAGTTTGAGCATAGTGTCCTGATACAGTTCGTCCCCATTTTCCGCATCTCCGGCTGTCATCCGGCAAAACCGCAGAATATCTTTTCCAAACTTCAGGACAAACCGCTCGAATTCGTCATTATTCATAGCAGCCATCCTCCTTCTTCTTTCAAGTCGACTTGCAAAGATTTGCCCTTGCATGTATATATTGTCGTGACGCCGGAAAAAGTTTTCAAAAATTTCTGCAAAACAAAAGGAACTGCATTTTATCCGCAATTCCCTGTTTCCAAAGCTGTATGACATTATTTCGCTGTCTTTATTTTGCTGCATCTGTTTGGACTGGAAGCAACTCACGAAGCATGGCCGCGTTTATTAATCAAATCCAGATAAAAATCAGCGGCGACTGCCTGCGTATAAGGAAAGAGCCACAAAAAGCCGATTCCAAAGGAAAGTCCCGCAAGTATCAGAAGGGGAATAAAGGAAATCCAGATATAAAACAGCCTTCCTTTGCTGCCCTTCATGAGCTGAACGCTGGTCTTTAAAAGCTGCGGAGCCGTGTATTCGGGAAAATCCAGCATCAGGAAATAGACCTGCGAAAAAAGGAGGTCTGCAAAAATTTCAATCACAGTGCCCAGCAGAAACAAAACTGCCCAGGCAAGAACCAGGGGAGCACCGGAAGAAACACCTTCCGCCGAGTCTTTCGAAGAAACGCCAGGGAGAATCCCAAGGAAAGACTTTGACATAAAATAGCTGACAATGGAGGCCGGAAGGGCGCTTAAGACGGTTATTGCCGCCAGAATCGCCTGAATATGGATGACCTTTTGGGAATCCTCCTTAAAACAGTGGAATAAATCGCTTACAAGGGGTGTCTGGTTACATGCCACTTTTAAATAAACATAAGCCTCACCGGCGATAAAAAAGCCTGTAAACAACTGAAAGAGAAAAGTAAGGATGCTGTTAAAAAAAACGGCGCCCAGCGAACCGCTTCCAGTCAGGGTGGTGATTGTCATGGTGAAAGGAACAATGCAAATTGCATGAAGCAGAAAAACACAGATGACAATCCTGTATTTTCCGAGAAGCTGTCCTCTGGCCTTTGCTTTCAGGCTGGAGGAGGATAAATAATTATTATTCATAATCTTAAAAACTCCTGTGATTGCGTTTTCGAAGGTCAGGCGGAAAAAGAGCGCCTTCCTGCTTTTCGGTCAGACCGCGATATCAAGGTTACTCCCAATCAGGGAAATGGCGTCCAGATTCTTTTTGTTCTGAGAATACGGATTCTTCTCGTTGGGGTATTTTATCTGCGTGGAGGTGGCGCCCCCCGCCACATAGCTGCGGCCGCACTCGGGACAGATGGCAGTCTTTAAACTGACGCTGGCAGAGACAACCTTGCCTCCCGCCTTTGCAGCCCTGGAGTAAGCGTTGCTTACATGCTCCTGCTCGTGAGCCATTACCCTTGACGCCGAGCTTTCCGGGGAAATGTGAGCCGCCGATTTAAAGGAAACCATTTCGTCGGAGCCGTCCTGGTACTTGCGGTTCTTACAGGTCTGGCACTGTGCCGGGGAGGACTTGCGCCCCGGGGAAACGGTGGTGGATTCGCCCGGGTTGACCACCGTCTTTTGCCCGGCATTTGCCCGGCCTGCGCTCATGGCACCGCCGTATCCGCCGGTATATACGCTCATAAAATTATAATTTCCGGAGATTCTTCCAACCATAACCATATTCCTTTCATTTACCCATAATTTCTGTATAGTCTCTCATAATATCCTCATAGGACTGCCCGAGAATATCCTCGAGCTCTATTCCGGTCTGCTGCTCGAACTGTTCATCCATGGCTTTACCGAAGTTCACCAAATCATCGCCGCTGCTTGCAAGCAGAATGCCCACCAGTGAAAAAATAATCGAGCAAATCAGCACAACGGCTCCGATGGCGGTTCCGATACCCACCCTGGCGGCAAGGAGCATTTTTTTTCCGTAGCCCCTGGAGAGAATTGCCAGGATGACCGCAAGTCCGCCGCAAATTAAGGGGATATAGACGGTGAATATTGTAAAAAGGCCCACAACGCCCAAAATCATGGAGGCAGTGGCCATGGACTGTCCGGGATTGCGCAAAACAGGCTCCGGTGCATATTGATTATTCTGGTTCTGCCCTGTATAAGGGTTGTAATTGTTATTGTAATCCATTCTTTTCTTTCCTGTAAATCCTTTTCGCTGTTTACGGCGGCTTTGCCGGTATACGCAGGAGCTGCCGCCAACTGATGTTACTATTTTAGCACTTTTATCCTGATATTACAAATCTTTCTTGAAAACATAAGGGCTTATCCACTATAATAGTAAAGCGATAGCGGAACAACTTATGATTGGAAATGGAGAGAGTATGGACATTATACTGAAGTTAAAGGAAGAGTTAAACGTAGAAAAATGGCAGGTGGAGGCGGCGGTAAAGCTGATTGACGAGGGAAATACCATTCCCTTTATTTCCCGTTACCGTAAGGAAGCCACGGGTTCTTTAAATGACGAGGAGCTGCGGAATCTTCACGAACGGCTGGGGTATCTGCGAAATCTGGAGGAAAAGAAGGAGCAGGTAATCGGAAGCATTGAAGAACAGGGAAAGATGACAGAAGAGCTTAAGGCCAAAATTATGGCGGCGGAAACCCTTGTGGTGGTGGAGGATCTTTACCGTCCCTACCGTCCCAGGAGAAAGACAAGGGCAGGCGTGGCCAGGGAAAAGGGGCTTGCAGGCCTTGCCGAATATATCTTAAAGCAGGAGGCAAAGGAGCCGGTCCTTACGGAGGCTGAGAAGTACATCAGCGAAGAAAAGGAAGTGGCAGACGCGGCGGCGGCCCTGCAGGGGGCAAAGGACATCATTGCGGAGATGATTTCCGACGAGGCGGACTACCGTATTTTTATCAGAAATCTCACTATGGAGGAGGGAAAGCTTACCGGTACGGCAAGAGACGAGAAGGCTCAGAGCGTTTACGAGATGTATTACGATTATGAGGAGCCTGTAAAAAAGGCGGCGGGACATAGAATCCTTGCCCTGAACAGAGGCGAAAACGAAAAATTCCTCACAGTGAAGGTGGCTGCCCCGGTGGAGAGAATTCTGCAATATCTGGGCAAAAAGGTGATTACTGAAGACAACGAATATACCACGCCCATTTTAAGGGAGGTAATCGAGGATGCCTACGAGCGGCTGATTGCACCGGCTATCGAACGGGAAATCAGAAACGAGCTGACGGAAAAGGCGGAGGACGGTGCGATTTCCGTGTTCGGAAAGAACCTGGAGCAGCTTCTGCTGCAGCCTCCTATAGCCGGAAGGGTAGTGCTTGGCTGGGACCCGGCGTTCCGGACAGGCTGCAAGCTGGCGGTGGTGGATGCTACCGGCAAGGTGCTCGACACAAAGGTGATTTATCCCACAGCCCCGCAAAATAAGGTAGCGGAGTCCAAAGCGGAATTAAAAAGACTCATTAAAAAGTATGGCGTATCCCTTATCAGCGTGGGGAACGGAACGGCCTCGAGAGAGTCGGAGCAGGTGATTGTGGAGCTGATTAAGGAGTTGGATACGCCGGTTCAGTATGTGATTGTAAACGAAGCGGGCGCTTCCGTGTATTCCGCAAGCAAGCTGGCAACGGAGGAGTTCCCGAATTTTGACGTGGGGCAGAGGAGCGCGGCTTCTATTGCCAGAAGGCTGCAGGACCCTCTGGCGGAGCTGGTGAAAATCGACCCCAAGTCCATCGGCGTGGGACAGTACCAGCATGACATGAACCAGAAAAAGCTGGGAGAGGCCTTAGGCGGCGTGGTGGAGGACTGCGTAAATAAGGTTGGCGTTGATTTGAATACGGCTTCCGCCTCTCTTCTGGAATACATTTCCGGGATTTCCAAAACCGTCGCCAGGAATATTGTGGACTACAGGGAGAAAAACGGACGCTTTTCGAGCCGTGCACAGCTCCTTTCTGTACCGAAATTAGGGCCCAGGGCCTATGAGCAGTGCGCCGGTTTCCTTCGGATACCGGACGGCGACAATCCCCTTGACGCCACCAGCGTCCATCCGGAATCCTACGAGGCCGCCTGTAAACTCCTCGATAAGCTGGGGCTTACCATGGAGGACATACGCCTTGCATGGAAAAAGGCGGTGCGGCAGGGTGGAGCAGGCCAGTCCGGCGGGGGAAAAGCAGGGACTGTGAAAGGAGGCTCTGGCGGCGCGGGAGCGGATGATGCGAGAGGAGCCGTCGGCAGCGCAGGCGGGAAGAAGGCGGGGCAGCAGAGGATTGTCATCCGAAATACCAGCACAGCCATGGGAAAGGCTCTGGCGGCGGCTATGGGAGGCATGACTCTTGAGGCCGGAAACGAGCAGGACAAGAGCGCGGCAGGCGGCAGGTCAGGAGCCGGGAACGCAAAAGCGGCAGGTGTAAAGGCCAAAACCGGAAGCACAAGGACGGCGGAAGGAAACGCCACGGCAGGCGCATTGGAGAGAAGAATCAGGGATAAAAAGCTTCTCGCACAGGAGCTGGGAATCGGGGAAATCACCCTCACCGACATTTTAAAGGAGCTGGAAAAGCCCTCGAGGGACCCCAGGGAAAATATGCCCACCCCGATTCTGCGCAGCGATGTTCTGGAAATGAAGGATTTAAAACCGGGAATGATTTTAAAGGGCGCCGTCCGCAACGTAATCGATTTCGGTGTGTTTGTGGATATCGGCGTACATCAGGACGGACTGGTACATATTTCCCAGATTACGGACAGGTTTATCAGACATCCCCTGGAGGCGTTAAGCGTGGGCGATGTGGTGGACGTCCAGGTACTTTCCGTGGATACGGCGAAGAAGAGAATCTCTCTTACTATGCGCATTAACAGAGATAACCAAAATGAAAACCCGGCGCGGAAATGAGGAAGCCATGAAAAAGGAATCTGCGGGTAAGCCAGAGCTGGAATACAGGTATTATGAAATGATTCCCGGCGGTTCGGCACTGTTTTTAAACAAAGAGGGGATTTATAAGGAAGATGCGGATGTGCCGCACTTTCATAATGTGATGGAGATAGGCTATTGCTATCAGGGAAAGGGCTGTATGCTTTTGAGGGATGAAAGGGTTCCCTTTGAAGAAGGAACCTTTACCCTGATATCGGGGAAATTTCCTCATATGACGATTTCCGAGGGAGATGTGTTCGGAGGCTGGAAATATCTGTTCGTTGACGCGGAAGGGCTTTTGCGGGAGTTTTATGGAAAGGAATCTGTGACGGCCCGGCGGCTCCTTTCCGGAATAAGCGACCGCACGTGGATGTTTTCCGGCAGCGAGGAGAAGGACAACGGCGATTTGATTCTGCAGATGTTTAAAGTGATGGAAGAACAGCGGACTCTTTACAAGGAGGAATTTAAAGGGCTTATGACGGCGCTGCTGATTCGTATGGCGGCCCGCTCCGGCGGAGAGGAGGCGCCTGCAGAGGAAGCCTCGTATCCTTCAAGAAACAGCATGATTATTTCACGGGCGGTAGACTATATCAGCAAGGTGCCCGAGCGCCCGGTAAAAATCGAAGAGCTGGCGAAGATGTGCCATATCAGCGAAACTCATTTCAGGCGGGTGTTCGGGGAATGTATGCAGATGACGCCGGTGGAATATATCAATCGGGTGAGAGTCAGAAGGGCCTGCGACGCCCTTGAGAGAACCAATTTTTCCATTGGGGATATCGCGGCAGCGGCCGGATTTGGGACAGTGTCCACATTTAACAGGAACTTCCGGCAGATTATGGGGATTTCTCCGCATGAGTGGCGCAAGAGGACGAGAAGACAGACCTCAGAGAGTACAGGTAATTGTTTATAGATTTTATGAAAAACCGGCGGCCATCCGGCCGCCGGTTTTTCATATGGTCAATAATGCGAAGAATGTGTTCGAATTTGACCACAAATATTTAAATTAATATGTTATAATGCTCACGAAACGGTTCAAATAAAGCCTGTCCATTATGCATATTGCCAACAAACAGAAATATGTCAGAAATTGTCACAGGCAAAGTGAACTAAATCTAATTATCGGGAGGATATAAAGATGAAGAAAAAAGTAATTTCAGTATTACTGGCACTGACCATGACATTATCCCTTGCAGCATGCGGTTCCGGCGGCGATAACAGCAACGGCACGGCGGACGGCGGAGCAGCGGCAGCGGATGATGGCGCAGCAGCAGATGCCGGTGCGGCGGCCGATGACGGAACGGCGGCAGTAACAGAGGGGGCGGCGGCCGACGACAACACACTGACCGTCTGGACATGGGACCCTAATTTCAATATATACGCAATCCAGAAGGCCGCTGAGATTTATGCAAAGGACCATGAAGGCTTCAAGGTTCAGGTAAGCGAGATTCAGTCTGACGACATTGAGACGCGTATCACCACGGCGGTTCAGGCCAATGACCTCAGCACACTGCCTGACATTTTCCTGATGCAGGATAACTCTTTCCAGAAATACACCACTTTTTACCCGGATGTATTTACGGACCTGACAAATTCAGGAATTGATTTTTCACAGTTCTCTGCGGCTAAGGTTGCTTATTCCACATTGAACGGCGTGAATTACGGTATTCCGTTCGATAACGGCGCTGTTATCAACTGTGTGCGTACCGATATCCTGGAGCAGGCAGGCTTCACTGTAGATGACTTTACAGACATTACATGGTCAGACTATATGGAAAAGGCAAAGGTTGTTCTGGACAAGACTGGCGTTCCCATGCTGACAGCACAGGCAGGCTCCCCTGACCAGGTTATGATGATGCTGCAGTCCTGCGGGTCTTCCCTGTTCAAAGAGGACGGTTCTGCTAATATTGAAGGAAATGCCGAACTGAAAGCCATTATGGAAGTATACCTTCAGATGGTTAAGGACGGAACCTTAGTAGAAGTAACCGACTGGGACCAGTATATTGCTTCTCTTAACAACGGTACGGCTGCAAGCGCAATGAACGGCTGCTGGATTATGGCAAGTATTACAGTTGCAGAAGACCAGTCCGGCAAATGGGCGCTCACCAATATGCCCAAGCTTGACAGCGTGAGCGGGGCTACCAACTATTCCAACAACGGTGGTTCTTCATGGGCAATTTGCTCTAACTGCCAGAAGGTTGATTTGGCGGTTGACTTTATGAATTCCACATTTGCCGGAAGCAACGAGCTGTATGACGACGTTATCTCCAAGGGAGCTCTTGCAACATGGGCGCCCGCAGGCGAATCAGAAGCATACAATGTAGGCGTTGATTTCTTTGGCGGCGATGCAATCTATGCCAAGATTGTAGAATTTGCTACCCATACGCCTTCCAACGTTACAGGTCCTTTCTATTATGACGCACGTGACGCTGTAGGTGTTGCACTTTCCAACATCAGCCAGACAGGCGCGGACATTGATTCCGAAATCGCAACGGCCCAGCAGACTGTTGAGTTCAATATGGGCGGCTGATGAGTGCCTGTATTGTAAAAACTGAATAAATAAAAAGAGGCCTGTGGCTGCTGCCTGCATGGCAGCGGGCAGACCTCTTTTTAACATTGGGTGTATATCAAAGCAGTATATTATAATGATTGAAAAGGAGGTAATGTTCTATGAATGGCCAGAAGAAAAAAGGGCTGACTCTGGAAAAGAAGCACAGCCTTACAGGATGGGCTTTTCTGATACCGGCAGTTCTGCTGATTTGCTGGACCAGTTTTTACCCCATGATTCAGGCATTTATTCTGTCTATGAAATCAGGTTTGGGTGTGAGCCTCAGTTTTTCAGGCTTCAGCAACTATGCCCGTATTTTAAAGGACCCGACGTTTAAGCAGACATTGTTTAACACATTCTTTTACCTGATTATTCAGGTACCGGTTATGCTGGTTCTGGCATTGATTCTTGCATCCGTATTGAACAATAAGGATTTGCGTTTTAAGGGACTGTTCCGCACCTGTATCTTTTTGCCATGTGCGACGTCACTGGTATCCTACGCCATGATTTTCCGTTCCCTGTTCGCAAATGACGGATTCATAAATACCGTGCTTCGGAATCTGGGCATGAATCCTGTTATGTGGTTTGCCAATGCATGGACAGCCCGTGCGGTTATCATCATAGCGCTTATATGGAGATGGACCGGATACAACATGGTATTTTATTTATCCGGCCTGCAGAATATCGAGTATTCCGTATATGAAGCGGCTAAGATTGACGGCGCAAGCCCCATACAGTCATTCTTTAAGATTACCGTTCCTTTGCTGAAACCGACCATTTTGCTCACGACAATTACATCCACAAACGGTACGCTGCAGCTGTTTGACGAATCCTTAAACCTTACCAACGGCGGCCCCGGCAAGTCCACGATGACGATGTCCCATTATATCTATAATACATCCTTCGTGCAGAGTCCGAATTTCGGCTATGCGGCGGCAATGTCCATTATTATTCTGGTTATGGTAGCGATTCTTGCATTAGTTCAGATGAAAGTAGGTGACGAGAGATAATGTATAAAGGCAGAAAATTTTTAATGTATTTGTTTTTAACTGTTTTTTCACTTTTATCAATATTCCCGTTGTATTATATGTTCTGTGCGGCTACCAATAAGAGTGTGGACGTCATTGCCGGCAGATTGATTCCCGGTACATATTTGCTTGAAAACTATAAGGCGCTGATTGGAAATCAAAACTTAGGTCTGGCGCTGCTTAATTCCTTCCGCAACTCCATCGTGCTGACACTGCTTTGTCTTGTAATCTGTTCCATTGCCGGCTATGGCTTTGAGATTTATCATGATAAAGGAAAGGATGCGGTGTTTACGGTACTTCTGACTGCAATGATGATTCCCTTTGCGGCGATTATGATTCCCATGTTCCGTATGTTTTCAACGCTGGGAATGGTAAACACTATGGCGGCTTTCATGCTTCCGTCGATTTCCACGCCGTTCATGATTATGATGTTCCGACAGGCATCGAGGTCCTTCCCTCACGATATTATCGAGGCTGCCCGCATCGACGGACTCAGCGAGATAGGTATTTTCTTCCGTATGTTCATGCCTACCATGCGCTCTACCTATGCGGCGGCAATGACAATCACCTTTATGAACGCATGGAATAACTACTTATGGCCTAAGGTTATTCTGCAGACAGACAGCTCTATCACCATGCCGATGCTGGTAGCCAATCTGCTTGGCGGTTATACGGTTGATTACGGCATGCTGATGCTCGGCGTATTCATCTGCACGATACCTACAGCGATTATTTTCTTCTGCTTACAGAAGAGCTTCGCAGAAGGTATTACCGGCGCTGTGAAATAAATTCCGGCTGTATATGCGGCGTTTGAGGAAACGGCACATAAAGGCTTATACAAAATATGACATGATTAGCCCCGGATGCTTTCCGCACTGCGAGAAGGCGCCGGGGTTTTTGACGGATACTTTGTTAATTGATTTTTAATATTTTCTTAAAATGAATGACAAGCTTCGCATTTTGTAATATGATATCTGGGAAAATCAGGTATTTGATACAAAAGAAGAAGGGGAATTTTGAGATGTACCGGCATAAAATTTTGGCTTCCGCCGTCATTTTAGCGGAGGCGCTTTTACTTGCCCTGACAGTGGGCCATCAGCTGAGAAACAGGGAAAGCAATCATATTGAATTTTCCGCAGACATGCTTTCCATGGCACAGGAGACCTCCGGCGGCCTTGAGGTGAGGGAGGGAACGAATGCGATTACCTCTGTGGAAAATGGCAAAAACAGGAGGATTTATACTCCCGATTTTTATCTGGACAGGGGAATCTATGCGGTTTCCGTGCAGTACCAGTCCAACACGCCGTTTGGCAGCTCTGTGGGCTGCCGCTCCATGGCAGTCTGCGACGCCGAATATCCATGGATACGCTCCGAGTCTCTGCTTCTGACAAGCCGCGGCGTCAGTGCCGAGTATTTTGTATATGTCAGAAAAGACAACACGAATGTAAAGATAAAAAATATTCTGGAGGACGGGTATTTTGATTCCGTTTCTATTGACAGCATTACCATTTCCTATCTGAACGGCCGCTCAACGGCCAGGGATATCATTATTTTACTGCTGATTTTTGCGGCTGTCGATTTCCCATTGTACTTTTATCTGTTCCGCAGGGAATCCATGAATACATGGATTAAGAAAAACGCGTTGCTGGCGGCCGGGCTGCTGGCGCTTCTTTTCGTGGCGGAGTTGCCGATGACCATGAATTATCTGCCAAAGGGCTATGACCTGCGGTTCCATTATTACCGGATTTATACCATTGCAGAGGGAATTCGCGACGGGATGTTCCCTGTAAAAATCCAGCCCGAGTGGTTTAACGGCTACGGCTATGCCACAGGCATTTATTATGGGGACATTCTGCTCTATATCCCCGCCTTTTTATATCTGCTTGGCTTTTCCATGGGAACGGCCTATAAGACCTATGTTCTTCTCATGAACATGCTTACGATTGGAGGCTCTTATCTTTGCTTTAAGAAATCCACGAAAGACAGATATGTCGGTCTGTTTGGGGCAGCTGTCTATACAATGGCGGTTCACAGGCTGGTAGCGGTCTGCACGAGAGGCGCTCTTGGCGCATATACAACAATGGCATTTCTGCCCTTTGTCCTTATGGGAATATGGGCAATTTATATTTGCGGACAGGGGAAGAGCCCGATGTGTCCGCAAAATACGGCGGCGTCCGACGGCCCTTCGGCCTGTTTTAACCGTGAGGAGGAAAAGGAATACCGCAAGGGTTGGCTTTATCTTGTAATTGGCGCTTCCGGCATTGTGGGCTCCCATATTCTGGGGAGTGTGATGACGGTGATGTTTGCCGTTCTGTTCATGCTGTTATCCATTAAGATCACGATTCGGAAAAGGACATGGATTGCGCTTTTGAAGGCTGGCATGGGCTGTATCCTGGCAAACCTTTTCTTTGTCGTGCCCTTTTTGGATACCTACGGAAGCATGACGCTGACGACCTATTATGGGAACAAACCCGTTTATTACAATTCGGCCTTTGTGTCTCAGCTTTTTTCCACCGCCTTCAACGCCATTGGAGACGTAAAGGAAGATTTGACGGGGATGCATCAGGATATGCCCATGTCGGTGGGGCCTGTGGCAGGTCTTGTCCTTTTTGGGGTAATCTGCTTTCTCATTTATAACCGGATGAATGAGAAGAAAAATGATGGACTGCTGGTAAAGCTTTTGATTCTGACGGTCCTTTCCCTGTGGATGTCCACGAATCTGTTTCCCTATATGTGGCTGGCGGAATATGTGCCGACAGTGTATCAGATTTTAAAGAAGTTTGAGTTTGCATGGCGTTTTCTGGCGATTGCCTCTGTATTGATAACGGTTTTATATGTGATGCTGACCGTAAAGGCAGCCAAAGTATTTGATAAAAAGAAAGTGATGGCGGTTTCCGCCGTGGTCTGCCTGCTTTTTTGCCGACAGGGGGCAGACTATATCTTTCAGTACAATAACCTGATGAAGCCCTTTGAGTACGAGTACAGCTTCCGGGATTTGTCCATGGGGGCGGTGTATGACGGGCTGTATCTGCCGGAGGGGACGGATTACACAAACCTTCCCGCAGAAATAAAGGTATCCGACGCAGAGAATATAAGCGCGGAAATGACGGCAAGGAAAGGGACTTTTGTGGAAGCCGCAGTTCAAAATAAGACGGCGGAAAACGCCTGGATAGAGGCGCCGGTTCTGTATTATAAGGGATACCATGCAAAGAGCAGCGAAGGAGAGCTGGCTGTGGGCTACGGGGACAATAACAGGATAAGAATTCAGATTCCCGCAGGATTTCATGACTCCGTAAAGGTTGCCTTCGCGGAGCCATGGTATTGGAGAGCGGCCGAGATTGTTTCTCTGGTATTCTGGCTTTGGGCAGCTGCGTACGGTCTGGCGTCCAGGTACCGGCGGGGGCGGAGGAAGAATGAAAACTGAAGGGTGGGTATATTGGCTTGGGGCATTATGCATCGGAAACTATCCTGTATAACAAATTGAGTAAAAATACTGTCAAATAAAACAACACCGTTGCTCAAAGGGGGCTCATGCCAAATAAAGCGCTTGATTTTTCTGTATTTCCGTGGTATTCTGGCATATGTAAATAAAGAAAAGTTCTTCGGGGCAGGGTGAAATTCCCTACTGGCGGTAAAGTCCGCGACCCATCAGCTTTTAAAGGCAATATATTTTGGTAAGCATCGCATTTCAAAAGCATTGCCGCGATAAGCGAAATGGCTGATTTGGTGAAATTCCAAAACCAACAGTAAAGTCTGGATGAGAGAAGAAAACGACTGTTTTGTGGAAAACGCAATCAGCGTCTATGCCGTGGCCGGCATAGACGGAAAGCGGCGTATGAACAGGACGGTCTGCTTGAGCGGCGAGCAGGGATCCCCGAATGTGAGACAAAGACATTCGGGGCTTTTTTATTGAAAGGCGGTCTGAAAAAAGACTGGTCTGTGATAAGCATATCTGCGAAGCAAAAGGAAGAACCTTTCTGAAAATCAGGCGAAAGCCAAAGACCGCAGCTGCGGAAGATTTTTAAGGAGGAAAAAGAAAATGAGTAATGGTCTATGGGACAGCGTGAAGGAAAATGTAACTTTTGTACTGGTATCGGTGGGAATCGCGGCAGCCTTGTTTTTGATTGCATGGTTTGCGGAAAAGCTGCTGAAAAAGAAAAACGGCGATACGGAAAGAATTTTAACCACCCGCAAAATTGCGTTAATCGGGGTGTTTTCCGCAATTTCCGCGGTACTGATGCTTTTTGAGTTCCCGGTTTTCTTCGCACCGTCCTTTTATGAGCTGGATTTCAGCGAAATACCGGCGCTTATCGGCGCATTCGCCTTTGGACCGGTATCCGGCGTAATGATTGAGTTCTGTAAAATCCTGTTAAAGCTTTTCATGAAAGGAACCAGTACCGCTTTTGTGGGGGATTTGGCAAATTTTGTGATTGGCTGTAGCTTTATTCTGCCGGCATCCATCATTTATATGTTCAAAAAGACAAAGAAGAACGCCGTTTTGGCATCCATAGTGGGAACCATGATTATGACGGTGTTCGGAACTATGTTTAACGCCGTTTATCTCCTGCCCACCTTTGCAGTCCTTTACGGAATGCCTCTTGACGCCATTGTGGGAATGGGAACGGCAATTAACAGCAACATTACCAGCGTGACGAGCCTTGTAATATTTGCGGTTGCGCCCCTGAACCTGCTTAAGGGCGGCAGCGTATCGTTAATCACGGTTCTTGTGTACAAAAAGCTCAGTCCGATTCTGAAAGCGGAACCGGCAAGGAGAACGGTGAAAACGATGGAAGCGGCGAAGTAGCGGGAAAGCCGGATATTCAGGAAGAACATAAGGAACTAAGAAAAGAATACATACCGGTACCGGCAATGCATGGGTAATCCCAACGCATTGCCGGTTTTTTATTCCTGCGTGCAACGAGCCGGACAGGCGGGCCTGCCCATTTAGCGACTGCAATAAGCCGGCCAGCGAAGCCGCGCATCAGAAAAAATTTTAGATAAAATTAAGAATTTGTTATATATTCTTGTAAGTTTTTTGAAATATACTTCGTTATAATGTATTATCTGGTGACTTGTGAATGGCATGGCTTAACTGACAGAATAATATTTGTTCTTAAAAATATATTAAATTAAACCTTTGGGTATTGACAAATTATGTATTAGTAATATAATACAATAATACAAACATACAAGGAGTACAGACACCATGGACGAATTAATTGAGATTCAGGAGATGTGTAAAATTTACAATCCCGGTGAAAACGAGGTGCGTGCGTTAGACCATGTGAATCTGACGATTAACAAGAACGAATTTGTAGCGATTATCGGCCAGTCCGGCTCCGGAAAATCCACATTAATGAATATGCTGGGGTGTCTGGATGTGCCTACCAGCGGTACATATATTTTAAATGGGCAGGATGTTTCCGGGCTTACGGACGATGAATTGTCGGATATCAGAAACAGGGAAATCGGCTTTATCTTTCAGGGATTCAACCTGATAGCCGGGCTGACTGCGCTTGAGAACGTGGAGCTGCCGCTGATATACCGCGGAGTGGGTAAAAAGGAGCGGCTGCGGCTCTCTCAGATAGCCCTTGAAAAGGTGGGACTGAAAGCCAGAATGGACCATAAGCCCTCCGAGATGAGCGGCGGTCAGCAGCAGAGAGTGGCAATTGCCAGAGCTATCGCCCAGGCGCCGCCGGTCATTCTTGCTGACGAGCCTACCGGAAATCTTGACTCCGGCTCCACGAAAGAAATTATGGAAATTTTAAAGGAACTGCATGGAGAGGGCAGAACGGTCATACTTATTACCCATGACAATGATATTGCGGCGAGAGCCCGGCGGATTATACGGATTATGGACGGGCATATAGTGGAAGACAGGATAAACGATATTGACGAATAAAAAGAGGAGAGCTGGAAATGGAAAAAGAAATGGATGCGGTAAAAGAAATTGCTCCTTTAGAGGAGGCAAAGCCTGAAAAGGAAAAGAAGAAAGAAAAGAAACCCAAAAAGGAAAAGAAGCCCCTTGATGCGGCTACAAAGAAAAAGAGAAGAAGAATTATTATATTCAGTGTTGCCGGCGTGCTGATAGTGGCGCTGGTGGTTAAAAATATGTTTTTTAAAAGCGAAACCGCCGCTTTTGTAGCGACTACCGGTGCTGTTTCCGGGGAAATCGAACAGACCATCAACACCAGCGGTACAGTGACAACGGAAAAATCCAAAAGCTATTTTTCGGAGGTGAGCGTGAAGATAGGCAGCATACCGGTGTCGGCAGGCGATTCCGTGAAGGCCGGTGACGTGCTGATTTCCTATGATGCCGACGAGCTGGAGAAGGAAAAGGAGCTGGCGAAGCTGAAAGCACAGTCGGCGGAGGGGAGCTATTTAAATTCCGTACAGGGCAACAACGAAAAGCTGGGGGATTTGAAGGAAGCCAACGTGAACCTGGAGGTTTTGGACCAGCAGATTAAGGACACGGAAGCCTACATAACAAATTTAAATAATAAAATAGAAAAGAAAAAGAGTGATTTATCTTATTTTGCCACTCTTTTGCAGATTACACTGATAGAGGAAGCGGACAGCCTGACGGAAGATGAACGGGTCGAGATTCAAAAGCAGGTGGAGCTTAACCGGTACGAGCAGGAGCACAATAAAGAAATCCAGGGATGGCAGGATGAGCTTGAGGTATACAACAAGATGCTCTCCGATTACCAGGAGTACCGCTCGGAAATGAAATCTCAGAAAAGCTCCGCCGATGCCGGGAAAATGACTGCCGGAGCAAGGGAGGAACTGGAAGCGGAAAACCAGACAAAGGAAATTGAGTCTGCGGGTTCACTGGAAAGCCTGGAAAAGGCGGAAAGCGGAGTCGTTGCCGAGTTTGACGGCGTCGTCACGGAAGTGAACGTCGTAGAGGGCAGCAGCGCGGCTGTGGGGGAAAAGCTTCTTAAGCTGGACAGCACGGAGGAGGTTATGGTTAAGATTTCCGTTACCAAATACGACCTTGACAAGATTGCCCTGGGGCAGGAGGCAAAAGTCACCATTGCCAGCAGGGAATATGAGGGAAAGGTTTCCAAAATTAACAAGATGGCGGAGACCAACAACAGCGGCGCGGCCGTGGTGGGAACGGAAATTGAAATCCTAAATCCCGACAGCGACGTCATTCTGGGCGTGGAGGCGAAGGTGGTTATCAGCACGGCAAAGGAAGAAAACGCGGTTCTGATACCGGTGACTGCCGTTAACGTGGATATGAACGGAGACTTCGTCTATGTGGTGGAGGAAGGAATCCTGGTGAAAAAACCTGTAGTGACAGGGATTTCCTCCGACACGATGATTCAGATTGTGGAAGGACTTTCGGAGGGAGAGCAGGTGGTAACGGAAGTGACTGCGGCTCTTATGGAAGGGATGCCTGTGATGGCGATGCCGCAGCAGTAATTACACAGCATTGCAATGGCAGTAATTACGCGGCATTGCCGTGGCGGCAATAAGACACAATGAGACAGAAAGCACAAATCAGGCGGATGGCCCGGGGCTTGCGCTGCGTCAGGCCGCAAAACTGAGGAGTGCGGAAATGAGGAAAAAATGGCACAGATTTGGGAATATATAAAGATTGCCCTGATGAACATCAAGAGCAACAAAGGGCGTTCGATACTTACCATGCTTGGTATCATCATCGGCATTTCCTCTGTTATCATGGTCATCTCCATTGGAAACGGCGTCCGGTCACAGGTGAATTCGGAGCTGGAGGGGATTGCGGGAGGACAGATTGCATTTTATGTGGATTCCACAAGGAAAGATACCACGGTGTCCTTCGACCAGTCGGATTTTGACGCAATTATGTCGCAGGTGGAGCATGTAAAAGGGGTAACGCCCCAGTTTGGCGCATGGGGAACCGCGGAGGGACCGAAAGGGGATTTTGACATCAACATGAGCGGAGGAACCACAGGGCTTCAGTACATACAGGCGGACCCTATTATAAAGGGAAAATATTTTACGGAAAATGATTACAACAGCGGGGCCAATGCGTGCGTGATTAACGAGGGCAGCGCCGTCGCCCTTTTCGGGACCGCCGACGTGGTGGGAATGACATTTGACGCCACCATCTGGGGAATTACCCAGGAGCTGCGGATAATCGGAATCCGCCAGGACAATGCGGCCACATTGATTAACATGGGCGGCGGAGGGATGACCACCATACAGGCGGAGGTTCCCCTCACCTTTATGGCCAACAAGTACGGCTATTATATTGATGAAATTGAACAGTTTTATGTAATTGCGGAAGCATCCGAATACTGTACGGAGGTGGCGGCAAAAACCCTGTCGCTTTTGGAGAGCAGACATAATGCCCGCGGCGAAAACCAGATTATGATGCAGAGCTTTACGGACGTTACGTCGCAGTTCGACACGATTTTAAGCTTTATCACCGTGTTTATCTCCTTCGTGGCTGCCATTTCACTTCTGGTGGGCGGTATCGGTGTTATGAATATCATGCTGGTGTCCGTCACTGAGCGTACGAGGGAAATCGGTATCAGAAAGGCTCTTGGAGCGAGAACCAACTCCGTGCTTTTGCAGTTTCTTGCCGAAGCCGGAATCATCACCTTACTTGGCGGCATCATCGGAATTATCCTTGGCGTCCTTGGCGCTAACGGAATCGGAGCCGTTGCCGGGATAAGCGCAAAGATTGGCGCCGGAACCGTGCTTGCAGCCTCCGCATTTTCCTGCGGCGTGGGAATCTTCTTCGGAATTTATCCCGCAAGGAAGGCGGCGAAGCTAAGTCCTATAGAAGCGCTGCGGCATGAATAGTTTTCCGGAAGATAATTGTTGCACTTTAAAATATTTTCAGTATAATAAGAATGTAGAGAGCACCTGCCCGCGTAGGTGCTCTTTGAGTCAGTACATATTTGACAGAGAGACAGAAATATTTGTAAAATGAATGGTCCGAAAAATCTATGACGTATGGATACGGACGATTGTCATGGAGAGATTATGGAAACAGAATTTGACGTAAAAATAACGCCGGGGGTTCTCTACGATTATATGCTTTACCACACCTACACAAGTGCTGCCGGGCTTCTCGGCTCTGTGGTGGGCGCGCTTTTGGTGGTGGTGTTTTTTATGGGCTACGGAGCCCTCTTTCTGATTGCCGGAATCGTGATACTGGCTTATCTGCCCTGGACTTTGTTTATTAAATCAAGACGGCAGTATCTTGCCAATCCGGCCTTTAAGGAGCCCCTTCACTATACGATGACGCAGGAGGGCGTGGCGGTATCTCAGAAAGGGGAGGTGCAGAGCCAGAAGTGGGAGGACATGTATAAGGCGGTATCCACTTCCCGGAGCCTGATTTTGTATACCTCGCCTGTAAACGCTTCTATTTTCCCGAAGAAGGATTTGGGTGAGAAGGCTGCCGGCGTGATGGAGATGATATCCACCCACATGCCGCCGAAAAAGGTAAAAATCCGAAGCTGAACCGGTGCTGCGATTTCTGCGGGCAACGGGCCGGGTAACTGGCAGCAGGCATTGGAATAAGTGAAAAGCAAAGAGACGCCTTTGAAAAGGCAGCTTGTATGAAGACGGAAGGAAAAGACAGATGTTCATAGAAACCTATGGTCCGAAGGAAACCTACGAGCTGGGAAGAAAAATCGGAGAAGGGGCAAAGGCAGGAACGGTTTTTGCTCTGACAGGGGATTTAGGGGCGGGTAAAACCGTTTTTTCAAAAGGGCTGGCGGCCGGGCTTGGCATTACGGAGCACGTGAGCAGTCCAACCTTTACAATTCTGCAGATATATGAAGGGGGAAAGCACCCTTTTTACCATTTTGACGTGTACCGAATCGGGGATATTTCCGAGATGGAGGAAATTGGTTACGAGGACTGCTTTTACGGGGACGGAGTATGCCTGGTGGAATGGGCTGACCTTGTCCGGGAGCTTTTGCCGGAGCATTACACGGAGATAACCATCGCTGCGGATATGGAAAAAGGCTTTGACTACAGAAAAATAAGCCTGGAGGAGCGTTGACCTGGCGGTGCAGAAAAATTGACCGGGAGGAGGGGAAAGACGATGAAAATTATTGCGATAGACAGCTCGGGGCTTACGGCTTCGGTAGCCGTCGTGGAGGACGATACGCTGATTGGGGAGTACAATGTTCAGTATAAAAAGACCCATTCACAGACCTTGCTTCCCATGCTGGACGAACTGAAAAAAATGGTGGAGCTTGACCTCTCCACTGTGGACGCCATTGCCCTGGCGGCCGGTCCGGGTTCTTTTACGGGGCTGCGGATAGGCTCTGCAACGGCAAAAGGGCTCGGGCTTGCCATGGGAGTGCCTCTGGTGGAAATCCCCACGTTAGACGGGCTTGCCTGCAATCTCTACGGGACGGATAAGCTGATTTGTCCCATTATGGACGCCCGGAGAGATCAGGTTTACACCGGGCTTTATGAGTTTAAGAAAGATCATGCTTCTCCCTGTTGTTATCGGCTTGAAACCATCCTTTCAGGCTGCGCTGTTTCCATTGATGAAATCGCCGAAAGGTGTAACGGACTTAACCGGGAAGTGATTTTCCTGGGGGACGGGGTTCCCGTGTTCGGGAAAAGGCTGGGAGAGATTTTGTTATCACCCTACGGTTTCGCGCCGCCCCATATGAACAGGCAGCGGGCGGCAGCCTTTGCCTTTCTGGCGTTTCAGTATATGAAGGAAGGCAAATGCGTTGCGGCGAAGGACCACGCGCCGGTCTATCTGCGGATGTCCCAGGCAGAAAGGGAACGAAATGGAGGATAAGCTGCGAATCAGAGATATGGAGGCTGCCGATGTGGAGGCGAGCAGCGTAATCGAGCGGGAAGCTTTTTCCATGCCGTGGTCGGCGGCGGATTTTCTGGAAATGGTGGAAGCGGATTATGCCAGCTACTATGTGGCGGAGCTTAACGGGGAAATCGTGGGCTGCTGCGGAATCAGAAGGCTGGCGGACGAGGGAGAAATCACCAATGTGGCAGTAAAAGCCGGGTACAGAAAAAGGGGAATCGCTTTTTCAATGATGCGGTATATGCTGGAAAACGCGGAAAAAAACGGTATCGGCGACTGTACGCTGGAAGTGAGAGTCAGTAATTATCCTGCGATAAAGCTCTATGAAAAGCTTGGTTTTAAAGGGGAGGGGGTCAGACCAAAGTTTTATGAAAGACCCGTGGAGGACGCCCTGATAATGTGGAAAAGATAGGAAGGTCAAGGAAGAATTACCACTGTTTCTTATCTCTCTTTTATGTATAATGTTTTACAGGGGAGCAAGAGAAGAAGATTGCATATATGAAAGCGCAATCGTCTCCTGTAAAATACCGAAGGAGGATAAGAGCATGAAAATTTATTTTGACGATAATACAAAAGAGCTGAAAGCAATTGTATGTAATAAATGTAAGAAAGAAATAAGCGTCAGGAACGGAATGATAATGGAAGGCTGCTTCCATGGAAGCGTCCGTTTCGGATATTTCAGCAGGAAGGATGGAACAGAGCATTCCTTTGATTTGTGCGAGGAATGTTATGATAAAATGATTGAAGGGTTTGCCATTCCGGTGAAAGAGGAGGAGACAACGGAACTGCTTTAAAAAATCAGGCAGATATGGTTCCTCCCCTGCATTCGTATTGGTGCTTTCGCAGGCCAGGCGGCGGACGGTTGCGTCTGTTTATATTACAATAAGCCGGTTCGCGGAGCGTGACCGCGTTTGCTGCCGGCTGCGGCGGAGAAATGAGAGGAATTATGCTTGATATTTGTTTACTGGGAACCGGAGGAATGATGCCGCTTCCCTACAGATGGCTGACGTCCATGATGGCCAGATATAACGGCCAGAGTATATTGATTGACTGTGGGGAAGGGACACAGATTGCCATGAAGGAAAAGGGCTGGAGCCCGAAGCCCATTGACGTTATCTGCTTTACCCACTTTCATGCAGACCATATCAGCGGACTGCCGGGGCTGCTTCTCACAATCGGGAATGCGGAACGGACAGAGCCGCTGCTTTTGGTGGGGCCGAAAGGGCTTTCGAAGGTGGTGGCATCCTTGCGGATTATTGCGCCGGAGCTGCCCTTTGTGACAGACTGCCTGGAATTGAACGAGGCGGAGCACACAATTTCCTTTGATGGATTTAAAATAGAAGCCTTCCGGGTAAACCACAATGTTCCCTGCTATGGCTACAGTATCGTGATTGAAAGAAACGGCAGGTTTCAGGTGGAAAAGGCAGAAGCCCTGGGCATTGAAAAGCGGTACTGGAACCGTCTGCAAAAGGGAGAAACCATTGAAACCGGTGGAAGAATACTTGTGCCGGAAATGGTTCTCGGGCCTGCCAGAAAAGGAATCAAAGTGACTTATTGTACGGATACAAGACCAACGGAAGGGATTGTAAAGCATGCCGGAGGCTCCGACCTTTTTATCTGCGAGGGGATGTACGGGGAGCATGACAAGAAAGCCAAGGCAAGAGAAAATAAGCACATGACGTTTTATGAGGCGGCGGAGCTTGCAAAACGCGCGGGCGTACCCAGGCTCTGGCTTACTCACTACAGCCCGTCTTTGAACAGGCCGGAGGAATACCTTTCGGAGGTGCGCAGGATTTTTCCGGATACGGAAACCTGCCGGGACGGAAAAACCATTGAGCTTGGATTTGAGGATGAGGAATGAGAGGAGGAGGGCGATGAGCGGAAAAGGCAGTCATGGAATGGTAAAAGGTATCATTGTTATTCTTGTCCTGGTTTGTCTGGTTGGCGGATACTACTATTATCTGTCCAACAAAAAGCAGGATAAGGTTCAGGAGGAAAATGTGAAGGCAACTGTGGTTCAGGAAGTGCTTATGCGCAATCTGGACAGTAACTATCCGCCGTCTCCAAGGGAAGTAATCAAATATTTCGGCGAGCTTTCCCAGTGCCTTTTGGGGGAAACCTATACGGAGGAGGAGTTCGAGCAGCTGGCAATGCAGGCGCAGAAGCTTTACGACGAGGAGCTGATTGCCAATAAGACGCAGCAGCAGTACCTTGAAGACCTTAAATGGGATATTAATGTTTTTAAAGAGGACGGAATCGTGATATCCAGCTATACTCCCGCATCCAGCGTAGATGTGGAGGAGTTTACAAAGGACGGATATAACTGCGCCAGGCTGACTTGCAGCTTTACTTTCAGGAAGGGTACTTATCTTGAAGCCAATGAGGAGATTTTTGTGCTGAGAAAGGATGCGGAGGGACACTGGAAAATTTACGGCTGGCAGCCGGTGAAAAAGGATAATACGTAAGGGGAAGAGGAAGCGTATGGAAAAAGACGTTTATATACTGGCAATTGAAAGCTCTTGCGACGAGACAGCGGCAGCCGTGGTAAAAAACGGCAGGGAGGTACGCTCCAACGTGATTTATTCCCAGATTGCGCTGCACACCGAATATGGCGGCGTGGTTCCTGAAATTGCTTCCCGCAAGCATATTGAAAAGATTAATCAGGTAATTGAGCAGGCTCTGTCCGACGCCGGCATGGCGCTCTCCGATATGTCGGCAATTGCCGTCACTTACGGCCCCGGGCTGGTGGGAGCTTTGCTGGTAGGCGTGTCGGCGGCAAAAGCGGTCAGCTTTGCCTCGGGAATCCCGCTTGTGGGGGTTCATCATATTGAGGGCCATATCAGCGCAAATTATATAGAAAACAAAGACCTGGAGCCGCCTTTTATCTGTCTGGTGGTGTCCGGGGGACACTCGCATCTGGTAGTGGTTAAGGATTACGGGGAATATGAAGTGATTGGCAGAACCAGAGACGACGCGGCCGGGGAAGCCTTTGACAAGGTGGCGAGAGCCATCGGCCTGGGATATCCGGGCGGACCCAAAATTGACCGGATTTCCAAAGAAGGAAATCCCGACGCCATAGCTTTTCCCCGGGCAAAGGTAGGAAATACGGAATATGATTTCAGTTTCAGCGGCCTGAAATCAGCGGTTTTGAATTACTTAAATTCCTGCCGGATGAAAGGGGAGGAGATTGTCACGGCGGATGTGGCGGCTTCTTTTCAGAAAGCGGTGGTGGATGTGCTTGTGGAGCATTCTATGCAGGCGGTGCGCAAATACGGTCTGAAAAAGTTTGCCATTGCCGGCGGAGTAGCCTCAAACAGCAGCCTGCGAAAGGCATTTGGGGAGGCCTGCGAAAAAGAGTCGGTTGCTTTTTATCATCCGTCTCCAATCTACTGTACGGATAACGCGGCGATGATAGGCACGGCCGCCTTTTATGAATATCAAAAAGGGATACGGCACGGGTTTGACTTAAACGCGGTTCCAAACTTAAAGCTGGGAGAAAGGGCTGATTTTCATGGGAAGTGATGCGGAACGCACCCTGGCTGTCGTGCTGGCGGCCGGCAGCGGAAAGCGCATGGGGAGCAAAACAAAAAAGCAGTATATGTCGATAGCCGGCAGGCCCGTTATTTATTATTCCTTAAAGACCTTTCAGGACAGCTTTATAGACGAGATTGTCCTGGTGGTTTCCCCGGGGGATACCCGATTCTGTCAAAAGGAAATTGTGGAAAAATACGGGTTTGACAAAGTGCGCCATATTGTGGAGGGCGGGAAAGAAAGATATCATTCGGTGGCCGCCGGCCTGAACAGCGTGTCGGATTTTGACTACGTGTTTATTCATGACGGGGCAAGGCCCATGGTGACGGCGGAGATTCTGGACAGGTCTCTTGTCTGCGTCAGGCGGTACGGGGCCTGCGTTGCGGGTGTTCGGGTCAAGGATACCATCAAAATTGCGGACGGGGAGGGAAAGATTTCGGCCACACCCAACCGAAATTTCATGTGGGCGGTTCAGACGCCGCAGGTTTTTGCCTATCCTTTGATAAAAGAAGCCTATACCCTTCTCCTTTCAAGGGAGGAGGAGATTTTAGCGTCGGGGGTGGCCGTGACAGACGATGCCATGGTGGTGGAAACGCTGACGGGACGGCCTGTAAAGCTGGTGGAGGGCTCCTATAAAAACATTAAAATAACGACTCCTGAGGACATTCAGATTGCGGAGATTTTCCTGAAAAATGCTTAAAGGAAATTTTATGCAAAAAAAATTAAAAAAAGTGTTGACAGGTATTAACTGGTTTGATAGAATAACCATTGCGCCTGACAAAAAGGCAAACGACATGGAGAGGTATCGAAGTGGTCATAACGAGGCGGTCTTGAAAACCGTTTGTCCGCAAGGGCACATGGGTTCGAATCCCATCCTCTCCGCTGGAGATACCTACTCCGCCGGACTTTTACCGGAATATAATTATATATGAAATTTTAATCAGCTTTATTCAGCGGTTTTAAAGAGTAATAAAACCTGGAGAAGTACCCAAGAGGCTGAAGGGGCTCCCCTGGAAAGGGAGTAGGTCGTTAATAGCGGTGCGAGGGTTCAAATCCCTCCTTCTCCGTTGGCAGTCTGTAAAGATTGTCTGTAATAAAAACAAGCACCTTGACAACAAAACAGCAATGCGACCCTGAAAATTCAAAAAGAAGAGAGAATTATTCAGAGAAAAGCGAAGAGAATACGAACCAAAAAGCAAAGAAAGCAACAGTGAACACG
>QZDS01000023.1 GCA_009917455.1 bacterium 1xD8-48 | reverse complement strand
TTTGGCTCTTCAAAACCACATAATCACAGACTTTGCAGGTATTTAATAAATCTGAGTTTCACGGATTAAGGATAAATTCATCATTGGTGGCGGTAAGCATATCGGATATTTTGCGGAAACTTTTTTCTCTGAACGCAGGATACGCTTCCATCAAGTCGTCTCTTAAGGTATCTTTGATTAAATTAATATAATTTTCATAGGTATTTCCGTTTTCGGGAAGACTGTTCAGCGACATATTTATGATGTTGTAACTATTTAAATGAGTTCTGTAATCAACGCTTCTGCTGATGTTTAAATTATCAAATATTGATTGGGAATCGCCGGCTTTGCAGTAATAGGCTCCAAGCATATTCAGTACGGAGGTTTTTCCGAATCGGCGCGGCTTCGTGATGCAGATGTATTTTGTGCTGGTTCGGATACGTTTATTTATCGCTCTGATAATGCCGGATTTATCGACAAAATATTCGCTTTTTATCGATTAGTTCAGCGTCAGTGCAGAGCCGGTATTCAGATATACAGCCATTTAACACCAATCCCTTCAAAAGCATTCCTTTTCTTTCATTATAAGGTTTGCTCGGAAGGCCTGCAAGATATATTTCGCTATTATTATTGTAATACAATTTCATACTGATTACTCCCTATCACCCAACGTCACTTCAAATGAGGCATAAAACTGTTGGTATTTCCCATTACAGTCAATATAAATCCTGCTACTGAAAACAAGTTACATAAGCAATGAAAATATATGCTTATATACAAATTCTGTTTCTTATATGCCACATATGCAACCGGTACAAATGCTAATATGCGAAATACATTATTAAAAGGCAGCCAAAAATGATAAAGTGAAAACAAAACGCCTATAAGTATTGGAGTAATTGAAATTTGTTTTTTATAATGAGATGTTAAATATCCTCTAAAATATAATTCTTCTGTTATCGGTCCAATCAGTACATTAAAGATACCATAATATACACAGGTCAAAATCAGTATTGGTTTTGAAAATGATTTCATATATTCATAATTTGTCCAGTCAAATCCTACCGGTAAATTGTCAAGTACATTCCTTCTCAGCGTTGCGAATATTTGGTTTTCAACAGGCGCGACAAAAACAGACAGCAAGCCTGCAATCCCGAAAAATACAAACGCAATTGCAAATATTTTCCAAACTGCAATCTTCTCCTGCCCTGCAAACGCGCTTTTAAGAGAATAAGTTCCATATTCTTTTTTGCTTGCCGATAGAATCACTCCCAATTCCATCGGTACTAATGTAAATGTCCCTAAAATGCAAAAGAGCAGTATATACGGTATATTACAAAAATGTCCCAATAACAAATAGCTCAAACTCAAAACTGCAGCGGGAGCAAAAATTCTTAATAAAAGTCCTTTTGTGTCTATTTTATTCATCTGAAATATCCTTTGCTGAATTTTGGATTTGTCAGTTAATTCAAAAATCCAAGTGTTATAAAAAGTTACCCGTTTACTCTGTCTTTTGGAAAAAACAGTTTCCCGGCTCTGTTTATCAGGTATGCGGTTCGTTTGTTATAATTTTATCCGGGAAGATTCCCTTACGATAAGTTTCGGTGTTAACGCCACTGTCCTTGCAAAAAATTCGCCGCCGGAATGGTTGTTTTCGTGAATAATATTGATGGCCGCTGCCGCCATATCTTCCAGGGGCGATTTCACGCTGCTTATGGGAGGGACCGCATGGGAGGCAAGAAAATCGTCATATCCGACCACGGCCATGTCCTTCGGGACTTTATGGTAAACGACGTTAATTCTTTTCGTTTGACTCCAGGCAAAAGAGCATAAAGTAGCAAGCTTGTCATTGGGCTTCTTAAAAGTTGAAAACCAATTATAAAGGACTCCAACTAACTTTTCAAGAGTCTCCCTGAATCGGTTATGTGTTTTCTCACGACGGGTAACCCTCCATACCTGCTCGATCGGATTAAGATCAGGTGAATATGGCGGGAGGGAGATTATGGTTGCAGCTTCTTTAATGTCTGCATACTGCCCGTCTTCATTGATAAGACGTTTTGCTTTTTTGTGCCAGGGAGCATTGTCCATCACGATGTAAAGGTGTTTGCCATCCTCTACAGGATGTGATGTGAGGAATTCACGTATACATGTTATTGTGGTCTCATAATTGAACCAGTCCGGCTTTGTGATGAAGAGTTCGCCTGTTTCTGGAATCACAAAACCGCTATAAGCAACGGATTTATGCCCGGGATATGACTTGACCTTCGGACGGCTGCCTTTCGGATACCAGGCGCGGGTAACCGTGGATTCTGCCATGAAGTGAACTTCGTCCTGGTAGCATATGATTGCGTCCGGATCGTTTTCTGGCTCTGAGATGTTTTTTTAAATTCATCACGCAATGGGTTCTCTTCATTGCCTTTGGAAGGAAATATCTGTGGGCGTATCAAAGAGAATTCCAGTTCATGCAGTAGCCGCTGGCATTGCCTTACACATGCGATATAGTCCGATAAGGAAGGCTCATCCCAGACAGTATATCCAAAAGCATTTGGGTCAGAAGTTACGACGACTTTAATATTTTCTTTTCTTATGAATTTGGCATCATCTGAAGACGAAACGATCCGATTGCCTTCTGCTATTAAAGCGTTTTTGTCCGATTTAAACTTTCTAACATTCATGCTATCACCTCAGTATTATTTTACTAAGGGATATCTGAAAAATAAATAGAAAATATTTATGTCGTTTACTATAATTTTGTGTTTGTTAAAGTATTGCATTGCCGCAATTCCAAATACATCGGACCATGCCACAACGCCGTCCGGCTCCGGCCCCCGTTTAAATATTTTTTCCAGTTCCATATAACAGTCTTCGCGGGCCATGGAATTGCAGATATGGATACGCCCGTTGTCGGCGCTTCTGTGAATGCCCAGGGTAAAATATCCCGCCTGATTTGCGGCGATTGATAATGCGTAAGTTAAGCGGGGGAAAAATGTATGCACTCGGGAAGTGCTTGTGATAATGGCAATCAGCCTGCTTTTTTTCTTTTGAAAGTTTTATTGGACGAACGCCCCCGATATCCCAGTTTGGTAATTGCCGCCTCTATTTTCAGGCGGTTTTCTGAAGATACATAACCGTTTTGATTGAGGACACGGGATACCGTGGCAATCGAAACGTCTGCCATTTCGGTAACGTCATTTAGTGTGGGATTTCCTTTCATAAAAGCCTCCGAACCATGTTGTTTCCGCAGATGGCCAACCGAACCGGACGTATGAAACATAGAGCGGAGGTGAAAAATTGAAAACAGTGTCAGGGACATGCGTTCCTATGATAACGCCCATGACGGAATCAGAGGACGTGGATTTCGACTCGCTGGAAAGGCGAAGGCAGCAGACGTAAAGCTGACAAGGAAAGAGTGGTATGAGATTTATCTTTCCACAGGAAACCGGCATCCATAAGATTATTAACTGACTGATATGTTATGACAGGATAAAAGTCATGGCATATCAGTTTTTCTCACGGTTTGCCATGATATAAGAACCTGCATTCAGATATAGTTCAATGAAACGGGAAAAGCAGCTGCGAAATTATTCCGCAACTGCTTTTCTTGATGTACCATAGTAAAACTGCTTCCCACCCGATAGAATTTTACTGTAATATAATCTCATCCTTACTGCTTCCAAGCAGCAGAGAGCTGACCTTTTCCGGTTCGATTACCCGGTCAAAACGTATAACCTTCACATACTCTGCATCTTCATCAAAGTGCTCCCAAAGGCCCGTACAGGATTCTTCAAGGGAGGAACCGTCCTGATACTTCACGCCGGTGGGAATTGTGGAGGAGAGAACATCGGCCTGGTCCAGATTAATTCCCTCTTTCTCTTCCAGAACTCTGATATCTTCTCCGCTGCACACAAGCTTTGCCGTAAGGGGAGACAGCTCCACGGATTCCACGTATATTTCGCAGCCGTTAATCTGGCATTTGCGGTTTAAGTCAAAACGGACAGACCTTGCAGGATGAACGGTAAGGGAAAAATTCCAGTTTCCTTCAATGAGAGCTTCCCCTTCCACTGCCTTTTGGCCGGGGCCAGTCAAGGCGGTAAAGTTCAGATTCATATTCAAGTCTTCCATACTTTCCTCATTTTTAGTTCCGTAAATTTCGAAGTATCTGCTGTTTCCCGGTTCCTGCCTGCTGCTGTCAATAAAGCCCCATCCCATGTAGCCGAAGGGGTTCTGTGCTCCCGGATAATCTATCTGGTAGGATAGACCGCAGTCGGCATCGATTACAAGGCCGGTGTCCTGTGCCGTAACTTCAAACAGAGCGTAGAAGCAGTTGGAATCCTGTATAGTCTGAATGGCAGTGATGGTAAGGCCGTTGTCAGTTACGGACTGGCCGCTTTCCTGGGCAACCTGCTCCATTACCAGTTTGTCCTGCTGCCCGGGGTCTGCAACAAAAATGTCCGTTGCCTTTTCATTCCATTTGAACAGTTCCGCCGCCACCGCAGTTGTTCCAAGCAGAATGACCAGAGCTGCGGCTAAAATGATAAGGGTTCGTGTTTTCATTGTCTGTGTTTTTATATTTTTCATTTTTTTATCCTCCTGATTTTCCAAATCGGCAAGGGCGCTTAACACCTTCTGATGCACAAGGTCCGGTACTTCGGGGAAATCATGGCTCCATTTGTTATTTTTCATTACCATACCCTCCTGTCAAATTTTCTTTTACAAGATTCCGCCCCCTGAAAAGCCGCGTTTTCACCGCCCCCTGGGAAATGTCCAGCATACGGCTGATTTCCTTTATGGAAAAGCCCTCCACATAGAACAGGACAAAAGGAATCCTGTAATTTTTTTCCAGCTCCATTATTGCGCTGAAAACATCCGTATCAGTATCTTCTTGCGTCTGTGTATGTGTTTCAAAATAATCCTCATAGGAAACAAGCGGCTTTTTTGACCGGATAATCTGATAGCATTCATTTATCAGTATCCGGGTAAGCCAGGTTTTAAAATAAGCCTCTTTGCGGAGCGTGTGCAGTTTTTCGTAGGCATGTAAAATCGCATTTTGCATTGCATCCGCACAGTCCTCGTCATTTGTCAAAATGGATTTGGCGATATGATAGAGGCTTTTTTCTGCCTTTAATACCTCTGCCGAAAATATTTCTTTTGTCATTTTGATGTCCTTCCATGCCACGGAAGATTTTCCACGAAAAAATTCCGAAAGCTTTCTCGTATGAAACGGCCGTTTTCATATTACAACAATTAGATGAAAAGGGGAGGCGGAAGGTTACAGGAAAATAAAAAAATTTTGTATACAATAACATATCTATAAGCCGGAAAAACAAGAAATAAATCCGAAAGCCTGTAAAACGGCGGAATTAATCAATTGAAAATCCCATGGTTTTATGGTAGACTATGGAAGAAATTCAAAAGCATACACAGGAGGTTTCAACGATTATGGAAGCATACAAACAGGAATTTATCGAATTCATGGTGGACAGCCAGGTGCTTAAATTCGGCGAGTTTACGCTAAAAAGCGGAAGAAAATCTCCTTTTTTTATGAATGCCGGGGGATATGTGACCGGTATACAGCTCCGTAAGCTGGGGGAATATTATGCAAAGGCGATTCATGACAGCTACGGCCTTGATTTTGACGTGCTTTTCGGGCCGGCCTACAAGGGAATCCCTCTTGCTGTGGCGGCTGCCATGGCCATCAGCGAGCTTTACGGAAAGGAAATTCGCTACTGCTCCAACCGCAAGGAGGAAAAGGATCATGGCGATACCGGAATTCTGCTGGGCAGTAAGCTGAAGGACGGGGACAGAGTAGTGATAATTGAGGACGTCACGACCTCCGGCAAGTCCATTGAAGAGACTTATCCCATTATAAAGGCTCAGGCCGACGTGGAGGTAAGAGGCCTTATGGTATCCCTGAACCGGATGGAAAAAGGACAGAGCGACAAGAGCGCCCTTGCGGAAATCAAAGAGAAGTACGGCTTTGAGGCGAACGCCATTGTAAATATGGGCGAAGTGGTGGAATATCTGTATAATAAGCCTTACAAGGGGCAAATTTATATTAATGACGAGATTAAGAAGTCTGTTGACGAGTACTATGAGAGGTACGGCGCCAGGTAAAGTACCTGACAGCGGCGGGGGAGCCGCGGAAAGGAGAGGCAGTATGGAAGAAAAGGTTTATAAAACGATGAGCGGGGCAGGCGCGATGAGCATTGCAGTGGGCGTTGTGGCACTGGTGACAGGGATTGTCTGCGGGATATTAATGATTATCGGGGGCTCTAAGCTGTTGGCGCACAGATCAAAAATATTGTTTTGAAAAAAGGGCATTCCCTGAGCGGGGTGCCTTTTTCTGACAGGGGTAGGAAAGCATGCTGAGAGATAAGGGATTTATTTTCACCAACAAAAAGCATACGGAAAAAGGGATTATGTCAACAATTCTCGGGGTGCTGGCCGCCATTACGCTGGGGCTTGCGGTTTATTTCTCCTACAGCACAGGGGGGAATGCCACGAGCAGAGACGCTGCAGCTGCGCTGTTGGCGGTTGTTTTTATGACCATAGGGCTTACGCTGGGAATCTGGTCTACCTCAGAAAAGGATAAATATAAGCTTTTTACGTTGCTGGGGATTGTTGCTAATGTCCTGGCGTTTGCTATGCTTAGTCTGATATTATTTGCGGGAGCGTATGTGAAATGATGATTGAAGAAAGATTTTTGCTTGCAAAGGACAGAATTAAGGAGATAAAGAGTGAAACCGGTCTGCGGCCGGAATTTCAGGAATATTTCGTGAAAACAGCGGGTTTTCTGGAATTGATAATGGAGAATTATGCCTTTATCATGGACGGCGGTCTTGAAAAAAGTCCTGTGGAGGAGCTGAAAGAGAGAAATTACAGGCTGTATGAGGATATTCTTCCCGGGAATTACGGAAAAAGCTATGGGAATCCGCGAGTCTGCGGGGAGATTTTCGGAAAGGAATACGGGCGGCTTCTTTGTTTTTTGTATGCGGAGCTGCGCAGTCTTATTCCGTTTATTTTCGAGAGAAGGCTTTCGGATATGGTTATTCGCATGGAGCTGTTTCTGGAAATCTACGGCTCTTTTGTCTGTGAGCAGGAGGAAAACGGAGGGCTTCCGGAGAGGGAGGCTTTGCGGGATATTCTTTATTTTTATGTGAGCGACTATACAAGGGAAGCCACGGAGCAGAAAATACGGGATATGGTTGTGCCGGAGTCGGATTTTGCTCTACGCATTATAGAATCGGATTTGACGGATTACCGGTATCTGTACCGGTTCGGGGAATATGTTACCGACAACGAGATAAAGACCTGGAAGCATCTGAATACTCTTTCGGAGGAAACTCTGCAGAAAATGGCGGACACTTACACGGAGGGCTACCGGATTGGTTTTGCGGTGGGAAATAAGGACATCACCAGAAAAAAGACGGTGAATATCCGGTATTGTCTTGGTTTTGAGCCCGTAATAAAAAAGGCGGTGGATAATTTCATGAAAATGGGGCTGCGTCCCACGATTTACCGCGCGGCTGCCAGTATTTTGCAGGGAAGGGGCATGAGCCGGGTGGGGTATTACGGCGCGGCGCCCAACAAGCAGTATGATTTTGACCATAAGGACGACCAGGCTCTTGTGTTTGACAGAAGGCTGATGCAGGTACATCTGGAAGCCTTAAAAGAAGGATATGAGAAATACAAAAAAGAGGCGGCGGTTTTCGGCGGCCCGGCAGTAATGGAAATATTCGGAGAAAAGCCGGTAAATCTGGAGGAAAAGCCGGAAGCACTGCACTTATCCGGAGAGCAGCAAAAGCTCATGGTGGAATATATGTCGGCGTCCGGGGAGTTGGTGAATCAGTATATCAGGGGTGAGGAGAGGAGTTTTACCATTATTGCCTTTCCCGTACCTGAAATCGGAGAGGACTTTTCCGCAATTTTTGATGAAACAGTAAAGCTTAACACGCTGGATTACGCGCTGTATCAGCGAATGCAGCAGGTAATCATTGACACGCTGGATAAGGGAAAATATGTGATTGTCAAGGGAATGAAAGGGAACAGGACAAATTTAAAGGTGATGCTCCATCCCCTTGAAAATCCCGATAAACAGACAAACTTTGAAAACTGTGTGGCGGATGTGAATATTCCTGTGGGCGAGGTGTTTACTTCACCGGTTCTTGCAGGGACGGAAGGGATTCTCCATGTGAGCAGAGTCTATCTGCGGGAGCTTGAGTTTAAGAATCTTTCCCTTACCTTTGAGGACGGAATGGTGACGGACTATGACTGCGGCAATTTTGAGGACAGGGAGCAGAACCGGAAATTTGTCAGGGATAACGTATTGTTCCATCATGACAGCGTGCCTCTTGGAGAGTTTGCCATCGGCACGAATACCACAGCCTATGTGATGGCGAAAAAGTATGGAATAGAAGATAAGCTTCCTATATTAATAGCGGAAAAGACAGGTCCCCATTTTGCTGTGGGAGACACCTGCTATTCCCATGCGGAGGATGTTGTGGTCTGCAATCCCGACGGAAAGGAAATTATCGCAAGGGATAACGAGTGCTCTTTAAAGAGAAAGAATAAAGACGCGTCGGCATATTTTAACTGTCACACGGATATCACCATTCCCTATGACGAATTGGGCGAGGTCAGCGTGGTGACCCATGACGAGGAAGTAATTCCGGTAATTGTGGAGGGGAGGTTTGTGCTGGCGGGGTGCGAGGAGTTAAATTGGCCGCTTGAGGATTAGGGGATTTGGTGAATGGGCCGCCGGAGCGGGGAATATTCCCCGCTCCGGCTCCGCTTTCACACAAATATAAGTTATTGTCGCAGAATTTATGTTATCTTATCTGCCGAAAGCGGCAGTTCTGCACGCCTTTCATGACCATAAGCGAAACACATTTTTAGCAGGCGGCGAACGACTGTTCCCGGCTCTGAGCGTCCCTCTCCCCCACATTTATCATTTCTTAACAAAATATAGTTGCGCACCCCAAACCTTTTATAGTATGATGTTATAGAATACAAGGCACAGTAAACAGAAATTTGCAGGAGGATTATTTATGGCACAGGTAGGAATTGTAATGGGCAGCGACTCGGATATGCCGGTGATGGCGAAAGCAGCCGATGTCCTTAATGAGCTTGGGATTTCCTTTGAGATGAGAATCATTTCAGCGCACAGGGAGCCGGATGTGTTTTTTGAATATGCAAAAACCGCCGAAGAAAAGGGCTTTAAGGTAATTATTGCCGGGGCGGGGATGGCAGCCCACCTGCCGGGGATGTGCGCGGCCATTTTTCCCATGCCGGTAATTGGCATTCCCATGCATACGACATCCTTAGGCGGAAGGGATTCTCTGTATTCCATTGTGCAGATGCCTCAGGGGATACCGGTTGCGACTGTGGCCATAAACGGGGGAGCCAATGCGGGGATTTTGGCGGCAAAGATACTTGCAACCTCCGATGGGGAGCTTCTTAAGAGACTGAAGGATTACAGCCTGAAGATGAAAGAAAGCGTCCGGAAAAAGGATGACAGACTGCAAAGCGAAGGCTATAAGAATTATTGAAAGTGTGAGTTCATAAGAAGAAAATCAGGAGGGGAAGTGAAAGCGAAAGCTTGCGCTCTCCCCGGTTTGTACGCGTGCAGGGCGCGCAGATGGGAGCAAAACATGGATTACAAAAAATCAGGAGTGGATATTGAAGCCGGTTACCGCAGCGTGGAGCTGATGAAAGAATATGTAAAGGAAACCTTAAGGCCGGAAGTGCTGGGTGGCCTGGGGGGATTTTCAGGGGCGTTTTCCCTCTCTTCTATTAAAAACATGGAAAAACCCGCGCTGGTTTCGGGAACCGACGGAGTGGGAACCAAATTGAAGCTGGCGTTTCTTATGGATAAGCACGACACGGTGGGAATCGACTGCGTTGCCATGTGTGTGAACGACATTGCATGCGCGGGCGGGGAACCGTTGTTTTTCCTGGATTACATAGCATGTGGCAAAAATTATCCCGAAAAAATCGCCGCAATTGTAAAAGGAGTGGCAAAGGGCTGTAAGCAGGCAGGCGCCGCGTTAATAGGCGGCGAGACGGCGGAGCACCCGGGGCTTATGCCGGCGGAGGAATATGACCTGGCCGGTTTTGCTGTAGGCGTGGTGGACGAGAAAAACCTGATTACCGGAGCGGCAATTAAGCCGGGAGACGTTCTTGTAGGGATTGCATCCTCCGGTGTTCACAGCAACGGTTTTTCTCTGATAAGAAAGGTATTTGACATGACAGTGGAAAGCCTTGACACCTATTATGACGAGCTGGGAAGTACCTTAGGGGAGACGCTGCTTACGCCTACCATTATCTATGTAAAGGCGTTAAAGAGCATTCAGGAGGCAGGCGTTGTTATTAAAGGCTGCAGTCATATCACAGGCGGCGGTTTCTACGAGAATATTCCCAGAATGCTTCCGGAGAATATTCACGCCGTTGTGGAGAAAGACAGCTATCCACTGCCACCCATCTTTAAGCTGCTTGCGCAGAAGGGGCAGTTAGAGGAAAGGATGATGTATAATACCTACAATATGGGGCTTGGAATGGTTCTGGCAGTGGCGCCAATGGATGCGGATAAGACACTGGCCGCCGTATCGGCTGCCGGGCAGAAAGCCTTTGTGGTGGGCTCCGTAAAGGCCGGGGAAAAGGGAGTGACAATATGCTGAACATTGTAGTCTGTGTTTCGGGCGGAGGAACCAATCTTCAGGCAATCATCGACGGCATCAAAAACGGAACCATAAGAAATACAAAAATATCGGGTGTTATAAGTAATAATGCGGGGGCATATGCCTTAAAAAGAGCGGAAAACGAGAGGATTCCGGCATTTTGCATTTCTCCTAAAAGCTATGAAAGCAGGGGAGAGTTTAATCAGGCCTTCCTGGCAAAACTTAAAGAGTTGAATCCTGATTTGATTGTACTTGCCGGTTTCCTTGTGATTTTGCCGGAAGAGATGACCGAAATTTATCAAAACAGAATTATCAATATTCATCCTTCCCTGATTCCCTCTTTCTGCGGAACGGGTTTTTACGGATTGAAGGTTCATGAGGCAGTTCTTGCAAGAGGGGTGAAAATAACCGGCGCTACGGTGCATTTTGTGGATGCGGGGACGGATACGGGGAAGATTATTTCACAGAAAGCAGTGGAGGTTCTTGACGGCGACACGCCGGAGATTCTTCAGCGCAGAGTGATGGAGCAGGCGGAATGGGTGATACTGCCCAGGGCGATAGATGAAATTGCCATGGCGGAGATTGCCGGCGGCAAAGGCTGACAATGGCAGGGTTAGCCGGTAAGAATAAAGGGGAGGAAAACATGAAGGTATTGATTGTAGGCAGCGGCGGCAGAGAACATGCAATTGCCATGAGCGTGGCAAAGAGCCCTGCAGTAGATAAAATATACTGCGCTCCGGGCAATGCGGGCATCGGCATGATTGCGGAATGTGTTCCCATCGGCGTGATGGAATTTGAAAAAATTACGGCATTTGCAAAAGAAAAGGAAATTGATTTAACCATTGTGGGTATGGACGACCCTCTGGTGGGCGGTCTTGTAGATGAACTGGAAAAGGAGGGGATGCGTGTTTTCGGCCCCAGGAAAAATGCGGCGATTCTCGAGGGAAGCAAGGCGTTTTCCAAGGATTTGATGAAGAAGTACCAGATTCCCACAGCAGGCTACGAAACCTTTGACTCGGCGGACGAGGCGCTTACATATCTGGAAGGGGCAGATTTTCCTGTTGTGCTTAAGGCGGACGGCCTTGCGCTGGGAAAGGGGGTGCTTATCTGTCAGAACCTGGAAGAGGCCAGAGAAGGGGTGCGGACAATTATGCTGGAGCATCAGTTCGGCAGCGCCGGAAACCGTCTTGTAATAGAAGAATTTCTTACAGGCCGGGAGGTGTCGGTACTTTCCTTTGTGGACGGAAGGACCATCAAAACCATGACTTCCGCCCAGGACCACAAGAGGGCGGGGGATGGTGATACAGGTCTTAATACCGGCGGTATGGGAACCTTTTCACCCAGTCCTTTCTATACGGAGGAAGTGGAGGATTTCTGTAAGAAATATATTTACCAGTCAACCGTTGACGCCATGGCGGCGGAGGGCAGAGAGTTTAAGGGGATTATCTTTTTCGGGCTGATGCTGACGGAAAAGGGGCCCCGGGTGCTTGAATATAATGCAAGATTCGGAGACCCGGAGGCGCAGGTGGTGCTGCCCCGGATGAAGAACGATATCATTGAGGTGATGGAGGCCTGTATTGACGGACGTCTCGATGAGATTGACCTTCAGTTTGAGGATAATGCGGCGGTTTGTGTGGTGCTGGCGTCCGAGGGATATCCGGTAAAATATGAGAAGGGTCTTGTGATAAAGGGACTGGAGAAGTTTGAAGGGCAGGATTCTTATTTCTGCTTCCATGCAGGAACGAAGAGGACGGAGCAGGGGATTGTAACAAACGGAGGCAGAGTGCTTGGAATCACGGCTAAGGGAAAGGATTTGAAGGAAGCCAGGGCAAACGCTTACAAGGCTGCCGAATGGGTGTCCTTTGATAACAAATATATGCGTCATGACATCGGAAAAGCGATTGACGAGGCATAGAGAGGGGGGAAGAAAAAATATGGCTGAAAAGATGAGAATGCTGCAGTTGTCAGAAGACCAGCAAAGACCCGTTATATGCGAAAAATGCGGGGGAGTGCTGGTTTATAAGGGGCTTGGGGAATACCGCTGCGAGGAATGCGGCGAGTCCGAGTACGATGATTACGGCAAGGTCAGAAGTTATCTGGAAAAGCATAAGGGGGCCAATGTTTCCGATATATCAATTGAAACAGGCGTTTCGCGCAAGTCCATTCGGCAGATGGTTAAGGAAAACCGTTTCGAGGTAATCGAAAACAGAGGCGGATTCCTGAAATGTGAAATGTGCGGAATTGCAATCAAAAGCGGGCATTTTTGTCCGAAATGCGAGGAGGCTTTCCATAGGAACGTGGAGACGGAAGCCAGAAATGAAAGGCAGAGAAACATGGCCATGGCCGGTTATGGAAAAGAACGTACAGGAGATGATGGAAGTAAACGTTATACACGGGAAAGATGAGGGAATAATAGAAATGAAAAGGTTAAATGTGACAAGGCGCCTGGCTGGTCTTTTACTGTTTCTGGCGGTATTTTTCATGACGGCAATTACCAGCTTTGCGGCGGAGGGAAAAGTAGTTGCAAAGACCGCAAACATACGTGCGCAGGCAAGCGCGGACAGTGAGGTTGTTGCCAGCACCACTCAGGGCAAGACAATAGACATTCAGGGGGCAGTTAAGGATGCTTCGGGGACGGTATGGTATCAGGTTCCCATATCCGGAGGCGGCCACGGTTATATCAGAAGCGATTTGGTGCAGACAAACGATACAATTAAGGTGAGCGAGAGCGCGCCCGCATCTTCCGGTTCATTGTCCTCCGGCAGTCCGGCGGAAACGGTGCCCACCGCAATCGGGGAGACCCAGGCGGTGATTAAATCAGAAAAGAGCGTGAGAGTGCGTTCCGGCGCGTCTACCCAGCACAGCGCCGTGGGTTCTCTGCCGAACGGTACAGGAATCACATTGATTGGTGAGGCAAATGATAATGCAGGGAAGAAGTGGTATCAGATAACCTGTAGCTATAACGGAAAGACCGTAGAGGGCTATGTGCGTTCAGATTTGGTGGAAGTGGGCGCGGCTGGAGAGACGGAAGGCGGCGAGACGCCTCCCGAGGGCGAAGGAGAAGGCGGCGAGAACCCTGAGGGCGAAGCGCCGGAGGGAGAAGGCGGAGAAAATCCCGAGGGAGAGACCGGGGAGCCGGAGCCGGCTCCTGAACCTGAGCACAACGACTATGAGGTAGTTTATGCCCAGAACGATACCGGAGAGTACGAGTATTATCTTTACAACAATGTTGAAGGAAACAGACAGAAGTTAAACGAGCTTTTATCGGCAGTGGGCGTTGCAAACGAAAACAACCAGAAGCTTCAGAAGCAGGTGGACAACAGTAAGATTATTATTATTGTCCTTGCAGTGGTTATTGTCCTGCTTTTTATAGCCGTTACGGTTCTCATCTTCAAGGTGCGTTCCCTCTCCTACGATTACGAGTATGAGGAAGAAGAGGAGGAGGAAGAGGAAGAAGAAGAGGAGGAAGAAGAGGAAGAAGAGGAGGAAGAAGCTCCCGTAAGAAAGCGGGGAAGGAGAAAGACCCAGGAGGAAGACGAAGGGCAGGCGGAGGCTCCCGTAAGGAGAAGGAGAATATCTTCGGAGCCGCAGGAGCGCCCGGCAAAATCCGGGGACAGGCAGACTCGTTCGAGAGCGAAAGGAGAAAGGGAGCTTTATGCGGCGGAAGATGCGCAGCCGGCAAGAAAACCGGCCTCCAGAAAGCCGCAGAATTTCCTGATAGACGACGATGAATTCGAATTTGAATTCCTCAATATGGATGATAAGGATTTATAAATGCATGACCATTTAGTGACAGGAAGGATGTGCATATGGTTATTGAGATAGATTTCAGCAGTGAGGAGGCGCTTTATCTGCAGCTTCGCAATCAAATCATCCTTGGAATTGCATCGGCCCGGTTTCAGGAGGGAGATGCGCTTCCTTCTGTGCGGCAGCTTGCGGATGATATCGGCATCAATATGCACACCGTAAATAAAGCCTACACGGTATTAAAGCAGGAAGGCTTTTTGAAGGTGGACAGAAGAAAGGGCGCCGTTATTGCTTTGGACGCAGATAAGCTTACCTCTCTGAATGAGATGGATGAAAATCTGCGGGTAATCCTTGCAAAAGGAATCTGCAAAGGCGTTTCTAAGGATGAAGTGCATCAGATGATTGATGAAATATATGAAGAATTTGGAGGAGCCTAATATGCAGTCAGGTGGTTTTACGGACAGGGCAAAAGCGGCGCTGTCCCTTGCGGAGAAAATGGCGTCCAGAATGAGTGCCGGGTATGTGGGTACGGAACATATTCTGGTGGGCCTTCTTCGGGAGAAGGAGGGAGTGGCGGCCAGGGTTCTGAAAGGAAACGGCGCAGATGAAGAAAAAATCGTGGAAATGATACAGGAGCTTATCATGCCGGAGGTTACGGTTGCGCTTCGGGAGCGGCAGGGATATTCCCCGCGGGCAAAATTTGTCCTTGAGGAGGCGCACAGGCAGGCGGACCGTTTTGGGTCGAACGCTACCGGCACGGAGCATATTCTTCTTGCAATGCTTAAGGAAGCGGAAAACGTGGCCGTGCGGCTGCTCAATACCCTTGGGATTTCCGTGCAGAAGCTGTATGCGGACACTTTAATTTCCATGGGCGAGGACGGCAATTTATATAAAGAGGATTTAGGGAGAAAGCAGGCAAGGAGGGGGCGTGCAGGCTCCGCATTAGAGCAGTACAGCCGGGATTTGACGGCGTTAGCCGCCGCAGGAGCTCTTGACCCTGTGATTGGCAGAGAGAGGGAAATCAGGAGGGTTATCGAAATATTAAGCCGCCGGACCAAGAATAATCCCTGCCTTATCGGGGAACCGGGGGTGGGAAAAACGGCGGTAGTGGAAGGGCTTGCCCTGCGCATTGTGGCGGGGGAGGTGCCCTTTACCGTGCAGAACAAAAGGCTGCTTACCCTGGATTTGTCGGGGATGGTGGCCGGTTCCAAATACAGAGGCGAGTTTGAGGAGAGAATCAAGAAGGTTATCCGGGAGGTGGAGGAGGACGGCAACGTCATCCTTTTCCTGGACGAGATGCATACGATTATCGGAGCGGGCGGAGCGGAAGGCGCCATCGACGCTTCCAACATCCTTAAGCCTTCCCTTGCAAGAGGGGAGTTGCAGATGATTGGCGCAACCACCGTGGCGGAATATCATAAATATGTTGAGAAGGACGCTGCCCTGGAGAGACGATTCCAGTCGGTTTACGTGGAGGAGCCCACCATAGAAGAGGCGGTGGAAATCTTAAAGGGGGTGGCTCCCAAATATGAGGAGCATCACAGAGTTACCATTACGGAGGACGCCATTACGGCGGCGGTACAGCTTTCGGAACGCTATATTAACGACAGGAACCTTCCCGACAAGGCCATTGATTTGATCGACGAGGCGGCAGCGGCGGTTCGGCTGAACAATACCCGGACGCCGGAAAATTTAAAGGAAATGCTTCTTCGGATTCAGGATATGGACGCCCAGGTAGAGGATTGCCTGAAAAGGCAGGAGTTTGAAAAAGCCGGCGAGGTTCGCAGGGAGCAGGAAAAGCTCATCAGAAATTATGAGAGAGCCCGGGAACGCAAGCGCAGGCAGCAGACGGAGAGCAGCCTTGCGGTAAGTGAAAATGAAATTGCCGAGGTGGTTTCCTCCTGGACAAAGGTGCCGGTGAAAAAGCTTACGGAAAAGGAAAGCGAGCGGCTGCTTCGGCTGGAAAGCGTGCTGCACAGGCGTGTAATCGGCCAGAAGGCGGCGGTTAGCGCCGTTTCCAGAGCCATCAGAAGAGGCAGAGTGGGTTTGCAGGACCCGGGGAGGCCCATCGGCTCGTTCCTGTTTTTGGGACCTACCGGCGTGGGAAAAACAGAGCTGTCAAAGGCGCTTGCGGAGGCCATGTTCGGAACGGAGAGCGCGTTAATCAGGGTGGACATGTCAGAGTATATGGAGGGACATTCCGTATCAAAGATGATTGGTTCGCCTCCGGGATACGTGGGCTTTGAGGAGGGCGGGCAGCTCAGCGAGAAGATAAGGAAAAACCCTTACTCCGTGGTACTCTTTGATGAAATCGAGAAAGCCCATCCCGATGTGTTCAACGTGCTTTTGCAGGTGCTTGACGACGGACATATCACGGATTCAAAGGGGCGCAGGGTGAGCTTTAAAAACACCATATTAATCATGACCTCCAATGCCGGCGCACAGAGAATTGTGGCTCCGAAAAATCTCGGGTTTTCCATGGAAACCTCTAAGGAACAGGATTATGAAAAAATGAAGGCCGGGGTGATGGAGGAGGTTAAAAAGCTTTTCAAGCCGGAGTTTATCAACCGGATTGATGAGATTATGGTATTCCAGCCTCTTGACAAAAAGGAAATGCATGAAATTATCAATCTTCTTAGCGGCAACCTGGCAAAAAGGTGCAGGGAACAGATGCAGATTAAGCTCTCGGTGAGCAGCGCCTTAAAGGAACACATTCTGGCAAAGTATTCCGACGACAAGATGGGGGCCAGACCCTTAAAGCGCGCGCTCCAGAATGTGGTGGAGGATAAGCTTGCCGAGGAGATACTCTCAGGCCGGGTAAAGGCGGGAGATACCGTGACAGCGGGCTTTCGGAAGGGCCAGGTGGTTTTCCAGACGGCGGAGGAAAAGCGTACCGGATAAACGGATGCCGGGCGTAGGGGGCGCCTTTACGGGGCGTTCCAAAAACACAAAAATTTTAGAATTTTCCGGTGGATATCGGCGCAAAAATATATTATACTGACATTAACCTGATAAACATAAGGGGATAGCAGGAGGACATAAGAAAATGGCAGTTGTAGAGGAATTATTACGGTCAGAAGCAGACGGAACTATCAGTTTTGGCAACCATATGTTGGAAGGAAAGGCCAAGCTGGAAGACTTTGAGCATTGCGGGGATTTATATAAGGTGAAAACCTATAAAACCATGACAAAGCTTGAAAAAAACGGAATGTTCGCCTATGAGTCGGTGCCGGGAACCAGCGTTTCCCATTTTTCAGAGACAGCGGACGAGGTGAAATTTACCGTGGAAGGCGTCGAGGATGCGCAGCTTACCTTAGGACTCAATGAAGACACTGAGTACGAGGTTTTTGTGGATGGCAAGAGCATCGGCAAAATGAAGACCAATTTAGGCGGTAAGCTGAATTTAAGCGTGGAGTTTTCCGAAACGGGGAAAGCTGATGTGACAATAAAAAAATAAAGAAAAATAAGGACAACAAAACGGAGGCTGCTGCAAAATGATAAAAGGTTTTGCGGCGGCTTTTGTTTTATACCAGGGAAAGAAAATCTTCCCTGTTGAAACGGAGAGTATTTTTTATGGCAAAAGGAAAGAATACAACTATATTCTTCTGTCAAAGCTGCGGCTATGAATCTTCAAAATGGATGGGACAATGCCCGGGATGCAGAGAATGGAACACATTTGTGGAAGAAACGGCGGTTACAGGCAACCGTATGGCGGGAATTCATGACAAAAACAGAAAATCTGCGGGAAGGGAGCGGCCGGCTCCGGCGGCGCTTTCGGAGATATCCTTAGAAGAGGAAGACAGGATGACTACCCGGATGCAGGAGCTTGACAGGGTGCTTGGAGGCGGGCTGGTGCGCGGTTCCCTTACCCTGGTGGGCGGAGACCCGGGGATTGGCAAGTCCACCCTTCTTTTGCAGGTATGCAGGAATCTGGCAATTGACGGGCGGGAGGTTCTCTATGTCTCGGGAGAGGAATCCTTAAAGCAGATAAAAATCCGGGCAAACCGTGTGGGAGAATTTAACGGAAATTTAAAGCTTTTGTGTGAAAACGGGCTTGGCTTCATAGAAGAAATTATCAGACATTCGCAGCCTGACGTTGTGGTAATTGATTCTATCCAGACCATGTTCCACGAGGACATTTCCTCTGCGCCGGGCAGTGTGTCTCAGGTCCGGGAGGCCACAGGCGTTCTTTTGCAGCTTGCAAAGGGACTTAATATCTCCGTTTTCATTGTGGGTCATGTGACAAAGGAAGGCACGGTGGCGGGACCAAGGGTGCTGGAGCATATGGTTGACACGGTGCTTTATTTTGAAGGGGACAGGCATGCCTCCTACCGGATTCTGCGGGGCGTAAAGAACCGGTTCGGCTCCACCAATGAGATTGGCGTTTTTGAAATGGAAGCCTCAGGGCTTAAGGAGGTTTTAAACCCCTCGGAGTTTATGCTGAGCGGTAAGCCCGAGGAGGCAAGCGGCTCTGTTGTGGTGTGCTCCATGGAGGGAACCAGGCCTATGCTGGTGGAAATCCAGGCGCTGGTGAGCCATTCCAGCTTCGGGATTCCCAGAAGACAGACCACAGGGACGGATTTTAACAGAGTCAACCTCCTTATTGCCGTGCTTGAAAAAAGGCTGGGGCTTTCCCTGGGCAACTGCGACGCCTATGTAAATATCGCGGGGGGAATCAGGATTATGGAGCCGGCCATTGATTTGGGCATTGCCCTTGCGGTGGTTTCCAGCTTTAAAAACAGAGTGATTGACAGCAGGCTCATCGCTATGGGAGAAGTGGGACTTAGCGGGGAAGTGCGCGGAATCAGCATGATTCAGGCCAGAGTACAGGAGGCAAAAAAGCTGGGATTTTCCTCCTGTATCATACCATCCGTCTGCGTTGACAGCGTGAAGGAGATTTCCGGAATCAAAGTGATTGGAGTAAAAAACGTGGCGGAGGCGGTGGCTGCGCTTTCATAGACCGTACCGGAAAACCATTCTGAATCGTGCGTCGGGATATTATGACAGAAATATTACAAAACTGACAAAAAAACGAATTTATAGTGTTCAAACTGGTCGGTTTGTGGTAAGATATATCAGAGTTTTATCATGGAAGCTGCAAAAGGAGTCAGGAATGGATAAGAAAAAGTGGATAAAACACATTCCATTATTTATTTTAGAGGCTGTGGTTTTAGTGGCAGCCCTGGGATTTTTGTATATTACGCTGCGTGCCACCGACAGTGAAACCGGCGCGGAAAAGGATGTTATAAAGGAAGAAAACATTGCGGTTAATCCGGAGGTTAAGGAAAAAATCGTGGAAATTTCTCAGACAAAGGAGGAAAGCAAGTACACAGGAATATATAATGTGGCGTTTTTCGGCGTGGACGCCAGAGACGGGAGCCTTGGGAAGGGCAACAGAAGCGACACGATAATGATTTGCTCCATCGACATGGATAATCACGAGATACGCCTTGTTTCTATCTACAGGGATACTTATTTAAATCTGGGGAACGACGTTTATAAGAAGTGCAATACCGCTTATGCGTTAGGCGGCCCGGAGCAGGCAATCGGCATGATAAACATGAATACCGACTTGTTTTTGACAGACTATATTACAGTGGGATTTGAAGGGCTGATGAAGGCTGTGGACGCTCTTGGGGGCATTGAAATGGAAGTAACCGAAACGGAGATATCCCATTTAAACAATTACCAGAGCACCATGGCGCAGGAGATGGATATTGAATATACCCCCGTGACCCAGGCGGGGAAGCAGACCCTGAACGGACTGCAGGCCACGGCGTACTGCCGTATCCGTTATGGCGGCGGGGATGATTTCAGACGGACCCAGAGGCAGAGGGACGTGCTGGTTGCCATGATGGAAAAGGGAAAGAAATCCTCCATAGGAGCCCTCACGGAAGCGGTTTACGGCGTGCTTCCCAGCGTCCGCACCTCACTGGACGTACAGGATATCATACCTGTGCTTGGCATGATAGGCGAATATGAAGTGACGGTAAGCGACGGTTTTCCATTTGAAGGAATGCGAAACGGAGGAATTATCGGTTCGAAGGGAAACTGCGTGGTGCCTGTCAATCTGGAAGAAAATGTAATAAAACTTCATGAGCTTCTTTACGCGGAGGAGGCCTATGAGCCCTCTAAGGACATTAAGGAGTTCAGCAAAATAATCGAAGAAGACACAAAGGACCATCTGATGTATTAAAGAAAAATGATGAAAGAAAAATAAATCAAGTTGTTGACAGATGATGCTTTGGTGAGTTATAATACCGAAGTATGCTGATGAACACATAAGCAGTTGATACCATTCAGCGATTCAAACCGCTGAGATAGGGGCATAGTTCAAAGGTAGAACAGCGGTCTCCAAAACCGTCGATGTGGGTTCGATTCCTACTGCCCCTGCTGGAAGAAAAGTGTTGAGAAACTTGACGTACAGGTTTTCTTGACACTTTTTCTTATGCACGGGGGCACCTGGAGGAAGCTTGTTATAACGGGAGAATGGCAGATGCACATTATTTTATTGTCGGGCGGCTCGGGAAAGCGGTTATGGCCGCTGTCCAATGATATCCGCTCCAAGCAGTTTATCAAAATTTTCAGGACAAAGGACGGAGGTTACGAATCCATGGTACAGCGGATGTACCATCAGATACGGGAGGTGGACGAAGGGGCAACAGTCACGATTGCGACCTCGAAAACCCAGGCGTCCTCTATTCACAACCAGCTTGGGGACGAGGTTTTAGTCTGTGTGGAGCCCTGTCGCAGGGATACCTTTCCGGCCATCGTGCTGGCTACGGCATATCTTCATGACGTTTGCGGGATTTCACAGGAGGAACCCGTGATTGTCTGTCCTGTGGACCCTTATGTGGAAATCGACTATTTTGAGGCGTTGAAAAAACTGGCGGCTCTGGCAGAGGAAAGCGCTGCCAGCCTGGTGCTTATGGGAATGGAGCCCACCTATCCCAGTGAAAAATACGGTTATATCCTTCCCACAGATAAGAAAACGGTGAGCGGGGTGAAAACCTTCCGTGAAAAGCCGGACGCGGAAACCGCAAAGGAGTATATCAGTCAGGGCGCTCTCTGGAACGGCGGTGTGTTTGCCTATAAGATGAAATATGTGCTTGGAAAGGCAAAACAGATTATCGGGTATGCGGATTATGAGACTTTATTTGACAGATATGATTCTCTGGATAAAATCAGCTTTGACTATGCGGTTGTGGAGAGGGAGACGGATATCTGCGTGATGCGCTTTCAGGGACAGTGGAAGGATCTTGGAACCTGGAACACCTTATCAGAGGCCATGGAGGAGCCCTGTGTAGGAGAGGCGATTTTAAACGAGACCTGCGAGAACGTGCATGTGCTCAACGAGCTGGACGTCCCGGTGCTTTGTATGGGGCTGAAAAATATGGTGGTGTCCGCAAGCCCTGAGGGAATTCTGGTTTCCGATAAGGAGCAGTCCAGCTATATCAAGCCTTTTGTGGATAAAATCGACCAGCAGGTGATGTTTGCAGAGAAATCCTGGGGGGATTTTCTGGTTCTGGACGTTACCAGGGAAAGCCGGACCAGCAAGGTGACCTTAAAGCCGGGGCATGGTATGAATTACCACAGCCATGCCAGACGGGATGAAATCTGGAATATCATTTCAGGAAAAGGCCGGTGTGTGATTGACGGGGTGTGCCGCAGGGTAGAGGCCGGCGACGTTCTGGAAATGAAAGCCGGGAGCCGTCACACCATAATGGCGGACACGGAGCTTAAAATCATCGAGATACAGCTTGGACGGGAAATCAGCGTCCATGACAAGCAGAAGTTCGAGCTGGAAATTGATGACGAGGAGACGAAGCAGAATTTTTAATGTAAACGAACCGGCATCGGAAGAATTAATCAGGAGAATGAATATGAATGCAGACGAAAAGAAAGCCAATATCCGGCAGATAGTTATTTATCTGCTGATTACCTTTATTTTTACCTACGCGGTGGAAATCTTTGTCATTATGCCCATGGCGGGGAGCACGGATGTGACTGCTGCCTACACGGCGCAGGCTCTCATAAGCAGCGTGATGTTTATCCCGGCAACGGGGGCGCTTCTCACCATTTTGTTTACGAAAGACAGACTGACAGGGAACCTTAGAATTTCCCTTAACCTGAGGGGAAATCTGAAGTATTACGCGCTGGTCTGGCCGGGGTTTGCCCTGCTGATTTTTCTGGGAGCGGCGCTTTATTTTATAATTTTTCCCGACCATTTTGATTCGGAAATGGGATATGTGCAGGTGCTTTTAAAGGCTCAGGCGGAGAGCGCGGGAGCTTCGGCGGATACCGTTACCGCGCAGCAGGCGAAAAGAGTCGTCACAAATCAGCTGATGATGGGCGTTGTTATGGCGCCGCTATTGAACCTTCTTCCCTGTCTGGGAGAGGAATGGGGCTGGAGGGGCTATCTGCTTCCCAGATTGTTAAAGCAGTTTAAGACGGTTCCGGCGCTGCTGCTTGGCGGTCTTATCTGGGGGCTGTGGCACGCGCCTCTTACGGTCATGGGTCATAATTACGGCGTGGGCTACCGGGGATATCCGGTGACGGGAATTTTATCCATGTGTATTTTCTGTATTGTAATGGGGATTATCCTGTCCTATGTGACGATAAAAACAAAAAGCTGTCTCCCGGCGGTTGTAGGGCACGGGATGTTAAACGGCCTGGCGGCTTTTGGGGTTTACTTTACCTCTCTTGAAAAGCCTTACAACGTATTTCTGGGGCCCTCCTGTGTGGGGCTGATTGGCGGAGCAGGCTTTATTGCGCTGGCGGCAGCGCTGCTTTACCGGCTCTGGAAGGAGGAAAATCAGAAAGAACCGGCATAAATGACGGAAAAATGCTAAAAGTATATTGCAATTCGCCTTAAGGAGTGCTACAATACAGAAGAATTATGGATACTTGTTAATTTAGAGTGGGCTTTGCGGTCCACTCTTTTTTGGGGATAGAGGTGAGCAGATGTCAAAAAGAGAAGATTATGAGAAGAGATGCGAGGCGCTTTTAACGCCCATAGCCGAGGCAAATCATGTGGAGATTTATGATATTGAATATGTCCGGGAGGGGGGCGAGCAGTATCTGCGGTGCTATATCGATAAGGAGGAGGGAGTTTCCATTGACGACTGTGAAAACGTCAGCCGCGCCCTTTCCGATGCCCTTGACAGAGAGGATTTTATAGATGACGCTTATATTCTGGAGGTCAGCTCGCCGGGACTTGGCAGACAGCTTAAGAAGGATAAGCATCTTGAGAAGAGCCTTGGTGAAGAGGTGGAGATTAAGACCTTTAAGCCGGTAGGCGGCGTGAGGGAATTTACAGGTTTTTTAACGACGTTTGACGAGGGCACCATCACCATCGAAATGCCGTCTTCCAATGAAGGTGAAGGGGAAAAGACTGTGTTTAACAGGAAAGATATTGCAGTTGTCAGACTGACATTGGATTTTTAGCCCCGATAAGAAAACAAAGGGCGGAAAGGATAAGGAAAATGAACAAGGAATTAATGGAAGCATTGGATGTGTTGGAAAAGGAGAAGGAAATCAGCAAGGAAACGCTTTTTGAGGCAATCGAAAATTCTCTGATTACGGCATGCAAGAATCATTTTGGCAAATCTGATAACGTGAAGGTTGAAATCAACAGGGAAACCTGCGATTTTCTCTGCTATGCGGAAAAGGAAGTGGTAGAGGAGGAAGTGGAGGACGACTGCCTTCAGATATCTTTGGAGGATGCCAGAGAAATCAAGTCGGACGCACAGCCCGGCGATATTATCCATGTGGAGATTAAGTCTAAGGAGTTCGGGCGGATTGCAACACAGAACGCAAAGAACGTGATTCTCCAGAAAATCCGCGAGGAGGAAAGAAGCGTTATCTATAACCAGTATTTTGAGAAGGAAAAGGATATCGTAACGGGTATTGTACAGCGTTACATTGGAAGAAATATCAGCATTAATCTGGGAAAAGCCGATGGCATCTTAAATGACAGCGAGCAGGTAAAGAGCGAAGTGTTCCGGCCTACGGAGAGGATTAAGGTATATATCCTGGAGGTGAAGAACACGCCCAAGGGTCCCAGGATTTTAGTGAGCCGTACCCATCCGGAGCTGGTAAAGAGGCTGTTTGAAGCGGAAGTTACAGAAATCCGCGACGGCACGGTGGAGATTATGAGCATCGCCAGAGAAGCGGGAAGCAGAACCAAGATGGCGGTGAAGTCCAACAACCCCAACGTTGACGCGGTGGGCGCATGCGTCGGATTAAACGGAGTCCGTGTAAATTCTATTGTGGAGGAGCTGCGGGGAGAGAAAATCGATATCATCAACTGGGATGAAAATCCGGGCAACCTGATTCAGAACGCCCTTTCACCGGCTAAAATCGTGGCGGTGTTTGCCGACCCGGACGAAAAGACGGCCAAGGTGGTGGTGCCCGATTACCAGCTTTCCCTTGCCATCGGCAAAGAGGGGCAGAACGCCAGGCTGGCGGCAAGGCTTACAGGCTATAAGATTGATATCAAGAGCGAGACCCAGGCCAAGGATGCTCCGGGCTTCCGTTATGAAGATTATCTGGATGAGTATGACGAATACGACGAGGATTACGAGGGCGGCGAATACGGTACAGAGACGGAATATGCCGAAAGCTATGAGGAGGAATACGGGGAGGACGGCTCTGACGGCGGTTACGCGCAGGACGGCGAATATGCCGGGGAAGGCTTTGAGGATGAGTATGCGCAGGACGACGGCGGCGAATATGCCGAAGAAGCTTCCGGCGGTGAATATATAGAAGAGGGCGGCGAAGAGGGATACGAAGAAGAAATTGAAGATTACGAAGATTCGGAAGAATACGCAAAGGCCGCTGAAGATATAAAGGAATAGGGGGGATTTCATGGCAAAGAAAATCCCCATGCGGCAGTGCATCGGATGCGGAGAAATGAAAAACAAAAAGGAAATGATGCGCATTCTGAAAACGCCGGAGGATGAAATTGTGCTGGATGTAACAGGCAAAAAGAACGGAAGAGGTGCTTATCTTTGTATGGAAAGAGAGTGTCTTTTGAAAGCGCGAAAGAGTAAGGGATTGGAACGGTCTTTCAAAATGAGTATTCCAAACGAAGTGTATGACAATCTGGAAAAGGAGTTTACAGCGATTCATGAATGACAGAGTATTATCCCTTTTAGGGCTGGCAGCGAAAGGGAGGAATCTGAGAAGCGGCGAGTTCTCAACGGAAAAAGCGGTCAAAGAGGGCAGCGCGGCAATGGTGATTATCGGAAACGACGCTTCTGATAATACTAAGAAAAAGTTTACCAATATGTGTGCTTTTTATAATACGCCGATTTATTTTTATTCCGACAAGGTGCAGCTTGGCAGGGCAATCGGCAGGGAAATGAGAACATCTGTGGCTGTTACGGACGAGGGAATGGCGGCAAATATCATGAAACGTTTGGAAGAATCATAAGGCATGAGACGGAGGTAGTGGAATGGCCAAAATAAAGGTGCATGAAATAGCAAAGGAAATGGAAAAGCAAAGCAGGGAAATCATTGCTTTTCTGCAGGATAAAGGAATTGAAGTAAAGGCGGCGCAGAGCTCTCTTGAAGAGGATGCGGCGGAAATGGTCAGAAAGGCTTTCGGAAAGGCAAAGCCAGGGACTGACGGTGTGAAATCAGGGGCTTTAGAGGGCGTAAAGGCGGCGGCAAAGTATGAGGAAAGACCGGCGGCCGGCGGAAAGCCGGAGGCGTCTGGTGCAAAGTCAGGGGCAGCCGGCGCAAAATTAGCGGCTTCGGAGTCAGGAAAGCCGGAAACAGTCGGCACGAAGCCGGAGACGGCAAAGTCCGAACCGGCATCAGGCAGCGCTGCCGCAAATAGTACTGCTGCAAATGGCAATGCCATGAACGGCAGGGAGCAGAGACCGGCAGCGGGCGGCGAACAGCCCAAAAAGAAAAAGAAAATTATCGTTGTGAGCAATCCACGCAACAGTAACATTCCGGGACAGCAGCGACCTTCGGGCGAGCGCAGGGCGCCTCAGGGACAGGGTGGCCGGCAGGGAAACAGGCCGGCAGGCGGCGGAAGGCAGGGACAGTCCCAGAATCAGGGACAGGGAGCACGCAGACAGGAGGCACCCCACAAAATCATCCGCCCTCTGACAGCACCCTCCATGCCGGAAAGTATGCAGTCGGATTTCAGGCAGACGGCAAGAAGGATGGAAATGGAAAGACAGCAGAGGAACGCCCAGGCGGCCCGCGCCGAGAGAGAAGCCCAGGCAGCACGGGCGGAGGAAGCAGCCCGTGCCGAGCGGGAGGCGCAGGCTGCCCAGGCAGCACGCGCAACTGAAGCGGCGCAGGCGGAAAGAGACGCCAGAGCGATGGCACAGGCCGGACCGGCAGCCCGCACAGAGTCTGCGGGGCGTTCCGAAAGACAGGTAAGGACGGACGCACGTTCCGAGCGGCCGGCGAGAGGCGAAGGCGGAAACAGGAATAACCAGATGAGGGGCGAGCGGACTGTCGGGAGAGAGGCTGGCGGACAAAGACCTGCCGGAAGAGAGGACAGATTCCAGAGAAATGAAAGGACACAGGGAAATGCGCCGAGGAATCAGGGCGAAAGGAGCCAGGGAGAGAGGAATAACAGGAATACTTCACGCAGGCCCGATGGCGTTAGCCGACCGGGCGCTCCGGCTGGCAAAACTGATTTCCGCAGGGATGGCGCTGAAAGGAATAATAACAGGTCTGGCGGAAATAATAACCGCAGTGAGAGAGGCGGCCAGGGGCAGGATAATAGATTTAGACGGCCCGAAAAGCAGGGTAAGGGTTTCGCTGCGGAAGCCCCGGTTAAGGATGAGAAGCGCCGTGACGAGGAAAAACGCAGAATCAGCCAGGAGAAGGATAAAAAATCCAGGAAGGACTTTATCTATGAGGATGAGGACGCAGCAGTAAAGAACAAAAACAAAGCGGGAAGATTCATTAAACCCGAGAAGAAGGCGGTTGAAGTGGTGGAGGAGCAAATCAAGGTGATTACCGTTGCCGATTCGCTGACCATCAAGGAGCTTGCCGACAAGATGAAGCTGCAGCCTTCCGTTATTATCAAGAAGCTGTTCCTTAAAGGGCAGATTGTGACGGTAAACTCTGATATTTCCTTTGAGGATGCAGAGAATATCGCCATTGAGTATGATATTATCTGTGAAAGAGAAGAAAAGGTTGACGTTATTGAGGAGCTCTTAAAGGAGGATGACGAGAAGGAGGAAACTCTGGAAACCAGACCCCCTGTCATCTGTGTTATGGGCCATGTTGACCACGGTAAAACCTCCCTTCTCGATGCAATCCGTAAAACAAATGTGACGGATAAGGAAGCCGGAGGTATCACACAGCATATAGGTGCGTATACTGTAAATATTAACAATCAGACAATTACTTTCCTGGATACGCCGGGACACGAAGCGTTTACGGCAATGCGTATGCGCGGCGCCAACTCCACGGATATTGCAATCCTTGTAGTGGCAGCGGACGACGGCGTTATGCCCCAGACAGTGGAGGCAATCAACCATGCGAAAGCGGCGGGGATTGAAATTATCGTTGCCGTGAATAAGATTGATAAGCCCGGCGCCAACGTTGACAGGGTAAAACAGGAAATGACCGAATACGAGCTGATTCCCGTGGACTGGGGCGGAAGCACAGAGTTTGTCCCCGTATCGGCCAAGTCGGGAGAAGGACTTGAAACACTGCTTGAAACGATTCTGCTTACGGCGGAAATCATGGAGCTCAAGGCCAATCCCAACAGGCAGGCAAGAGGCCTTGTAATTGAGGCCGAGCTTGACAAGGGGCGCGGTCCTGTGGCTACGGTTCTGGTGCAGAAGGGTACGCTGCATGTGGGAGACTTTATTTCCGCAGGCGCCAGCCACGGCAAGGTAAGAGCCATGATTGACGACAAGGGCAGAAGGGTGAAGGAGGCAACGCCTTCCACACCTGTGGAAATTCTGGGCCTTTCCGACGTTCCCAGCGCCGGAGAAGTGTTTATCGCCCATGAAAACGACAAGACAGCCAAGTCCTATGCGGAGACCTATCTTGCCCAGAATAAGGAGAAGATGCTTGAGGAGACCAAGGCCAAGATGTCCTTAGACGACCTTTTCAACCAGATTCAGGCGGGCAATTTAAAGGAGCTCAATATCATTGTAAAGGCGGACGTTCAGGGAAGCGTGGAGGCGGTAAAACAGAGCCTTATGAAGCTTTCCAACGAGGAGGTAGTGGTGAAGTGCATCCATGGAGGCGTGGGTGCCATCAACGAATCCGACGTATCCCTTGCTTCCGCGTCGTCAGCGATTATTATCGGCTTTAACGTCCGTCCTGACGCCATGGCAAAGGCCATTGCGGAGAGGGAAGGCGTGGATATTAAATTATACAGAGTTATTTATCAGGCAATTGCCGACATTGAAGCGGCCATGAAGGGAATGTTAGACCCGATTTTCGAGGAAAAGGTGATTGGCCATGCGGAGGTAAGGCAGATTTTCAGGGCATCCGCCGTCGGAAATATTGCAGGCTCCTATGTGCTTGACGGTATTTTCCAGAGAGATTGCAAGATTCGCATTACAAGGCCGGGAGAAAAGGAAAATAACGGACTTATTTATGAAGGAAAACTGGCTTCCTTAAAGCGTTTTAAGGACGATGTAAAAGAGGTGAAAGCCGGATTTGAATGCGGTTTTGTATTTGACGGATTCGACCAGATGCAGGAGCTTGATATCGTGGAGGCCTATATTATGGTGGAGGTTCCAAGGTGAGAAAAAACAGTGTGAAGAATACCCGCATTAACGGAGAAGTGCACAGAGTTCTGGCTGAGATAATAAGGGGCGGGTTAAAAGACCCCAGAATCAGCCCTCTTACATCTGTGGTCTCCGTTGAGGTAGCCCCGGACTTAAAGACCTGTAAGGCGTGGATTAGCGTTTATGGGGATGAAAAGGCACAGAAGGATACCATTTTGGGGCTTAAAAATGCGGAAGGGTTTATCCGCAGGGAGCTGGCATCCAGAATAAATTTACGCAACACGCCGGAGATTCATTTCATCGGCGACCAGTCTATCGAATACGGTGTGAGAATGTCAAGGCTGATTGACGAGGTCGCCGGCGAGGAAGCGGACGGGGATACGGAGGAAGACGAGGTGTAAAAGCAGTTTATGACAGGAGAGGGTTATGAATATTTGTGAAGAAGCAAAGGGAGCGGAGACCATTGGCATCAGCGGTCATGTAAGACCCGACGGCGACTGTGTGGGGTCAGCCATGGGACTATACCTGTATCTGAAAAAGGCGTGCCCTGAAAGTAGGGTGCAGGTATTTCTTGAAAAGCCGGCGGAGATTTTTTCCTCTATAGCGGGGCTTGACGAAATACATGCGGATTTTTCCACGGATGTGGAGGCTTTTGATTTGTTTATTGCTCTGGACACCTCGAAGGAGCGTCTGGGCGGAGCGGAGAAATATTTTGATGAAGCGAAAAAGACCGTGAATATCGACCACCACATCAGCAACAAAGGCAGCGGAGATGTGAATTGCATAATGCCAAAGGCAAGCTCCACAAGCGAACTTATTTATAATGTAATTGAGGACAAAGCTCTGATAGACGTGGAGATTGCCAAAGCGCTCTATATCGGCATGATGCATGATACCGGCGTTTTCCAGTACTCCAACACGTCACCGGACACCCTGAAGGCGGCGGCGGAGCTGATTTCCTACGGGTTTGATTTTTCAAGGCTTATTGACGAGACCTTTTACGAAAAGACTTATGTCCAGAATCAAATACTGGGCCGGGCGCTCCTTGAGAGCATCCTCTTTATGGACGGCAGATGCGTGGTCAGCATGGTTGACAAAAAAACCATGGATTTTTACCGCGCCGTACCGGCCGATTTGGAGGGAATTGTCAACCAGCTTCGGAATACCCGGGGAGTGGAGTGCGCGATTTTTATGTACCAGACCAATGTTTTGGAGTATAAGGTAAGCCTGCGCTCTAACGGAAAGGTAGATGTGGCGAAGGTTGCGGAATTTTTTGGCGGCGGCGGCCATGTGAGGGCGGCAGGCGTAACTATGCCGGGTACCTTCCATGACATTGTCAACAATCTTTCCGGAAGAATTGCGGAACAGCTCCGGGAGAAGGAGTAAGGACCGGCGGCTGCCCGGAAATGACAGAATGCGCGAAAAGGCGTATGGGAAAAGGATTAAAAATCATGTACCATGGAATGATTAACGTTTATAAAGAAGCGGGCTACACCTCCCACGATGTGGTGGCGAAGCTGCGCGGAATCTGCAAACAGAAAAGAATCGGACATACAGGAACCCTGGACCCGGATGCGGTTGGGGTTCTTCCTGTATGTCTGGGAAACGGGACAAGGCTCTGCGACATGCTGACGGACAAAGATAAGGAGTATGTCGCGGACTTTTGCCTGGGGATTACCACGGACACCCAGGATATTTCAGGGACTGTGCTTGAGAAAAAGGATGCGGACGTGAGCACAGAAGAGGTGGAAAAGGCGGCGGCATTTTTTACAGGGGAATATTTACAGCTTCCTCCTATGTATTCCGCCCTGAAGGTGGGGGGAAAGAAGCTCTGCGACCTTGCAAGGGCGGGAAAGGAAGTGGAGAGGACGCCTCGTCCTGTAACCGTTTATTCCCTGGAATTTCTTAAAAAAGAGCATCCCTGCTATACCATAAAGGTGGCGTGTTCCAGGGGAACCTATATCAGAACCCTCTGCCATGATATCGGACAGCGCCTCGGCTGCGGTGCCGTGATGACAAAGCTTGTGCGTACAAGGGCGGGAGAATTTGGGATAGAGAATGCCCTTACTCTGGAGAAGCTGGAGGCGATGGCAAAGGCGGGAACTTTTGGGGAGGCTGTGATTCCGGTGGAGAAAATGTTCGGAGCGCTGCCGGCGGTTTCTGTCCGGGAAGCCGGATTTAAGGCTCTTAGAAACGGGAATCCGCTGCGAGAGGAGGCCGCGACGGCGTTTGGTACGGACAAGGCGGCGGGAGAGGTGCGGATGTATAACCATCAGGGAATTTTTTACGGTATTTATCGTTATGAGGCGGAAAGGGAAATGTATGTGCCGGTGAAGATGTTTCTTCCCGAGGATGAGGGCTGAGAGATAAGATGGAAATTATTGCGGATACAACGGAATTCTGGCTGGAAGGCAGTGCGATTGCAATTGGAAAATTTGACGGAATCCATAAAGGGCACACGGCACTCCTTTCCCATATTCTGAAACAGAAGGAAAATGGGCAAAAGGCGGTGGTTTTTACATTTTACCCTTCCGCTTCGGTTTTCTTCGGAGGCGGCAGTACTGCGGAAATCACGACCCGTCAGGAAAAGCGGAAGCTGTTTGAGAAGCTTGGAATCGATATATTGATTGAATTTCCCTTAAATGAGCAGACAGCGGCAACGCCTCCAGAAGAATTTGTAAAAAAATATCTGGCGGAGCAGATGAATACAGCTTATCTGGCGGCGGGAGCGGACGTGACCTTTGGTTATAAGGGACAGGGAAATAAGGAGCTTTTGATAAAGCTGGCGGATAATTATGGTTATCAGGTTCAGATTATCGATAAGCTTTATTATGGGGACCGGGAAATCAGCTCTACCTTTGTGAGGGAAGAGGTGGAAAAGGGAGATATGCCTATGGCGGAAAGGCTTCTGGGGCGCTATTACAGCTTTGAAGGACGCGTGGAGGAGGGGAGCAGGCTTGGAAGAAAGCTTGGAATGCCCACTTTAAACCTTTACCCGGAGAAGGAAAAGCTGCTGCCGCCCAAAGGCGTATACTATTCCAGAGTGCTTTTGGATGGGGAAACCTATGCCGGAATTACCAATATTGGACAAAAGCCCACAGTAAACGATACCGACGCCGTGGATGTGGAAACCTACCTCTATGATTTTAACAGGAATGTCTACGGAAAGGAAATTGTGACGGAGCTTCTGCAGTTTAAAAGACCGGAGCGGAGATTTGACGGCGTGGAGGAGCTGAAAGCGCAGATGGAGAGGGATATTGCGGAAGGGAGAATGTTTCATAAAATCTAGTATTTTATAGTAATTTCCAGATAACTACCAGTAAAAAAACAGTAAAAAAAACAAAACAGAACATTTGACAACCTCAAAGTTACTTGCTATAATATCTCTGTTAATATTTGTAACAATTTTGTAACAACTTTGGAGGTTATGTTTTGAAGAGACAGATGACAGGCGGCTTTTACAGGTCGGCGGCTATAATGACAGCGGCCGTAATGCTTTTGGGGGAACCGATGTACATACAGGCTGCAGAGCTGAACGATACCAATAAAGAAAGTGCAGCAAACGATACGGAAGAACTGCTTACTGCAGGAGTAGGAGACTTATTTATTTCCCCGCTCACAAAAATTGAATATGTGGAGATTGCCAGACAGGCGGAGGGAGCCATGTGGGGCTACACCCACCTTGGCATCTGCAATGTGGACGAAAACAATTTAAATATCAGAAAAGAGCCCGACGAGTCTGCAAAACTGGTGGGTAAGCTCCCCAAAAACGCGGCCTGTGAGATTATCAGCAGCGAGAATGGCTGGGCGCTTATCTCCTCCGGCAAAGTGGAAGGCTATGTGAAGGAGGAGTATCTTCTCACCGGCTTTGAGGCGAAGCAAAAGGGCGAGGAGCTGGCATCGGCAATCGCCGTTTCCACAGCGGACAGCCTGAATATCCGGGAAATGCCGAATACCGACGCGGAAGTGGTGACGCAGGTTGCGGCGGGAGAAATTCTTGATATTGTGGAAATTCAGGACGACGGCTGGATAAAGGTTTATCTTGACGATGAGGAAGTGTATGTATCGGCTGATTATGTAGAAGTGAAATCTGATTTGAATACGGCGATTACCTTAACCGAGCTGATTTACGGCGAGGGCGTTTCCGATATCAGGGTAGATTTGTGTCAGTATGCAAAGCAGTTTTTGGGGAATCCTTACGTTTGGGGCGGGACAAGCCTTACAAAGGGAGCTGACTGCTCCGGTTTTGTAAAGAGTGTGTTTGCAAATTTCGGCGTTTCACTGCCGCGGACTTCCAGAGAGCAGGCAAACACGGGAAGCAAAATCAGTGCTTCCGACCTCCAGCCAGGGGATTTGGTATTTTATGCAAAGGGCGGAACCGTAAACCATGTGGCGCTTTATATTGGCGGCGGTCAGGTAATCCATGCCAGCAGTCCCAAAACGGGGATTAAGATTTCTTCCTATAATTACAGGACGCCTTATAAGATGACGAGAGTATTATACGATTAGAGTGATTGACAGCAGATTACGCGCTTTGTGTGCAGGTCGTTGATTCTGAAAAACAGCCTTCCGATTTCGGAGGGCTGTTTTTCGGAATTCGGTCAGACGACCGCTTCAATGCGTTTGAAAAATTATAAGATAAGCGGAAGCAATTCTATGCGGAATCCATGAAAATGATTTCCGTGGTGAAAACATTTTTTCGGTTGACAAAACAAACCTGATTGAATATGCTGATAGTGTAATTAAGTTAAGGAACTGACAGAGTGCATGTCTGCAGTTACCTGGCAGATTGAAGGGAAATTCAGTGGGATTTATAAATAAAATAAAGGAAGAAATTGCAATTATAAGGCAAAGGGATCCGGCGATTCACTCTTCCATGGAGGTTTTTCTCTATCCCAGTTTTAAGGTCATGCTGCACTATCGTCTGGCTCATAAGCTGTACCTGAAAAAGCATTATTTTCTGGCAAGATGGATATCCCAGAGAGGAGTCCGCAAAACAGGAATTGAAATTCACCCTGGCGCGCAGATAGGAAAAGGCTTTTTTATCGACCACGGCAACGGTGTGATTATCGGTGAAACCACGATTATCGGAGATAATGTGACACTGTATCAGGGGGTGACTTTGGGGGGAACAGGAAAGGAACAGGGAAAGAGGCATCCCACTATCGGAAATAATGTGATGATCAGTGCGGGGGCCAAGGTGCTGGGGTCTTTTACAATCGGGGATAATTCCAAAATAGGAGCCGGAAGCGTGGTGCTTGAGGAAGTGCCTCCGAACTCTACTGTGGTGGGTGTACCCGGCAGGGTGGTGAAACGGAACAACCAAACGCTTCCCCAGGAGGATTTGGACCAGGTGAATATGCCTGACCCGATTAAGGAAGACCTGATTGCGCTTCACCATGCAAACACAGAATTTACCAATTCCATTATTGATTTGGAACGCAAGTTGCGTGAAATGCGTCATCAGTGCGATATCAACTGTGAAAAAAGAAGATAAAGAGAGTTTGCGCATTGTGCCGCTTTTGCCGAATCCGATACTTAAGGCAAAGCGGCGCAGAAACAGAACAGGAGTTTAACTATGAAAATTTACAACACGCTTTCAAAGAGAAAAGAAGACTTTGTCCCCCTTGAGGAGGGGAAGGTCAAAATGTACGTATGCGGACCTACCGTATATAATCTTATTCATATCGGAAACGCCCGTCCGATGATTGTTTTTGACACGGTAAGAAGGTACATGGAGCATAAAGGCTACGAGGTGAATTTTGTGTCCAATTTTACCGATGTGGACGATAAGATTATCAAACAGGCCATTGCGGAGGGCGTGGATGCCTCCGTCATTTCCGAGCGTTACATTGCGGAATGCAAAAAGGACATGCAGGCCATGAATGTGAAGCCGGCTACCACACATCCGAAGGCAACCGAGGAAATCTGCGGTATGCTGGACATGATTGGAACCCTGATTGAAAAGGGCTATGCCTATGTGGCGTCTGACGGCACGGTTTATTTCAGAACCAGAAGCTTTAAGGATTACGGAAAGCTTTCCCATAAAAATCTGGACGATTTACAGGGGGGGAACCGTTCTCTTTTGGTGAGCGGGGAGGACCAGAAGGAAGACCCTCTTGATTTTGTGCTCTGGAAGCCGAAAAAGGAAGGAGAGCCTTACTGGGAGTCCCCCTGGTGCGACGGCAGGCCGGGCTGGCACATTGAGTGCTCTGTGATGAGCAGGCGGTATCTTGGAGAGGAAATCGACATCCATGCAGGCGGGGAGGATCTGATTTTCCCCCATCATGAAAACGAGATTGCCCAGTCTGAGGCGGCCAACGGCAAGCCTTTTGCAAAATACTGGATGCATAACGGATTTTTAAATATAGATAATAAGAAAATGTCAAAGTCCGAAGGAAATTTCTTTACGGTAAGGGATATCGGTCAGAAGTATGACCTTCAGGTGCTCCGCTTTTTCATGCTTTCCGCTCATTACAGAAGCCCGCTGAACTTCAGCGCGGAGCTGATGGAGGCGGCGGGAAACGGCTACGACAGAATCGTAACCAGCGTCAGCAATCTGAATTACCTGATGGAAAACAGCGCGTTAGAGTCCATGAGCGGGGAGGAAAGGATACTTTCAGGCGAGGCGGAAGGATTTGTGGCTCAGTTTGACGAGGCCATGGACGACGACTTTAACACGGCGGACGCCATCTCCGCTATCTTTGAGCTGGTGAAGTTTGCAAACTCCAATACAAAGGAGGCGCGCAGTAAGGAGTTTTTACAGTGCCTTAAAGACAAAATTGTGACACTTTCCGATATATGCGGTCTGATTGTGGAGAAAAAGCAGGAAATCCTTGATAAGGATATTGAAGCGCTGATTGAGGAGCGGCAGGCGGCCAGGAAGGCCAGAAATTTCCAGCGCGCCGATGAAATCAGGAACGAATTGCTTGAAAAGGGCATTGTTCTGGAGGATACCCGCGAGGGAGTAAAATGGAAGAGAGCGTAGACTGTGGATCTGTTAACATTGATAAAAAAGAGCTTTGCATTAAAAGAGGTGGATATCAGGACATATTCACCTCTTACGCTTGCGTATATAGGCGACGCTGTCTATGATTTGATATTTCGGACGATGGTGGTCCAGAAGGGGAATACTTCGGTTAACAAGCTGCACAATCAGACGATTCAGTATGTGAAAGCGCCGTCGCAGGCGGTTTTGGCGGAGAAAATTCTGGACAGGCTTTCGCCGGAGGAATTTGCCGTGTATAAAAGAGGGAGAAACGCCAAGCCATATACCATGGCAAAGAATGCAACCATGGAGGAATACAAAAAGGCCACCGGACTGGAGGCGCTGACAGGGTATCTTTATCTGACGAACCAGATGGAGAGGGCGTTGGAACTGATACGAATGGGACTCCAGGAATAAGGCGGCTTTGACCTGGCAGGACGAAGCGTTGAGACGGTGCCTCACCTGGCAAAACAGCCGGTACGGCATGCAGCAGGAGGAAACGGGGAAGGGTATGGAAGAAAAACAGATAAACGAATTGCTTGTGGAGGGCCGGAATCCGGTGACGGAAGCTTTGCGCGCGGGAAAGCCGGTTGACAGGGTGTATATTCTGGACGGGTGCAAGGACGGCCCGGTTATGACGATTAAGCGTGAGGCAGGAAAAAGGAATGTACAAATTAAGTACGTGGAAAAGGAACGCCTTGACCGGATGTCGGAGACAGGCAGGCATCAGGGGGTAATCGCCAGCGTGGCCGCCTATGAGTACGGAACAGTGGAGGATATTCTGCGCCTTGCCAGGGAAAAGGGCGAGCCGCCTTTTATTATTTTGCTTGATAATATTGAAGACCCCCATAATCTGGGGGCAATTATCAGAACGGCGAATCTTGCCGGCGCCCACGGTGTGATTATTCCCAAAAACAGAGCCGTGGGGCTGACCGCCGTGGTGGCAAGAACCTCTGCGGGGGCGCTTAATTATACGCCCGTCGCACGGGTGGCCAATCTCACAAAGACCATCGAGCAGTTAAAGGATGAGGGGCTCTGGTTCGTGTGCGCGGATATGGACGGAACCCGGATGTACGATTTGAACATGAAAGGGCCAATCGGGCTGGTTATCGGAAACGAGGGAACCGGCGTGGGCAGGCTTGTAAAGGAAAAATGCGATATGGTGGCGGCAATCCCCATGAAAGGGGAAATTGACTCTCTGAATGCGTCTGTGGCGGCAGGCGTACTTGCCTATGAGATTGTGCGCCAGAGGCTTTGGTAAAAGGTGGGAAACACAATGCTGCGTGAGAGCGGCGGCAAAGGATTGCTATGGGAAAAGTAAACCGGTTTTTGATGATGCTCATTGCCATGGGGGCGATTATGATTGCCGCCGTGGGGATTGACAGAGGCATAAAATTGTATAATACCCGCAAATGGGAGGCGGAGCTGCATGAGAGATACGAGCAGGCCCGCGCGGACGTGGCCAGCATTGAGATGACCATCAGCCAGATATCCAATGACCCCGAGGCTTTAGAGGCGTTTATTGAGGAAAACAGAGAGTATTTCGATGAGATGCTGGAAAATATGGGGGATTTTGAGGGGGAATATATCAGCAAAATACCCGGACAGTCAGAGAGTTTTCCGGGCGCCGAATCAGAGGAACCGGGCAGTACAGAGCCGGGAGAGGGCTTTGACGCGGAAGATATGGAGGGGGAAAATACTGATGTCTCCGGAAATGAGATATCGGAAAATCAGCTTTGGGACGTTTCGGGAAACAAGGTGGGAGACATATCCGGCAACGGGTTTTACGACGTGTCCGGCAATCGGCTGTATGACGTGTCTGGAAACGGACTTTACGACGTGTCCGGCAACAGAATTTTTGACGTATCGGGCAACAGGCTGATGAGCGTATCCGGCAATACCGTGTCGGGTAACAGTATTTCCGGCAATGCGATTCAGAAAGATGCGTTTCCCGGCGGCGGAACTTCAGAAAACGGCGGCTCCACGCTTTTGGAGAAACGGAAAATCAGGGGCTCCTATATTGAAACCCGGAAACAGAACGGAATTGATAAGAAAGCGATTTCTGAAAATGACGTTGACTTTTCAGAGATTTCCATTGCATGTCTCGGGGACAGTATTACTGAGGCGGCAAATTTAAGCGATATGGAAAACTATCAGCAGTATTCCTATCCGACTAAACTGAAAGACCTGTTGGGAGCCGAGAGTGTGGTTAATCTCGGTATCGGCGGTTCTTCCATCGGGCGTTACTGGGACCAGGCTTTTGTGGACAGATATCAGGAAATCCCGGAGGATACGGATTTGATTCTCGTGATGGGCGGCACAAACGACGGCTTTTGCCTGAGCGAGAACGAGCTGGGAACGATGGAGGAAAGGAAAGAGCGGACTTACATCGGGGATTTGGACGAACTGATGCGCTCCTTAAAACGGGACTACCCTGATGCGACGATTGTGTTTGCCACGCCCCTTCCCAACGTGCTTCATGACATTTTACGGAAAGAGCGGGATTATCTGCTGCCCCAGTCGCTGCTTGTAAATATTATGAAGCAGCTTGCTGCGGAGTATGAAATACCGGTTATCGATTTATATAATTCAAATATACTGGATACCCATGACGCGGCGGTTATCTACAATTATATGCCGGACGGCGTGCACTGTAATTTTGACGGGTATACTCTGCTGGCCGAGCATATGGCGGCGGAGGTGATACGGCTTTATGAGATGGACGAGAATGAGGCGGGGGATGAGAGGACTCCGGTTCCTGAAAAGGCAAACGACAGCAGGACGGATTTTTGATAAATTTCGGTACACATTTTGGCAGTATATGATATAATATTTTTATCTCTCTCGTTTTGGGAAAGGAGATATGAGAATTTGAGCTTAATGGGATTTTGTCTGGAGGTAAGCGAAGAAAGAGCCCCAAAAGTTTGAAGACGCGATGTCAAATAATTATCAGAAAATTTTATACCGGGATGCGGTAACCAGGCAGATTCAGAAAAATAATGACAGAATTGCCGGACTGCTGAAAACGGTAAATATGATTTTGACAGGAGCAATTATTTGTATGGCAGTCTTTTTCATATATATTGTCTGGGTTATGTAGCATGGGGAAAGAAAAAAAGGAAAATACTGGAAGAAGCTAATAAGTTTAAAAAGGAATGAAGGAGACAGACTGTCTGATTTGGAAAAGAGCTACGAAATATTGGAGCATTTTGGAGTGCTTATATAATGGAAAGCACAAAAGAAGCTTTACGGAAATTTGATATATCAACATTGGTAGATGCAGTAGCTGAAATTATATTACTGGATAAGTCTCAGCTGACGGTGGAAGTGGAAGGATATGATAAGCGTCCACTATATTAATACCTCGTACGAAGTAAAAAATGCGGTGATACGGGTTCACGTTTTTCTTGGAAAAGAAATGTCACAGCAGGCTTATGGCGGTTTTTTTACACTTCGGAAAATAGACGAGCCAGGAATAATGCTTTCCTATATTTATCCAAACTGGTCTGTTTTATACAGTAACGGCAGTCTGTTAAATGTGATGACTTATAAAAAGAAAGTGCATATTTTAGGTAATGAGTTTACATACAGTACTTATCCATTATTTGTTCAGGATAATAATACCATAGCCTGTGCCGAAGCAAGCATGATTTCGATGTCACAGAATCTTCACCATAAGTTTGATTATAATAAAATCCGGATATTAGATTTGGGAAAAGCATATTCGTCAGGAAAAACGAAATTATATCCGGCCAGCGGGCTACCGGTCATCCTGGGGTTGTCTGTTCCTGAAAAGGGAAAAAAGGATAAACTCCACATTGTTCAGGTTATCGGACATACAAAACAGGACAGAATGCATTATGTTATTTATGATGATTCGGGGTTCTTTTTGAAGAACGGTTTAAATTACAATGGATTTGTATTAGGCGTTGGATGGGAAGAACTCAAAAAATTCATAAAGACAAAAAACAGTTTTCTGATTTATCCAATTCACGAAAAAGTATATATTCCGTATGAAACCTTTAAGAGCAGATTCCGGGATACATTTAACAGTCTGAAAAGAATGGAAAGAGAAAATATAAATCTGGAAAATGTCCGATATTTGCTGGCGGATAACAGGGAAGTAAAAAAATTTTTACGGGAAGACGTGGAAAAAGGAAGCCTGACTGAAGCCATTGTGCTGGAGGAAGAAAAACGATTGTTGGAAACAGATATGCCGCATTATTTGTGGGTGTGTGAAATTCCGGTAAAAAACGTATCCGAGGAAACGGAATATTTATTTTTCTTTGCGAATCCGACCTATTCAAGAGTTACAATGAAAAACATATTTATAAATAAAATTCCCGTTTTACACAAAGAGCAGTTTGGATTGTTAAGTTACTAAAAATAAAATTAATACTTAAGGCAGGCCGACCGGTTTGCCTTTATGTGTTTACAACACACTTCTAATTGACAGAAGGTCAGGGGCAACATGTACAAAGACTACGAAAAATGCAGCGATGAAGAATTAATCATGCGCCAACGGGACGGTGAAGAAGCCGTCACGGATTATATTATGGACAAGTACAAAAATCTGGTGAGGAATAAGGCAAAATCCATGTATATTTTAGGCGCGGACCGGGAGGACTTGATTCAGGAGGGAATGATAGGGCTATTCAAGGCTATCCGTGATTATGACACCGGAAGGGACGCCAGCTTTTCCACCTTTGCGGATTTGTGCGTATCACGGCAGATGTACACGGCTGTTCAGGCGGCGGGGAGGCAGAAACATGCCCCCTTGAACACCTATATTTCCCTTTACACAAGCGGCTCTGAAAATGACGACTTCGATAAAGGGGAGGAGTGGGAGCTGATTAACAATCTGATTTCGAAATCCGAACGAAGCCCCGAAGAACTTGTGATTGACAGGGAAAATGTGGAGCTGCTTGAAAAGGTAATTGAAAAAGAACTCAGCAGCTTTGAAAAGCAGGTGCTTGATTTGCATCTCACAGGTATGAGCTACAGCCAGATTGCAAAGGTATTAGGAAGAGACGACAAGTCTACCGATAACGCTTTGCAGAGGATGAAGTCAAAACTGAAGCGGGCGATTTCGAAATGAAGCCGGTAGGGATATGAAATTTTCGCCCGGATTTTGAAATGGCATTTTGTATAAACATTTATTTTGCATGAAAAAGAATTGACACAATTATCGAAAAAGCATATAATAAGTATGATAAAAAGTGAAAAGCAATTCGCCGAGACGTTTCCTGTCCGGCAGAGTATTTCTGGCATGTCGCCGGCATTTTCACAAAAAAACAGATGTTGGCGCAGCCTATGCCAGATAAGGAAATATTGTATTGCTTTTTCCTGTCCGGTTTGACTTCGCCGGAAAAGGAGGAAAATGAGCAGTACAAAGAAGAAACTGGAAGAATTAAACGTAATTGACGATTTTTTGATGAACCGTCTCGCATCAGACGCAAGTATAGGGGAGGAGTTCTGCCGTCTGCTGCTGTCAACGCTTCTGCAGAGAAAGATAGGGAAAGTGGCGGTGACGGTACAGAAGGTGATACCGCCGTTTTCACCGGAAAGAAAAGGGATACGCATGGACGTTAGAGTGGAAGAAACGGCAGACGTTCCGGAGGGGAAGAAAAGGACGGCGATGAATGTTTTTGATATTGAGCCGCATTTGCTGAAGAACACCAAACTTGCCAAACACAACCGTTTTTATCAGGCGCTGCACGACATCGGCTGTATGAGAAGCGGACAGAAGGACTATGAGGCACTTCCTGATTTGTATGTCCTGATGATACTGGACGAGGACCCTTTTGGTTACGATTATATGATTTACAGTATCAGGAACAAATGCGAAGAGGTACAGGAGCTGGAATACGAGGACGGGCTTCGCTTTTATTATTTTTATACGAAAGGGAAGCAGGGAGGAAATGAGGAGATAAAGGCCATGCTCCGTTACATAGGCGACAGCCGCAGGGAGAATGTGACGGACACTGTCACGGAAAAACTGCATGCCTTTACGGAAAACATCAAAATCCGGCCGGAAGTGAGGGAGAGTTATATGCTGTGGGAAGAATATGAGGAAATGATGAGGGAAGAGGGAAGAATAGAAGGAAGAGTGGAGGGCAAAGCCGAAGAAAGCAGGGAAACTATTTTTGACTTCCTGAGAGAAAAAGGACATATATCAGAGGATACGGCTGCGCGCATAAATGCGGAAAAAGACCGGAAAACTTTAAGGAAATGGGTACGGCTTGCGGCTGTAACAGACAGTATAGCCGACTTTGAGGCCGGGATATAATCCAAGCTGCTGCGATTGGCAGGCAATAGAATAATTTTCTCAAAAATAAAATTTCTGTTAAATCACCAAAGAGTATATTGACAGGTTTTCCGTTTGTCAATATACTCTTTTTGGTATTGGCTGACCGACTGGTCGGACGGAAAAATTGGAAAATAGAAGGAAAGAGAGCGGAATACATATGTTATCAAAGTTCAGCGTGAAAAAATCCTACACTGTGTTGGTTGCGGTGGTTCTGGTAATTGTGCTTGGAGTGGTTTCTTTTACAAGAATGACAACAGACCTTTTGCCAAACATCAGCCTGCCCTACGCGATTGTAATGACGGCCTATCCGGGAGCCAGTCCGGAAACGGTGGAAATGGTGGTGACCAAGCCTGTGGAGGCTTCCATGGCAACGGTGAGCAACATAGAAAGTATCAGCTCAGTTTCCAGTGAGAATTATTCCATGGTAATTCTGGAATTTTCCCAGTCTGCGGATATGAACGCGGTATCTCTGGAAATGCGGGAGAATCTGGATCAGATTAAGGGGTATTGGGACGATTCCGTTAGCAATCCCATTATTATCAAGTTAAATCCCGACATGCTGCCGGTTATGATAGCGGCAGTGGGCGGCAACAATATGGACGCCGCCCAGGTGACAAAAATGACGGAGGATATCATTATTCCTGAGCTGGAAAGCATTGACGGCGTGGCCTCCGCCAGCGCCACCGGACTTCTGGAGGAAAGCGTCAACGTGATTATCCGTCAGGATAAAGTGGATAAGGTGAATCAGCAGGTTTTCGGCTCCATCGACGAGGAAATCGACGAAGTGCTGGAGGAGCTGGATGAAAACCGGCAGGAAATATATGACGGACAGGCGGAGCTTGCCGACGCCAGAGCGGACCTGGAGGAGTCCAGACAAGAGCTGGCGGACAAGTGGCAGGAGCTGGACGATTCCAAAAAGGAAATTGAGGATTCCAGAAAGGAACTGGAGGATTCGAAAAGAGAGCTTGCCGACGGCAGAGCGGAGATTAACGAAAACAGGACGAAGCTGGAGGAGGGAAAGAACGAGCTTGCGGACAGAAAATCCGCCACGGCGAGACAGCTTGCCGAAGCGGAAACGCAGATTGTAACGGCGAAAGCGGATTTGGAAGCTACGAAGATGCATATTACGCTTGAGATTGCTACTGCAAAGGCTACCAATGAAGGATATAATTCGGCTCTGAGTCAGGCGGAGAACGGAATAGCGCAGATTGATGATGTGATTGAGATGGTAGGGGTGGCAAAAGACGCGATTACAGCAATAGATAATATAGGTTTAATGCCAGATGGCGATGATAAAAAAAATGCAATAATTGCAATTTTAACGCAGGCCAATATTCCGGTAGATGGAATTGATGATTTGGCTCAACTTGAAACAATTTTGGATGGATATAAAAAAACTTTAAATGATAAAATAGCCGGGATTGATATAGATGAATTAGAAGCTAAAAAAGCCGAATTTGAGCCCACAATCCAAACTCTGAAATCCAGTATTGAAGCCAACAATATGATGATAGCCCAAATGGAAGGACAGCTTCCTCCCATAGAGGAAAATCTTGTTCAGCTTAACAACGCTTTGCAGGAAGTTTATCAGGGCAACCTCATAGCCGCCATCGAGTTCGCCAACGCCCAGAGCACCATCAGCCTTGGAGAGTTCCAGTTAAACTCTGCGGAAGCCCAGCTTGAAGCCGGGGAGAGTCAGTTAGAAGCCGGCGAGGAACAGTTAGACGCTGCGGTGGAACAGCTTGAAGCCGGCGAAAAGCAGCTGCGGGAGGGAGAAGACCAGATTATCTCCGGCGAAGAACAGTTAAACGACACCGCCGAGCAGCTTGCGGACGCGTTGCAGCAGATTCTTGAGGGCGAGGAGGAAGTGGAAGAAAACAGGCTGGACGCCTACGACAAGGCGGATATGCACAGCATTCTTACCGTGGAGACGGTGGAAGCGCTGCTGACGGCGCAGAACTTTTCCATGCCTGCCGGTTATGTGACGGAAAACGGGATTTCCTACCTGATTCGTGTGGGGGATAAGCCGGAAAGCATAGAAGAATTAAAGAAAATGCCGCTGATGAATCTTGAAATGGAGGGCGTGGACATTATTACCCTTGGGGACGTGGCGGATGTGTTCATGACCGATAATTCCGGCGATATATACGCCAATGTAAACGGCGCGCCGGGCATTATGGTAACGCTTCAAAAGCAGACAGGCTATTCCACCGGCGACGTCTCCGACAAGATTCTGGACAAATTTGACGAGCTGATGGAGGAAAACGAGGACCTGATGCTGATTACCCTGATGGACCAGGGAATTTACATCGACCTTGTTATGGACTCCATTTTAAATAATATCCTTTTCGGCGCAGTGCTGGCGATTCTTATCCTGATAGTTTTCCTGAAAGATTTGCGGCCCACGGCGGTGATTGCCTGCTCTATTCCCATCAGTCTTGTGACGGCAATCGTGTGTATGTATTTCAGCGGCGTCACCCTGAACGTGATTTCCTTATCCGGCCTTGCGCTTGGAATCGGTATGCTGGTGGATAACTCCATTGTGGTAATAGAAAATATTTACCGCCTGAGGAAAGAGGGATATTCTGCAAAGGATGCGGCCATAGAGGGAGCCGGAGAGGTGGCGGGTGCAATCATGGCCTCCACGCTGACTACGGTGTGCGTATTTTTACCTATTGTGTTTACGGAGGGAATCACAAGACAGTTGTTTGTGGATATGGGACTGACTATCGCCTATTCCCTGCTGGCAAGCCTTGTGATTGCCCTTACGGTGGTTCCGGCAATGGCCTCAAAGGTGCTGATAAAAACCAAAGAAAATGCTGATGGCAAATTCTTTACGGGACTCATTGGCATTTATGAAAAGCTGCTGAATCTGTCGTTAAAAGGAAAGCCTGTGGTATTGATTCTGGTGGTGGTTCTGCTTGCGGCAAGCGCTGCGGCGTCTTACGCTAAGGGTACGGCTTTTATGCCGGATATGGACAGTACCCAGTTTAATATGTCCATAACCCTGCCGGACGATACGCCTTTGTCCAAAACTGCGGAAGTGACGGACGAGGTGGTGGAGCGGCTTCTTGCACGGGAGGAGATTCAGGACGTGGGAGCAATGGCGTCCACATCCTCCATGTCGATGCTCACGGGAAGCGGAAATACCGCCACCAACGCTACCACACTGTACCTTACTTTAAGCGCGGAGAAAGAAAAGGATAACGATACGATTGCCGCTGAAATTATGGAAGAGATGGCGGATATCTGCGAGAAAAACGATGCGAAAATCGTGATAGACACTTCCTCCATGGATATGAGCGCCATGGGCGGCAGCGGCATTTCCGTGCAGGTGCGGGGACGCGACATTGATGTGATGCAGGAAATTGCAGTGGATATTGCGGCCATTGTGGAAGATGTGGAGGGAACGGAAAACGTTTCTGACGGCCTGGAGGAATCCACGGGGGAACTGCGTGTGATTGTTGACAGGGACAAGGCCATCGAACACGGAATGACTGTCGCCGAGGTATTCCGGCAGCTTTCCGCAAAACTGGCCGAAAGCGCCAGTATCACGACTCTTGAAGCGGCTGATAATGAGTACAGTGTTTATGTGAAGCACGGCTCGGATATTGCCCTTACCAGAAATCTGGTGAGGGATGTGGTGCTTGAGAGGACAAAGCAGGACGGAACAAAGGACAAGGTGGCTTTGTTGGAAATTGCGGATTTTGAAAACGCCATTTCACCCGATTCTGTAAACAGAATTGACCAGAACCGGTACATTGAGGTATCCGCAGGCATTGCCGACGGCTACAATGTCGGACTTGTCTCGGATGTGCTGGAGGAAGAGCTTGACAAGTATGAAATGCCGGGCGGCTACAGCCTTGTGATGAGCGGTGAAAACGAAATGATTACGGACGCCATGGAACAGCTTTACCTGATGCTCCTGCTGGCGCTGATATTCATGTACCTGATTATGGTGGCGCAGTTCCAGTCGCTGTTATCGCCTTTTATCATCATGTTTACCATACCCCTTGCCTTTACCGGCGGCTTTTTTGGTCTGGTAATCAGCGGAAGCGAGCTCAGCGTTATAGCGCTTATCGGATTTGTCATGCTTTCCGGTATCATTGTCAATAACGGAATCGTGATGGTGGACTATACGAACCAGTTAAGGGACGAGGGGATGGGTAAGAGAGAAGCCCTGATTCATGCCGGAAAGACCAGGCTGCGGCCGGTGCTTATGACGGCCCTCACCACCATTCTCGCGCTGTGCACGATGGTATTCAGCAACGATATGGGCTCGGAGATGGGCAAACCAATGGCAATCGTTACCATTGGAGGTCTTGTTTACGGAACCCTGCTTACCCTGATAGTGATTCCCTGTATCTACGATATTTTTTCAAGGGATAAAAAAGATAAAAACGGGATACCGAAGGCCGGGCCTGTGGAAAAAGAGGATATACAGCAGGCGTGAAGCATTTACGGAAGGGGGAGCAGATGATGGAAAAAGGTCTGGCGCCAAAGGTAGAAGCTCTGTATCAGGCAATTATGGCATTATTTGTGGAAGGGGCGGATTTAAACACGCTGACGGTTGCGGAAATTGCCAGAAAGGCCGGAATCGGCAAGGGTACAGTGTACGAGTATTTTGACAATAAAGAAGAGATGATTGCAGAAGCGGCGTATTATTTTGCGAAAGTCGCCTGTCAGAGAATGTATAAAAAGCTTGAGGAAAAGGAGAGCCTTTATGAAAGAATGAGGTTGTTTTTGCAGAGCATGGACGAGGAGATGAACGATATCGTATGCTTCGTCCGGGTGCTTCATGTGATGATGGACAATACCACTATCAGCAACAGACTGCGGAAAATGGTCAAAAACAAGAGCGCGGAAGAAGTGCTGATAACGGATTTGGTGCGGAAAATCATAGAGGCGGAGGTGGAGATTGACGAGGAAAAAGAAAACAGCGCCGCCTATCTTGAAATGATGGCATTTTCCAGAATAATATGCTATGCTTTATATCAGTTTGAAATGAAAGAGAGAACGAATATTGCCCCCGGCGATATGCATGAGATGATTTGCCGGGATATCTGCCGGGATGTGGAGGATTTCAAGGCGCGGGAGGCGGGAAGCAGACGTGATGTGAAGCCGGAGCGTGAGAGTGGAAATCCGGCGCCGGACGAACTGCCAAAGGCGGGAAAGCTTTAAAAGAAAGGAAATTGGCAATGGGAGTTTGTTACATTGTAGGAGCGGGGGAGTTTGGAGACGGACTCCCCTGTATTTTATCAGAGGATATATTGATTGCCTGCGACGGCGGCTATGCTTACTGCAGGGAAAAGAATCTGCCAATGACTCTGGTGGTGGGGGACTTTGATTCCCTGAAATATCTGCCGGAGCATCCTGATGTGGTGAAACTGAAGCCGGAAAAGGACGATACCGACACGGGTTGGGCGGTGAAAGAGGGCTGGCGGCGCGGCTACCGGGATTTTGTCATTTACGGGGGCTGTGGTGGGCGTATTTCCCATACCATTGCCAATATCCAGCTTCTTTCCTGGCTGGCCGCTGAGGGAGGAAGGGGCGTTCTGATAGGGAGAGGCTCCTGGTACTGCGTGATAAAAGACAGCGAAATATGTTTTGGAGAGGAAGAAGAAGGATATCTTTCCGTGTTCTGTCTTAGCGACAGGGCGGAGGGCGTTTGCGAAACGGGACTGAAATACGGACTGGATAACGCCGTGCTGACAAAGGAATATCCGGTAGGAGTCAGCAATGAATTTACCGGCGAAAAAAGCAGGGTATCTGTCGGGAGGGGGACGCTGCTTTTAATTAAAGAGCAGTTCCATATTGAATTTGAGCAGGGATTGTGATAAGGTTATGAACCATAAACACAAATTCAGACAACCTATGGAGGAAAAGGTATGCAGGAGATGATGAAAGCAGTAGTGTCATACGCACCGTATGACAACAGGTACGAAGAAGTCGCAGTCCCGGAAATCGGTGAAGAGGAGATTTTAATCCGTGTGGAGGGATGCGGAATCTGCGCCGGCGACGTAAAGGCTTATCACGGGGGAATCCGAATCTGGGGGACCTCGGAAAAGGACCGTTACATTGAGGCGCCTGTGATTGGGGGCCACGAATTTACGGGAAGAATCGTAAAGACGGGCGAGAAGGTAATCGGATTTGCAGAAGGCGAGCGCATCGTTGCAGAACAGATTGTTCCCTGTAATGAATGCGATTTCTGCCGCAGGGGCATCTACTGGATGTGTACGGGTTCGGCAGTATACGGATTTAAGCAGCATGCCCAGGGCGGTTTTGCAGAGTATGTGAAGATACACAAAAACAGTCTGGTGCATAAAATCCCCGATTCCTTTACCCTGGAGGAGGCTGTTCTGGTAGAGCCCCTTGCCTGCGGTATGCATGCGGTGGAGCTGGCCGGGATAAAACATGACGACGTGGTGGTGATTGCCGGACTTGGCGCAATCGGGGCGGCTATGGTCCGGATGGCGCAGTTGATGCTGCCCAGGCTGATTATCGGAATTGATTTGCGGGAGCACCGTCTTACAATGGGCGAATCCTATGGTGCTGACGTGGTACTAAACCCCGCGAAGCAGGATGTGATGCAGGAAATTATGAGACTGACAGATGGAAAAGGATGCGATGTGTATATCGAGGCTTCGGGCAGCCCCCAGAGCGTGAAGCAGGGGCTTGGCGTTTTGAAAAATCACGGAAGATATGTGCAGATGGGTGTATTTGCCGAGGAAGTAAAGGCTGACTGGAATGTAATCGGGGACGGAAAGGAGCTGACGATTATCGGTTCTCATCTCTCTGCGAAGACTTATCCGGCGGTTATCCGTGGGATTGAGACCGGTCTGATTAAGACAGAGGGGCTGATTTCCCATACATATCCTCTGGCGGACTGGAAAGAAGCTTTTGAGGCGGCGGAAAAGGAGCCGACGGCAATGAAGGTTATGCTGGTGCCGTAGGAGGCAGAGAAACAGTGTGCCGGGGTGCAGGCTGGGAGAATTGTCTGTAGGAAAGGTAAAGGTGAAGGGCGTTGCGGTTTAAAAGGGCTGCAATGCCCTTTATTTCTGCAGGGTGTTGCTGATGTAACGTGCCAAAGAATGCCAATAATATCTGAACAATAAAATATTTTTTTGTATATATTACACAAATATAAGGTGAGAATTTGTACAAAACAGATAAAATAATGGAATTGTTTTTAAAATACTTGACATAAACCTTGTTAAGATATATCTTATATACATAGTTATGTCATTACATAATAACTTAATAACAAATAAAGCGTATGCAGAAGCGGACAGGTATTGGTAAAGACGTATTTGTAAATACTAAAACTGCCATTGATTTGCAATCATAGTCAGCCGGATGCATGAGAAAACGGAGGTGAAGAATGCAGACACCGAGATTATTTACGAAGCTGCCAGAGTATATATGTACACCGGACGGGATGGAAATTGACAGAGACGGAAATCTGATACTCTCCTGTCCCAATTATGCGGAACTTACCAGCAGCGGTTGCGTCGTGAAAATTGACAAAGACAGGAAAGTTACTAAATGGTTTGACGTGCCGGTTCATCCGGAAACCGGAGTGGCCAGGAACATGGGGATTGCTTTTGATTCCGAATGGAATTTATATATCTGTGATAACCAGGGATGGTCTGAGGCGCCGGAGCTTATGTTTAAGGGGCGGGTGCTTAAGATTGTATTTGACGAAAATGGAGACATTAAGGAATCCATTGTGGTTGCCGACGGTATGGAGCATCCCAACGGCATACGGATTCGCGGCGATTATATGTATCTGACACAGAGCTATCTTTCAAAGGTGAAAACGCAGTCCGGGAAATTGATGAGCTGTGTATACCGGTTTCGCCTGGATGAAAAGGATATTCAAATTACAAACACTTTGGAAGATACGCATATTTTCGCCACTTTCATAACAGAAAACCCTGATTGTCAGTACGGTGCGGACGGGATTGTATTTGACAAAGAAGGAAATCTTTATGTAGGGAATTTTGGGGACGGCGAGGTAATCAAAATTATTGTGGATGAGAAGGGCGACTTTGTGGAACAGTTTTCCTACGCAAAGGACTGGTCGCAGCTTGAGAGCACAGACGGAATGATTTTTGATGAAAACGGAAATTTATATATCGCTGATTTTTGCGCCAATGCCATCGCCAGGGTATCGCCTGACGGGAAGGTCACAAGAATTGCGCAAAGTCCTGACACGGACGGACTGAACGGAGAACTTGACCAGCCGGGAGAACCGATTATATGGGACGGGAAAATTATTGTATCCTGTTTTGATTTGGTGACAGGGCCGGGCAAGGTTAATACAGCCCATGAAATGCCGGCGACGATGTCGGAGCTTGATTTGGAATAGCGGGGAACAATATGGAGAAAATAGAAAAAGCAAAACTGGCGCTATTGGCAATGCAAAGGTATTCCTGGGAACAGGGAACGGCCATGCAGGCTTTCCTGGAAGCAGGCGATGACGAGGTGGTTATTGCCATGGCAAAGGAAGCGGCTTACCGGCAGATTGCAGACGGAAGGCTGGCAAGCATTGGCGCGGAAGGGGCGGTAACAGACCCTTGTGTAAACGGCGAGGGACTTATTTACGCATATAAACTGACAGGAGAGGAGGATTTAGGGAAAGCACAGGAGAAAAGCCTTATATGGGCTCTTAAGAAAGCGCCCAGAAGTCAGGACGGCATTATTTATCACATAGATTCGGCGCCACAGATTTGGGCGGACTCTATGTACATGCTTCCTCCTTATCTGGCGGCCTCAGGGGAGTATGAGGAGGCGGTAAAGCAGATAAGAGGATATTTGAAAGCGTTGTACGATAAGGAAAGCGGGCTGATGAGCCATATGTGGGATGATGAGAAGAAGACTTATCTCCGCAAGGAGCATTGGGGCGTTGGAAACGGATGGACGCTGGCGGGGATTACCAGAGTGATTGAAAAGCTTCCCCCTCGTATGGAGAAGGAAAAGGAAGAACTGATTCTGGTTGTCCGGGAAATCATTCAGGGACTGCTTCACTGGATGAGGGACGACGGGCTGTTCCATGATGTGGTAGACGATGCGGAAACCTTTGTGGAGGTCAACTGTTCACAGATGCTGGCGTATACACTGTTCCGGGGTATGAAAGCCGGATGGCTTCCAGAAGAATACCTGGATAAGGCTGAGCTGGCACGGCATGCGGCAAATGAATGCCTGGATGAATATGGTCTGGTACATCCTGTGTGCGGAGCGCCTTCCTTTGACAAACCGGGAACGGCGCCTGAGGGAAACGCTTTCTATATACTGATGGAAGCGGCAGCGAAAGATTATTATCAAAAATAGACGGGAGGATTCTCATGAAGAAAAAGAACATAATGAAAAAAGCATTTGCACTTTTATTGGCACTTCAAATGGTGGTATCACTGGCAGCATGCGGTAACGGTGGAAACGGTTCGGACGCAGGAAATAAAGCCGACGCCCAGGATACGGCAAATGATACCCAGAGTACAGATACAGCGGACGCAGCCGATACAACGGATACGGCTGATACAGCGGATGCAGGCGGTTCCGATGCGGGATATGCGATGGACAAGAACCTGTCCGGTAAGATTACCATCTGGACATGGGGCGACTATGAAATCAAAGGCAGCAGTAAGTTTAATGATTATTATCCGAATATCGAGATGGAATATGTCCAGTTTGACTCTTCCGAGTATTTTGAAAAGGTGGTTACCACACTGGCATCCGGCGGCGAAATGCCTGACGTGGTGCTGTTTGAAAGCGGCGTGAGAGGACAATTCCTTGCAATGGAAGACACATGGGAAGTTTTAAACGGAGCTCCTTATAATGCGGACACCTCGCAGCTTCTCGACTGGGCGCTTCCGCTGTGTACCAATACAAACGGAGATTTGCTCTGCGTTCAGGTGGACAACTGTGTAGGAGCCTGGGCATATGACAGAAATCTTACAAAAAAGTATTTCGGAACGGACGACCCGGCGGAACTGGAAGCAAAATTCCAGACATTGGATGATTATGTAGAAGCTGCAAAAGTGGTTGCAGAACAGGGCAACGGAGAAGATTTTATTTTCGGCGGAGCTGGAGATATCAAAGATGCAGTAAGAGGATTGTATACGGAAGAAGCATGGGTAACTGACGGAAAAATCACCATGGATAATTCCTATAAAAAGGTATATGAAGTTGTAGACGAGTTGGTTGCAACAGGGGCGGTTGGAAAATATGTGGCATGGACGCCGGCATGGAATGCAAGCTGGTCAGCCGGACATACGGTATTTACAGGCTGTCCGACATGGTATGCTTCCCATGTATTAAAGTCCAACGATACGGAATCTGAGGGACGCTGGGGCCTGATTACCCCTCCCGGCGGCGGTTACAGTAACGGTGGTACGGCTTATGCAATTCCCAGCTGCATTGACGACAGCCAGAAGGAACTTGCCTGGGCATGGATTAAATATCTGACGATGTCGGAAGAAGGCTCTGCAAACTTCTATGAGGCGCATTCGACACCGACACTGTATAAGCCGGCATACGAAGGCGATTTGTACGCAGGCGAGCCTGACCCGTTCTTTGGCGGACAGAACATCATGCAGAAATATCTGGAGATTGCCCAGAATCCAAATACAAAAGCCCGTAATGTGACTAAGTATGACGGAACGATTGAGAGCATTGACACGGAATTACTGATTCAGCTTGGTGAAGGAAATATACATGCCGAGGAAGCTTATCAGAAACTGAAAGAAGGTTTGTTGGCTGCTGCACCGGAGCTAACTGAATAATCATTAAGAAAAAGGGACTGCCGCAGAACCAGGTGTGAGTCTTGGCTGTGGCAGTCCTCATTTTAAATAAACCGGTTTGCAGAGGAGGAACCATCAATATGAAGAAAAACAAAAAGAATACATTCTTCCTGAAGCAGCAGATTGCCCCCTATTTATTTGTTTTACCTTACTTTGCTATATTTGCTGCATTTTCGTTATTTCCTATTTTTTACAGTGTTTTTATCAGTTTTCATAATTGGGACGGGGTAAGCGAGAAGGTATTTGTAGGCTTTACCAACTATGCAAATATTTTGACGGACGCAAGATTTTTGAAAGCGCTGCTGAATACCCTTCTTTTTATGGCAATGATTATTCCGGTACAGATTATTCTTGGATTTTTCATGTCGGTGGTTCTGAGCAATAAACTGATGCCCATAAAAAAGGTGTACAGGCTTCTCATTTTTCTGCCGTATCTGACAACGCCCATCGCTTTAGGTGTAATCTTTGGAATCTTGTTTGATTCTAACTTTGGTATGGTAAATTATATACTGGAGTTTATCGGGATTGGCGGAATCAAGTGGACAACAGAAACTGTCCCGGCAAAATTTCTGGTGGCGCTGGTAACGGTCTGGCGGTACGCAGGATATACGGCAGTACTGTTTATGGCGGGAATCACCAATATTAACACAGATTTATACGAGGCATGTGAAATTGACGGGGGCAACTTCTGGAAGTGTATCCGTTATATTACGATTCCCTTATTGAAACCGGTTACGGTTTTCGTGGTAATTACCACTTTGATAGGGTGTTTCCAGATTTTTGAGGAACCCTATATGATTTTTTCAGCCGTTGCAGGAAAAACGGTGGGAGGACCAAATGATTCTGTTCTGACAGGTCTGTGGTATTTTTATGACACCGCTTTCAGGCATCAGATGCGGTTTGGTTATGGAGCTGCAATCGGCATGACGCTTTTTGTTATCATTGCGGTGATTTCATTTACAGCCAATAAACTGTTACATGGGAAGGAGGGGAAGTAAATGAGCAAGCGTGCAAAAAAGGCAATTATGGTGCTTGTCATGACGGTGATAGCGATGATTGCGCTGTTTCCCTTTTATATGATGATTAATATGGGAACCTATAAAACCAATGATTTATATACGGGAATCAAATTGTTTATCGGCAACTATGCGAAAGAAAACTTCCATTCCCTGATGCAGGTAAACTTTCTGCGCTATTACTGGAATTCTGTTTTTGTTTCAGTGAGCGGAGCGTTGCTGACGGTACTTGTATGCGCACTTTGCGGATACGGGCTGGGAAAATACAAATTCCGGGGACAGAAAACCCTGACCACAATTGTTATGCTCACTATGATGGTGCCTACACAGCTTAGTCTGGTAGGGTTTGTGAAAGAAATGAATTTTCTGAACTGGAGCAATACGCTGCTTCCTCTGATAATTCCCCAGGCGGCATATGCCTTTGGCGTTTTCTGGATTAAGCAGTTTACCCAGGATGCGATTCCTGACTCTGTAATAGAAAGCGCAAAACTGGACGGATGCGGGGAGGCAAGAGTATTTTTTGAAATTGCCCTTCCCTTTATGAAGCCGGCCTGCGCGACCCTTGCGCTGCTTGCATTTCTGGCTTCATGGAACAGCTTTCTGGTTCCGGTTATTATCATTTCCAGGGAAAGCCTGTTTACTCTGCCCTTGGGAATCCGGCAGCTGGCTACACAGTTTCGGACGGACCTTGGCGCACAGATTCTGGGACTTACAATTGCAACAATACCGATTTTGATTTTGTTTGGATATTTTTCCGACAATTTAATCAGCGGACTTGCGGCAGCGGCGGTAAAAGAGTAAGCAGGCAAGAAGAAATGAATAAGATTGAAGTTTCAATTATTGATTTATCAGGAGAAAAAATTTCAGTGCTGAGGGACATCGGAAAGTTGAATTGGTATTTACAAGATGCTATCAGGAGGGAGATAGAATTCAAATTGTTCTTCCCGAAGACCATTTTCTAAAAATTCGGCTGGATGAATCCATGGAGGAGGCCGCTGTGTTTGGCAGAAAAGGGATTTTTGAATATATCATACCGACCGGAGAAGAAAAAATGGCATATCCTCCGAAGGCATTTTCAGGAGAAGCGCATAAAGTCATAGTGGAGTACCGGGAAAAGGAAACAATGCCGGTTAACCTGAGCCGGAATGGGTGGCTATGAAAAACCTGAAAAAGGATGAAAACGATTCTTCCCCCTTTCCGGCGCTGACACAATGGGTAGTATATGGAAGAAATGTATGACATATGGAAGGTATATGGGGTGTAATACGCTTGCCAAATTTTTCATTTCGTATGATAATAATTATAAAAACGGCATACCGGAAAATGGGGAATCAGTGCCAATACAGTCAGGAGAAATGAGATGGGGAAAATAGACATACATCTGGATAAAAGCATACCTATACCACTGTACTACCAGTTAAAAGAGGAAATTTTAAACAACATTAAAAGCGGTGTCTATGAGCAGGGAAGCATGGTGCCGAAGGAGCAGGATTTATGCGACAGCCTGGGCATCAGCAGAACCACAGTCCGGCAGGCAATCACGGAACTGGTTCATGAGGGATGGCTCTACAGGATAAAAAGCAAGGGGACGTTTGTATCCAAGCCCAAGGTAGGGCAGGATTTTATTAAAAAGCTGGAACCGTTTAACGAACAAATCAGCAGAATGAATATGGTTCCCAGTACCAGGATAGTGGAGCTGCAGGTGATACCGGCCAGCAGAACGGTAGCCGAAAAGTTGAAAATACGCGAGGGCAGGCAGGTTATTTACCTGTATCGCGTCCGCTATGCGGACGACGAGGCCCTGGTGACGATAAAAACGTATTTGCCATATGACAAATGTAGCTTTGTTATGCAGCATGATTTGGAAAAGGAATCTTTGTATAATATTTTATCCCGGTCGGAAAGCACCAGGGTATGTACGGCGCACAGAGTAATTGAAGCCGTCGAGGCGGAACCGGAGGACGGACGTTTTATGGATATCAAACCGGGAAAGCCTATTCATCTGTTTTCAACAGAGGGATACAATATTTTTGAAGAACCCATTGAATTTTCCATTGCCAGGTATCGGGGAGACAGGAATACCTTTGATGTAAATATTTATGTGGAAAATAAATGATTGGCAGGTGAAGCAATGAAAAAATATATACTGGCTCATGACCTGGGAACGTCGGGGGACAAGGCGACATTCTTTTCTCTTGATGGCAGACTGGCAGGCAGCCATGTATACGCTTACGATACGGCGTATTTTAACGGAAACTGGGCGGAGCAGGATGCCGACGACTGGTGGCGCGCGGTGCAGGTTTCCACGAAGGAGCTTTTGAAGGAGACGGGAATTTCACCGGATGAGGTGGCGGTTATCTCCTTCAGCGGACAGATGATGGGATGCCTTTGCGTTGACAGGCAGGGAAATCCCCTGCATAAGGCCATTATCTGGGCTGACCAGCGGGCGCAGAAGCAGGCGGAGCTTCTTCAAAGTAAAATCAGCCAGTGGGATTTTTATAATATCGTGGGACACAGAAACACGGCTTCCTACGGAATCCAGAAGTTTATGTGGATGAAGGAGAACCAGCCCGAGGTTTATGAAAATACCTATAAAATGCTGAACGCAAAGGATTATATTGTATACCGGCTGACCGGGAAATTTTATACGGAATATTCCGACGGAAACAGCTGCGGATGTCTGGATATCAAAAAAAGACAGTGGTCGGAGCAAATTCTGGAAGCGGCGGGAATAGACGAAGGCAGGCTTCCCGAGCTTAAGCCCTCCACCTTTGTGGCGGGCGTTGTGACTCCTGAGGCGGCAAGGCTGACGGGACTTGTTCCCGGCATTCCCGTGGTATTAGGCGGAGGCGACGGAGTTACGGCAAATGTGGGGACAGGCTCGGTTGCGCCGGGCAAAACCTATTGCAGCATGGGAACCAGCGCATGGATAACCACCACCTCGGAGCAGCCGATTTTTGATGAGAAGATGCGGATTGTCAACTGGGTTCACATTGTGCCGGGGTATTATGCGCCTAACGGAACCATGCAGAGCGCCGGGGGAGCCTATAGCTGGCTGAAAGAGACGATTTGCAAGATGGAGCAGTACGACGCGAGAATCCACGGAAAATCGCCCTACGATTATATGAATGAGGAAATTGCCAAAAGCCCGGCGGGGGCTAACGGCGTTTTGTTCCTTCCCTATCTTATGGGGGAGCGGGCGCCCAGATGGAACCCGGATGCAAAGGGAGCTTTCCTGGGACTCAAGGCGGAGAACACCAGAGCGGATATCCTGCGAAGCGTGCTGGAAGGCGTGACCATGAATCTCTCTCTGTGTCTTGACGTGCTCCGCACTCAGGTGGCGATTGACGAAATGGTGGTGATTGGCGGAGGCGCAAAGGGAAGGGTGTGGCGCCAGATAATGGCGGACGTCTATAATACCAGAATACTGGTGCCTTCGGTTCTGGAAGAGGCAAGCTCTATGGGCGGCGCAATCACAGGCGGCGTGGGAGCCGGGCTTTATAAGGATTTTAGCGTGAGCGAAAAGTTCCTTGAAATACAGGGCATACACGAGCCGGACCCTAAGGCGGCCGGAGATTATCAGGAGCGAAAAGAAGTCTTTGACGCATGCTATTTTGCACTGGAAGGGGTATTTGGAAAATTATAGATAATTATGTCATTACAATAATACATTATTATATAAGGATAATGTCGAAAGGGGCAGGATAAACGACTGGAGAGCAGGAATTGAACCGGTTGCCTGCGAGAATAAGCAGAGTTGAAATATCAGAAAGGAGAAACATGAAAACATTAGTGGTAACCAAAACAGGAAGCCTTGAAATCCGGGAAGTAGCTGTTCCCGAATACAATGAGTGTCAGGCGCTTGTGAAAATGGTGTGCTGCGGAATCTGCAACGGCACGGATGCCAAGCTGATTCATCATACCTTTAAGGGATTTGGCGAGGACGCCTATCCCCTGATGCTGGGCCACGAGGCCGTGGGGCAGGTAGTGGAAACGGGAGGCAGAGTTTCTTCCTATAAAAAAGGAGATTACGTCCTGCTTCCCTTTGTGAGCGAGGTGCCGGACGATGAGGAGCTGAAATCCGGCTGGGGCGGTTTCAGCGAATACGGCGTGATTGACGACGCTGCCGCCTACCCGGAAGGGGAAGCGCCGGAATGCGCTTATGCCCAGAGTGTGCTGCCAAAATCCGTTGACCCGGTGGACGCAACCATGATTATTACGCTGCGGGAGGTTTTAAGCGCCATCAAACGCTTCGGCATGTCCCGGGGGGAGAGCGTGACGGTGTTTGGCTGCGGTCCGGTGGGACTTACTTTTATCCAGTTTATGAAGCTGCTTGGAATCGGCCCGGTGATTGCTTTTGACGTGGTGGAGGACAAAGTGAAGGAAGCTCTGGAAAAGGGCGCGGATTATGCCTTTGACAGCACACAGACGGACGTTGGGGCGCGTGTGCGGGAAATCTGCCCGGAGGGCGTTTGCTATGTGCTCGATGCGGTGGGGATTCTCCCGATTATCAATCAGGGCATGGAGCTGATAAAGGACGGAGGAAAAATCTGCTGTTACGGAATTTCTCCGCACTTAAGCATGGAGCTTGACTGGCAGAAGGCGCCTTATAACTGGCAGCTCCAGTTTCAGCAGTTCCCCTCAAAGGCGGAGGAGGGCGAATGTACGGACATGGTGCTTAAGTGGCTTGCGGAGGGAAAGGTAAACTTAAAGGACTTCATATCCGATTATTTTCCTTTTGAAAACGTGCTGGAAGCCTTTGAAAAGCTGGAGCGCAGAGAGATTAAGAAGAAGGGAATCGTTGTTTTTCGGTAAGCAGCGAAACCAAAATGGAGGACAGAATGGGAAATTTTAACTGGAATCAGGGATTTACCCTGGATTTTGACTTGCAATCGGGATTTTCACAGAATACGGAAACAACAAAGCGGTATCTTTCGGACATGGAAGGCTTTTATGAGGATTCGGAGGCCGTGAAAAGTATTCTTGAAAAAGAAAATCCATTGATTTACGAATTTTATGAGCTGGGATGCCCTGAAAGGGAAGGGGATTTGGCTTTCGGGACCACAATCGTTTATCCGGGGCTGATAGGCAGCGAGTATTACATGACCAAAGGCCATTTTCACCGGAAGGTCGATACTGCCGAGGTCTACTACGTGCTTGAGGGGGAAGGCTATATGGTGATGGAGGACCCGAAGGGAACCACAAGGGAGATTCCTCTGCGAAAAGGGGAAGCGGTTTACGTTCCCAGGAGCTTTGCCCACAGAAGCGTAAACACGGGAGATGCCCCTTTGGTGATGTTCTTTACCTTTGCCGCCGACGCGGGGCATGACTATGGGACAATCGAAAAGAAGGGGTATCACCATATGATATGCCGTAAGGATGGAGAGGCTGTCGTTATGGAAAACAAAAAATGGGACTGACAAGCAAGGCAAAAGGAGTGACGGTATATGGCAAGGTATGAAAAGGCGACGCAGCCTACAATGTATTTTATCGGAGTGACAACGGGAAAATCCTCGATTATGACGGTATTCCCCAAATGGTCCAGGGAACTTGGCCTGGGAGCGGTAATCAAAGGGATTGATTTTAAGCCCCACTCCCCGGCGGAGGCATACAGGGAGGCGGTAACGTTCATCAAGGAAGACCCTCTTTCCCTTGGCGCGCTGGTGACAACTCATAAGATTGATTTGTTCCGGACCTGCAGGGATTTGTTTGATTATGTAGACCCTTATGCAGAGCAGCTTGGAGAGGTTTCATCCATTTCCAAAAAGGACGGGAAGCTCTGCGCTCATGCAAAGGACCCTATTTCCAGCGGACTGGCTCTTCAAAAATTTGTGCCGGAAAATTTCTGGGGACAGTACCACGGAGATGTGATGCTCATGGGAGCCGGCGGCAGCACGCTGGCGATGTCCATTTATTTTGCGAAGGTCTGCAAGGGCGGAAATGTGCCGGGGAAAATTTATATTACCAACCGGAGCGAACCCCGTCTTTCTTCCGCAAAAGAAATACTAAAGGGATTAAACCCGGAGGTTTCCTTTGAGTTTTGTTACAATCCGAAACCGGAAGACAATGACGCGACGCTAAAGGGCTTAAAGCCTCACTCCCTGATAGTGAATGCAACAGGACTGGGCAAAGACGCGCCGGGCTCGCCCATTACGGACAGCGCAGAATTTCCAAAGGACAGTCTGGTATGGGAAATCAATTACAGGGGCGATTTGATTTTTGCCCGGCAGGCAAAAGCGCAGCAGGAGGAAAAAAATCTTCATGTGGAGATGGGATGGGATTACTTCATCTACGGATGGACCCAGGTGATTGAGGAGGTATTCCACATTACCATTGACGCACAGAAGATTGAGCGGCTGAGCGAGCTGGCGGGGCAGGCTTAAGATGAGAGAAATCATGTCCATCCTGGGCGGACTTAAGGGAGAAAAACTGGGAATCTGCCAGTGCCACGAGCATTTGATGCTGCGAAAGGGAGAGGGGTATTACATAAATCCTGATTTATGCATGGACGATGTGAAGAAGTCCGCAACGGAGACGGAAGGCTATCGCAGGGCGGGAGGAAGGACCCTGATAGATGCGCAGCCCGTGGGATGCTGCCGAATGGAAGAGGGGCTTTGTGAAATTGCGGAAAGGAGCGGTGTGCAAATCCTTGCCTCCACCGGCTTTCACAAAAGGGCGTTTTATCCCCGGGGACACTGGCTGTTTCAGAAAACGGAAAGGGAGCTTCAGGACGTCTTTGAGACTGAAATCTTTCAGGGGATGTACATAGACTGCGACGGACAATTTTCGGGAAAGCAGACGAAGGCCAGAGCGGGAGTTGTGAAGCTTGCCTTGGAGGATGGGGATTCCTTCCGGGCGGGAAAAGCCCTTTTTACCGCCGCTATATCCGCGGCGGTCCATGGGGAAAGGAGCCTTCTGGTGCATACAGAGCCGGAGAGCCCGGTAATGGAGTTTCTTACCTTTGCAGAGAAGCTCGGCATGGAGCCGGGACGGGTTGCCCTCTGCCATATGGACAGGACAAAGGCGGATAAGACCCTTCATCTTGAGGTGGTAAAAAGAGGCACTTTTCTGGAATACGACACCATCGGACGTTTTAAATACCATGATAACGAGCGGGAAGCGGAGCTGATACAGGAAATAACGGACCGCGGTTTCGGGGAAAGGCTCCTGCTCTCCCTCGACACCACGGCGGCGAGAATGAAGGCCTATAATAAGGAAGCAATCGGGCTTGACTATATTCTGGCAGAGTTTATTCCCTTTATGGAACAAAGAGGAATGAAGAGGTCTGTCATTATGAAAATGCTGACAGATAACAGCAGGAGGTATCTGGAGGCGTGAGAGGATTTACGGAAGAAGGATTGGAGGATAGAAAATGAATGTGGCGGAAATAATTGAAAAATTAAAAGTAGTACCTGTGATAAAGCTGGATGATGCAAAGGACGCGGTTCCCCTGGGAAAGGCTCTTGTGGAGGGAGGCCTGCCGGTGGCGGAAATCACTTTCCGCACGGAAGCGGCGGAGGAGGCAATCAGAAGGATGAGCGGCGCTTATCCGGAAATTGCCGTAGGCGCCGGAACCCTGACGAGTGTAGAGCAGGCGAAAAGAGCGCTGGACGCGGGAGCGTCCTTCTTTGTATCGCCGGGCTTCCATAAAGGGATAACAGAGTTTGCCATCCAGAATAACATACCCGTTTATCCCGGGGTCTGCACTCCCACAGAGCTTATGATGGCCATGGAATACGGCCTGCCGGTGGTGAAATTTTTCCCGGCCGGACAGTACGGCGGACTGAAGACAATTAAAGCCTTAAGCGGCCCGTTTCCCCGGATGAAGTTTATGCCTACAGGCGGAATCAATCAGGGTAATATCAGGGAGTATCTGGCGGAGCCCTGTGTGATTGCCTGTGGCGGAAGCTGGATGGTGAAGGATGACATGCTGAAAAAACAGGATTTTGACGGAATCAGGCAGCTTGTGAGCGAGGCTGTGGCGCTGGTTTCCGGGGAAGGAAGCAAGGGATGAAAATACTGGTGACGCCTACTTCCTTAAAGGAGGACAGTCCTCTGGAAGCTATGCAGATTTTAAGGGAATATACGGACGACCTGGTGTTTAATCCTTACGGACGGCCGCTGACGGAAAAAGAGCTTCTCCCTCTTTTGCAGGACTGCGACGGTTACATAGCGGGGCTTGACTGGATAACGGGAAAGGCTCTGGCAGGCGCAAAGAGGCTTAAGGTGATTTCAAGATACGGCGTAGGCTATGACCGGGTGGATATGCCGGAGGCAAAAAAGCGCAACATTACAGTTACCAACACCCCGGGAGTAAATTCCAGAGCCGTGGCGGAGCTGACCTTTGGCCTGATTTTGTCCCTTGTAAGGAAAATCCCCTGGCTGAATGAAAAGACCGGCAGCGGTCAGTGGGTCCGCTACAGCGGAGCGGAGCTGAACGGAAAAATCCTGGGAGTCGTGGGACTTGGGGCGATAGGGAGGATTGTGGCGCAGTACGGAAAAGCCTTCGGCATGACGGTGCTCGCCTATGACCCGTATATTGATAAGGATTATTGCGAAAAGGAAAATTTTGAGGTGAGCGGCCTCTCAACACTTCTTGCGCGGGCGGACGTGATTACGCTGCATGTTCCTCTGCTCCCGGAAACCCGTCATATGATAAATGAAGACGCTTTAGCCAGGATGAAGCAGGGAGCGTTTCTGGTAAATACCGCAAGGGGAGGGCTGATTGACGAGGAGGCGGCCGCGCTTGCCCTTGAGAGCGGGAAGCTGCGGGGACTGGGACTGGACGCCTTCGAGCAGGAGCCGCCGCAGAAGAGCCCGCTGTTTGGCAGGGACGACGTGGTATTAACGCCCCATGCAGGCGCTCACACAAAGGAAGCTGTGGAGAAGATGGCGATGCTCTCCGTGGAAAATCTGATACAGGTGTTGGAGAAGAAGCCCTGTAAGTATATACTGTGAAAACTGAAAAAGTGCAAAGCACCGGAGTATTTGCGGGCTTTGCACTTTTTCAGTTTTCTGGACCTTGTAAAGCCTTGACAAAGGATAAGACGCGTCTTTACAATATGGAATATGCACTTTTCAAAACCACAAAGGAGAAAGCAAATGTTTCTTGTAATCACCGTCATTATATTTATTCTGGGAGTTTTACTTTGTCTGATTAAAGGAAAAGAATTTGATTACTGCAGGCCGGGGATTTTCAAAAATATACTGAAAATCCTTTCGAACAGCGATTTTAACGGATATCTTGTCAACACGATGGTCGCCTTTTTAGGAATCACTACCGCGATTACTTTTACAAATTTCAATACGGTAAAGCAGGAGGAACGGTGGACAGTGGAATTTATGGAGGACGTTTTGCTTACCGAATTAGACACCAAGATAACCCTGATGAACGAGGCGGTTTCGGGAATGCACATGGATTCCGGCGCTGATGATGCGGAGGAAACGGAAAAGTTAGAGGACGGTGAAATATCAATTGACGTCGGGGAGCCCTCCAACCCGGAAAAAATATTCGAGACAATGAAGGTCTACCCGATATCTCCGGTATCGTCGCTTGATATGCTGCTTATGGATTCGCCTTATAAATATACGATATCCAGACACAGCTACAGTGCGCTTATCGACTGCAGGATGAATTTTATCGCGCAGAAAGCCGCTATTGATAATTCACGCAGCATACGTGAGATGGCGGAGCATTTATCAAAAATGTCATATCATTTTGAGAGGGCATATAAAATTATTGAAATAGAGCTTAGATATCAGAATCATGAAATCAGCGAGGATGATGTTTATGAGGAAATAGACAGGCTGTATGATGAACTAAGAAAGAGCGAGGATTCAATTGTTGCAGGGTAAAAGCCGCCAACGGCATCTAAGTGAAAAAGATTTCATTATAGCGGTTTGCGGGGAAGTGTAAAGAGGACTCAATTAAAAAAGCGGAAACCCTGTCAAAATCGAGGTTTCCGTTCTTTCATTCAAAGCTGCTGACGGGAATCGGACCCGTGACCTCCGCACTACCAATGCGACGCTCTACCGACTGAGCCACAGCAGCCTGTAATGCCTGTTCTCACATCACAAATCGTATTGTAACACAATTGCAATTGCTTTGTCAATGCTGGATTTCTATTTTTATAGCTGTTATAATAAGGTAGTTTAGTTCCGGTGATATTATGTATGCCTTATATGGTGCGGAAAAGGTATTATATCGACCAGGCGGAATATGAAACGCTGATACACACCTGTTTTCCGGGAACAATACCGGGGAATATGTTATACGTCAAAAGGCGGAAATGAGGAAAAAATGAAAAAATACAATATGCTTACGGACAGTCCGGGAAGGTCGCTGTTTTTCTTTGCGCTTCCCATGATTTTAGGAAATCTTTTTCAGCAGTTTTACTCCACAGTGGATTCCATCATTGTGGGGCAGTATGTGGGGGAGGACGCTCTGGCAGCGGTGGGGGCTTCTTATTCCCTGACCACGGTTTTTATTATGATTGCCATAGGGGGAGGCATCGGCGCTTCCGTCGTGATTTCCCAGTACCTTGGGGCGGGGCTTAACCGGCAGATGAAAACCTCCGTTTATACGGCGCTTCTGAGTTTCTTAGGGGTGAGTATCGTGCTGGGCGTTGTGGGGCTCGTTTTCAGCAGAAATATCTTGACTGCGCTTAATACGCCGGCAAATATTCTGGAGGACGCGCTGCTTTATCTGGACATTTATTTTGCAGGTCTTCCTTTTTTGTTTATGTACAATATTTTATCCTCCGTATTTAACGCTCTGGGGAATTCAAAAACGCCGCTGTATCTGCTGATTTTTTCCTCCCTTCTCAACATTGTCATGGATCTGGCTTTTGTGAGAGGGCTGGGGCTTGGAATAGCCGGGGCGGCGGTGGCAACAGTCATTGCGCAGGGGCTTTCAGCGGTAATTTCCTTCTGCCTGTTGCTGCGCGCATTAAAAGGGTATGCGGAAACGCGCACGGTAAGCGGCGCCGCGGATTTTGCGGAACAGAAGAATATGGGGGAAGTCGTTGTTGCGCAGCGGAAAGAGACGCTGCGCATGACGGATGGGAAAAAGGAAAGGCCGGTTCTGTTTGACACCGCAATGCTTGGAAATATGATAAAGGTTGCCATTCCGTCCATGCTCCAGCAATCGATTGTTTCCATAGGAATGCTTCTGGTGCAGTCCGTGGTTAACGGGTTCGGTTCTTCCGTACTGGCAGGCTATACTGCCGGGACAAGGATTGAGTCTGTCTGCATTGTGCCTATGATTGCTTCCGGGAACGCAGTTTCTACCTTTACGGCTCAGAACCTGGGTGCAGGGAAGCCGGAACGTGTGAAGAAGGGGTATCTGGCAGCGGTTAAGATGGTGGCAGCCTTTGCCGTGATAATCTGCGTGACTCTCACTCTGTTTCACGGCGGGATTGTGGGTTCGTTTCTGGAAGCGGGAAGCGAGCCGGCGGCCTTTGAGACAGGGAACGCCTATCTGTCGTTTATCGCATTTTTCTTTGTGTGTATAGGTTTAAAGGCGATTACAGACGGTGTGCTGCGGGGCTCGGGGGATGTGGTTGTCTTTACCCTGGCGAACCTGATTAATCTTGGCATCCGGGTGAGTGTTGCCTTTGCCTTTGCGCCCGTGTGGGGGGTGCAGGCTGTCTGGTTTGCCATTCCCATGGGGTGGACAACGAATTACCTGATTTCTTTTGTGAGATATTTGTCCGGGAAATGGAGCAGAAAAAAGTTGATAAAGACAGTGGAAGAGGAGTAAAATAGAAAACAACGGCGGGCGAAAAGCTGATGAAGCGGGGCTGCCGGATATACTCAGGATAAGGGGGCAAAGTATGAAGCTTTTGGAGGAACGGATTCGGCGGGACGGCAACGTAAAACCGGGCAATGTGCTGAAGGTAGACAGTTTTTTAAATCATCAGATGGACGTGGAGCTGTATAATGAGATGGGGAAGGAATTCAGGAGGCTGTTCCCAAGCGAGAAAATCAACAAAATCCTGACCATTGAAGCGTCAGGCATCGGCATTGCATGTATTGCGGCGCAGTACTTTCATGTGCCTGTGGTTTTCGCAAAGAAATCCCAGAGCATTAATTTAGACGGCGAGCAGTATTCCACGCGGATTGAATCTTTTACCCATAAAAGGGTGTATGACGTGATTGTGTCGAAAAAGTATCTCCAGAAGGGGGACAGGGTGCTGATTATTGATGATTTCCTTGCAAACGGCTGCGCGGTGGCAGGACTTATTGATTTAATTGAAAGTGCCGGCGCCGAGATAGAGGGCGTGGGAATTGCTGTGGAAAAGGGATTTCAGGAGGGCGGAAGGCTTCTGCGAGGAAGAGGAATCCGGGTGGAATCTCTGGCAATCGTGGAAAGCATGGACGATAAAACCGGTGAAATTGTGTTCCGTGAATCCTGCAGGTAGCACCAGAAGACCCTGAGGGCGCAGGATACACCTGAAATATTGATAATGATAATGACTTAAAGAGGCGGCGCCGGATAGCGCCGCCTCAATTTCTTTATTTAGAGCCGCCTCCAGGTGCGGCCGGTGTTTTTATCTTATTCCGCTCCGCCGTTGCTGTCGTCCGGAGGGGCGGCATTTTCCGCCGGCGGCGGAGCCCCCTCGTTGGCGGCCATAGCTGCCTGCTGTGCGGCCAGGATTTCATTTCGCTGCTGTTCGATGATTCCTTCAATGCCGGGCTGGGCCATGAATTCCGCATTATGGGGACAGGTATTGGACTGATTCGGGTCTATTGGTACGACGGAAACCGTTCCGTCCTCGTTGGTAATCTGCTGTGTCAGAACAGAGCCCTGCTGCAGGCTGGGGTGCTCGATGGGAATTAATTCCCTCACGCCTTCCACCGCAAAAGGACATCCTTCGCAGGCCGGCAGGCCGTTATACTGGCAGAGCAGTCCGCGGTAATGCACATCGCAGCTTTCCGTGGGCACGGTGCCCTCCGCAAAGTATTCCGTCCGCAGCGTTCCGTCGCACAGTCCGGCAATCGGAAGCTTGCCGGAACGGGCGCACACCGTTGCCTGAACGATTCCGCTGGAGGGCATGGGGAAAGACGCGCTGGGCAAATCCTCGTGGATTCGGGACATTACCGCTCTCCAGAGCTTTTTGGCAAGACTTCTTTCCTCGCCCTTGCGGAGCTTGGTGTTGTTGTCGTAGCCGGTCCAGGTGGTGGCGGTATAGTAAGGGGTATAACCGGCAAACCACACATCGTTGTAGGCGGAGGTGGTTCCTGTCTTGCCGGCAATGGCCATATTTCCGAAGTTACAGGAAGCGCCGGTTCCCTGAATTACCACGTCCATCATGGCGTTGGTCAGAAGCCATGCGGTGGTTTCCTTAATCACCTGCCTGGATTCAGGCTGTGTGTTGTCTAAAATCACATTGCCGTCGTGATCCACCACTTTGGTGTAAAGCTTGGGCTTGATATAGGTTCCGCCGTTGGCAATGGCGGCATAGGCGGCGTTTAACTCTTCGTTGGTGACGCCCACAGTAAGCCCGCCTAAAGCGAGGGACTGCTGGATATCGGAAAAAATCTGGGTTTCTCCGTTTACCGTGACCTCTTTCCGATCCACAACAGTGGTAAAGCCGAAGTTCTTTACATAATCAAAGCCCAGCTGGGGTGTAATGATGGTCAGCGTCTTAACTGCAAGGATGTTCATGGAGTCGATGATTCCCTGACGAAGGGAATTGAGTCCCCTGTAAGATGAGCCCCACCAGTTGTTTACAGGTCTGCCGTCAGCGTAGTTAAAGGGTGCGTCGTTGATGACCGTGGCAAGGGTGAGCCCGGCGCTGTCAAAGGCGGGGGCATAAACCGCAACGGTCTTAAAGGTGGAACCCGGCTGACGCTTGGCGTCGGTGGCTCTGTTTAAGGTGCGGCTGGCCTCCTTGGGACCGCGCCCGCCCACCATGGCAAGGATATAGCCGGTGTGCTGATCCTCGATGGTGAGTGAGACCTGGGGCTGAGGCGTCAGGGTTACGTTCTCGTCGAACACCTCGTCCCCGCTTTCCAGAACAGCCAGTTTGTATTCCTCAATCTGGGCATAGGCGTCCTCGTGGGAATTGAAAATCAGGTTGAAGGAAGGATTCTGTTCCTTGAAATAACTCTGGAGCATTTCCGTACTGTGATTTTCATAGTCTCCTGAAGACTTCTTTATGGTCAGGGCATAGCTTAACTGCCAGCGGGTATCGGCGGGATAATTTTCCTCATTGGAAAATATCTCGTCGCATATTGCCTGAATATTCGGGTCCTGAGTGGAGTAAATTTTGAGGCCGCCGCTGTAGAGAAGGGTAAAAGCCTGTGTCTCGTTATAGCCCGCAGCTAAAAGGTCATCCATGACGTCGGTGGTCAGGGAGTCCACAAAGTATGTATTGACTGTGGAATCCTCAGAGCCCTCGTTTGCGATCTGAATGCGGGAATAAACGTCATCGGCCATTGCCTCGTCATACTCCGTCCGGGAAATATATTCCTGGTCCAGCATATTGTCCAGAACCTTTTTGCGCCTTTTTGCGTTATCTTCCGGATGAGAAATGGGATTGAGCCTGGAAGGGTTCTGCGTGATACTGGCAATCACCGCGCATTCGGAAAGATTCAGCTCATTAACCGGCTTGTCAAAATAGCGCAGCGAAGCCGCCTGGACGCCTAAGGTATTCTGCCCTAAGTTGATACTGTTCATGTAGTTTAACAGAACGTCTTCCTTTGACATGGACTTGCTCAGCTCGATGGCAAGGTACTGCTCCTGGATTTTTCTTTTCAGCTTATCCGCAAAACCGGTTTCGCTTGTCCAGTCGGTAAAAACATTGTTTTTGAGGAGCTGCTGGGTGATAGTGCTGGCGCCCTCCGTAAAATGGAACTTCTGAGAGACGCCGATGTAAGCGGCTCTGATAATTCCCTTGATGTCAATGCCGTTGTGCTCGTAGAAACGTTCGTCCTCTATAGCAACAAAGGCGTCCGCCAAATCCTGCGGAATCATGTCGTGCGTGACAGGGATTCTGTTAGAATTCTGGGAAACCAGCTTGGCGGTCTGATTCCCTTCAAGGTCGTAGACGAAAGTGGAAAAACCGGTAGGGGTAACCTTGATGTTTTCGATGCTGGGAGCAGTATCAATGACTCCCTTGAAAATCCCAAAGCCCATACTGATTCCAATCACGCCTACAGATAAAATAAAAAGCAGGGAAAGATTCAGGACTGATACAAGGAGCTTCTTCCCCAGCCTGGTTGATGTGGCATGGACAGCCTTTTGCCTGGCTTTGATGCCTCTTTTACTGTAGTTCATATATGTGCCTCCATATAGATTACATTCATATTTGATGAAATCATAATAGTCTAAGTATACCAAAATGTGGGGATGAAATAAAGTTTTTTTATAGTTTATTAAGAATTATTCACGATTTTATACACTTTTATTCCCTGTTGTGGTAAACTTCAAGGGAAAAAGGGCAAAAACCCAGGGAGGGATTTGGGGATGGAAGAACAAAGAAATCAGTTTTTACCATATAAAATCATCTGTGAGCCGGGATATGGAGAATACGAGGAAAAAAAATCCCGGTTTCTTGCAAACGCGGCTCCGGTAACCTCGGAAGAGGAGGCTGCCGCCTTCATCGCCTCCATAAGAAAGAAATACTATGACGCCAGACACCATTGTTACGCTTTTGTAATAGGAAGAAACAGGGAAATCACAAGATGCAGCGACGACGGGGAACCTGGCGGGACGGCGGGAAAGCCCATACTGGAAACGCTCCTTGGTACGCAGGCCGTTGACGGAATTGTAGTCGTTACCAGATATTTCGGTGGCACTCTTTTGGGGACGGGAGGGCTGGTGCGCTCCTATACCCGGGCGGCGCAGGAGGGGCTTGCAAATGCCAAAACGGCGGTTATGCGTTACGGAACGGAGCTGACAGTAAATATCGGATACGCCGATGTGGGGGCGGTTCAATATCTTCTGGAAACGCAAAAAACCACAATTTCCGCTTCCAGGTACACAGACAGAGTGGAATTTGATATCCGTATTCCCACCGAGCAGGAAAAGAAAGTGCGGGATGCCCTGACAGAGGCCACGGCGGGCCGGGCAGGAATAAGCTTAAGAGGCTGCGGGTATTATATGGATACCGGGAATTTCGTTTGACAAAAGGGGCGCGCTGTTCTAAAGTAAGAGAGTAAGTTTGAAAAGGAATGGCACAGTTTATACCATGGCGTTTTTGCCGTGCAGCCTGCCTTACATTTTATCGGGCAGTTTTCCGAAAGGGGGTGGTTTTTATGAAAAAGAGTATAGCGGGCAGCAGTACCGATATTCCTCCTCACGAACGGGGCGTAAAAATCACATATAAAGGAGAATTGCTATGGAAGAAATCAAGGATATTGAGACAGTAAAGGAATTACTTGAAACAAAGCAATACACCAGGCTCCGCCAGAAGCTTTCGGAGGAAAACGCCGCGGATATCGCAGTGATTATGGAGGAGCTTGGTGAGGAAGACTTGCAGAAGATTTTTCGTATTCTTCCCAAGAACCTTGCCGCAGACGTTTTTGCCCATCTGGAGGTGGACAGCCAGCAGTTTCTTATCACCAGCATGTCGGAAAAGGATGCGGCAGGGATTATCAACAACCTGATGGCCGACGACGCTGCGGATTTGCTGGAGGAAATGCCCGCCAATGTGGTCAAAAAACTTCTTGCCAACGCAAGCCCGGAGACCAGAAGGGATATCAACCATCTCCTCCGCTATCCTGAGGATTCCGCCGGAAGCATCATGACGGTGGAATACGTGGATTTGAAGGAAAACATGACAGTGGAGGACGCCATTGCCCGTATCAGAAAAATTGGGATGGACAGCGAAACCATCAACATCTGCTATGTGCTGGATGCCAAAAGGATGCTGGTGGGAACGGTGGCGCTGCGCTATCTGCTGATTAGCCCGGCGGATGCCGCAATCGGTGAAATCATGAATGAGCACGTGATATTCATCAATACGCTGATGGACCAGGAGGAGGTTGCCAGACAGTTCCAGAAGTACGACTTTACAGCCATGCCTGTGGTGGACAATGAAAACAGGCTGGTGGGAATTATTACAGTAGACGATATTGTGGATATCCTTCAGGAAGAAGCCACGGAGGATATGGAAAAGATGGCTGCCATTGTGCCGTCGGATAAGCCTTACATGAAGACCAGCGTGATTGAGACATGGAAGAAGCGGATGCCCTGGCTTTTGCTTTTGATGATATCCGCCGCTTTTACCGGGAGTATCCTCAACCGGTTTGAGAGCGCGCTTCTTGCCTACGGAGTGCTGATTGCCTATATTCCCATGCTGATGGATACCGGCGGAAACGCCGGGGGACAGGCCAGTGTTACCATTATCCGCGGTCTGTCTTTAAATGAAATCGAGTTCCGGGACGCTTTTTCCGTGCTGTGGAAGGAAATCCGGGTGGCGCTGCTTTGCGGGATTACCCTGGCCGCCGCCAACTTTATCAAGCTGATGCTGTTTGACAGGGTGGGCATGACCGTGGCTCTTGTGGTGTGTCTGACGCTTATTGCGGCAGTACTCATTGCCAAGGTGGTGGGCTGTATGCTTCCCATGCTTGCCCGGAAAATCGGATTCGACCCGGCGGTGATGGCAAGCCCGTTTATTACTACCATTGTGGACGTGCTTTCCCTTCTGGTATATTTTCAGATTGCCGCCCGGTTTTTGAATATCTCGTAAAAGAGGCTGCTGCAAAGAGAAAATTTTCTCCTGCAGCAGCCTTCAAATATACTATTTCTGTGCCAGCGAAGCCGCCCGCATAGCCGCCCGCTTGCGCATGGTCGGGTCCAATATTTTTTTGCGGATACGAAGGGATTTTGGGGTAATCTCAAGCAGCTCGTCTGTATCGATGAACTCAAGGGCCTGCTCCAGACTCAAAACTTTAGGAGGCGTTAAGCGAAGCGCCTCGTCCGCACTGGAGGAACGGGTGTTGGTGAGCTGCTTTTTCTTGCAGACATTCAGCTCGATATCCTCGCCCTTGCCATTCTGGCCTACCACCATACCGGAATAAACCTTTTCGCCGGGGCTGATAAACAGCGTGCCCCGCTCCTGGGCGTTGTAGAGACCGTAGGTGATGGCCTCGCCGGCCTCGAAAGCAATGAGAGAGCCCTGCTTGCGGTACTGGATGTCCCCCTTGTAGGGACCGTAGCCGTCAAAGGTGCTGTTCATAACGCCGTTGCCCTTGGTATCCGTGAGAAATTCGCCGCGGTAGCCAATCAGGCCTCTGGCGGGAATGGAAAACTCAAGGCGGGTATAGCCGGTGGAGGCGGCGCTCATGTTCTGAAGCTCGCCCTTGCGCATACTCAGCTTTTCGATAACCGTTCCGGAAAAGGATTCCGGCACGTCGATATAGCAAAGCTCCATTGGCTCTAACTTCTTTCCATTTTCATCGGTCTTATAGAGAACCTCCGCTTTGCTGACCGCGAATTCGTAGCCTTCCCGGCGCATATTTTCAATCAGGACGGAAAGATGGAGCTCCCCGCGGCCCGACACCTTGAAAGCTTCCGTGGTATCCGTTTCCTCCACCCGGAGGGAAACGTCCGTGTTGAGCTCCCGGAAAAGCCTGTCCCTGATGTGACGGCTGGTGACATATTTGCCCTCCTGACCTGCCAGAGGAGAGTCGTTTACAATAAAATGCATGGCAATGGTAGGCTCCGATATTTTCTGGAAAGGAATGGGAGTCGGATTTTCCGGGGAGCAGAGAGTGTCTCCGATGTGGATATCGGAAATACCGGAAATCGCCACGATGGAGCCGATGGCGGCCTCGCTCACTTCCACTTTATTTAGCCCGTCAAACTCATAGAGCTTGCTCACCTTTACCTTCCGAATCTTGTCGGGGTCATGGTGGTTTACAATGACAACCTCCTGATTGACCTTTACGGAACCATTGTCCACCTTTCCCACGCCGATTCGTCCCACATACTCGTTATAATCGATGGTGCTGATAAGCACCTGGGTTCCGGCTCCGGGGTCTCCCTCGGGAGCGGGGATATAGTCGAGGATGGTTTCAAAAAGAGGCTCCATGTCTTTCCCAGGCACGTCCAAATCCAGAGTGGCGGTGCCTGTCTTTGCGGAGGCATAGACGAAAGGGCAGTCAAGCTGGGCATCGTCCGCGTCCAAATCAAGGAACAGCTCTAATACCTCGTCCACAACCTCAGCGGGCCTTGCCTCAGGGCGGTCGATTTTGTTTACGCATACGATAACCGGCAGACCAAGTTCCAAAGCCTTTCGGAGTACAAAACGGGTCTGGGGCATTGCGCCCTCGAAAGCGTCTACCACAAGTATTACGCCGTTTACCATTTTAAGGACACGCTCTACCTCGCCGCCGAAGTCGGCATGTCCCGGCGTGTCGATAATGTTGATTTTGCATCCTTTATAAGTGACGGCGGTATTTTTGGAAAGAATGGTGATTCCACGCTCCCTTTCAATGTCGCCGGAATCCATAACACGCTCGGCAACTGCCTGATTTTCACGGAATACGCCGCTTTGCTTTAAAAGCTCGTCAACCAGAGTGGTTTTACCATGGTCAACATGGGCGATAATTGCTATGTTTCTCACATCTTCTCTTTTTTGTCTCATAAATTTACTCCTATCTTAATTTCAAACGGCTTAAGTATAGCACCAACCCTGACAGATTGTAAATAAAAAAATCATAACGGCACTTTTGGCAGTTTAAGTATTTTAGAAAAAGTAGTACTTGACATTACATAGTAGTGGGTGTAATCTGATACCAGAAAGGAGAGGTAGGACATGAATCCACAATTTAAAAAGGGAGTTTTGGAGCTCATTGTCCTGGAATCTGTAAGAAAAAAGGATATGTACGGCTATGAGCTGGTGGAGGAGGTTTCGGAGGTCATTGATGTGAACGAGGGAACCATATATCCGCTTTTAAAAAGGCTCACCAACGAGCACTACTTTGAGACATATCTGAGGGAGTCATCCGAGGGACCGCCCCGGAAATACTACCATCTGACGGCAGCCGGCATACTGTACCGCGACAGACTGGCAAAGGAATGGGAGGAATTTCAGAAAAGAGTCGGCAGATTTTTGAAGGAGAGGAGCGAACATGAATAAAGAGATGTTTTTGGAGGAACTGCGGGGATACCTTCAGATACTGGAGGACCAGGAGCAGGATGATATTATTGAGGAATATGCCCAGCATATAGATATGAAGCTTCAGAAAGGATTAAGAGAGGAGGAGGCCATCAGAGATTTCGGCCCGGTTAAAGAGCTTGCTGCGGAAATTCTGGAGGCTTACCACGTAAAGCCGGATTTTCAGAAAAAGAAAGCGGCGATAAAGCTTCCGGGGCTTGGGGGCAGGACTGCAGGCAGCGGGAAAAACTTTTTTGTGCGTATCTGCCGGCTTTTCGGGGAAAAGCTGCGGGCAGCTGCGGAGGGCATCAGGCAAGGATGGCATTGGAGCGCCGGAAAATGCCGGGATTTGGGAAAACGGCTCGGCTTTGGAAAAGGGAATGCCTTTGGAAAGCGGCATCCCTTTGAAGAAGAGTCCTGGAACCCTGTGAGAAACGGAGAAGAAGAAACCGCTGTTCTTTCTGCTTTGGAAAAGCCGGAGCAGGAGGAGAAAAGGGGTAAAAATATAAAGGGAGGAAAGTTGAAAATGAAAAATATTTTCAGGATGACAGGCCGGGGGATAGCGGAATTATGGCGGATGCTTCTTGCCTTTTGCGTATTCTGTCTGCGCTTTTTCTGGAATGCGGCGTGGCTGATGTTTTCCGCATTTTGCGGTATTATGGCAATGATAGTGCTTATGGGTGCTGGAACGATGCTTATTTTTGTGCTGAAAGGATATCCCATCTTTGGCCTTTTCACTATCTGCGCAGGCGGTCTGCTGTGCCTTGGCGCGATGTGTGCGGGAGCGTTTGGCATGATAATCAGAAGGAAAAAGGAAGAACAGGACACAGAGAGGACGAATGGCAGACCCGGGGGGCCTGAGGGGGAGGTGCAGTATGAGTAAACATTTTAAAATTTTAATCGGTATCTTTTGTATTGGCATCCTGATTTGCGGATTGGGAATCGGTATTGCATTTATGGAATTTTCCACACTCACCTATGGAGGAAAGCAGATTGTAGGAAAAACGAAAATGGTAACGGAAAACGTGGACGTTCCTTTTGAACCCGGAGAGGAACAGTATCTTGTCTGGGGACAGTGGGGCTGGAAACAGACGAAGATTGTAACGGACAGCAAGGTGCCGGAAGACACTGTGCGCTTTCGGGTGACTTACAATGCGGAGCGCGTCACCCCCCATGCTTATCTGAACCAGGAGGCGAAGGAGTTTCATTTTACATGCAGATGGACAGGCGACGACTGGGATGAAATCGGGCTGCTCATAGAGGCAAAGGATTTGGTTCTGAAGAACCTGAAGGAGAGAACAATTATCTCTCTTGACCGGATAGAGATGGAGGAGGTCGTGGTTTTGGTAAATCCGGGAAACGAGGAGGATGTGAAGCTGATTTACTGATGAGGGAACAGATTCCGGGCGATGCATGGGACGGAAATGGGGATGAAGAATATAATAGAATAAGATTTCATTTACGCGAGCTTCAACGATGGCAAATATAAAAGGAATTGACGTATCTTATCACAACGGAACCATAGACTGGAGGAAGGTAAAACAGTCGGTTGATTTTGCAATCATCCGCGCCGGATATGGCAGATCAAAGGCCGATAAGCGTTTTATTTATAATATTACCGAAGCCCGGAAGGCGGGGCTGGAAACCGGTGTTTACTGGTTTATTTATGCCAAAGATGCAAGCCAGTCGGTAGAGAATGCAAAGAAGTGCGAGGAATGCATCAGGGATTACAAGGACAAAATCACCATGAGGGTATGGGCAGACTGGGAGTATGCCTCTGATAAGCGCAACCCGCAGACAAAAAAGAGCCGCACGGAGATTGTCAGAGCGTTTTGCGGTTACATGAAAAGCAAAGGGTATGAGGCAGGGGTTTATACAAATGTGGATTACCTGAAAAATAAATTTGGCAGCCTTGACGAATACCCACTGTGGCTTGCCAGATATTCTTCCGACAGAGAAAGCTACAATCCTCTGATGAGGCAGTATACTTCAAAGGGCAGAGTACCGGGGATATCGGGCGATGTGGATTTGGATATCTATAATGGGAAATGGCCTCCGCATAAAAGACAACGCGGTATCATAAAAATGGGAAGCCGTGGAGCCGACGTTTTCTATTTGCAGCAAAGGCTTACTGCAAAGGGGTATGGCGTCGGCGCTATCGACGGGATTTTCGGTATTAAGACCCTTGAAGCGGTAAAAGCCTATCAGGCGGAGAACGGGCTGAAGGTGGACGGCATTGTGGGTCCGGAGACATGGAAAGCGTTGGGATGATTTTGACGGGTATTTTCCCTGCTTTACACATTATCTGGAAGTTTCCGGTAATTACCTCCCGTGTACTGTCACATAAAATTTTACAATAAACTATAAAGATATGCAGTTTTCAGATTTCTGTGGTGTGGGAAATGAAAGGAAAATGAAGGGATTTTGGTTCAGATAAACTGACAAATAACAGCCAGGCGAGCCGAGGTTGGAGAGACTTCATGTTTCCATATATAGCCCTCGTTTTGCTATTGATTATATTCCATTTGTGGAATATAATATAGGAGTAGAACAGAGCAGAGTAAGGAGGGCGCATTGTATGTTAAAGCACGGGATTTTAGGGCTGCTCAATTATAAAGAAATGACCGGGTATGAGATTATGGAAATTTTTCGAGATTCCCTAAACTATTTTTGGGATGCGAAAACCAGCCAGATTTATAGAGAGCTTCAAGGGCTGGAACAAAAGGAATATGTAAACAAAACGGTCGTTCCGCAAAACGGAAAGCCAGATAAAAACGTCTATTCCATCACAGCAACAGGGCAGGAAGAACTACTGCGATGGCTTGCAGATGGTGACTTGGGACTGAGGGTCAGGACACCGATTTTGATGAAAGTCTTTTTCCTTGGAGAAAGGAGCGCGAAAGAAAATATTTGTTATTTTGAAAGCGTTAAGAAAAGCTGCGAGTTATTCCTGAAGAGTTTAGAGCCGGTTCCACAGCTTATATGCACCTATGGCGATATGATTGGGCAGAAAGAGAAAACATTTTATTGGCAGATGACGGTAGAATATGGGCGTCGAAGTTTACAAATGCAAATTGAGTGGGCACAGGACTGCATCCGGCGGTTGGAAGGAGAAATGAAGTTATGAACATTTTGGTGATAAACGGAAGTCCAAAAGGAGCTGACAGCAATACCTGCCGACTTACGTATGCATTTCTGAATGGCATGAAGCAAGGGATTCAGGATATTCAGACAAAGGAACTTTCCATCAGTCGTATGAATATTAAACCTTGCCTTGGCTGTTTTTCGTGCTGGAAGTGCACTCCCGGACAATGTTGCATACAGGATGATATGCAGCAGGTCATTCAAGATTTACTTTGGGCGGACATTACAATATGGAGCTTTCCTTTATATTACTTTACGGTTCCCGGTTCACTAAAGAACCTGATTGACCGCCAGTTGCCCATGCTTCTTCCTTTCATGGAAGAAAAGGAGGGACAGGTTGGAAATGGAAACCATCCCTCCCGGTATGATATGAGTGGAAAAAGAACAGTGGTGATTTCAACCTGCGGCTTTTATACGGCAAAGGGGAACTATGACGGCGTATATAGTCTTTTCGATCATCTCTGCGGGCGGGGAAATTATACGACCGTTTTTTGCGGTCAGGGTGAACTGTTTCGGGTGCCGGAGTTGTCTGCACGCACGAATGAATACCTTTCGTATGTGAAGGCAGCAGGACAGGAATATGCCAGCGGCAACATTTCCGACCAAACACAGGAACTGCTTGATCAGCTTTTACTGCCGCGAGAGACCTTTGAAGCCTGCGCTGATGCAAGCTGGGGGATTGATAAAGGCGATGGAAAAACAGGAGAGACTACAACAAAAAAAGAATCTGAAACGCTGATTTTTACCAGACAAATGGCGGCGCTTTATTGCAAGGAAAATTATCCCGGCAAAGACATCGTGCTGGAAATGCACTATACTGATGTGGAGGAAATCTACCAAATTCTGCTGGGAAAAGACGGCAGCCATGTTTATACAGACAGGTCTTTAACAGCCACTACAAAGATTGAAACGCCGGTTTCTGTATGGCGCGCGATTGCAGCCGGAGAAATCCGGGGTGATGAAGCCATGATGCAAGGGCTTTACAAGGTAAAAGGGGATTTTACCTTGATGCTGAAATGGGACACCTGTTTTGGCGGTTCACGGCCGCAGATGGCACGGGCAGAAGCGGCCCCGGCGCAGAAAAACACCAATATGAACATTATGCTCATTCCGTGGATTGTTTTATGGGCAGCCCCCGCGATTCACAGGCAAGTAGGATGTCTTATCAGCATCGGTGTCTGCGCACTCATCCCCCTTATCTTCTATAGAAACAAAAAAACTGTATATGATATTTTGACAAATGCTTTGGTAACGGGTTTTTCCGTTACAATGCTGGCCGGATGTTCAGAAAAATGGATTCTGCCGCTGTCATATCTTTCCTTTGGCGTGATGTGGCTTGTGTCCTGTTTTGGGAAAGTACCTCTTACGGCTCATTATTCCATGAATAGCTATGGCGGTGCGGACGCTTTACAAAACGCGCTCTTTCTAAAGACTAACCGTATTCTGACTATGCTTTGGGGTGTCCTTTACCTGTTTACATCCGTCTTTACCTGGCTATTGATGCGAACCCCTGTTAGTAGCTATATTGGGCTTATCAATTCTGTACTTCCTATCTTTATGGGGATTTTTACAGCATGGTTCCAGAAATGGTATCCGGCGAATGTGGCTGGAGGAAAGTAAGAGCATTATAGTCGGTAAAAAATGTTCACGGCAGAGGTAAAGCTGCCTGTTGCAGGCTATCCGGGACCATTTCGGCGCGCCGGTGATTATCAACAGCGGATACCGGACGGAATCTTACAATACGTCAGTTGGCGGCGCAAGGAAATCCTGCCATATGACAGGACAGGCTTTTGATATCGTTGTCAAAGGCCATACACCTGCAGAGGTAGCCCAGTATGCCCAGTCGCTTGATGTCAAAGGGATTATCCGATATAATAATTTTGTCCATGCAGACAGCAGAGAAGTAAAGTACTGGGCGAGGGATAACAATGGAAAAATAACAGTGAAAAATTGTTTTTAATCCGTGTTGCATAGTTCTAAATTCACATGAAAAATATATAAATTTTATGCAATCGGTTTTACATACGAGTAACAAGAAATCCAGTAAATACAAGGCTTTGTATTTACTGGATTAAATAATAAATAGCGAGAGGGGGATTTGAACCCTCGACACCACGGGTATGAACCGTGTGCTCTAGCCAACTGAGCTATCTCGCCGTATTTCTTTTAAATGGGACCTATAGGGCTCGAACCTATGACCCTCTGCTTGTAAGGCAGATGCTCTCCCAGCTGAGCTAAGATCCCATGTCTGCAGCTATGTACCTGACCGACTTTGTTAGTATACTATTTTGGGGGTATACTTGTCAAGTTTTTTTTGAAAAAATATGGAATAATTATTTTTCTAATGCGACAGCTATCTGTCATATTTAATATAATATAGTCTGTTTGTGACTAAAGGAGAGGGCACGATACAAATAGAGCGGTTGATTCAGATGGTTTTTTATATCGTCAATCACGGACACGTTACGGCGAAAGAGTTATCCGATTTTTTTAACATATCAATGCGGACGATATACAGGGATATCAATACACTGACGCTTGCCGGGGTTCCTGTAATATCGGCAAAGGGAAGCGACGGGAAAATACAGCTTTGCGGACCGTTTAAAGGTTACCCGGGAGTTGCCGGTATGGTTATTTTTAAAACACAAACCTATGAGGAAACGGGGAACTGTGCAGACTGGAGCCTCTTATGGACGAGGGGTGCAACGTATGCGCTTGCCTCTTTGCAGGTGGCCGATAAGGATAATAACTATTTGCTTTAGAAAAAAACTTTAGAAAAAATAAAATCGGGTCTTGACGAATCATGTTCTTAATGGTATCATAACATTTGTTCGTAAGGACACGCGGAAGTGTCGGAACTGGCAGACGAGCAAGACTAAGGATCTTGTGGCATTCGTGCCGTGTGGGTTCAAGTCCCATCTTCCGCATTGGTTAAAGAGTGAGGAAACCTACAAAACATCAAGGTTTCCTTATTTTTTGCCTTCATAAATTTTGAACACGCTTGAACACGTTGTTCCTTATTTATAAAGAACATATTCCATTTTTCCATCGCTATAGGGCAGTACAAGATATTACTCAATAGTAAGTGTGGAAGTAACAATCTGTATATGCTGTTTCACGCATCTTGAAAAGAACTCTTCCATTGATTCCGTATAAAGAGGACTATTTTCTCCAAAATATATAATCGGAGCAGTATCAATAAATACCCTCTTAAAATCTGTTATTATCTCTCAACTCCCTTACATATTTATCCGCATTCAACTTATTTTTCTTTTATGTCTGATGCTCCTGATAGTCCGTTCACACCCTGAATAATCTGAATGGAATGATTTGATTTTCTTCTGCAGGAACTTCATAAATATATCCGCTGACGCCTTCCGAAACTTCTTTCAGCGCGTTCGGGTACAGTTCGTGATAGACAGGATATTACTGCCCCATTAAAAACCATAAGGAAATCAATAATAGGGTCTGTCAAACTTTTATATACTGAATAAATATATGAAAAAGTCTTTTTTATTCCAGTAACAAGTATGATATAATCAAATCTACATATCGCAGGCTTTGGAGGTGCCATATAAATGAAACTGGCGGATATATCAACGGGTTCAGACTGGATAGTATGGTTTGTTTTTATAATATTTGCCGTACTTTCCATAGTTTTACTCTCAGGACACGGAAGCTGGTTTATTTCTGGATATAATACAGCTTCAAAAGAAGAAAAAGAAAAATATAATGAAAAGAAACTATGCAGAACAGTGGGAATCGGAATGTCTGTCATAACACTTCTTATATTAATTATGGGATTGCTGGAAAATATTCTACCAGCATTTTTTGTATATATTGCATTGGGTATTATAATAGTTGATGTTGTGGTGATTATTATTTTAGGAAATACGATATGCAGAAAGTAACTACTTACAGTTTGTAAAATAAGGGAAGTAAGTAAAACTGGTCTGCTCAATTTACTCTGATGTGGCTGTTTCAATATATCCAGTCGCGGCATATAATTACCTCACCACGAAAAGGAAAGGCGGCGGCAGGATGCATAAGAAAATACTTTTAATAAACGATATGGCCGGTTATGGAAAAGTGGCTTTATCAGCAATGATTCCGGTATTGTCCCACATGAAATACGAGGTTTTCAATCTGCCCACGGCGTTGGTGTCGAATACGCTGGATTATGGGAAATTTGATATTCTGGAAACGACGGATTATATGAGAAATTCCATGAAGGTGTGGGAGGAGCTTGGATTTGAATTTGACGCAATATCCACCGGCTTTATTGTTTCCGGGGAGCAGGCGGAGCTGGTGGCGGAATTTTGCGCCCGTAAATCTGCAGGGAACAGCGCAAGGGGCGCGGCAGTTTTTACAGACCCGATTATGGGGGATGACGGAAAGCTGTACAATGGAGTTACGGAAAACACGGTGCAAATGATGCGGCGGCTGGTTTCCGTTGCGGACTATATTGTTCCCAATTATACGGAGGCGGCGTATCTGGCGCAGATGCCTTATCGCCCGGAGGGCGCTTCTGCCGACGAGATTTATGCCATGATTGACAGATTGCGGGCGATAGGAGCAAAGTCGGTGGTAATTACCAGCATTGTGATGAAGGGAATGGAGGAGAAGTCTGTAATCGGATATGATTTTTTGAAGAAAGATTACTTCCGGTTGGATTTTGAGGAAATTCCGGTGAGGTTCCCGGGAACAGGAGATATTTTTTCTTCGGTTCTTATGGGAGGGATTCTGGACGGAAAGGACCTGAAAAGCGCGACCTGGAGGGCAATGGACATTGTAAGGGATATGATAGCCGGAAATCGGAACAATAAGGACAAATACAAAGGGATTCCGCTTGAATTATGTATGGAGGCGCTTGACAAATGAAGAAACCGAAGATAAAAATTACGCTTATCGACCGGAAGGGAGCGGCGGGATGCCACCGGGGACATAAGGTGGGGGATTCCTTTGATTTTGATACGGAGCGGGGGAAGCTTTGCCCCATGGCTATGCATGTTGCTTTTCCCTACGTGGATATTCTGCGGTACGGGGGCGAAATTCCCGGTCAGGAGAAGGGAACGGCGGTGTTTGCCTGCCCGGATGTGGATACGCTGAATGTGTTTAAGATAGAGCGGGAGGAGGAATAGGAAAAAATCTACAGTTAAATTGAAAAACAGCACTTCTGATAAAAGGCGCCCGGAGGGGCGGAAAATCAACGCTTCTGGGCTGCTTATATGAAAATGTGGTTGCCCGGATGCTGAAAGATTCAGGAAATGAATTATTTTACCATACTTTTCCAAAGGAGACGTCAAACCAAAATTATGAGGTGGATTTTCTGCTGGCGAGAAGGAATAAAATATGTCCGTTGGAGGTGAAGTCTTCCGGGTACAGGACTCATGCCTCATTAGACGCCTTTCAGGATAAGTTCTCTGAGAGGATATTAAAAAGATATCTGATTTATACAAAGGATACCAAAAAGGATAAGGATATCTTCTGCATTCCTGTTTATATGACGCCATTTTTATAAAAAAGAATGGTGTTAGTCAGGAAATGGGGTGATGGGAAATTAAAGTCCAGATTATGGGACATTAAATTTGTTACTATAAAGTCATCAAAAAGGAGGATGACTTTTATGGATGACGATAACCGTATCAAACTTGCCGACCTTATTT
>QZDS01000022.1 GCA_009917455.1 bacterium 1xD8-48 | reverse complement strand
CAAAAGGAAGGGAAGGCTCTTGAGAGAGTTTAAGGAGTATGCTGTACGGTATTCGGTTTTGAGGGTGCGGTAAAGGTACAGGAGTAAGATGAAGAAGGACCTGTATAATGAATAAGGTAATCCTCGATAGCTCAATGGTAGAGCACTCGGCTGTTAACCGAGTTGTTGTAGGTTCGAGCCCTACTCGGGGAGTTGAACGAAGCCCGTAGACATCAGTGTTTGCGGGTTTTCTTTGTTTAATGATTTGGCCTTGAAAGAAGCACAATAGATGATAGTTTTGATTTGTCATTGAAAGTATTGATAGCTGGCTTAAAGGGATTAGAAATAAATTGACGAGTTATATTTAGCTGGGAACAAATCGACAAAGGCAGGAAAAAATATGACGAAAGTGAAGAAAACAATGAAGATTTTATTAGCGATTGCTATAATTACATTTATATTACTGCCTGCAATATATATAAATCATAAAATTCACTTAAACAGGGAACAAAAGCTGCTTTTACCTGTCAGTACAATGGTAGAAATTGACGGGCATAATATGAGTGTATATATTGAGGGAAGCGGCGAAAAAACACTTGTATTTATGTCTGGCGGTGGAACCTGTTCTCCTATATTGGATTTCAAATCTCTTTACTCTCTATTGAGCAATAAATATCGAATTGTAGTTGTAGAGAAATTCGGATATGGTTTCAGTGATGTCGTTGACAAAAAAAGAGGAATTGAATCTGTATTAGCAGACACAAGAGCTGCTCTAAAGGCGGCAGGCATCGAAGCACCCTATATCCTTTGTCCGCATTCCATGTCAGGGATTGAAGCATTATATTGGGCGCAACAATATCCCGAAGAAGTATTGGCTATCATAGGTCTTGATATGGCAGTTCCTGAGTCGTATCAAGATTATAATATCAATATGGCTATGCTTAAATTAGGTCAGTTTGCATCTGCTATTGGAATAACGAGATTACTGCCGGGTGTTTCTGATAGTGACGCAATAACAAATGGCACTCTCTCTGACAGGGAAAAAGAGATATATAAAGCAGTTTTCTATAATCGAACAGCAACAATAACAATGCTAAATGAAGTAAAAAGTATTAAGGAAAATGCACGGAAGGTTGAATCGGATAATATACCACAAGTTCCAATGCTTCTGTTTGTATCGAACGGCGAGGGGACAGGTTGGGACAAAGAAACATGGAGAAGCTATCAAAGAGAATATATCGCAAATATTGCAAATAGTAAAATGATAGAATTAGACTGTCCACATTATATTCATGATTTTGAATATCAAGTGATAAGCGAAAAGATAGTTGAATTTTTGTCATATCCGTAAAGATGTAACCTATAAAACATTGTTTCCCTTTTGGGAAGAAAATCCAGCTGATAAATGTCAATAGGAAAATGGAAAAACTTTGATTTTTATTTTGGGACTAAAAAAGGACACACTTATCCCTTGGTGAAAATATCGTTAAAAAAAGACATTCATTCAGTAAATTCAGTATTTTATGCAGCTATGTCGCATTTGGCAGCATTGTATGGTTTGATGTGTTCCCGTGGGGTGATGATTTCAAAGGGGTTATTATCTCAAAGTATGGCAAATATCATGTCGCATATTTTATGTGACACAGCTCCCATAGCAACAAGCTTTGGAGTGTTAATATATGGATGACTCTTTTAGCGATAGCGGAACCTCTTTTCCAAAGTAAGCAAAGAGTAGTTTCGGTTTGTTAAATGCCGGGAAATCGCCAATCTCATCCATAAGGGATATTGCAGACAGGAAATCGAAATCTATTATTCTTTTGTCGGCAAGGTAGAACTGCCCGACTAAAGCCCGACCTGTCCGGCAGTCAGCCGGACAGCGGAAATCATAAACAGCGAAATGATATACATTTGATTGGACATGGAAAGGCCAGCCGATTATCCGGCTGACGTAATCATCAATGCCGCCGTTTCTGTCATGGGGAGCATATAGAGCTGAGCGTCTATGCTTATTAGCAGTCCCAAATTGATGAGTATGGGATAAATCCCAAGCATCGGCATACACTTGAGATACTTACACTAATAGGGGATAGCTATTTTTTGCGGTTTCCAGACTATATCATATGGCATTGGATATAACCGGAAGCAAATTAAATATAAAGCTCATTCCCTTTTCTTGTTGAACAGGCTTTTTTCATTGCCAATGCCGCAACAGAAACCATAGCCCCATTTACTTTACGGGATGACTGCGGGCATTGTACGACACAGCGCATACAGGAAATACATTTTTTACTGTCCGTAACTTTTGGATTTTCTTTGCTGATTGCCTGTGCAGGGCACTGTCTGGCGCAAAGACCACAGTCTGTGCAGTTATTGTCCGCTTTGGGTACTAAGCCGCTTCTGGCCGCTTTCTTGTAGGGGCGGTTTCCCGGAATCTGCGGTGTGGAAAGACTGGTCAGATTACTGTTTATTTTCTCTGATATTTTTTTCGCAAAGCCGCTTAATTCTTTTTTATCCTTAGTGTCCGGTCTGCCTGCAGCATACTGGTGCATAATAGAATGTTCTGCGATGGCGGCAATGGCAGCAATTACCTGAAATCCGCTTTTTTCAGCAGCATCGCTTAATTCAACCAGGGTATCCTCATATGCCCTGTTGCCATATACGCAGACAATTACACAGGGGGTATGACTGCCATGAATATTTGAGATTCTCTGAGTGGCAAGGCCTGGAACACGTCCGCCAAAAGACGGAGCTGCAATAAGCGCAATATCATCTTTTTCAAAACTAAGCGAGGAATAATCGGTTTCTGCATTGGACAAATCAATTTTATTTACAGGCAGTCCCCATGTACTCGTTATGGCATCTGCAACCTTTTCCGTTCCTCCTGTCGGGCTAAAAATAATCTGTGAAACTTTCATGCTTAATCCTCCTGTAAAACTAAAATTTACACCATTATAACAGACGTATGGTGTAGCGTCAAGATTTACAGTAATAAAAATATATGCTACAATCTAACGTGGAAAGGAGTAATGTCATGCATATCAGTACAAAATGTTCGGTTGCGATTCATTGCCTTATTTTTATTTATGAATATGGGGATAAGCAGAAGGTAACCAGTGAACTTCTGGCGTTATCAACCGGGATCAATCCTGTCACAATCCGCAATATTATAAGTTCATTGAAAAAGGATGGCATAATATCTGTAAAATTCGGGACAGGCGGAACAACACTGAACTGTCCGCCGGATGAAGTGACCTTATACCGTATATGTAAAGCGATAGAGCCAGCCTTTGGTTCCAAACTTATAGGCATTCATTCACTGCCTTCACAGCTATGCCCCATAGGAAAAAATATCCATAATGTATTGGACTGCTCTTATGAGAAAATAAGAAATGACCTATGCCAAAGTTTAGAAAGCATCACATTAGGAAACATCATATCCGATTATCACCGTATTGAGCATAAGCCAGATTAATACTTATGCCTAAAAGGATATTAAGATAAGTGGAATGGGGAGTTATGCACATTTCCACAAATCCAAACTTATATAATCCAAACTTTTCTGAAAATAGCCTGATACTTTACCGTATATGAGCATTGGCAGCGTCGGGATTTTACTTGCTTTATTCACAGTTTGTCCCTTCAAAAAATTTTGCCCGATGGTATAATTTTATCTTGCTTTGAAGCGCACTTTATAGTTTATCCTAAATGATGAAAGGCGGATTTGAAATGTATACGGCAAAAGACGCAGCGGAGATGACCGGACTTACCACCGCAACTCTCCGTTACTACGAAAAGGAACAGATACTTCCGGCGATTGAAAGAACAGAACAAAGGTATAGGCGATACTCTGACACGGATATTGAGTGGATAAAGATGGTGCAGTGCCTACGCATGGCTAATGTACCCATTCGGTCTATCCGCGAGTATATTCTACTACTGACGCAGGGCGGAAAAACTATTTCACAACGCCGCCTTATGGTGCAAGAGTACATTGACAATCTCCATAGTCAAATGGCAAATTTACAAAACGCTTTGGCGTTGACAGAGAAGAAACTGGCATTTTACGAAGAACTCCTGCAATCGCCGTCTGCACAAGATTTGACATATCTTGAAGAATGGAATTTGTTCAGGAGCAAGGGAGAAAGTTAGAGATGGATACAGTTTTAATCACTGGAACCACCAGTGGAATTGGAAAAGCATTTGCCGGGAAATTTGCCAGTATGGGGAACAACATAATCCTTGTGTCAAGAAACAGGGACAAACTCCAGGAGCAGCAAATAGACCTGCAATCACGCTATCAAGTTTCGGTTGAATATATTTCCTGTGATTTAGCAGAAGGCGATGCAGTGGATATGATTATGGAGAAAATCCGCAGTTGGAGCCTGTCTGTTGATGTTCTTGTAAACAATGCTGGCTTTAATGAAGCGGGATGTTTTATAAATACCAATCTTTCAAAAGAGCTTGATATGATACAAGTCCATATCAAAGCATTGACTGCCTTAACGAAATCATTTTTACCGGGAATGATAAAACGTGGGTATGGACGTATTCTGAACATTGGGTCTACCGGCTCCTATATGCCATGCCCCTATGATGCGGTTTATGCTGCGACAAAAGCCTATGTCCTCTCTTTCTCTAATGGACTTTACCAGGAACTAAAAGGCACTGGTGTTACAGTAACTTGTCTTTGCCCAGGTGCAACCAAAACCCTATTTGCAGAAAAAGCGAATATCAATAACACTCTGCTTTTCAAATTTTTTGTGATGCAGCCAGAGGCTGTGGCTGCTATTGGCTACAGCAACCTGCAAAAGGGGAAACGTGTGGTTACTGCTGGTCTTTACAATAAGCTGCTCGTTCTTTCTGCTAAGTTGCTTCCCGTATCAATTATCAATTCGATAGCCCAATGGATGATTAAGATATAGAAAAAATTCACGTTCTCTAAATCAATATATTTTTAACTGCCGCACGACAGCTTTTTTCTTTTGCCGTCGTGTGGCAGCTATTTTGAGTATTCAGGACAAAATCATTTCGCAGTATGCTTACAATAGGAGCGAACAGCCAGGAACGCAAATAGCGGTATTTCAATAACGCAGGCTCCGATCATGGCATAAGGTGTCCAGATTGCCAGCCCTCCCAAGTTCAGAAATTGGAAGTCAGTGATAGCATAGAGAACGCTTGCCTGGATACTGGTTCCGCTTGCTGGAAGGATACTGCACAGCCAGGCAGACAGCGCACCCGGTACTGTCATAGTGATTACCAATGGTGCAATGCAAAACACCAGCGCCGAGGCGAGAGAAGCCACTGTGCTTTTACACTTTGCGGAAAGAAACAAGGTAAAACTCACTGAGGCCAAAACAGAGAGCAGTCCGGCAACGGCAAAAAGGCATTGCAGTTCTCCTATGTTCATGTCTGCCAAAGTCACAATAGAGTACAGCATTTGAATGGAGGTCCTGGTACACTCCCAGCCAAACAAGCTGTCTGCTACCAGAATGAACACAGCGGCACAAATGATAAATGACAACCCGCTGATAAAAAGAGCAGCCAGCAGTTTTGCAATGCCCAGATTGACCCTGCCGTATCGGGTGCAGCGCAGAATATCGTCCGCTCCTGACTGATAACCGGCGGAGAATACCGGGGCGGCAAGCACTACACAGAATAACAGAACCAGAAATCCCATGATATTCTGATAGTCTGTGATGGTGGAACTCATACCGGGATAAACCTCAAAGGGCATTTCCACTCCCTGATACATCTCCACAGCCTTGCGCCGGGCGGCGGGGCTGTTCGGTTGCTCCATCGCCATCAGAGAGGCAATTCGAGTTTCACAGACGGAATAGTAATCGTCGATTTGCTTCGGGTCGATCTCCATGATGGTTGGCGCCATGCCGGTATCCGGGTCGGCAAATGCCTCCTTGACGCCGTGGAGCAGGGGAGCGATGGGGAGAATCTCTTTCTCATAGACGCCCTCCGGCAGGTCATAGGACTCCGCAACGTCGTAGGACGTGAGACAGGCTTGATAGATTTCTACGGCCTCCCGCACCCGCTCAGGAGTGACAATGCCGCTGGCATCCGCCTGACGCTCCTTTTCGTAGGAGATGGAGGCCAGCCCGGTTAAATTAATTTCGTTTCCGGCCTCGTCTATATAATTGCTGTAACAATAGGTGGTAGGCAAATAGGCTAGCAAAGCGGAGAGCAGCAGGGCCAGCACCAGTAAAATACAGGTAAGTCTTGATTTCAAAATTCGTTTCAATTCCAAATGAAAAATCCTCATTTAATGATACCTCCTATCACCCTCGCCGCTGCTTTCCGGGAACAGCCACAAATACAAGTCCTCCAGGCGGGAAGCAACGGCAACAGAATGTGCGTTGCAGGGCTTTTCAGCCAGATAACGGATAGAAACGCTGCCGTCATTCTCATTTCGCAGGCTGATGATTTGAAGCCTGCTTTCGTATTCCGGCACAGCATCCGCCGGAATCGTGCAACTCCACACCCTGTCTTCCACCAGTTTGACAAGTTCCTCCGTTGTCCCTGTCGCCAGTAGCTTGCCGCCCTTAATGATGGCGTGGCAGGTGGCGATATACTCCACGTCGGGAACGATGTGGGTGGAGATCAGCACAATCCGGTCATGGGCAAACTCCGAAAGCAGGTTGCGGAAACGTACCCGCTCCCCAGGGTCAAGGCCCCCGGTTGGCTCGTCCAAAATCAAAACCTCCGGGTCGTTCAGCAACGCCTGGGCAATCCCTACCCGACGCCTCATGCCGCCGGAGAGCGTGGAGATTTTTCTGTTGCAGGCATCCGGCAGAGAAACTCGTTCCAGCAATTCATGTATTTTTCGCCAGCCCTGCCGTTTGGGAAGCCCTTTCAACGCGGCAACGTATGCCAGATAGTCTTTCACTGTAAACTCCTGATAAAAGCCGAACTCCTGGGGCAGATAGCCCAAAATGTCACGATACTGTTCCCCCAGCGTCTGGATGGGAACGCCGTCATACACCACCCTGCCTGAGGTGGGCTGCATAATTCCGGCAATCATCCGCATGAGGGTAGTCTTACCCGCTCCGTTGGCCCCTAGCAGGCCCCATACCCCCGGCGTTAACTCCAGGCTGATGTCGTTGACGGCTATTTTGTCCTTAAACTGCCTGGAAACATAGTCGATTAGCAATTCCATGTGAAAACTCCTTTCCCGTTTGCAAAATAAAGGCGCTCTTGCCTTGACATCATCATTCTACCAAAAGCAAAAGCGCCGTTTCCTTGTTCGCTCACACGGTATTCAACTGTTTTTCTGCGGACTTTCTTACGATTTTCCTGCAAAGCGGGAAGTATTACAGTAAAAACCGTCAAGCCGAAGTCGTATCTATTCTCGCTTATGTGTTGTGGAAGGTCATATAATTGGCTCTGCTGTCAGGAGATAATGCAAAATTGTGAAAAAGCTCGTCTGATTGTCTGTTCTGGTGCATGGTGGAGTGAAAGGTGCGCCTGAAGGTCTCCGGAGGAAGCATCACATTTATTACAAAATCCTTGCGGTCATCCACCCAATTCAGAATATCTCCTTTGCACATATAAATCATTTCAAAGAAATCATGGGCGTGGATGAAATTATTCATAACGGAATTGTGGCAGTTAATGAAGATATCTGCCTCTGTATCGGAGTGGAAGAAGCTTATGGGGAGAGTATTCGTTCTGTCAGACAGAGCAATATCCTGTAAATCTGTGAGCATTTCCATATTGAAGGAGACAGGGCGCATAGGTATTTGAGTACTCTCTGATTGCCGTAATTATATGTTCGTAGCAGTCCAAATACCAAATTACAAGATAAAAATCTTACGATTCTAAATAAAATAGCCTTCTAAAGCCTGCAGATATTTTGTTTTATAAGTATTATGATAATTACGTATAGAGCATATAAAGCGCTGAAAGGAGAAGGGCTGATGGAAGAAAAGGAATAGTTGACATTGGGGAACAAAGTCGGGTATGGGGCTGTAAGAACCATTTCGATAAAAAACGTTCTATGGTCTTGCTCATAAAGAAACTTGCATTTTGTGAAATATCAGATATCATAGTAAACAGGATATATTTTCAGAAACAACCGGATGGGAGCGGGAAGGAGATATTTGGCGTATGGCAATCGGAGACAGAATACAGAATAGATTTACAGCATATCGGGATATACATACCGGCGTGGAGGTAGAGCGTCTGACAGAGCCGGGGCATGTGAGCCATCATATGTATTTTTACAACAGGATGAGCACGGCTGACGGAAAGAAGCTGTTGTACTGCGCTGAGCACGGGGAGAGACAGCTATACCTGATGGATATGGAGACCGGGGAGGCTGTGCAGCTGACCTGCGGCGGCGGATTGGATGATTACGGCGGAATCATATCCACGAATGATAAGTATATTTATTATCGGCAGGAAAAGGTAATCTGGAGGCTGGAGATGCCCGGCCTTAAAAGGGAGTGTGTCTATCGGATTACGGAAGGGTGGACGGGCGACAGCTGGACGGTAAGCGACGACGACCATTATCTTGCGGTGATTGAAACGTTGGAGGAAACCCTTCCAAAAAGGGAGAAGGGCGCCGGATGGGATTTTTTTGCGAAGACCTGTCTGGCGAAGCCGCGCTGCAGGATTGTTTATATAGATTTGGTTTCGGGGGCTTCCCGTACGCTGGTAGAAGAGAACTGTTGGTTTGGCCATGTCCAAATCCGTCCGGGTGACCCGGATACGATTATGTTTTGTCATGAGGGACCATATGATTTGATTGATGCACGACTCTGGCTGATACAGAGCGATGGAAGCCGTTACCGCCGTTGCCGGGAGCAGCCGGATGATTTGATACTGACTCACGAATTCTGGCTGCCGGACGGTTCCAGGCTGGCCTTTGTGTACCGTGAGACTACGGGGGAGAAAATAGAGGATATACGCATGATTAATCCGGATACCATGAAGGAGGAAATATGGATGCGCTGTTCGCCCTACGCGCATTTTATCTGTGACAGGCAGAACCGCTATATGGTCGGGGACGCTCAGGGCAGCGATGTGCCGATTCATCTGCTGGACAGCGAAAAACCATGCGAAGCGGATAAAGGGAAGCCGGAAGAGGTGCGGAACGATTTTATCTATCTGGTTGACGTGGAGGGGCGCAGCGAGCAAAGGCTGTGTTATCATGGAACTTCCTGGAGCGCGGCATACGGAAACCCGCAGGACTCCCATCCCCATCCCTGCTTTACGGAAGACGGGAAATATGTGATTTTTGTTTCGGACAAGGAGGGAACGCCCTGTATTTACCGGGTGAATCTGCAGCAGAAGGGAGCTTGCGCAAGGTGAATGAACGGATTGCTGTTCGCGGAATGCCGCGGGTCGATAAATTTGCGCCGGTCAAAGCTTTTTACAAATGAAGGAGGTTCTTATGAGCGGAAAGAAGCAGGAAGTATTGATTGACAAAAAAGAATTTTACAGGAATCTGACGAGGCTTGCGCTTCCGATTGCTCTCCAGAGTCTGATGCTGGCGTCGGTGGCGGCAGGCGACGCGCTGATGCTGGGGAAGGTGGCTCAGGACGAGATGACGGCGGTTTCTCTGGCAACTCAGATTCAGTTTGTCCAGAATATGTTCCTTATGGCGGTTACAGGGGCGGGAGCGATTCTTGGCGCGCAGTACTGGGGAAAGGGAGACAGGCGTACATTGGAGGATATTTTTAATCTGATGCTTCGTTTCTGCGGCATCCTGTCCGTCATTTTTTTCCTGGCATGTGAACTGGCGCCGGGGCTTTTGATGCATATTTTCACACATGATGCGCCGCTGATTGTCATAGGAAGCTCTTATTTGCGTATTGCCGGCTGGTCGTATCTGCTGACGGGGATTTCCCAATGCTACCTGACGATAATGAAGGTGTCGGAGCATGTAAAGCCCGGAGCATTAATCAGCTCCTGCGCGGTTATTTTAAATATTATCTTGAATGCGGTGTTTATATTCGGGCTGCTGGGAGCGCCCAAAATGCAGGCAAGGGGAGCGGCGCTTGCCACTACAATTTCCCGTATTATTGAGCTGGCTTTGTGCGTTGCCGTATCGTCGAAAGCCTCTTATATCCGTCCGGCCTTTGACAGGTTTATGAGGATTTCGAAGCAGCTTAAAGCCGATTTTATCAGGCAGTGCCTGCCTCTTATGGGCGGTTCGCTGTGCTGGGGAGTCGGGTTTACTTCCTATACTGCAATCATGGGGCATATGGGGACTGATGCCGCTGCGGCAAATTCAGTGTCAGCGGTGGTCAGGGATTTGATTTGCTGTATGTGCAACGGTATCGGCAGCGCAGCCGGAATCATGGTGGGAAACGAGCTTGGCGCAGGACGTCTTGAGGTGGGGAAGGCATACGGGAAAAAGCTTAAGAATCTTTCCTATGGCATTGGTTTTCTGTCCACAGCGCTTGTGCTTGCAGTAACGCCCTTTGTGGTGCGGATGGTTATCCTGACAGAGCAGGCAAGAGGGTATCTTACCGGGATGATGGTAATTATGTCCGTCTATATGATTGGGCGCTGCGTCAATACCGTCACGATAAACGGGGTGCTGGACGGCGGAGGAGACACTTTATTTGATATGTACAGCCTGATTGTCTGTATGTGGTTAATCGCCATTCCGCTGGCGCTTGCGGGAGCGTTTGTCCTGCACTGGTCGCCGCTTGCGGTTTATGCCTGTACCTGTCTGGATGAGGTGGGGAAAATCCCGTGGGTGATGATACGGTTTCGGAAGTATAAATGGGTTCAGGATTTGACAAGATAAGAGACAAAGCGTCTCCATTATAAAATGGAGACGCCTTTTTTTTCAAGCTCTTCGAGAGCGGACTGCGGCCACAGGGAAGACTGTACTTCGCCGATGTGGGCTTTTCTTAAGAAAAACATACAGATTCTGGACTGGCCGATGCCTCCGCCGATGGTAAAGGGGAGCTCGTCGTTTAGAACAGCCTTCTGGAAAGGAAGAGCGGCCCGCTCCGGACAGCCGGCCTTTTCGAGCTGGCTCTGGAGGGAAGCGGCGTCTACCCGCACACCCATGGAGGAGAGCTCCAGGGCAATGTCAAGCACGGGATAATAAACGAGGATATCTGCGTTTAATGCCCAGTCGTCATAATCCGGCGCACGGCCGTCGTGAGGCTTGCCGGATTTCAGGGCGTCTCCAATCTGCATCAGACAGACCGCGCCTTTTTCTTTTGTTATATGGTACTCCCGCTCCTTCGGAGTGCAGTCAGGGTACAAATCCTCCAGCTCCCCGGTGGTGATGAAAAAGATATCCTCGGGGAGAATTTCCTTTATGTAATCATACCGGATGGACATATATTTTTCGGTCTTGCGCAGAACCTTATATACAATACGCACCGTATCTTGCAGGGTATTGATATTGCGCTGCTGTCCGGATATGATTTTTTCCCAGTCCCACTGGTCCACATAGATGGAATGGATGTTGTCGGTTTCTTCATCCCGGCGTATGGCGCTCATGTCGGTGTAGAGGCCTTCGCCCATCTCAAAACCGTATTTTTTCAGCGCGTACCGTTTCCACTTTGCAAGGGAATGGACGATTTCCGCGGCGGCGTCTCCCTGCTCTTTGATACCGAAGGAAACAGGCCGCTCCACGCCGTTTAAGTTATCGTTCAGGCCGGAGGCGGGGTCTACAAACAGCGGGGCGGATACCCGCAGAAGGTTCAGCCTCTCCGCCAGAAGGGACTGGAAAAAGTCCTTTACGGTTTTGATTGCAATTTGGGTTTCGTGGAGATTCAGCGCCGATTTGTAATCGTCGGGAATGATGCATTGTTTCATATATGAAAGTCCTTTCTGAAAAAATCTTTTTTCATTATGTGGTAAAAGGTGGTATTTGTCAAGGATGAGCCTGAAAGGGACACCGGAATCCGAAAATTGATTTCCGTGAGAAAGGGATTACAGAGGCTTTTTTCAACCGCAGATATATGGTATACTTAACATAAACATATCAGATGAAGTTTCAGAGCTTAAGTGAGGTGCCAAATGAGAAAGAAGGCTGTTTGCCGTTTTGGAGTATGCTTATTGTCGATATATTTACTTTTTTCCAACAGTGTCCTGAGCCGTGCGGGAGAGGAAGGGACGGAAGTGCCTGCGGCCGGGAGTGGGGGAAAGCAGGAAGAAATTTCGGAACCGGCTCCGGATTCAGATGTTCCTTCGGACGAAGAAGATAACGGGGAGGATGAAACACCGAAGGACCCGTCAATAAAATCCATCAGTATCTCTCCCGGAACGGCTGTGGTGTCGAAAAATTCGACCTGTAATTTTATAGCCACGGTAACAGGGGAAAACGATTACAACGACGAGGTCGCATGGAGCGTTTCAGGGCAGAAGAGCCAGAGTACCTTTATGGACAGCAATGGCGTCCTTAATGTGGGGGCAGACGAGACGGCGTCCTCTCTGGTGGTGCGGGCGGTGTCGAAGCAGGACAGTAATTTCAGTGCGACTGCGCTGGCCACTTTGCAGCGCACGGAATATTCGGTGCAGGTAAAGGCCTCGCCGGATAACGGCGGAACGGTGTCGGGGGGCGGAAGCGTGGAGGAAGGCGGATACGCGGTGCTTTCGGCTTCTCCGAACAATGGATTTACCTTTGAGGGGTGGTCGTTGAACGGCACCACCGTTTCTTCGGATTCCCGGTATGTGGCGGATAAGATTAACAGCGACAGGACTTATGTGGCGAACTTTAAGTCTGCGACCTGCAGGATTAACGTGACGGTAAACAACAGCGACGCCGGAATTGCAACCGAGAGCAAAACCGTGAGCTACGGGGAAAACCTGACGCTGGAGGCGGCGGCACGGGAGGGCTACCAGTTTGACGGCTGGATGGAAAACGGAGAAATTATCAGCAGAGATTACAAGCTGCAGCTGAACAATATTACAGCCTCAAGAGACTTTGTGGCGGTGTTTTCCCAGGGGCAGTTTTCGCTTACGCTTTCAGCCTCGCCGGTGGAGGCGGGGGCGGTGTCCGGACAGGGCACTTATAATAAAGGAAGCAATGTAAAGATAATAGCGACTCCGGTAAGCGGCTACCGGTTTACCGGCTGGACGGAGAACGGCAATGTGGTAAATACAAACCAGACGGCCTATGTGGAAAATCTTTCGAGGAATATGGAGCTTGTGGCGAATTTTGAGGTGAAAACCTACACCATTAACGCCGGGGTATCCTCCTTAAACGGGACGATTTCGCCGGAAGGTAAAAGTACCGTTCAGGAGGGCGGGGAAATCCAGTATACCATCACCCCCAAAGGCGGCTATACCGTCAAGGCGGTGTATGTGGACGGGAAATCAGTGGGGGCGGTAGGTTCCTACAGCTTTACCGACGTAAGGGGAAACCACAATATTTCCGTGGATTTTGTGGCGGTGTCAGATAAGGGGAACAGCAAAGCCACACCGTCGCCGGGAAAGAATAAGACGGATAAAAAGGATGAGAAGGACGAAGACGGCGAGGAGGAGAAGGATAAGCCTGACGGATCCGGAAAAGAGGAGGAAAAGGACGGACAGCAGGAAAAGGAAGAGGACGGCCTGACGGGGACGCTTCGTTACCTTGATATTTCCCTGGAGGAAGCGGAGCAGATGATTGACCTGGGCAACGACGGACAGTTGATGTCCGGCGCCCTTGCCGCCGGAGATTTGCAGGTGACGGTTGAGAATGACTTTTCAGACAGCGGGAAAAAGATATCCCTTGACAGCTTTGATGAAGCTTCCGGTATCGCGAATTTTGACAAGGTGCTGGGCGGTCTTTTGACCAGAAGGGAAAAGCTGGAGATGCTTACGGGGGATGTTCCGGTGGATATGGGGCTTCAGATCAAAGACGCCGGAGGAGAGAGGACGGAGCTTATTGTAAGGACATTTGAGGAAAACAAGCTTCCGGAAAGAAAAATCGGGCGTTACTTTGAAATGTCTCTCACAAAATCAAGGCTGGATGACACGCAGGAGGTTTCCGTGCTTCCCAAAAAGCTTCGGGTGGTGATAAATGTCCCAGAGCATTTGATAGCGGCCGGACGGGATTTTTATATTTTAAGGTTACATAACAGTGAGAACGGGGTAACGGAGTTTGCGGAGCTTGCAGATGAGGACGACAGCCCGGACACGATTACGTTTTCCACGGACAGATTTTCTCACTATGCAATCGCTTATACCGACCGGCAGCCCGAGAGGGGGAAGGCTCCGGGAAGCGCAAAGAGCTTATCCGGCAGCAGGAGCGTGACGAATATTATCGTGATTTTTGCCATCATACTTGCCACCGGGATTACTTTTTTCCTTGTGTTTTATCTTGTGAGAGAGGCGATAGCAAGACGGCGGGACAGGGAGTAAAAAAATTTTCTGTCCGTGGCAGAACGATGGGAGGCGAAGAAAAGTCAATAAAATTGACCTCGTGCAGATAATCATCCATGGTTTCAGGGCTCATGGAATATTTCATGGCAACGGCCTCGTTTTCCCGCTTTTAGCAGAAGGCATTGAGGGAGAGAACGCCGGACTTTAACTGGAGGTAGTCTTTGAAAAGGCGCTCGTTGGTGTCCCATTTATTCAGTTGAACTAAATCCGGGAAAGGAATGTCAATGATAAGAGAGCGGACTCTTATGATTTCAACCACAGAGTTTTGGACATTTCAGCACTCCTTCATGCAGGTGAAAACAAAATTATGGTAGAAGTTTCCCTGACACTGACCAACAGACTGCTTTCAGGAGGCTATTACGTCATGACGGAAGAGTATTCCGGACGTCTGGCGGGTTTCGCAAACAATGCCCATGAGGCGTCGGACAGTACCGCTTCAACCATGAACTATTCGGTTTCGCCTGAGTATCAGGACTATGGAATGACCGGAAAGACAGAGCTTCGGCTGTACAAAAAAGCCTGATTTTTGCGCAGGCTGCGGCATGCGCAGACGCTGACACCGATATTTGCCGCAAGGTGTAAATGTCAATATCGCCTTAAATAAAGTCAAAAAGGTTTCTTTTTCCATTTTTGTTTTTGGGGTAATATAATACTCGTAACAGGGAAACATAAGTAGACAATGAGAAAAGGAGATGTTGATTATGAGTATCGTTGTATTGAAAAGGAACCTTGTAAAATATTTTGAGAAGCATGGAATGGAGATTATGTGCAGCCTTTCCATATTGGATGAGAATTCCAACGCGATTGAGAACTATCTTACATTGAGAAAATAAAAGAGCCAAAGGCCGCAGAAGCTGCTGCAATGTAATTTTTGCAGCAGCTTTTTGTGTGAGCAATGAGCCGGGCGGGAGCGCACGCCCATCCGGCGAATGCTGCACCAGCCAATTCATGATATTGCCAATCCTTACGTATAATCCGGTAACTTATGAATGGCAAAGCCGAACTGTTACAATTTTTTCGGAAAAATAAAATTTCCGTATTGCCAAACCTGTCCGGTTATGGTAATATATTCTGCGTCAGGTCATCCGCGGGATGCAAATCAGGCAAAGCTTTGACTGACGAAGCAAGGAAGAAAATAAGGCTCCGTGGTCAAGCGGTCAAGACATCGCCCTTTCACGGCGGTAACACGGGTTCGATTCCCGTCGGAGTCATTTTATAAGGTATAGGTAGATAGTGTTAGTATGACCCGCAAGGGCATATGGACCTTTAGCTCAGTTGGTTAGAGCAACCGGCTCATAACCGGTCGGTCCTGGGTTCGAGTCCCCGAAGGTCCACTATTTGTAATAAGGAGGAACCCGCAAGACGGGAAGATGCCTTATTACCGCAGATATCGGTGAACGGAGTTCACATTATATGTGTCTGTTTAGTTATTTACAATAAGTTTATGACAGCACAGTAATTGGCCCGGTGGCTCAGTTGGTTAGAGCGCCGCCCTGTCACGGCGGAGGTCGTGGGTTCGAGTCCCATCCGGGTCGTTTGTAAGTTCCGGTTTTGCAGATGTGATTTCAATATAAGCATTTGCAAGCTGGTTTTAAAATATGGGGAATCTTAGCTCAGCTGGGAGAGCATCTGCCTTACAAGCAGAGGGTCATAGGTTCGAGCCCTATAGGTTCCATTTAATGCTGGTGTGGCGGAATAGGCAGACGCAAAGGACTTAAAATCCTTCGGGAGTTAATCCCGTGCCGGTTCAAGTCCGGCCACCAGCATTATTTTTTGGGAGTCCATTCCGGTTGAAGCCGGGGTGGATTTTTTTGAAACACAGGGACATAGATAAGCAGCATCCGCCCCCTGAGCATGAATAGGGACTAATGGCTGTAAAATTCCCATCGCAAATAATATCTGTTTCTTACATTTAACTTTATTTTACCTGCAGGAGACTGCGGGTTTAAATTCATTAACGTTTGTTTTTGTCTGTCCGATAGAATTACTTCTATATTCTCTTTTGATAATTGTGCATCCAGGAAGAACTCGTATATCTTACTTTCACGAAATCTTCCTGTGTACTTAACCCAGTCGGTACAGGAATCCAAAGTAGCTTTATCTGCATACGGGCGTGGTCTGTATCATATGAAAAAATTTCGTCCAATGACCAGATGGCAATTGGAGCGATTAAAGCCATAAAGTCGTATGGCAGGTCTGTGCCGGATGATATAGCAGTGGTGGGATTTGATAATCTCAGCGTGTCATCCCTGATTGTCAGGCGTTCGTCCTGTGAGGGGGCGGCAAACGAATGGGATTTAGGGCGTGAGCTAAAGCTGAAAGGTCTGATATATGCTGTATCAGCAGACTTGAAGTTTTTACATGGAGAATCGCTTTCTTTGTCATTACTCCGATTTTCTTAAAATAATTGAAGGGGGATTTTATGGATATTATCATCAACTTTCTGGCAGAAATACTGGATTTCATAATTGATTTCTTCCTCACTTTTATAGAAGGAAGATTATTTTCAAAGAAAAAAGAAAAAACCTATGATAAGGAAAATACCCGGCCGGTTTTAAAGTGCAGTATCTGCAGCGGAGAACAGGTGGCCGGCTTTAAGGATATTCATACAGGAAAATTCGAGGAGGTCATGCTCATCAGAGGTGAAAAGGATTTGAAAGAATTTATGGAAACATACGGCATAGAGACAGTTTCAAAGGAGTATTAGAGAAAGAACCGCAAAAACGCCCCTGGCAGAGTCTGAAAATTTTATTTGTTTTTCCCCTAAAAACCTGCAGGATAATCGTATCTTATATATAGGAACTTACAGGAAGAGCCAGGCGGCGTCTTTCCATTGAGATGAGAAAAGCGCTGAAAGACGGTACTGTCAAAAAGGGAGGTTAAGGCTGATATGAGGATGAAAAAGATTTTAATCTGCGGGCTTTTAACAGGCATGGTGTCTGGAATATGCGCATGTTCCGGTCAGGCGGAGAAGGAAGAAACAACAGCCGGTGAGGCGGCGGAAATAAGCGGCGGGCAGGGCACGGAGACGGTTACGAATGATTCGACGGATTGGGAGAATGCGGAGGAAAACGAGGAAGAAAGTGCGGAAGATTTTATTCCGGAAGCCGAGAACAGTGCAGTGGAGACGGGAATTGATGTTGTGGGGATTGAGGCCCATGTAAAGGAAATTCACGGCGATACGCTTTTAATCAGTTCGGATTCGGACGATTTCCCGGGTGCGTTTGCCGTAACCGGTGCGGATGAAATGCCGGAGTTCTCCGATTTACAGGGAGGCACGGCTATCCAAATTGTGATGAGGAAGTCAGACGGCACGGATGAAAAGGGGCTTGCGAAATACCGGGCGGAGAAGATAGTTATTTTATCGGGGGATGAGGAAGAAGCGCATGAGGATGTTCTCCTTTTGGAGGCTCCCGTACTTACGCTTCAGGACGCCCTGTCAAGTAAGATGGACAAAGCGGAGCTGGCGCCTGGAAATTATAATTGGAATGTGGAAAACGGAGATGAAGGAACAGGTGTAGTTGCCTGTGGAGTGGCGCCTTTAGAAGAAGCGGCTATGGATTTTACGGTAAAGGTGAAAGTGCCGGAATATAATGGTATGAGCGGCGCGCTCTATATGCTTTCTGTGCCGGTTGCGCCGGATAACATGGTCGTCCGTCAGTGGAATGTCGGCGATATAGGAAACATGGAGGCGAAAGAGGAGAGGGTTGCAAAGTATTATTTCAATACTACGGTTCTGGAACTGGAGGCGGGAAAGGTTTATGAGTTTGCATTGGAATGGAAAAAAGGAAGCGCTGAGGAAAATAAATTTTACGGAAGCGCAAGCTATGTTCTGGTGACGGAATAGGAGAGGATTGTTAAAAGCTGCTGTTTTCACGGAATCTGTAACAGAATCCGTGAACCCAAATATATTATTTTATAAGAATATGTTTTGGAGATAACTTTTAAATGGAAGAAAGATGTCTGATAAACAACTGCAGCTTTGCCGGAGTAAAGCCTGTTATGGTGGATTTGCCCTATCCTGAAATAAAGGTGCGGGGAAGAAACCGGAACTATGCGGATTTATTGAACGTGGATTACTGCGGGTTCGTATCGGAGCTTTCTGCGATAACGCAGTACATCAACAATGAAAACCGAATTTCTCTTGAAGAATGCGCCATGGCCAGGACCCTTCTTGGAATTGCCATTGCGGAAATGATGCACTTACAAAAGCTTGGCGAGCTGATTGTGCTTTTGGGCGGTAATGTTGACTTTTCCTGTAAAACATGCAACGGCCGGCCGAAATTATGGTCCCCGGAATATTTGACGATTCCCGAAAATATTGATAAAATGCTGACAGCGGATATTGAAGCCGAGAAAGACGCGGTTCGTCAGTATGAGATGCACATCAAAATGATAGACGACGACTGCGTAAACGCCGTTCTCAGGCGCATTATTCTGGACGAGGAATACCATATCATGCTGCTCAAATCACTGAGGAGCGGAACCTGAAACAGCAGATTATGAAATATCTGCGGAACTTTAAATAAGGACAAAAGATGGAAGCGTTACTGAATTTAGACGGAGGGATTCTGCTGTTTTTACAGGATGCGGTGAGAAATCCCGTTTTAAACCCTATTATGACGGTGATTACCAGTTTCGGAAATGCGGGGATTATATGGATACTGCTCACGGCGGCCCTTCTGATTCCGAAGAAGACCAGAAAAATCGGCTGCATGAGCGCATGCGCCCTGCTGGCGTCGCTATTATTTAACAACATACTGCTGAAAAATCTGGTAGCCAGAGTGCGCCCCTACAATGCCATAGAGGCTCTTATTCCGATTGTCAGCAAGCCGTCGGAGTATTCTTTCCCGTCGGGCCATGCGGGGAGCTCTTTTGCGTCGGCCTGGGTGCTGTACCGGAAGCTGCCGAAAAAATGCGGAATCTGGGCGGCCATACTTGCGGCTCTGATTTCCTTTTCAAGGCTGTATGTGGGCGTGCATTATCCCAGCGACGTTCTTGCGGGAATTTTGGTGGGAATAGGCTGCAGTTATGTGGGAGAGTGGGTGGTTTTGCAGTTGGAAAAGCGCCGCCTGCGAAAGAAACCGGAAGAATAAAAAACAGATAAATAAGCGGTAAAAACAAACCGCTGTTTCTTTAACAGACGTCCGTTAAACCGGGCGTTTGTTTTTTTGGGCGCGGCCACACACGGCGGTGATGTTGTCAGCGGCCTGTGTCCGCGTCAGACAAAGGTCGCGGGAGGTATTTTATCCACGGAAAAAGCAACTCATCCTTTTGCCTGTTCTGTTTCTGCAAAAATTCTGCTATCTTTTCTATAAGCCCTGTGGGCAGGGCAATGAAAATCTTGCGCTTAAAAACAGCGCAGAAAGAGGGAAAATATGAAAGAAAGAGACAGAAATAAAAAAGGAAAAAGGATAATAATAAGATGCGTAAAGATTTTCGCGGTGGCGGCGGTAATTATTTTTCTGCTGCGCATGGCTTTGTTCCCGCCTTATAAACAGCCCCGGGTGACCGGCGGGTTGGCGGTAAAAATCAGGGAATTTACCTGGGAGGATGAGGCCAGAGAGGAAACCTTCTCAGAAACTGGTGAAAACCGTATGCTTACAGTGAAATTCTGGTATCCCGAAGAGGCGGGAAGCTATCCGCTGGTAATCTTTTCACACGGCGCGTTCGGCGTGATTGACAGCAATTTTTCCACCTGTATGGAGCTGGCCTCTCACGGATATGTGGTGGCAAGCATTGCACACCCTTATCATGCAATGTTCGTGAAGGATGTAAACGGCAGGGTAACCACGGCAAATCCGGATTTTGTAAGGCAGGTTTTTGCGATAAATAATGAGGATGACCCGGACGTGGAGGAAAAGATTTATCACAGCGGGCAGGAATGGATGGCGCTACGGGTGGCGGACGAGGAATTTGTTCTGGATACGATTTTAGCCAGGGCGGAAAAGGGTGAGGAGGCGCCTTTTTCACTGGTAGATGGGGAAAAAATCGGTCTGTTCGGCCACTCCATGGGTGGAGCTTCCAGCGTTGCGCTGGGCAGAATAAGGAAAGATGAAATCGGAGCGGTGATTGATTTGGAGGGAACCATGCTGGGCGAATATGTGGGCTTTGAAAACGGCAGGGAAATTTTTAACAGCGAGCCCTATCCGGTTCCGCTTCTGGACGTGAACTCCAAAGCAGTCAAAGAGGCGGCTTCCGTAAAAGACGGGGAATACATTAATTATTATGTGGGAAAAAATGCGGTTTGCTTCAGGGAGGTTATTTTCAACGACGCAGGCCATCTGAATTTTACGGATTTACCTCTCGCCTCACCCATACTTGCGCGCTTTTTGGGGGTGGGCGAGGTAAACGCCAGGGAATGTATTGAAAATGTAAACCATGTGGTGTTAAACTGGTTTGACTGTTATTTAAAGGGAAAGGAGCCGCTGGACATAAAGGACGAGTATTAAAAGGAGGCATGCGCAGAGGAATGAAGGTATGCATCAGAAAAATATTGAAAAAAGAAGACGAGCGGGTGGTCATAGAATGCACGGAAATTACCCCGGAGGTGGAGGATATCAGAACCTATGTCATGGGAAAGGGGGTGGAGCTTTCCGGTGCAACGAATGACCGGCGTACGGAACGGTTCCGGCTTGAGAGTGTCTATTATTTTGAAGCGTTGGACGAAAAGCTGTTTGCCTGCACGGAGGAGCAGGTGTACGAGGTGAAGATGCGCCTGTACGAAGCGGAGAGGGATTTTGAAAGGTTTCATTTTGTGCGGTGCTCCAAATCAGTAATACTCAATCTGCTTTTGCTTGAGGGAATCAGCCCGGCCCTTAACGGACGCTTTTTCGCCCATATGAAAAACGGGGAGCGTCTGATGATTTCCAGACAATATGCCGGGAAAATGAAAAGAATTGTAATGGGAGGCGGAATCAATGAGTAACAGGGGAAAACTGGTGGAATTTTTGATGGCATTTTTTGTGTGCTCCACGTGCATTTCCATACTGGAAGGGCTGCTTGGGATGGCGTTTTTTCCGGAAGATAAATTCGGATGGGAGGCGTTTTTCTCCCCGCCGCTGTTCGGCTTCCTTTCCGTTTTGCTGGGCATGGTTACCAAATCTGAAAGAGAGCTTTCGGTGAAGGAGATTTTATTTCGCAGGGCGCTTCACCTTTTCTTAATTGAACTGTTGATTTTTGGAATGAATTACGCGGCTGGTATGCAGTTTGACGCTCTTTTTTCCGTGACGCTGGCGTTTTCCGTGGCGGCTGTCTTTGTGGCCGTTTATGTTGTGATGTGGTTAAACGACAGGAAAAGCGCGGCGCTGTTCAATGAAAAGCTGAAGGAATATCAGGGCAGAATTTGACGTTATCCTTTACAAGGGAAGTGTGAAATATTATAATCATATTATCAAAGGTAAAGGGGTTAAGGCACATGAACGCGTTGAAAATCAGACTGGCAGGTGCGGGGGAAAAGGTACAGTATATTGTCCATGAATTCAATGACAATACGATAAGGTTTGTCTTGTATTACCCGGGTATTGTTGATGCGGATGTTTTGTGCGCCGCTGTAAAGGCGGTAGTGGAAAGTGTGGATATCCTTCACGCTTCCTTTGCCACAGACAGCATCAGCGCATATTGGCATGTGAATCAGGAATATGATGAGAGCAACTATTTTCAGTTTGTGGAAACGGAGGCGAACCCGTATATTACGGCCAGCTCCCTGGCTTTGCTGCCTGTTGAGCCTGAAGGAAAAGTACAGCTTCGGTGCTGTCTGGTTCAGAGCGGCTCGGACAGCGCCGTTATGCTGAGCATCAGCCATCTTTGCGTGGATGGCGGCGACGGAAAATATTTACTGGGAAAGCTTGTGGAAGCCTACAATATGATTCTGGAAAAAGGAACGGCAGAAGGATTATCCGTAAAAAACGGCAGCCGGGCGGCTGAGCAGGTTTATGAAAACGTATCGTCAAAGGAATTTCTTTCGCTGCTGAAGAATCCGATTTCAAATGTAAAATCCGCATTTCCTTATCCCACTGAAGATGCGGGAAGAGCAAGGATGGTAAAAGCGGAGATTACGAAGGAAGTTATGAATCTGGCGCGTAAACGTGCGAAACCGGCAGGCGCGACGGTAAATGATATTTTACTTGCGGCTTTTTACCGCGCTTACGCGGCTCTGCCGGGAATCGACGCTTCGGGGCCGATGAGCGTTATGTCCATGATGGACTTGCGCAGGCATTGCAAAAACGGAGAGTCGGAGGGGCTTTGCAATATGTCAGGCTCTCTTCCCACTGTCTTAAATGAGGGGATAAAGGGCGGTTTTTCGGATACTCTCGCGGAAATCGCGGAGCAGACAAGAGAAGCAAAGGAGAATCCTCTGGCCGGCCTGGAAGGGATGCCCCTTGTCCACGGCGCTTCAAGGGCGCTGCCTATGGGGCTTTTACTGCTCGTGGCGGGAAGGATATACGGGAATTTTTCCATAGGCCTGACAAATCTGGGGAATATTTCCGGCGATTTGTTAAAGCTGGGAAATATTATACCTTCCTCCGGAATGTTTGGAGGGCCTTTGAAAAAGAAACCGGCTATGCAGGTGTCCGCGATTAGCTTTGACGGCGCCGCCACTATCAGCGTAGTGGGAAGGTATACGGAAAATGACGGAAAGCTGCTTTCGGCGATGCTGGACGGCATGGCGGCGGAAATTAAAAAATACGCGGAGGAATAGAGATTTTTATGAAAGAGGTGCGGATTCTGGAAATTAAACAAAGTGTCTTTGCCGACAATGACAGACAGGCGGAAGAGCTCCGAAAGGAATTGAGGGAAAAGGGCGTTTTCCTGTTAAATCTCATGTCCTCTCCGGGAGCCGGCAAGACCACAACCCTGATGCGGACCATCGAAGTATTGAAAGACGTTTTTAAAATCGGCGTCATGGAGGCGGATATTGATTCCGACGTGGACGCCAGGACGATTTCGCAGTCGGGAGCCAAGGTGATTCAGCTTCACACCGGCGGTATGTGTCATCTGGATGCCGGGATGACGCGGCAGGGCCTTGAAGGACTGGAGACAGGGGATGTTGAGCTGGCGATTCTTGAAAACGTAGGGAATCTGGTCTGTCCGGCGGAGTTTGACACCGGCGCCTCCAAAAACGCCATGATATTGTCCGTGCCGGAGGGGGACGACAAGCCTCTGAAATATCCGCTGATGTTTTCTGTCTGCGACGTGGTTTTAATCAACAAGACCGACGTTCTGCCCTGCTTTGACTTCGATATGGAAAAGTGCCGGGAATATATCCGTATGCGGAATCCGAAAGCGAAGGTCATTCCGATTTGTGCAAAGACCGGCGAAGGCATAGAGGAGTGGACAGACTGGCTTAAGGAAGAAGTCAGGGCGTGGCGGGATAAGAAAGCAGATAAGAGAATAGATTAAAGCGAAGCCGGCATAAATACGAAAAGAGAAAGAAACGGGGGATAGTATGGAAAAAAAACTGGACAAAGAACTTTATCCGGATTATGTGTATCCGGAGCACAAGGGGGGCGATGAGGGGCCGCCCCGGGAGAGCATTTTAAAGCTGGGGAAAATGATAACGGACAGGATTCCCCAGAAGCTGGGCATCAAAAAAATCACCAAAGACGACCCGGAATATTGGGGACTTGCGGGAGTGCTTACCGACGAGGAAGCGGAGATTGCGCTGAAATTAGGGGTGCGCAAGCCCAAAACCCTGCCGGAGATTGCAAAGCTTACGGGCATTCCCGAAAAGGAATTAGAGCCGAAGCTCCAGGAAATGTCCGTAAAAGGGATTCTGGAATACAACTGGGAAAATCCCGCCCATGAGAAGCAGTATCTTCTTCCCATGTACGTGCCGGGCTCGGCGGAATTTTTTAACATGAATAATAACATCATAGAGGCGCATCCTGAGGTTACATTGTTTTTCGAGCATATGTCAAGGCTGCCTCTTGAGCATGTGACGCCTTTCGTGGGCGAGGGCGGAAACGGAATCGGCATGCACGTGATTCCCGTGGAAAAGGCAATCGAGATGGAGAGCGAATCCATTGATTTGGAGCATATTTCCTACTGGCTGACAAAGTATGAGGGCAAGTATGCGGCAAGCCCCTGCTCCTGCCGCCGTTCCCGCTTAAAGCATGACGAGGGCTGCGGGGACGACCCGGAGGGTTGGTGTGTGGCGGTAGGAGATATGGCCGACTATGTGGTGGAAACCCAGAAGGACGGACGCTACATCACGAGGGAAGAAGCCCTTGACATTTTCAGGCAGGCGGAGGACAACGGTTTCGTCCATCAGATTACGAATATCGACGGTGCCAACAAGATTTTTGCAATCTGTAACTGTAACGTAAACGTGTGCTATGCGCTGCGCACTTCCCAGCTTTTCAATACGCCGAACATGTCCCGCTCAGCATACATAGCAAAGGTGGATAAGGAAAAATGCGTTGCCTGCGGCAAATGTGTGGAGTTCTGTCCGGCAGGCGCGGTGAAGCTGGGGCAGAAGCTCTGCAAAAAGGACGGCAGCGAGGTTACTTATCCGAAGATGCCCCTTCCTACGGAGCAGAAGTGGGGCGAGCATATGTGGACCCACAATTACCGGGATGTGAACCGGATTAACTGCTACGACACCGGCACGGCTCCCTGTAAGACCGCCTGTCCGGCGCACATTGCCGTTCAGGGGTATTTAAAGCTTGCAAAGGAGGGCCGTTATGAGGAGGCTCTTGCCCTGATTAAAAAGGACAATCCGCTGCCGGCCATCTGCGGACGTATCTGCAACCGCCGTTGCGAGGACGCCTGTACCCGTGCCACGCTGGACGAGGCCGTTGCCATTGACGATGTAAAACGTTTTGTGGCGGAGCGGGATTTGAAGGCGGAAACACGCTATATCCCGAAGCCTACGGTTCCCTCCTTAAAGGGAAGCTTCGAGGAAAAAATTGCCATTATCGGAGCGGGCCCGGCGGGACTTTCCTGCGCCTACTATCTGGCGGATAAGGGCTACAAGCCTGTTATTTTTGAAAAGAATAAAAGACCCGGCGGTATGCTGACCTACGGCGTGCCTTCTTATAAGCTGGAAAAGGATTTGATTGAAGCCGAAATTGAGGTGATAAAGGCAATGGGCGTTGAAATCCGCTGCGGCGTTGAGGTGGGGAAGGACGTCACCATCGAACAGCTCAGGGCGGAAGGCTACAAGGGCTTTTACATTGCAATCGGCTGTCAGGAGGGCAGAAAGCCCGGTATTCCCGGAGAAGATGCAAAAGGCGTATATACGGCGGTTGATTTTCTGAAAGAAGCCGGAGAAAAGGAAGCCTTTGACCTTGGCGGTGACGTGATTGTGGTAGGCGGCGGAAACGTGGCCATGGACGCGGCAAGGGTGAGCACTCGCTGCGGACAGGGCAAGGTGACCATGTTCTGCCTGGAAAGCCGGGACGAAATGCCCGCAAGCCGGGAGGAAATTCTGGAAGCCACAGAGGAAAACATTGCTATCAATAACGGCTGGGGCCCGAAGGAAATTCTCACGGAAAACGGCAGGGCTGTGGGTGTGGTATTCAAGAGATGTACCCGCGTTTTTGACGAGTCCCACCGTTTTGCGCCGGTTTATGACGAGAACGATACCATGACGGTGTCCTGCGCCAGCGTGATTTTCAGCGTGGGTCAGGGGATTAACTGGGGAGACCTTATAAAAGGCACGAAAGTGGAGCTTCGCCCTAACGGCGGCGCCATTGCCGACAGGCTCACTTACCAGACGGCGGAGCCGGATATCTTTGTGGGCGGCGACGTCTACACCGGGCCGAAATTTGCCATAGACGCTATTGCGGCGGGCCGGGAGGGAGCCATTTCCTTACACCGCTTTGTGCATGAGCATTGTACGCTTACCATCGGAAGAAACAGGAGAGACTTCATAGAGCTTGACAAGGACAATATTTTCATTGCCAGCTACGACAATACCGACAGACAGCGTCCCGAGCGGGCTGAGGAGGCGCAGCTTCGCTCCTTCCGCGACTTGTCAAACACACTGACAGAGGAGCAGGTAAAAGCGGAGACTTCCCGCTGCCTTGGCTGCGGCGCTTCGGTGGTAGACCCCAACAAGTGTATCGGCTGCGGTATCTGCACAACAAAATGCGCCTTTGACGCCATTTCCCTTCACAGGGAGCTGCCGGGCTGCTCTACCATGGTAAAGTCGGAGGATAAGTTAAAGTATGTGCTTCCCAATATGATTAAGCAGTCGCTGAAGATTAAATTTGCGGGCAAAAAATGAGATGAAAATTAAGAGGTTTGCGGGCTGACGCGCAGCGCGTGAATTTACCGTGGATTCTCAGGTTTTGCACTATGAACAGGAAGTGTGGAAAATCATGCATGAGCTTGGCGTAGTGTTTCACATTATGGACAGTCTGGAAAAGGTTGCGGGAGAAAACGAGGTGACAGGCATTTCCAAAGTGGTCTTAGAGCTTGGAGAGGTATCGACGGTGCTTGAGGACTATCTGCAAAACTGCTGGAAATGGGCGGCTAAAAAGAGAGAGCTTTTTACGGAGGCGGAGCTTATCGTGGAAAAGCTCCCCGCCGTTACCTGGTGCGACGACTGTAAGAAAACCTATCCGACAGTGGAACACGGGAAAATCTGTCCCCACTGTGGGAGCCCACAGACGTGGCTTTTACAGGGGAACGAATTTAATATTAAGGAAATAGAGGTTTATTAGAAGCGGAACAGGAAAACAGCGAAGGCTTATTCAGTGCACAAATCGATTTACGGGCACAAGGTGACCGGAAATTGATTTATCCCAGGTGTACCGAATAAGCCGAAGCGGAACAGGAAAACAGCGAAGGCTTATTCAGTGCACAAATCGATTTACGGGCACAAGGTGACCGGAAATTGATTTATCCCAGGTGTACCGAATAAGCCGAAGCGGAACAGGAAAACAGCGAAGGCTTATTCAGTGCACAAATCGATTTACGGGCACAAGGTGACCGGAAATTGATTTATTCCAGGTGTACTGAATAAGCCGAAGCGGAACTTTTAATAGGAGGGAGAAGTATGTTTAACTTAAGCAGCGGCACGACTATGTGGCAGCTTCTTGGCTGGGTGCTTGTTTTTGCGGGATTAATTATTATGAACGAGGTTGCAAGGCGTACAAAGGTAGGAGGAGGCATCTGCTTTTTCGCAATACCCGCCGGGCTTACCATTTATTTTATTTCTATTTACATAGGCGCTGCGCGTGGCGCACAGTGGGCGCTGAATAACCAGACCTACGTTCACATGAACAGTTGGTTTCATTATGCAAAGCTGTATGCGGCGCTGGCGGGCTGTATCGGTTTTATGATTTTAAAGTATAAATGGGGAAAGCTGGGAAAATCCCATGCTTTTAAGGTATTTCCCTTTGTGATTGTCGCCATCAATATTCTGATTGCGGTTGTATCCGATTTTGAATCCGTGATTAAGGCCGGCGATATCATGGGCGGCTGGTGGAAATCCTCTGAGGGCGTATGGCTGTACGGCGGCTGGTGGAATATTTTAAACGGCGTTGCCGGTCTGATTAACATCGTCTGCATGACGGGCTGGTGGGGAATCTATTCCTCAAAGGACAAGAAAGATATGCTGTGGCCGGATATGACATGGTGCTATATTTTAGCTTATGATATCTGGAATTTCCAGTATACTTACTTAAATCTGCCTACCCATTCATGGTACTGTGGTTTCGCGCTTCTGCTGGCGCCTACCGTGGCAAACGCGCTCTGGAATAAAGGCGGCTGGATTCAGAACCGGGCCAATACCCTCGCCATGTGGTGTATGTTCGCGCAGGTATTTCCGCTGTTCCAGGACGGCAGCAGGTTCACCACCGTTTCTTCCGTATATGGAGCGGGAGGCGCGGCAGCGGCTCTTGGGGAGTCCATGCCGACCGTAGCCAATCCCACGGCGCAGGGAATTATTTCCGTGATTTCCATTGTGGTGAATATTGTAATATTTGCCGTGATTCTGCGGCGCGCGAAGCTTCAGAAGAAAAATCCGTATACCAGCGAAATCTTTACCGACCAGAAAGACTTTAAGACGGCGATGGCGCGGGCGGAATAGGGTTTTGGAATATTTTATGTTGTTGGCAGCCCCTCGAAAGAGGGGCTGTGTTTTGTCTTATAATAATGTTATACTGTTTAAAGAGGTGACATTTTATGAAAGAGGAGATTATTCTATACCACGGGAGCAGGCAGATTGTCGAGTTTCCCGAAGTGCGTATTGCCCGTTTTAACAAAGACTTTTATTATGGTTTCTATTGCACGTTATTTTTGGAACAGGCAAAGAGATGGGCGGTTCGTTTTGACAACGGAGGTGTTATCAACGAATATGTTTATGTGCCTGATGATACATTGAAAATACTGAAATTTCCGGAAATGACGGAAGAATGGCTTGACTTTATCGTTTCCTGTCGATTAGGGAAACCACATGATTACGACATTGTGGAAGGGCCGATGGCAAACGATACTATTTTCAATTTTGTCCAGAACTTTGCCGACGGAAAAATTTCACGGGAGGCTTTCTGGGCGTTGGCTAAATTTAAGCGGCCCACACATCAAATCAGCTTTCACACAATCCGGGCTTTGACGACATTAAAATTTAAAAAGGGGTATGAGATAACGGATGAAGAATGATAATGATTTGTTTTATACATGCAGCCTGATAGAATTTATCGGAAGGAAACAAAAGTTAAAACGCTCTGAGGTGGTTTCCGCGCTGGGCGAAAAAACACTGCGGCGGATATATAAATATGCCGATGTTTTCCACTGCGAACCAATAGAAAAAACTGCCTATGATTTTATTACATCTAACAGTATTGCCGGCGGGGATTTTGATAATGTTAAAAAATGTAAATATGAAGTGCCCGATTATTGGACAATGGGCGAGGTTTACGAACGCCTTATCGAAGATGTGTGCGGGGAGGATATTATAAAAACATTGATGGAAGTATATGATTCATGGATTGACGGAGCGATATCGAATTATAATTCTGATTTTTATTACCAGCCGCGGGACTATATCAGGGAGTGTTACCGTGAGGGTGAAGTAATTTGACGAACAGCGCAGACAGGCAGGGGCTTTTATTTTTGCATTCTTATTTTAACTTAAATATTGATTATTAACTTTATTTAAGTTAAAATGCAAATAGATGTAAAGAAAGGGCCGAGACGATGGATTATTTGAACCATGTGTTGGGAATCCGTGTTATATACAGCGATGATGCGGCAAAATCTATGCCGGGTTTTATTGATGCCCGCTATCGGATACGGCGGGTCACACTTGATGGAAAAGAAGCTGTTTTTCTTTATCCCAAAACAGAATTGGAATCTGTCAGTGTACTTAAAAAACATATTGACAGAATACAAAGAACCGAAGGTGCGCCGGCAGTTCTTGTGCCGGAACGGTTAACCTACCGCCAAAAAGAGTATCTTCTTCGCAGTCATATTCCATTTATTGTGGAGGGAAAGCAGATATATCTCCCCTTTCTGGCGGTTTATCTGCAGGAAAGATGCGACAGTGAAAAACTGTCGTCAGAGGTTATGCTTCCATCCGCACAGTTGCTGCTTCTATACTATATCTATCATGGCGGCGGAAGTCTTCTGACAAGTGAAGCGTCCCGTGAGCTGGAGCTTACGCCCACATCAATTTCCAGGGCCTCCAGACAGCTTGAAGATATGGGATTGATACGAACGGAAAAAAGAGGCGTGCACAAGATTATCTGTTCTGGGAAAACGCCGGAAGAACTTTTTTATGCGGCCCGGGATTATCTGATTAACCCGGTGAAACGGACGATTTATGTACCAAAATCAAAAATCGATAAAAAACTGCTAATTAGCGGTTACCATGCACTGTCTGAATATTCTTTGCTGAATCCGTCAGCAGTATGCTACCTTGCGGCAGACAGTGTAGCGGCATGGGAAAATTTAGCTTCAAGAAAACTGCAAAGCCCGGAGGAACAATATGCGGTGGAACTTTGGAGATACGACCCTCAAAAACTTTCCGAGGGCGTATGTGTGGATAGGATTTCCCTTGCTCTTGCGCTTCGGGAAGAGCGGGATGAGAGGGTAGAGGAAGCTGTAGACGAAATGCTCATGCAGGTATGGAGAGATATTGATGGTAAGAGGAATTAACAGTTTCAGACAGTGGTTTTACGGATATGAGGAACAATATACAATTATAGGCGGCACAGCCTGCGATTTACTGATGACAGAGGAGGGATTGGACGATCTGATTTGCAACGACCCGATTGGCTAGGCTGCTTTGATTCTCAATGATGACCGGGAGGAATATTTAAAAAATATGACTGACTATTCCCATTTTGGGATATGGGAGCCGCCAGTACAGACATCTTGCGGTGTTGGTGTTGGCGGCATGTTTTGTTATACAGAATAATGCTCAATATATTCACTAAATGACTTACAAATTAGCGTGGGGACGCTATCATAAATTGTTTCAAATATTTCGCCCGTATTCTCTTGCCAAATTACAATGCCATCTATGTTTGCTTTCTCAATTACATACATGTCATCAGAGATATGGGGATTATTATTTCGTTCTGCGACGGTTTGCACTACAACACTCAATCGAGGTGACTTAATAATACCAGTTAATTCGTGACCCTGGAAAGAAGCAAGGCCAAACGTCTGTAGGTAAGTTCTATATTCTTTGGCGAATGACAAACCTAATGCCTGTTCTGCTACTCTGATTTCATTTTCTGTTACGCCCTTCAAAGAATGAAAACAATCCTTTTCTTTCAGTATATTTATTATACTTTCCATGATTTTCTCTCCTTAAGATAGCGAAGCGGCTAATGCTTTCCAAAATGCTTGACGTTGAGCATCCCAGGTATTTCCAGCACCATGAACTTGAGTCGCTTCACCTAATTCGTGCCAAATGGTATTATTTCCGCCCAGTATATGCTCTTCCTTTGTCAAGATAGCTAAGGTTGAATCTGCTCGTTGGCCAACATGATGTAACTGATACGAACCGCCTGTGGCCGGGTCAAGGGCAGCAAGTCCTTGTTGCATTCGTTCAAGATTTGTCCGTCCCATTTCATCAACAAAATTCAAATCAATATCCCTTATAAGCGCTGTGTTCCCGTTCACCATTTGTGGTGAAAGCCCCGCTTCTTTACAGATATTGTACTGTTCAATGTTGCGAAATTCTTTAATTACATCTAACGGATACCCTTCCCGTTGGAGAATTGCCGCCTTATCTAGCGTCAAACCATTTAATGTTGCACCTTTCAGTGCAACAGCTTCAGATACACCGCCATTGATTGCTCCCGAAATAGCCCCCCATTTGAAACTTTCACTGCCTGCAAGTGCCGCAGCCTTTACAGCTTTGTCAAAATCTTGAGTTTGGACACCTGTGACAATGCCAGACGCAAGAGCCCCAATTCCGCCGGAAGACAGCGCCATGATTGCTCCAGTTTTTGCGGATGCCGCAAAAATCATACTTATAGCAGGTGCGCCGACACCTCCCGATACAACCGAAACGGTTACGCAGATCAAGATGACACCAGAGCCAATCGCAACATTTTTTATTACTCTTTCATAGGTATCATCATATTCCTCAAAAGGCTCAACAGTTGTTTCGCCCTTATCATTTAATGTAAAGACATATCTTGTTCCTTGAAATTGCGCATCAAGTTCCGCAAGGGTATAGCCAAAGAAGATATTTGATTTAGAATTATAAGATACCTCTTCCAAGTATTCGCTTGAAACATATACTGCACTGACATTTTGTACAAAGTAGCCATCATCAAGATTTTTGACAAGTTCTGCATAGACGCTGTCTTCAACGTAGCCGAGCAGGGCAGGATCATTCAAATTGTTATACTCTGGGATGATAGTTTGAAATTCGGTAGGAATCGTAGGGGCATCTTTTGAAAAATCAGGCTCACTTAAATCAGAAATAATCTCCTGTGATGTGGTGGGGCTGTCAGCAGGAGGGTTTATCTCCACTTTTGAAGCGGCACTTGGGTCTACATCTTGGCTACACGCTGAAAGTAACAGACAGCAGGAAAGCACAAGTGCAACTATTCTCTTCACGCGTCGTCCTCCTCTTTCTTTTTCTTGGCTTTTTTCATAATTGTTTCCATTATGAGTATACCACATGCAATGGCTACCAGCACAATGGCAATAAACAGTGTCGAAGAACTACTTTGCGGTGCCTCATCTGTTGTAGGTTCAGAAACATCTGCTGGATCAATATGGGAAACCTCATCATCGGGAGTGGTATCCACAACCACTACAGGCTGAATTTCCGGTTTCTCTGGTGGAATATAGTCAACAATCGAGCCGTCATCGTTAATCGTTGCATCCTGCCCAATCTTTTCGTTTAGGGCATCGACTGTAAGCAGATTTTTAGATAGTGCCAGAAGATACTTATCAGTCCCCACATAAATCGTTTTGGTAGTCGTTTCTCCAGTATACAGGTTTTTTACCGTAAACGTGTAGATGCCATCGTCTATGTAGGCATCATTGTCCTTTGCAGGGAGGTTAAAGCGTACATCTTCTGTAAGCTGACCGTCAGCGCCTACATTCAAAACAGTTCGGGTAACGTCGATTGTCAAATACCTGGATTTTGCCATATTAAGTTTGAAGCCGTTTGAAGTAATAGCGCGATCTGACAGTTCTGCCCCTGTTACAGTATCAAATGGATACACCATACAGTTACCATTGCGAATGGAAAAGCTAAAGGATATTTTGTAGTTCGTGTATGTAGGGATAACTGAAACTGATCCTACCTGACGTGGGTTGTTCTTAATTTCGTAATCAAGAGAAATCTCATAATCGCCCTCTTCAAAAAGCTGTACTCTAGTATCAGCTCCTGTTGTCGCGTTGGCAGCAAGGAAGTCAGTGTAGATAACAGGAGCGTGTGAGTTGCCTTCGTGGTCAGTATATTGAATAATCAGTGTGCCACGCTTAAAATTCGTTTGTGCTATTTCAAAATACTGATCGTAGCCATTGGTATCCTCTGAAATTGTTAGAGCACTGTTCTCGTTCAAATTGTTGATGTCCTGCGTAAGAGTAAACCACAGAGTTACCTTGTCACCAACATTTTTGAGGAAAACTGGAGTTCCATTGCTGGAGGTTTCTCTGGTATACCCATTTACTACAAAAGTTCCCAAGTTCCAACCATAATGAGGGTCATCTTTGTCAATTGCATTATTTCCAGAATAACCATTATCTTTACCAGTGTTGACCTTTTGGCCTAACTCCTTTCTGGGTGTGGCCGCAGCGCTGGTCATATTCCCGGCCACCTCGTTACTCACCGCATAAAACTCGTATACTTCGGCAACCTTCTTTTCCTCTTTTTCCTCCGTAGTGATAAACAAGATTTTCCCCTCACCAATCTTTCGTTGAAGTTCGTAGGCAACTATTACTCGATAATAGCAACCGTTCTCCAATTGGATGCCTTTGGTGGAATAAAGAGAGTCTGACAAATCATCATTGCCAGTAAAAACATCCGTCATGGTCACATCTGTAATCCAGTTCACTCCATCTTTAGAGGACTGAACGATAATTACACCACTCAGAATATTCTGCTCAAGAGAAATTGTATCGATTTTTTTTGTCTTATCGTCAATCAAGTACCACTCTGTATCAGGGACATTCAATTTAGATTGATCATACGAATAATAGAAATTGACACTCTCAGAACTGACAGAATATGCAGGCAGTCCGTTCTTATTGCTGATATTTTTCAAGTCACCGGAAATGGTAAATGTGCCAAAAGAAGTACCACTAGATGCCGCGACTGACGAAAATTCGTAGTTCGTATTTGATGCAAACTCGTAAATACTTCCCCTTACGGCAATAGAGGTTTCTTTTGCAGATACCTTCATAGTTAGTGGTTGTAAGCAACCTACGATACAAATGATCACATGCAAACTGGCAACAAATCGTTTTGTTATATTCCTTAAATTTATCATAGCATAGTCCCTCCGAATAAGACCCAATATGTTGCCATCATTTCAAAGCTACTGAGGAGTAATGTTTATCGAATGTAGTATAGCATATTTTGTAGAAAACTGGGAGTGCATTTTTTTATCTGTCCCAAGATTTTAGCAGATTTTCAGAAAAGAGGGTTCAGCACAATAGTTTCCTGTCCCAACTTTCGAGTGTACCTCACTGTCATCGCTGTACCTCCTAGCCATCTGCCGTTGTAAACCGCCAGCAGGCAAGTGACATGAGCGACTAGATTGCGGTAGCATTTGAGTATACAGTCCTTGCTATACTTCCGGTTCCCATATACAACTTCATTCGCCGGCACCAGAATAGAATAATAGAGTTCCGGCACCGAAGCCGATCACCTGTCTGTCCATCACAGGGTAGGATACAGTGGAACTTTAGCGCGGGATGTTTTTCAAGAACAGCCAGTGCCGCCCAAGTGATGATCCTCTCTGCCATGCCAGAGAGGAAATCTATATATCTGGTCTACTAGCTCTTATCAACAAAACCAGCAAAGGACGAAGTAATCCTCTGTGGAGAGCAAATCCCTACTTATGTTTCTTTCTCTCTATGGAAAAGAATTTTTCAGCAATTCTGACTTTTATGGGATTCGGGCCAGCCACTGTTTTTTCTCGGTCAATATATTGTAGCGAAGTTTGGTTTGCTTATAGAACAGCATAATAGAGGAAGATATTTGCAGTCTGTCAGCAATCCAGCTTTATGGCGACTACTATGATTTTTTGAAACAGGGAAGAAATTCTGGACGAGTTACTCATACTCTACAGATAAAGACGAAAAGGCAGTGGCTTTTATGATTAAACCACTGCCTGTTGCTATCATATCTCAAAAATATTGGCAGGCCCTACCATGAAAAAGTAAAATCTCCGGCAGAAACATCCTTTTCATTTCCGTCAGGCATGATAACCTTTCCGGACACTCTGCCCGGCAGAGTAACCTTATAACTTACACGGTTATCATTTTTATTCCATTCCAAACGAATCGTTCCCCAGTGGGTTTCGATACTCATCTGAGCATGGTTCATATCTTCAGGCAGATAAGGGCGAAGGAGAACCTGCGCTGTTCCGTCTTTTTTAGGAGTGATTTTTCTCAATCCGCATAGCGATTTAAAAAACCACGCGCCCAGTGAGCACAGGGCGGGATGATTGTGGGAGTTCATTTCATTTCCCACAAGATATTGCCACCTTTCCCAGATTGTTGTAGCGCCGTGAGAAAGCATAAACCGCAGGGAGGGATAGTCTTCCCGGTTTAATAGCTGATAAGCAATGTCGTCATGTTCTCTGTGAGCAAGACAGTCCACTAAAATGCCGGATGTCAGAATACCGGTGGGAAACTGTACGCTGCCTCTTGAGCGGGTGAGCTGCCATAAAAGCGCATCTTCCACTTTATTCTGAAGCTCTTCCGGAACGATACCATATTCCAGAGCCATGGCTAAGGGAGCCGCTGCGAGAGTATCGCAGGTACCGTAATAGCCTGTCCCACGAGGATTATCCAGGCACCAGCCATAGAAAACTTCATTGATTTTATCAACCAATGCCTGTCTGCGCGCGGTATAGAGCGTTAGTCCCGCTTCGTCCTCCAGCGCATCGGCAAACAGAATCATTGCATTGTAGAAATCCGCAAAATAGGAATTGCTGACCATGAGGTTGTTTGCAAATTCTATTGCCAGCCAGTCATTGTAAAAATCATAGGGAATCAGGCCGTTTTCCAGAGTGCTATGCATATAGGCTTCGTATTTTTGCAGAGAAATATAATTATCTCTGACGGTTCGGATGTCTCCGGTGTACAGATATAAATTGCGCAGCGACATATAATATCCGATTTTCCAGATAAAGGTATCTCTGGGCCAGCCCGGAGCGCCGGCAAGGGGAAAGGAGCCGTCGGGAAGTTGTGTGTCCCGGATATCCTGAAACCATTTCCGGTAAAAACGCTGTAAATCAAAATTCAAAACGCCAAACTCTGAAGAAACGCCTGCATCAGCCATCCAGCCCTGTCTTTCGTCCCTCTGGCAGCAGTCTGTAGGAATAGAGTGCATATTGCTGCGCATGGTCCACGTCATGGCACGGTAGATGCGGTTAAAATACTCGTTGGAGCAGTGGAAACTGCCGGTGAGAGGGTTGGATGTATGTACGACGCGGCCGGTTACGTCTTTGGCGGATAGAGAGGACATACCGGCAATGCTAACATAGCGGAAACCGTGATAGGTAAAGCGGGGCTCGTAGGATTCCCCGCCGCCTTTACAGGTATAGAAATCCGTTGCCTTTGCATTTCGCAGATTTTCCGTATTAAGAGTGCCGTCATCATAGAGAACCTCTGCGTAACGGATGCGAAGCCGCGTTCCTCCCGCTTCTTGTATAGTCAGACGAATCCAGCCGGAAAAATTCTGTCCGAAATCAAGAATCTGTTCTCCGTTTTTTTCCCACTGTCTGCAGACAGGAATATCTTCAATTACCTGGATTGGCGGTATATAGGAGTAGCGCAGGACGCCGGAGGGGTCCTGGCAGATACGGGCATTTTCCCATCCGGAAGCATCGAATCCCGGATTACACCAGCCGGGCTGTTCCAGTCTGGCATCATAGTGTTCCCCGTCAAAAACGCTGGAAAAGGTGACAGGAGAGCGGGAGACCTGCCAACTGTCATCGCTGCCGATGATAACCTGAGTTCCGTCTTCCATATCAATCTCCAACTGGCATAAACCCATACAGACGCCACGGTAGAAAGCCTCGCTGTAAACGGACGTGGCACATAAATTATCATCCAGCTCCCAATGGCCGGCAAGCATAAGTCCTACCGCATTAGGACCTTCGTTAAGCAGAGAAGTGACGTCTTTCACGGTGTACTCCACGGTTTTTTCATATGTGGTATAAGAGGGAAAAAGTACGTCATTTCCAACCTTTTCGCCGTTAATCCAGGCCTCGCAGTAACCAAGCCCGGTAAAGGAAAGCGCGGCATAGGCCGGCTTATGTTTTAGTGTAAATTCTTTTCTTAAAAGGGTGTCTCCGGTAATAAAGGAGCCTTTTAAGTGTTCCCGGGAAAAGATGCCTGTGCGGAAGGCGGCTGTTTCGCTTTCAGTTTCCACACCGGTATCTGTTTTTACAGTGACCATCCACTGATAATCGGTTTTTTCGTGAAGGGAAACCGGAACGGTATATCTGGAGTCTGCCGTTTCCATCCAGCCGCTGTCGGATATGATTTTTCCATGGCTGGTTATCTGAACCTGGCAGGCGCGCTGCCTGATGCCGTCCGGGCCTTTGGACCAGCTAAGTTGAGGCGTAGACGTGTCAATTCCTATCGGCTCTGTAAGTCCCTCGCATAATAATCTTAATTCCATTTTTCTTTCTGCCGCTTTCCGGCGGCTCTCCTTTCTTATTTTTCTTTCCGGTATTCATTTGGAGTGATACCGTAATATTTTTTAAATACATTGCTGAAATAACTGGTTTCCTCAAAACCTGTACGGTGAGCAATTTCATAAAGCTTACAGGAAGTGCTCTTAAGCAAAAGGGCAGCGTTTTCCATCCGGATTTTCAGGATATAATCGCTGTAATTAATGTCGTAGGTTTTTTTGAAAATCCGACTGATTTGATATTTCCCGATAAAAAAGTGCTTAGACATCGTATCAAGGGAAAGGTCTCTGTCATAATGCAGGTCGATATATTCTTTTATCCGGCATACAACATCGGAATCCGTGCCGGCCTGTGAGGGCTCAAAGTCACACTGCATGTTGATAATAATACGGAGCACCATATTTTTCAGACTGGCTGCATCGTAGCAGTTAAACTCTGAAAGGAAAGCGCTGCCTTTGAGCTTCTGGAAAGTAGTGATAAAATCCTTGTTCAACTGTAAAAGAAAGCTGTAGCAAAATTCCTGCACATATTCCGGCTGCGTTTTATTGCGTCTGAAAAGGTTAAAAAGGCGCTCTACGAGAAGTTTCAACTGCTGGACGTCTCTTTTTGTATAGGCAGTCTGTATTTGCTCCGCAATTTCCATTTCCGATGCAGAGGACGGGGGGGAGAAAAAGTTTTCTTCATAAAGGTAAATTCCCGGTTCATAAAAGCCCTGCTTAAGCGCGTCTACGGCCTGCTTCATGGCATCTGCGGCATTTGCGGCATCTTCCTGGAAGAGACTGAAACCGATAAAAGCCGTCTCGTCGGGAAAAGCCCTGCGCCACAGCGTCTCCCACGAACTGTCATTGTCAATGGCGGCAAGACACAGGGTAAAATTTTCCGCAGAACTTTCTGTACGGATGTTGGCGGCGCTTTCCGTGGAAATACTGCAAATAATAGATTTATCCATGGAATCGGCCGTCCACTCCAAATCTTCCGAACGAAAGCATAAAAATCCATATCCGGAAATATCCAGCGTTTCAAAAGGAAGAACGAAAGTGTCGGGTATGGCTTCCTGTCCTTTCAGGAAATCGGCCATTATATATTGAATCTGACAGACAGCTTCCTTTTTGATATGCTGTACCAATGAGGTAAGTAAATCCGATACCTCTTTCCAGTCAATCGGTTTTAAGAGATAATCCTTCACGTCATATAAGAGCGCCTGCCGGGCGTATTCAAATTCGTTATATGCGCTCAGTATTATGGTATGAACACAAATTCCCCTTTCTTTTATCCGGCACAGGGTTTCCATGCCGTCCATGACAGGCATTTTTACATCCAGCATCATAATATCCGGCTTCTTTGCTTCAAGAAGCTCCAGGGCCTCTTTCCCGTTATAGGCATGCAGTATACGGGTGAGGCCGAAAGCATCGACAGAGAGCATTTTTTCAAAAAACATATGCACAGAATTCTGGTCGTCAACTATGAGCAGTTTCATTATTATTTACCTCCTCAATTACAGGTATTGTCAGAAAGATGCGGCATCCTTTTCCTACCTGACTTTCTATTCTAATACCATAATTTTCTCCATAGCTTCCCCTGATTCTCTGGTGGATATTGCGGATACCGATATCGGCATCGTCAATATTGGTTTTGGATAAATTGGCTATAAGGGATGACAGTTGTTCCGCATTCATACCCACCCCGTCGTCCGCTACAACAAAGATTACTTTTTCTTCCATGCATTTGGCGGCTATTGTTATCAGGTTATCAGACGGGTTATTTGAAAAGCCGTGTTCGATACAGTTTTCTATCAGGGGCTGCAAAAGGAGCTTTGGCATATAATAACGTTTTATTTCGTCCTCTATTTCATAGCGGACGGATAATCCGCCATTGAATTTCCGGATAAACAGGGACAGGTATTCCCGGATATAATTCAGTTCTTCTGTGACCAGCACTTCCTTTTCGTAGTTATAGAGCGTATACCGCAGCATGCGGCTTAGAGAAACCACAATGCTGTTGGAAACTTCAATATTGCCATAGACAATTTCTGTCTGCAGAAGCTGCAGAGTATTCATAAGAAAGTGAGGGTTGATTTGAGAGCGCAGAGAGTACAGGCGAAATTTATTTATCATAATCTGCGACTTGTAATCATGCTCAATAAGCAGTTCTAACCGAACCAGCAGTTCATCAAATTTTTCCGCAATATGATTGAGCTCGGAATAGGTATAGTCCGTACCTTCCAGCCGCATATGTTCAGAATCCACATGATTTACGTTGTCTGTCAGAAGCTTTATGGGCTTATGGATAGAGCGGGAAAGACCGATGGATATTATCACATTTACCAGAAGACAGATTACCAGGGCAAAGGAAAAAAGCTGTGAAATGGGCTGTGTATGATACTGGATTTCCTCTAAGGGGACATAAGAAAAAAGCTTCCATCCAAGGGAGGTGGTCTGGAAATTTATGAGATACATTTCATCGTCAATGTAATCCTTAAAAGAGCCCATTTCACTGCTTTCCAAAATCCGCAGTGTATTGTCGGTAAACGGTAAAAGAGAGCCGATGCCGGAATTATCCGTCTGGCTTACGATTCTGTTCTCCTCATCAAGCAGGGCTATTTTCCCGCTTTTTTCATAATTGCTGGACATCAGGGTTTTTCCCAGCTCTTTTATATTAATGGTACAAAAGGCAGCCCCCACAACGTTTCGTTTGGAGTTGGTGATGGAAAGCGCTATGGAAAAGGTATCTGAATTCGCGGTATTTGGTGTAATCCGGGGATTATAGTAATCCTGCGGATACAGTCCGATGGTTTGGATGTGGCTGTTTCCGGTTACAGATACAGCCTGACGATACCACTCCTGTTCTGTAAAGGGATAGTCCTTTATCAGGTCGGTACGGTCTGAAATATTACATACATAACCGTTTTCTCCAATGATAAACACATCCTGTACAATGTTGTTGAACATATTGCTGCTTTTAAGTTTTGCTCTTAGAAGTCTGTCAAGCTCAAGCTGTTTGTTGATTGTCATGGAAGGGTTGCTTAAGGCCGTACCGATTTCTTTATTGTAGGTAATAAAGGAAATAATACGGGTCGTGATGTCGTTGATATTGGTGTTGAGGGACAGAGAAGCCTGCTCTAAAATTTTTTCCATATAATGGGCAACCTCCTGCTCGACGGTCAGTCTGGAATACAGGGTAATAGAGCCGCCTAGCACAGTCATTAAAATGGTATTAAAGGTCAGGTACAGCATAAGGATGCGTGCAGATAAATTTTTCCTTAAATATGTAAAAACGTTCTTCATTGTTTAAAGTCCTTTCTTTTGTAGAATTTTAACAAAACAGATAGTCGTATTCAATGAATTTCCGTGGAATGGCAAGATATTACAAGAATTTTGCAACAAATTGTATTTTACAGAGATATTTATTTTTATATGATTATGTCAGGTTATTAAATCGGGAAAAATATTCCCAGGGTTAAAAAAGGAGGAAAAAAATGAAAAGAAAAGTTATTTCACTGATTTTGGCGGCAGCTATGCTTGGAAGTATTCTGACGGGCTGCGGAGGCGGTAAAGATACTTCTTCAGGCGGCAGTCAGGAGCAAAGCAAAGAGCCGGCAGAAGATTCGGCAAAACCTGAGGCAGACGATTCTTCTGAGGCTGAGCCGGCTGAAGCGGCATCATCAGATACTGAAAGCGGAGAGGAACTTTCAGGGACGCTTTCCATTCTTTCATGGTATGACGAGACAAAGGCGGCTCCGGTTCTTGAAGCTTTCAAGGCAAAATATCCTAATGTAACGGTTGATTTCCAGTATTCTCCTCCGGTTGCCGATTATGTGGAGAAACTGTCCACGCTGCTTTACTCCGGAGCTGGCCCGGATATTTTCTATATGGCGTTGGAAAACAGGGAGGATTTGATTAAAGGTAATTATGTGGAAGACCTTTCCGCGGAGCCTTATATGGCAAACGGAATTATTCCCGATTCGGTTAAGACCACTTATGGGGCAGACGGAAAAGCATATTCGCTGGCAGTGGACTGCTGGGTAGGCGGTATTTTCTACAATAAGGATATTTTTGACCAGGTGGGAATTACGGAAGAACCCAAAACATGGGATGAACTTCTTGCAGTATGTCAGAAGTTAAAAGACGCGGGCATACAGCCAATTATGGATAACTGCCAGGATGCTGCGGTAAACTTTACAGCGCCTCTTTACGGCTCTGAGGTAAAAGCCGGAAATGCCAACATTGTGCAGGATATCTATGACGGAAAGGCAACTTTTAAAGACACATGGACAACGCCTGTTACTATGTGGAAAGAAGGGCTGATTGATAACGGTTATCTGACGGCGGATATGGTGGGAGCTACCAGCGACGAAATTGTTTCTGCATTTGCCACGGGGCAGGTGGCCATGATTTTAAGCGGTTCCTGGAATTTAAATACAATTAATACCATTAACCCCAATATGAATTATAAGTGTATGGGCGTTCCCGGCACAAAGGAAACCTACTATTGCGGCGCTATTAATGTTGGTCTGTGTATTAATTCGGCGAGCCAGAATAAAGAACTGGCCAAAGCGTTCCTGGAATTTGCGGCATCTCCCGAAGGGCTGGAGGCGCAGTATAAGGGGTATGGCGGATTTACCATTGCGGATGGATTTACGCCTGACTTCCCGGAGGAAATTAAAGAAGCTGTGGCAAATGTAAAAGAAGGCAAGTATTATATCCCGATGGCGGACTGGCTTTCCTATACGGAGTCCCTTAGACTCACTTATATCCAGTCTCTTCAGGACTGTATGGTAGGAACGATTACCCCTGAGGAAGCGGCAGCCAGAATGGATGATAAGCTGGCAGAGGTATCAGCAGAATAAACAGTACGTCCATTTGTGCGGACAGTATGCGGGACGGGCAGGATTCGGGATGTTTCCCCCTGCCTGTTTTGCGTCTGACGCGGGACAAAGGGAGAATGGATATGAAGAAAAAGAAAAAACTGCTTAAGCAAATCCAGTATGAAATATTTTTTTTGCCGGCACTGATTGCCTTTACAACGTTTACAGTTATACCACTGATAAAAACAATTATGTATAGCGTTACGGATTTTAACGGTATCAGCCATGAATACCGTTTTGTCGGCTTAAAGAACTTCATCGGTGTTTTTCAGGATGAAGTGATGCGGCAGGCATTGTTCAACACGCTGTTTTATACTTTCTGTACGATGATTCTCATTAACTGCCTTTCGATTCCGCTGGCTATCTTTCTGGATAAAAAGACGAGATTAAAATCGGCGGAGAGAGCTGTTTTTTTCTTTCCGTCTATCGTCAGCGCGCTTCTTCTCGGTTATATCTGGGGATATATTTTATCGCCGCTGCCTACGGGGGCTGCAAATTCGCTTCTGGGATTTTTCGGGCTGTCTCCGGTGGGCTGGACTTCAACAAGCTGGGGGGCAAGGCTGTGCATAATTGCCGTGGCGGTATGGACCTCTACCGGATGGCATGCCACGGTTTATCTGGCTTATCTGCAGGCGATTTCGTCGGAATATTATGAAGCGGCAAGCATTGACGGGGCGGGCAGATGGAAACAGTTTACCCAGATTACCATTCCCATGCTGGCTCCGGGATTTACGGTAAACACGCTGTTGCTTTTGACAAACGGCTTAAAGGTATACGACCTTCCTTATGCGCTGACAAAGGGTGGGCCTGGGTTCTCAAATTACACGGTGACGCAGGTGATTATCCAGAGGGGAATCTCAGAAAAGCAGTATGGTGCGTCTACGGCTCTGGCAACGATATTCATCATTCTGGTTATGGTGATTTCCTGCGTACAGTTTATGACTATGAGAAAAAGGGAGGAGGATATTGCATGAAAAAGAAGAAAGAACAGCAAGAGAAAAAGTTCTTTTTATCGGACTTTTTTTTGGTTCCGGTCTGTATCATATTCCTGTACCCCTTTTACTATCTGGTTATCAATACCTTTAAAACCATGCAGGAGATGAGCTTTAATCCGGTGGCGTTTCCGACGCAGCCGTTTTTGGATAATTACAGGGATATTTTTTCTCAGGGGCAGATTTACAGGGCGTTTGGAAACACTTTCCTTATTACAGTATGTTCCGTTCTGTTGATTGTGATTATCGGAGAGATGGCGGCTTACCCCATTGTATTTAATGCCAATAAGCTGAATAACGCATTTATGGTATATCTGATGATTGGCTTTCTGGTGCCCTTTCAGGCAATTCTGCTGTCTTTGTTTGAGGTAATGCAGGCGCTGCATTTGATAGATACGATTTATGGAATGATTTTGTTTTACTGTAACGGTTCCGCGCTGACAGTGTTTCTGGCGGTAGGGTATATGCGGACGATTCCAAAGGAACTGACGGAAGCGGCGATTGTGGACGGATGCAGTATAGGGCGTGTATTTTTCAGCATTGTATTTCCGCTTATGAAGCCTATCACGGCAACCTCTGTTATTTTTAATACCATGTGGATATGGAACGATTTCATCGCACCGAATATTTTCCTGAACTCCCGGATGAAAGGAACCGTTGTCCTTGAGGTGTTCCGGGCCAAAGGGCAGTTCAGTGTGGACTGGCCAAGGTTTATGACGCTTTCCGTTGTATCAATCTTCCCGATAGTGATTTTTTATCTGTGTATGCAGAAGCACATTATAAAGGGGCTTACGGCGGGGGCCGTAAAGGGGTAGCGGTGGAAATGAAAATGACAGAATGACATTGCCTTGCCGGCAGCCCCTCTTTCGGGGGCTGCCTTGTATTAACTAAAATAATCAACCCCTCCATACAACCACATCATTAAGGCTTTTTCTCGGTCTTTCCCTGGGTGATTCGTCCGGGTAGCCAAAAGCGATAGCCGCCACAAGCTGGCCTTCGCTGTTCAGCCATTCGCATAATTCTGAATACGCAAAATAAATATCACATATCCACAGACTGCCTATCCCCTTTTCTGTTGCGGAAAGAAGCATATTTTGTATGGAAGCGCTTATAGATTGTATATTACAGATTTCATAAACGCGTTCTTCCGGTGTCAATTCAGACAGAATACTTTTCCCCAGCGAATTAACGACAAACACTATGACAGGCGCGTCCTCCATGATATCGACCGTATATTTTGCCGCGGCGATATGCTGTCTGCTTTGCGGAAGCAATGCCCGTTCGTTTTCTTCTCTTGAAATCCCGCGGCGAAAAACTTCCAGCATTTCTTCTTTTTCCCGGCCCTGAACCACAATGTATTTCCACGGCTGCCTGTTCTTCGAGGAAGGGGCTTTGATTCCGCTTTGTATAATCTCTATCATATCTTCTTTTGGTATGGGTGCGTCTGAGAATTTTCTTATGCTTCGTCTGTCGTAAATTGCAGAAATCATTTTTCCCTCATTTCCGCGCTGTTTTTAAGCGCATGACAGAGTTTGTGAATGCTGCGCAGACACAAACTCTTTGGATTGAAAATACTCTAATACAATAGCACAATTATTTCCGGATTTCTATCAGATTTCTATTGAAGCAGGCAGTTTCTTTTTCAGGTGATGTCTTCCTTTTGAAATCTTATTATACTGGCGCATATGCCGGATGCGTATACGAGCAAAATAATGAGTCCTCCGGGCGCGGAAGATACTCCTGACTGCGAAAGATTGCCGGTGAGCAGCAGGTATGAGGCAGTCCACGGATAAACTCCGGCTACCGGGGAACCGGATAATACCACATTCAGCAGACTGACTGCGGCTATGACGATAAAAGGAGCAATGGAACCTTTTGCGCGCAGGGCAAGATACACAAAAGGCGTAAGCGTCGCATACAGAAGAATACCGCCTTTGAGCATTTGCACTAACGTGAATACTGCGGATAAGGCGGTGATTTTCGCCACATCCAGAAACAGGCTGCATACCATCGTAATCACAATAATGTCCAGCCATGAAAGAAGCATGAACAGCAGCACAAGAATAAAAAGTATGATAAACTTGCCCGTCAGAAACAGGCTGCGGTTTACGGAGACGGCAAAAACGGTTTTCAGCGTTTTTTCCGTGTATTCCCGGCTTATCAGGTAGGTGGCCACAACCGCCATGATAAGGGGACCGAACAGCAGCATAATAAACATAATGGTATCTTCATATATCCCGCCAAGGCTTAAGGGCGCGTCCGGATTGGAAAAGCTAATCCTGATATCGTTTACGGTAACCAGAAAGGGTACGATAAACGAGCCTGTAAATCCAATCAGTAAAATTTTTGAACGTTTTAATTTCAGCCATTCACAATATACAATATCAGCCAATTCCTTCACCTCCCACCAGTTCGGTAAAATAATCTTCCAGTTTTCCCGAATCCACATTGACTGATGCAACCGTAATCCCTTCTTTTACAAACGCGCTGTTGATGTCCGCTCTTAAGTCGATTTTTTCATACAAACGCAGCAGGTTATTTCCTGAAATGGCATAATCCGAAATCTGAAAGGCGCGTTCCAGAACAAGGGCCGCTTTATTTACGTCAGAGACTTCAAATTCCGTGAACCTGCGTCTGCGCCTGTTTAGCTCCTCGAAATCTATTTCTTCCAGAAGCTTTCCCTTATTTATTACGCCTATCACGTCTGCAAGCTGTTCGATTTCGTTCAGCACGTGGCTGGAAATAAAGATGGTGGTGCCTTTTTCCCGGCATAACTGCAATAAATATTTTCTGGTTTCGTGTATCCCCACAGGGTCGAGGCTGTTCATGGGCTCGTCCAGAATCAGCAGTTCAGGTTCATGCATGACGGCGGCAGCCAGTCCCAGACGCTGCTTCATTCCAAGGGAATATTCACGGAAAAGCTTACTTTTTCCTTACAATGAGGGGCAGCAAGATGCAAAAGGTGGTTTTTCCGCCCGGAATGCTTTTTACGGTGATATCTCCGGACATCGCGGTTACAAGTTCCCTGACAATCGCCAGTCCCAGGCCGTTTCCGCTTTCGGAGCGGGAGGAATCGCATTTATATAAGCGCTCAAACAGAAAGGGAAGCTCCTTTTCCGGAATGGCAAATCCGTTATTGGAGACAAAAACCGATACGTCCTCTTCCTGTCTTTTCACAACAATTTCGATGAGGGAGCATTTCCCGTGCTTTATGGCGTTGCTGAAAAGATTGCCGATAATCCTTGCGTACGCCATTTTGTCCAGGCTTACAAACCATTCGTCCTCGGGAATATCTGCGGAAACAGAAATCTGCTTTTTTTCCAGCAGAGGGACATGATCGATAATGACTTCTCTGGTCAATTCGTTGATGTCATAAGTCTCCATCATATACCGCTGTTCGTCGGACGCCAGTTTGAACCACTCAAAAAGCATATCCGTAAGCTCCTTTAAGTCCAGCGCCTTTCTGTAAGCCACATGGATATATTCCTCCTGATTTTTCGCGCATTGGGAATCCAGTGATTCCAGATACCCTATCAGGGAGGCAAGGGGAGTTCTTACATCGTGTGACAAATCCGTCAGCAGTTGATGACTGGCGTTTTCCGCCTGCTGCAGTTTCACGAATTGCCCGCGGCTCTTTGCCAGAATAGTGTTCAACTCAAAATTGAGTTCAGCAAGGAGACGGTTTCCCTTTACAAATGAATTGCGCATGGGCGCTTGGGGCAGGTTTTTTAAAAATTCCAGCCAGCCGGCCAGTTGTTTTCGGATATGAAGAAGGTATAAAAATTCTCCCACACGGACAACCGTTAAAATGATGACAAGTGCTTTCATTTAAAATCACCGCCCAGTTTGTATCCCACGCCCCATACGGTCAGAATGTATACGGGATTTTCGGGATTATCCTCAATCTTTTTTCGGAGCCTGCGGATATGCACCATGATATTGTTATCGTCAAAGGCATATTCGTCCATCCAGACGGCGCGGTAGATTTGCTTTTTGGTAAAAACCTTTCCCGGGTTTTGGGCAAAAAACAAAAGCAAATCAAACTCCTTTGCCGTCAGTTCCAGGGGCAGACCGTCTTTGCGGACCTCGTGCGCTGATCTGTCAATGGAAAGCCTGCCAAGAACAATCGTCTTGCCGGAAGCGTCGGCCGTGTTGAAAACGGTATATCTGCGCAAAAGAGACGACACTCTGGCAAGAAATTCGCTGTTTGAAAAGGGCTTTGTCAGATAATCGTCCGCGCCATCCGAAGCCCCGATACCTTGTCGCCCTCGCTGTCTTTGGCGGTCAGCATCAGAACAGGAACGAAGCTTTTCTCCCTGATTTTTTGAGGACTTCATATCCGTTTATCAGCGGAAGCATGATATCCAGAATGATAAGCTGGTAATCGTAATTTTGTGCTTCCTCTAATCCGGTGACGCCGTCGTGGCGGATACAGACCTGATACCCTTCCGGTTCCAGATTATTTTTCAGTAATCGGCATAAGTCCGCGTCGTCATCTATTATCAGTATTTTCTGCTTCAAATCCATACATGTCCCTCCTTTTATTCTTTATAACTTCTCGGAATCTTCAGCCCTTATTTTATAATGCTTTCAAACCCCCATTTCAAAAAATCACCCACTTTTTCCTCAGAAACACTTGACAACCCAATCAAAAAATGCGGCGCTTCGCGCCCTTTATCAATAAGTACATTTTTTGATTGGAGGCGATTTTTGATGTTACCTTATAACCCTGGCGGTCATGCCGCCTTTCAGGATACTTTCGTATCCGATTTCCTTATGTTTTACCCAGACCCCTTTTCCCTTCCCAAAACTACCTGGGATTATATTGTGCAGTTCTGGTATCTTGATCTTTCCCTGACTGATTCCATTATGCAGGAATGTTACTCTGTTTTCGGACCAGCGCCTCGGCTCCCTTCCTGCATGCTGCGTTCTTACCTGCTTGCTTTGAAGCTGAAAGTAACTTCCATCACTGTCTGGTGCCGCATGCTCAGGGAATCTCCACTTTATGCCATCCTCAGCGGGTTTTCTTTCGGCGATACCCCCGGTATCGGGACTTTTTACGATTTCTTTTCCCGCATTTGGAAAGATGATTCAAATAACCTTTCCCCAAAAGACCGTTTCCCTAAATTAAAACCGCCCAAGGGAAAAAAGAAAGGTGAAAAGACTCCCTGTGATTCTTCCAGTGTCGCTTCCAGACTCCTTCCACTGCTGGAACGCTGGCACTTAAAACCATGGAATCCTTTTTACCCTATTTTCCAACTTTATAAGCAGCAGTTCCTGGATCAATCCATCCGCAAAGGATTGATCCAGCCCGGACATCTGGCTCTTGCCGGTGACGGTACTCCTGTCCGCACTGCCTCTAAGCAGCGCAAAAAACGGATCTGTGACTGTAAAGAGAAAGGCTGTTCTTCCTGTAACTGCAGACGCCATTATTCACAGCCCGACTGCAACTGGGGATGGGACTCACACCGGGAATGCTATTTCTTCGGTTACCACCTTTACATGTATGTGGCTTCCGATTCACACAGTGACCTTCCCGTTTTTCCACTTTTAGGGCGCGCTTCCTGGCATGACATGCTTTCCTTCCTGCATTCCTTTTTCACCATGAAGGCATACCTGCCGGAATTCCGCATTGAAAAGCTTCTTCCGGACTCCGCCCGTGACGCTTACGCTGTCTATGAATACTGCAGACGGGAAAACATCACTCCTTTTATCGACCTGAACCCCGGACATACAGGATATTTCACTTATAAGGACGATTTCACCATTGGTGATGACGGCGTCCCGGTCTGTAAGATGGGCTTACACATGCACAAAGATGGATATGAGGCTGCCAAACACCGCGCAAAATACCGGTGCCCGAAAGCAGACCGGAAGCGCGGCTGTTTCTGTGAGCATCCCTGTTCACCAGCAAAATACGGCAGGACTGTGCACATTTTTACGGATGATAATCCAAGATTGTTTAACATACCCCCGAGGGACTCTAAAGCATGGGAAAAGGAATATGACAGAAGGACTTCCGTGGAACGCTCCAACAAGCGGGAGAAAGAGGACTATAAATTAGAAGACGGCAGGCACCGTTCTACTAAGATGTGGTACTGCCGCCTCTACGGCATCATGATGCTGCAACACCTTGATGCCTGGGAAATGCCGTCAATTGAGGCATTTCAAAAATCATTATTAGGATTCACCGCCTAATAATGATATCTTAAGCGACTCCATAAGATTTTTCAAGGCATAGTACCCGCTATGTCCAAAGTTTATGTTCTTTTTTCTTCTAATTCCTTTTCTTGCACGATATTCAGTTGTCAATTTTCGGGTGGTATCTCATTCATTGAGATTCCGAGAAGTTATCTTTATTTAGGCGTTTATGCAAATAATATCAATTGCCCTGTCCGCATTTTTAACCGGGTAAGCGTCCGATTCCACTTATGATTGAAAACAGAGGCCGATTTCTAAAAACAGGTTATTTTTTATTTTCTGAAAATCCGGTATGATTATGGCAGTACCTGAAAACTCGTGAAAAAGGAGAAGTCAATGAAAAATATTTTTGCCGAAAATCTGGTGAATTTAAGGAAAAGAAGCAAAATGACGCAGGAAAAGCTGGCGGCCAGGCTGGGCGTTTCCTTTCAGTCGGTGTCAAAGTGGGAAAACGCCCAGGGGTATCCGGACATAGAGCTGATACCGGTAATAGCGTCTGTGTTTGGGGTGAGTATTGACGCGCTTTTGGGGTATCAGGCGGAGAAAATCCAGACCACCCTGTATGCGGAAAAGTACAGGGACGAGGAGTATTACTGGGGCAATCGCATCTGGAGCGGGTGCTACGAGGTGCTGAAGCTGATGCCTCCTGTAAGGCCCTTGCGGCTCCTTGACATAGGCTGCGGGGAGGGACAGGCTGCGGTGTTTTTTGCCCGCAACGGCTATCAGGTTTCGGCCTTTGACATAACGGAAAGCGGGATTGAAAAGGGGAAGCGTCTGGCGGAGCGCGGCGGCGTTTCCGTCAACTTTTTCCGGGCGGATTTGCTGGATTACAGAATGGAAAACGGGTCTCATGCTGCCAATGGCGGCGTCCGTGACAGAGCCAATGGCAGTGGCTATGACTATGACATTGTCTATGACGTCGTCTTTGCCAGCGGGAGTCTGCAATATATTCCGCCGGAGAAGAGGGCGGAAATTCTGCGCCATTATAAGGAGCATACGGCGCCCGGCGGGATTCATGTTATGAATGTTTTTGTGGAAAAGCCCTATCTGCCGGCGCCGCCGGACTGGGAGGAGAAAGAGTATTTCTGGAGGACGGGAGAGCTTTTTTATCATTACAGCGACTGGAAGATGGAGCGGATGGAGGAGTATGTGTTTGACTGCGACAGCGGCGGGGCAAGGCATCAGCACTGTATGGATGTGATGATTGCAAGGAGAGAGGAGAACAGAGCTGACAATCACTGAAAAGTGATAGAAGAAGTCATTTTTTTGAAAGTCCGGAGCAGGAAAACCGTGTAATAATTAATTATACATTTCAGGAGGTTGTATAATTAATGAAAAATCAGGATTTTTATGCGAAAACCGCGAAACTGGCAGTGCCGATAATGCTGCAGAATATGATTACCATAGGAGTCAACATGGCGGATAATATTATGGTGGGCTCGCTTGGAGAAAATTCTCTGTCGGCGGTGGCGCTCGCAAATCAGTTTGTCAATATTTATCAGTGTAGCTGTATGGGGCTTGGGCAGGGCGCGTCGGTTATGACTTCCAGATTCTGGGGAATGAAAAATCACAGGGCTTTAAAACAGACTATTACGCTTACCACCAGAATCTGTCTGGTATTGGGATTTTTGTTTACTGTTATGACACTTTTTTTCCCGGGGGCGGTGATGAATATATATATTCACGATACGGGAGTTATCTCTGAGGGAATCAGGTATCTGCGGGTTTTGTCTTTTAGCTGTCTGTTAATGGGTATGTCGCTGACTTATTCAAATTTTTATCGCAGTATTGAAAACGCAAGGTGGCCTCTGATTAGCTCCATCTTTGCATTTTTTATCAATATCGGATGCAATTATATTTTTATTTTTGGCAAGCTTGGAGCACCGCAGCTTGGAGTGGCCGGAGCCGCGCTTGGGACGTTAATTGCAAGAATCTTTGAATTTATTTTTATCTGCGGCTATTTGATTTTCCTTGACAAAAGAATCCGGTTCAGGATAAAGGATTTGTTTATGGATTGTCGGAATATGGTTAAAGAATATGTTCAAATCAGTCTTCCGGTTGTTATCAGCGATACTTTATATGGATTTGGAAACAGTGTCGTATCAATGGTTATGGGAAGAATCGGAAGTCAGTTTGTATCCGCCAATTCCATAACTATTGTTACACAGCAGCTAAGCAGTGTGTTTGTGCAGGGAGCGGCGCAGTCAAGCAGCGTTGTTGTGGGACATACTCTGGGAGAAGGGAAGCAGGAAAGAGCACAGGAAGAAGGAAAGCTGTTTATGAAGATGGGAGTCTGGATGGGGGCGGCAGCCTGCGCTATCATCATTGCCATCTCAGGGCCTGTTATCAGTTGCTATAATATTACTCCGGAAACAGCCGCTATAGCAAAACAGTTGATGTATTCCATGGGAATCATAATGCTGTTCCGTGCAACCAACAGTATCATGACGAAAGGCGTCCTTCGGGGAGGCGGAGATACCAGATTCCTGATGGCGGCGGACGTTTTATTTCTCTGGATTGCCAGTATACCTCTCGGTTATCTGACCGGGGTAGTATTGCGTCTCCCGGCGTTCTGGGTATACTGCTTTCTGAAAATAGACGAAATTATAAAATGCTTCTGGTGTGTATGGAGATTTCGAAGCGGGAAGTGGATAAAGAAAATCAAAGGCTAGCAAATGCTAGCCTAGAAGATTTTTCCGATATTCAGAAGGCGTTACGTTTTCAAATTTTTTGAACATCTGGGTAAAATGGGAGAAATTATTGTATCCAAGTTCAAGTGCAACCATGCTGACAGGGATAGCGGGATTGCCGAGAAGGTCTTTGGCCACATCGACTTTCACCTGCAGAATATAGTTTTTGATGTTCTGTCCGGTTTCCTTTTTGAAAAGTTTAGTGAAATATTCCGGACTCAGATGAACATAATCGGCAACGTCTTTTACGGAAATATTCTGTGTGATATTGCTTAATATATAGTCTCTGGCACGCTGGACGTCATCCTGATTTTCTCTTTTAGAGGAAAAAGCGGCGATGGCAGGGATAATGAACTCTACCGAAGTCCGTATGGACGGTATATCTTTGAAGCCGTCCATATAGTCGTTATAGCGGTAATCTTCTGTAAAAAGTTTCATCACATCCAGATTATTCTGATAAGCATAGCTGAAAAACAGTTGCGTAAGCTGTTGATGTAAGTCGCAGAGTGTTTTCAGATTAGTCTTATTTACGGCGGAAATAAAATCAATATAAGATAAAATACTTGCCTGCAGGGAAGAAAACTGTTCCGTGTTAAGCAGAAATTTCCACCGGGAAACATTTTCATCAATGCTGAGATATTCCTCTGAGGCGGTTTCTTTTTCCACAAAGAACAGTCCTGATTTTTTGTTTACATTGTCGGAAATATGTTTGTGGATATAAGAAACTTGCCTTCTGATTGAGGAAAATGAGGTACGCTGGCCGATATAACAGGCAATATCGGAACCGGTTTTTTCCGTAAGGTTCTGGTAAAAGGCTGAATAAGATAAATTTGGAACAGACGATAATGTGTCGTCATTACAGAATAAAAGCACCACAAACTGTTTATAGCGGTTGAGGGTAATCAGGGCAAATACGGGTTCCCGTATCTGACTGGCATACAGGCTTTCGAGAATATGTTCCCGGATGGCGATATCAAACAGTACGGAATTTACGGAATCGGCATAAGCATAAATTTCCAGAATGATAATCCGGATAGCCGATTCCCGCGTCAGGGGATATCCCATTTGATTAAGAGCGCCCAGCGATTGTGTGACGTTTTCAACATTCTGAGAATAAAGGTTGAATATAATCCGGTCGCTCATTTCATGCTTATGCGCATTATAAATAAGACCGTTGTTGTAATACAATTCCCTCTGGCGGTCTTTTTTCAGTTTGTCAATTGCCTTTGACAGAGAAGCCTCAATTTCATCATATGGTGCAGGCTGCACAATATAATCGAAACATCCAAGCTTGATGCTCGCCTGTGCATAGGAAAACTCCGCATGGGAAGTGAGAAGGATGCGAATAATGGATGGATATTTATCAGCTACCCATTCGTTAAGCGAAAGCCCGTCTTCCCCGGGCATTTCGATATCAGACAGAATAATGTCTATATTTTCATTTGAGATAATTTCTCTGGCCTGTGCGGCGCTGGAAGCCGTTCTTATATTCTCTATTCCAAGGGTATCAAAGCGTACGCCGTTTCTGATTCCGCTTAATACAGATAACTGGTCGTCAATAATCAAAACTGTCATAATAGCCTCCGGGATGCCATTTGTCAAGGTCATATCAAAATAAAAATCATCTTTCGTTATTGTCTGCCGGCAGATATATTAATGAACACGCTCCGCCGTCAGGTTCATTGTAAAAAGCAAATGAGAAGCCTGATTTATAAATCAGTTCAACGCGCTTTTTCAGATTGGAAATACCTACGTGAAAATCCTCATAGACGTCGCCGTCGTTTGAATTGATTTTTTTCAGAATTTCCTGGGAGTATCCAACGCCGTTATCGCAGAGGCGAATTTGAATAACGGGTTTGTTTTCCAGATAGATTGTTTCAATATGAATATTGAAACAAAGTAATTTGTTGTCCTGCGCGTTGTATTTAATGGAATTTTCAAGAAAAGTCTGTATCAGCAGAGGCGGAACCCTGAAATTCATAAGTCCGGCAGGAACTTCCTGCATCAGCAGAACAGGTTTTGAACGGTCCATTAATATGATATTATAATAATCATTTACTTCCGTCAATTCGTCCTGAAGCGATACCAGTTTCAGATTATCATGGAAAATATAGCGGAGATGACTGGAAAAAGCCAGTATCATTCGCTGCATTTTTTCATATTCTTTATTTTCCAGCATACTGTAAAGGCTTTTCAGGCAGTTGGCCAAAAAATGAGACCGTGTCTGAAGCTGAAAATATTGCAGCATGGCGTGGTCTCTGGCGATAATTTCCTGCTGTTTGTCTTTTTCCAGAGATATTTTCTGATGAATCAGATCTTTCAACGCATTGTTGACAGTCTGAAACTCAATAACATTGCTTTGTGATTTTTCAGGAAACTTTTCCGCCTGATTCTGCGCTAACAAGTCTGTTGCATTGACGATTTGATTCAGGGGATACACCAACGCGTTGTTAATGGATTGAAACGTAAATAAAATCAGTCCGCAAAGCACGGCAATAATCACAGTAATCAGGACAATGGACAGTCTGGAATAATTCCAGAGATAATTGGCGGGAAGGATACAGCATATGGAAATATCGGTTCCTTCAATAGGAGCGGTCTGAATCAGGTAGCGGGAAAGAAAAGTATGAGAGCCGTTGCTTTTTAAGTCGGCGGCGCTTATTCCAAGTTCGGCAAAATATTCCCGGTGAGCAAGAATGTCCTGGTTATCATAAAATCCAATTTCCAGATGGGCGTAATCTCCTCCGGTATCGTCCAGCAGATAAAAGTGGTTCAAATCAATCAGAGAGCAGACATACAGATTATTGAGTTTCCGGGCATTCATCAGAACGGAAAAACTGTCATTGCGGTAATGCTGCCAGGTTCCCAGAAGCCCTGGCTCCGCGCTTAGCCAGTATTCTTTCAGCTCTTCCTTGAGTCGGTACATGTGCAGAGAATAGCTTCCGGGAATAAGAGTGCCGAACTGGTACATGGAAACGGAATCCGAATCGTCAAAAATCAGTATGGCGCCGTAGGGAGGCACCTGATTATGGAGAATGCGTTTCAGGTTATATTCATAAACAATTTTTTCACTGTCGGAATAATAACCGCAGTCGAGAAGCCGGAACATGTAATCATCATAACATAATTCCTGATTAAACGAATCCAGAGAATTCATTTCCGACTGCAGCGTATAGATATAGGTATTCAACAGTGCTTTATTATTATATCTGATTTGCTTCATGTTAGTGGAAACAGAGTAAAAACAAAACAGGAGAAGGCTGAAAAAGGTAGTGCCGAGCAGAATCAGAAGATACCGCAAGAGCAGTTTCCGTATGGAAAAGTTTTTCTGGCGCATAAAAGTCATTGTTCCTTTCCTTTTAAGTAAAACGTTTACATTTTTAGGGAATAATTAATGGAAAATATTGACAAAAAATATTGTTATATCCATAAATATATTATAAAAAATACTGTAAAAATGTCAAGAATAAAATAAATATTGAAATGTAAACGTTTGACAATTTAAACAGTGGATGTTACAATGGAAAAAATAAAAAAAGGAGGGTGAAATTATGGCTTATCTGGAGTTAAATGCTCTGTCAACAGTGCTGTGTGGTTCTTTCAGCGCAAAGATTTTTCTTCCCGAAATGAACGGCCTTGCGCTGGATGACAGGAAACATGAAAGAAAATATCCGGTTTTGTGGCTTCTTCATAATGAAGGAGGGATGGCTCTTGATTTTACTGCCATGCCGGTAGAAAAATGTGCGGTGGAGAACGGTATTTTTATTATTGCACCGGATGCGCAGCATTCTTTATGCAGCAATATGGCATACGGACCCAAGTATGAAAATTTTCTTTCGAAAGAATTTCCCGCCATCTGCCGGAACAATCTTCCCATATCAGGAAAGGCGGAGGACAACTGGATTGGAGGTATTGGCACAGGGGCCTATGGGGCAGTAAAGGCAGCGTTAAAGTATCCGGACGTATTTTCCGGTTGTGTTGCAGTGGACGGAATTTTTGATATGGACAAAATCTGTAAAAAGGCGCTTGAAGGCGGCGAGACGGATATCTGCCATACGGAGGAATCCCTGAGGGCTGTCTTTGGCGATATCGGGGAATTTGCCGGAAGCGGCAATGATATTTTTACACTGGCGCGTCAGAAGAGGAGCGGAAGCTTTTGCTTTGCGCTTTCAGGAAAAACGAAGTACAGGGAAGAAAGCATACGGATTGCAGAGATAGTGAAAGGTACGGTTATTGAAGCCGGTAATTATGCAGATGAGGATTTGGCTTTTTATGAAGCGATAAAGAAAGCCCTGGACTGGGTGTGCAAAGGAAAGGGGGAATAGCTGTGGCAAATTTCAGATTATATTATTTTTCGGAAGCGCTGCGTATGAAAGTGGGAGTTAATGTGATTATCCCGGAAAATACCTGGGGACATTCCCTTGCGGACAGGCCGGAAGGTTACAGGTATCCTGTTTTATGGCTGCAGTCCGGCGGCGGTTTTGATTATACGGACTGGCAGAGATATACGGCGCTTGAACTTTATGCGGCGCAGGCCGGAGTCGCTGTAGTGTGCAGTGGTACATACTGTTCCGGTTATATGGATACGAAGCATGGAGATTTCAAATATTTCACACAGTTATCCGTGGAAACTCCGAAAGTAGTACGGCATCTGTTTCCGCTGTCTGAAAATCCGGAGGAAAATTATATAGCCGGGTTTTCCATGGGCGGTTACGGCTCCTTAAAATGGATGCTCCGCGACCCTGAGAAATTTGCGGCTTTCGGATTATTTTCCGGTATAAAAAATGTTCCGGAGATTCTTCCGGAAAAGGAAGACACAGAGGATAGCTTTTATATGTTCGCGTCTGCTTTTGGCGATAGAAAAAACGTTATCGGCACGGAGGACGATATCTGCTATATGATTAAGAAACAGAAAGATGCCGGAAAAATATTTCCAAGAGGATATATGGCTACCGGAATGGAAGATACGCACTATCAGGAGAATGTTGCTTTTATGGATAAATATGAAGCTATGGGGGTTGAGTTTGAGAGAATCATAGATCACGGAGCCCATAACTGGGAGTACTGCAACAAACATGTCAGACAGTTTCTGGAATGGCTGAATATTGGCGGGACATTCCGGAGAGAGGAAGAATAGGGGGAAAGGTATAACGACATGGGAAGAATGTATATAAGGCCGGGACTACCGGATGATGACAACAGAGAGTATCTGCCGGAAAAAATTAAAGGCTCCGATATTGTAGTTAATGAAAATGGGAATAATTCGCAGCCCTATCCAAAGAGGCTCGAGGAGTTTCACGGAATAATCGCAGATGATACAGAGGATGAGTGGTATGAATACGTGCCGGAAAGCTATGACCCTGATAAGAAGACGCCTCTAATACTTTCCATGCACGGCGGTCTGATGACGGGATGGGGGCAGGCAATTTATACTTCCTGGACTATGGCTGCGGACAGGGACGGATTTATCGTGGTCTTTCCCAACGCAAGTGTTGGAAGAGTCTGGCAGGTTGAGTGGGGCAGATGGGAGTCAGACCCCAACCAGCCGGGAACGGAAAGTAATACACAGGCGCCGGAAGGGTTTTTAAAGTCGCCGGAGAAGATAGAGGATAATCATGATGTGAAGCTGGCGCTCGGCCTGATAGAGCGGATGAAGAAGAAATATAACATAGACGAAGAGCGCATCTTCATGCAGGGAATGTCCATGGGGAACATGATGACGTCCCTGTTTGCAAGGAATTTCGGTAATGTACTGGCAGGGGCTGCAGGCTCCGGTTGCGCTACCTTTTTGTCCCTTCTTTTTGATGAAAATGAAAAAATTAAAAATAAAGCGGGCCATCTTGCCGTGTGGCAGTCACGGCCGGAATTAAATGATATCCCGCCGGAAAAAGAGGAGGCTCTTAAAGTCAATAAATACAACAGGCTGTATTGGATGCGCCTGAACGAATGCGGGGCAGTTCCGGAAATCAGCATCAGGGGAGAAAACAATTTTGCTTTCTATAAAGGGAAAAAGGCGGATTTGGTATATCTTGATATCAAAAACAGAGACCATGGGCAGTCGCTGGACGATGGGGCGCTTATCTGGGATTATCTCTTTTCAGGTGTGAGGAGGAAAAAAGACGGTTCCATTGTAAATACCGGTTCTGTCAGGGAAAGAAAGGGGGATGCTTTCGCAATGGCCTTTGCGGCGGAAAAACGGCTGGCCTGGCAAAATAACAGTACGGTGGAAATGCCCGGCAAGGCGGTTCGTTGGGAAAAGCTCAAATATCATGGTCTGGATGGAGGGCAGAAGGTCAGGGGAGCCTATATCTGTGTGCCAGTAAGTACGCTGGCGGGCTTTTTTGAGGCTCAGTGCGTTTACTCGGAAAACAGGCTCAGCGCATGTCTTTTGCTGAAAGACGGGCGCACGCTTCAGTTCGCCAGGGGAAGTATAGGCTGTGTAATAGACAGGGAGCTTACAGCGATGTACTGCGAAGCCCTCAAGAGGGAAAACGAGCTGTATATTTCCGCAGAATGGTTTTGCAGATATGTTTTTAATCTTCATGTTTCCGCCTGCGATGACGTCATTTATATTACAGACCATTTTAATGAGCTGTCCGTCAATATGGCGGATCTGATTAGAGATATTTTGAACGGAACGCCGGTACCGGATAATTATTATGATATGCTGCCGGAAGGAGGAGAGGAAAATTGACGGGAAAAATAAAGTTGCGGCCGGGAACGCCGGACGACAATAACCGGGAATACCTGCCGGAAAAAATCAAAGGCTCCGATATTGTGGTAAATGAGAGCGGAAATAATTCACAGCCCTATCCGGAGCGGCTTATGGAATTTCACGAAGCGCTGGTCAACGGAGAGGAGGACGAATGGTATGAATATGTCCCGGAAGGGTATGATGCGAAAGAGAAAACTCCGCTTGTATTGTCCATGCATGGCGGTCTTATGACGGGATGGGGACAGGCTATATACACATCCTGGACTATGGTGGCGGACAGGGACAATGTGATTGTTGTGTTTCCAAATGCGCACAGGAGAAGGCTCTGGACGCTGGAGGCATCGGATAGAGAAAAGCTGGCCGAAAAAGACTTACCGGAGGAACTGCGCCAGAACCATGCGAATCCCACGCCGGAAGACAATCATGACATTAAATTTGTATTTGCGCTGCTTGAGAAAATAAAGCAGAAATACAATATCGATGAAGAGCGCATTTTCATGCAGGGCATGTCTAACGGAAGCATGTTTACCACCCAGTTTGAGAAATATTTTGGAAATATCCTGGCGGGGGCGTCAGGAGCCGGAGGCTCCATACTGAACCTGCGCCAGTTCTTCGATAAGGACTGGAAGCCGGTAAATACAGCGGGAGCGGTTCCGGTCTGGGAGTCGAAACCGGAATTAAACGGTATGCCGCCCTGGTGTGAGTTCGACGAACCCACTACTTATAAATATGGCCGCCTGTACTGGCAGGAAATCAATGGCTGTCATGAGACCCCGCAAATCAGCATTATCGGAGAAGACAACATGGCCTTTTACAGAGGGAAAAAGGCGGACATGGTCTATCTTGACATTAGAAACCGGGACCACGGAAATGCTTTTGACGAGGCTGTGCTGGTATGGGATTATTTCTTTTCGGGACTGCGCAGAAAAAGCGACGGGACAATTGAGGATACCGGTTCCAGAATAGAGAGAAAAGGAGACGCTTTTGCGGCGGCTTTTGCGGATGGCAGTTCCATAGCTTTCTGGCGGAATGAAAAGGTGGAAATGAAAGCGCCGGCTGTCCGGTGGGAGAAAAATAAATACCATGGATTAAACGGCGGTAAGATTGTAAGAGGCGAATATATCTGTGTGCCGCTGTCCTTTCTGGCGGAAATGTTCGAGGCGGAATATAGGAAAGAGGAGGAAGGAAAATCCGTAACGCTTACGCTGAAAGACGGAAGAAGCGTACAGTTTGCAGTGGGGAGCATCGGCTGTGTGATAGACGACACTATGAGAGCCATGTACTGTGAAGCGCTTTTCAGGGACGGAGAGCTTCTTGTATCTGCGGAATGGTTTGCCAGATATCTGTTTAATCTGTGTGCTTCGGTTTATGAAGATGTGGTTTATATAACGGACCATCATGCGGAGCTTGGCAGATTTATGGCGGATTTAATCAGGGACATTTTGCATGGCAGGGAAAGACTTGTTCCCCTTGACTGACTAAAACGGGAAAATTGGAGGGCTGCAAATGAAGAAAAATATAACCATACTTCCGGGAAGACCTGATGACGATAACAGGGAATACCTGCCGGAGAAGCTTAAAGGTACGGATATCGTAGTCAATGAGAACGGTAATAATTCGATTGTATACCCGAAACGCCTTAAGGAATTTCGCGAGGCGGTAATCGACGGAACAGAGGATACCTGGTACGAATATGTACCGGAGAGCTATGACGGTTCTTCAAAGGCGCCGCTTGTTATCGGGCTTCACGGCGGTCTGATGACGGGCTGGGGTCATGCCGTATACACATCCTGGACGCTGGTGGCGGACAGGGAGGGATTTATCTGTCTGTTTCCGGACGCCCATGAGAAAAGGATGTGGATGAACGAAGGCGTTTTTGATAATTTTACACAGGATATGGCTCCGGACCTTCCGATTGTCCTGCCGCCGGATAAAATTGAGGACAATCATGATGTCAATATGATTCTTGCTTTGATTGAGAGGATGAAGGAGAAGTACAATATTGACGAAGGGCGTATTTTTATGCAGGGGATGTCCATGGGGAACATAATGACAGGACAGTTTGCACGATATTATGGAAACATTCTGGCCGGAGCGGCAGGCTCGGGCGGCCCTGTTGAGCCGGCGACCATCTTTGATAAGGATGGAGCGGTAAAGAACAGAGCCGGGCATCTTGCTATCTGGCAGTCACGACCGGAAAAGAACGGGCTTCCCCCCGGAAAGTCCTATGACGAATTTACAGTCAACAAACTGAACCGGTTTTACTGGATGAAGATTAATGAATGTGAGCCGATTCCGGAAATCAGTATTTTGGGCGAAAATAATTTTGCCTTTTATAAAGGAAAAAAAGCGGACCTTGTCTATCTGGATATCAAAAACAGAGACCACGGGCAGACGCTGGACGAAGCTTTTCTGTATTGGGATTATCTGTTTTCCGGAACCAGAAGGGAAGCGGACGGAAGCATTACCCATACGGACACCATACTCCCGCGTAAAGGAGATGAATTTGCCTTTGCTGTGGCGGAAGGTTTTGACAGGGCATGGTCAGGAAACCGGACGGTGCAGATGAGGGAAAAGGCGGTTCGCCGGGATAAGTTAAAGTATCATGGATTAAACGGAGAGCAAAAGGTTCGGGGAAGCTATCTGTGCGCGCCGCTGTCCTTTCTGGCAGAAGCGGTGGGCGCTGAATATCAGTCGGCAGAGGGCGGAGCGGCGGTTACGCTTATGTTAAAAGACGGAAGAAGAGTACAGTTTGCCGAAGGGAGCATCGGCTGCGTGATTGAGGACAGTGTACGCAGCATGTACTGCGAGGCACTGCGCAGAGGAGAAGAACTTCTGGTATCTGTGGAATGGTTTACGCAGTATCTTCTGAATCTGCAGATTTCATACTGTAACGGCATGGTGTATGTCACCGACCATTTTACAAATCTTTCGGCAAATATGGTTGACCTGATTAAGGATATTTTTATGGGACAGGCTCTTCCGGAAAATATTACGGAATTGCTGTGAAAACGGACGGGTATTGATGGCAAAGGAGGAGAGATGAGCGGAATAAAGGAAATAAAAGCAAATACTTTTATAGGGGATTATGGGCAGATGGCGCAGTCTTTCGAGCTGACTGTCGGGGGAGAAGAGGACAGTAAAATCGAAAAATGTGATTTTGTAATTGAAAATCATTTTAAAGATTTGACCGGAAAGACGGAATCGAAGGGTATTACGGCTGTGTCGGCAAAACCCACAGAGGAGGGCGTAAGAATTGTTTTGGAAGTGGAGCCCTTTATCTGGCGGTATGATTTTAAAGTCAGCGGAACGGCGGGAGATATTCCGATAGCCTTTACGAAGGAAGATATTACGGAAACGGCGGTAAAGGATTTGGAAACGTTTTGCGCGTATACGGAAAATGGTGTAAACTATAGATTATATGAACCGGAGAGCGGGGAGGCAAGGCCGCTGGTACTTTTTCTGCACGGCGGAGGCGAGAGCGGGGAGGACAATACCGCGCAGCTCACAGGAACAATCGGCGCCCTGAAACTGGCGGAACGGTGGCCGGATATGTATATTATGGCTCCCCAGGCGCCATCGGGAAACGTTGGTATGTACGAAATGTTTGAGGTGATGAAAAAGAGAGGCAATCCGTTCAGGATTGAGATGGGAATGACGCCCTTTTCCCTGAAAGGAGAGAGGGGATGGAACAGGGATTACCTTGGAAAAGTCTGCGATATTATCCGGAAAATGGTTTCGGACGGAAAGGTGGACGGCGGAAGAATTTATGTTACAGGCATGAGCATGGGAGGAGGCGGTGTGCTGAAGGCGCTTTCCGTGGCGCCCTCGCTTTTTGCTGCGGCTGTGGCGGTATGCCCGAGCATGAACGGGGAGAGCTATGGGGAACTTCTTCATCTGCCCAAAGTGCCGTTATGGATTGCAACCGCCTATATGGACCACCAGCCGGGAAGACATGCGTATCTTCTTGAAGCCTGTGAAAAATTGTGGCGGGAAGGCAGAGGCGACGTAGAATATACAATTTTCAAACCGGAAGAACTGGAAGCCTATGGAATCGGAACCACAGAGGGGCTTACGGACAAAGAGCTGTATGAGGAAAATCACAATAGCTGGATTCTGGTATTCCACAACGAGCGGGGAATACTGGACTGGATGATATCGCATCAGAAATAAATTTTGTTGTGCAAGAGGCAGGGGATTTAAATGGCGACAATCAAAGATGTTGCGAGGGAAGCGGACGTTTCCATTGCAACGGTATCCAGAATTATGAATAATCGAGGGGCAATCAGCGACAAAACCCGGAAAAAGGTGTATGAAGCTATGGAGAGGCTGCATTATCAGCCAAATGAAATGGCTCGTGCGCTTCAGAAAAACAAAAGCAACATTATCGGACTGGTGGTGCCTAAAATAGATTATGCTTTTTTCAGTAGACTGACGGATGCTGTGGAGGAATCCTGTCATAATTTTGGGTATAAACTCATGATTTGCAAGTCAGACGAAAATGAGGAGCGGGAGAAAGAGCTGGTTTCCATGCTGCAGGCTAATCAGGTGGATGGAATTCTGCTGTGTAGCAGGCTTGGAGACACCCAAATTTATTCGGAGAATATGCTCCCACTTATAAGCATTGACAGGGAGGTGGAAGGATTTTCCTCCGTTACGTCAGATAACTACAGCGGGGGCATGAAGGCTGCCAGAGAGCTTTTTGAGGCGGGCAGCAGATACCCTCTGATTCTGGGCACGGAAATTCCGGAATATATGTATATGGACCAGAGGTACAGGGGATTTTTTGAGGAGTGCGAAAAAAAAGGCATGAAATGCACAGAACTCAGAATAAAACAGCAGAATCTTTCACAGGATGAGCTGGTCTTTGAATTTTTAAGGGTAATGGAGAAAAATCCCGGAATTGACGGCATGTTTATGACCGGAGATATAATTGCCGCCAAAATAGTCTGTCATAAAAAAATCAGGGAAACCGGTATTCTGGAAAGGATGCCTTATATAGGATACGACGGGCTTGAAATCTCGCAGCTTCTCGATATTACGACGGTTTCCCAGCCTATTTATGAAATCGGAGAATGTGCGGTGGAGCTTCTGATTAAGAAAATCAGCGGCAAGCTGGTACAGGAACGCTCGATTCTGCCAGTAAGGTTGATAGAAAGAGAAAGTACTTTAAAGTTTAAACAAAAGAAGGATTCGGAGATTAAGTGAGATGGATTTTAATCAATTGACAGAATATATAGATTCACTGCGGGAAGAGTATGGTATTCACGCCGCGGACTGTAAAATTACAAAAGACCATCAGACAGTTTACCGTCATATGGCGGGATATGCCGACTATGAAGAAAAAGTACCGTTGTCGGAAAAGAATCTGTTCCGGTTGTTTTCGGCCACGAAGCTGATTACTATGACTGCGGTGCTGCAGCTTATAGAAAGGGGAAAGCTGTCCTTTTATGACGAAGTGAGTAAATATCTTCCCGAATATGACCGTCTGCTGGTAGCGGACAGCTTTGAAATGAATTTTCCCATGGTATGGCCCACCCGGGAGGATAAATGTCATCTTTCACACAACAGTATCAGGATTATTGATTTGATGAGCATGACGGCAGGGCTGTCTTACGATACTGATTCAAAAGAGATTATGGATATTAAGAAAGCGAGCGGCAACAGGGCTTCTACAAGGGAAGTAGCAGCCCAAATCGCCAGAATGCCGCTGATTTATGAACCCCGGACAAGATGGGGCTACAGCCTTGCCCATGACGTTCTGGCGGCAGTGGTGGAAGTGGTGTCAGGGATGCGGTTTTTTGATTACTTAAACAAAAATATTTTTGCGCCTCTTGAAGTGAAGGATTTTTATTTTTCATGGGACGGGGCTCTCTCTGACAGAGTCTGCGCGCTTTATATGGGCGTTTTCGGAACGGACGACATTGTTCCGGACGACGGGATAAGGAGCGGAAGTTTTAAATTAACAGATAATTATGAAAGCGGAGGCGCCGGTCTGGTAAGCACAGTGAATGCGTACAGTGTTTTTATAGACGCGTTAAGCAGCGGCGGCGTTTCGACAAACGGGGAAAGGATTTTGAATGAAGAGACGGTAAATCTGTTTACCCGGGAATATACCCAGGGACAGATGCGAAAAGATTTTCAGATGACGGGAAAGACAGAATATGGATATGGCTTGGGCGTGAGAGTCCTTACAGATAAGGAAGCGTCAAAAAGCCCTCTCGGAGAATTTGGATGGGACGGTGCGGCCGGCGCTTATGCACTGGTAGATACTGTTAATCACATCAGTATCTTTTATGCCCAGCATGTGATGGGCTTTCCAAGAGTTTACTCGGAGATTCACCCCAGAATCAGAGACCTCGCCTATGAAGCAATGGGATTTTAAATCGATGGGAAAAGGCAATTGAAAATATCGTTATGAGACAGATGAATAAAGAACTGCAGGATTTTTGTAATCCTGCAGTTCTCATATCTCTGGAAATAATTAAAAGGGATTGCCGCCGTTTTCCTCTCCAAGTCCAAAGAACACAAGGGCTTCCTGAATGGCCAAATCCCAGAATCTCCATTCATGCTTATATCCGGGAAGGGAAAACCAGTGGGCGTTAAGGCCGATTTCTTCACAGTGCTTTTTGAAGGTAAGGAAATTGGCATAGAGAAGAGTATCCTCTTCTCCACAGCCAAACATCAGCCTGGGAAGGGCGCCGCTTCCGGCCAGCCGGTCGATGATTGCCCATACATTTTCCTCGGATTTTACATAGGAATCAAAGCCGCCTGCGTTGGCGATAATGGTCTTCATTCTCGGGTTTTCGGTATCCATAATGGGACATTCATGGCCGGGGCGCAGTTCGGAAAAGTCTACGGGGACAGCCGATAAGACTGCGGCGGCAGCAAACTTGTCGGGGTGGTTTACGGCAAATTTGATAGTACCCCGTCCGCCCATGGAGAGTCCGGCGATAAAATTGTCTTCCCGCTTATCCGATACGGGAAACCATCCATAAATAAGGGGCATCAGTTCCTCCGTAAGATAATCGTACATGTTGTAGCCCATCATGGCCTCCTCCCAGTTGGAGTAATTGGAGTTCAGCGCGGAGGGCATAACCACCACAAGATTTTTTTCGGCGGCATAAAGCTCGATATTGGTTTTTCGAAGCCAGTCGGTGTGGTCGCCGAAGGTTCCGTGCAGCAGCCAGAGAACTTTATATTTCTTTCCGCTCAGATAAAAATCCTTTGGGGAAATTTCTCTTTTTCTGTCGGGCAGAATCACAGTGATTTCATGATTATTATTGAGATACTGGCTTTCAAAATTGTAGGTTAAAACAGACATTTTATTCCTCCTTCAGTTTGTTTTATTTTAATCAGAGAGTGCATTCTCTGCCTGATTCCGTGTCAATATAGGAAATGGTATATTCTTTTGTCTGGAAATCCGCATACAGAGTGGTGCTGTAAGATTCCTTCTTCCAGGTGATTACAAGTCTGCCGTCTTTTTTATCTTCGCCCACCGTTATATCGCCGTCAAAAGCCGGATAGCTGTTCCGGAAACGCATGATTTCATACATTTTCTGACAGACAGGTTTTTGGACGGCAGCGTCAATTTCCTCAAGAGTATAAGAATGCCTGTTGAGGGTCCGTGGTTCCGGATTCAGCTTCAGCCCTTCGATATCGTTCTCGCCGGCAAGCAGTCCCACATAGTAGACCTGAGGAATGCCGGGCGTATAAAACTGAACGATTCTGGCGAGCAGGTAAGCGTCGTCGTCGCAGCGCAGAGCCGAATAATAGGTGGAGCCAAGCTGATAGCGCTGCGCCTTCTTTCCGGAAGTCTTAATCATGCTGGGAAGTTTGATATACTGCTGCGCTTCTCTGGTAATATCATCCACATCATCCCTTACCAAATCAATTTCTTCGTCTGTGAGCAAATCGACAACGTCCACAACGCCGATTCCGTCATGAGTATCCAGTGTGGTGAACTGCTTTCTGGGGCAGATATTCAGCCAGTGAATCAGCCTGTCGCACCTGCCGGTTTTTAATCCGTGGAGTAGAAGCATGGGAAGGGCAAAGTCATATACCCAGTAACCTTTTTCCGCCATTTTAAGCTGAATTTTGTAATTCTCATGAATTTCCGGAAGCATCTGTGTCCCGGCAGCTTTAAGGGGCTCCATACCAATGTCAAGAACCTCCCATATTTCAGGTTCCACGAAGAAGCAACTGCTTCCGGGACGCTTGGAGGCATAGGCGAAAGCGTCAAAACGAATCAGCGGGACATGCTCAGAGAGCCTTCCCAGATTTCTCCGGTAATACTCCTTAGTAGCTTCGGCATAGGGATTTATGTCAATCTGTTCTTCAAAGAAGGTATTCCAGAGCTTTACCTTACGGCCGTCCGCGCGGGTAAATTCCATGTAAGGGCCGCCAGGCTTTCTACGGTAAAGGGCGTCCATCTCCTCCTGTGTGGGCTCCCCCTTCGGCCAGAATTCCTCCCAGTGGATGAACATGTCGCGACAGGGGGAAGCGTCTCCGTTTTTCATATAATCCTTAAATTCTTCACAGCGAATGGACACGTGGTTTAACATAAAATCAGCCATCAGATAATACTTTTCGGAGAGCCTGTCGATATCTTCGAAAGTTCCGAAAGCAGGGTCTACGATATCATAATTGATGACGGCAAAGCCCCTGTCGCCGGAGGAAGGAAAGAAAGGCAGGATGTGCAGACCGCAGATGACGCCTTTAAATTTATCATCGAGAACCTCCTCCAGTTCTTTCAGATTTTTACCCATGGAATCAGCATAGGTTATCAGCATGATTTTGTTTTCTATCGTCTTCATTTGAAATATGGACTCCTTTCTCTATTTGAAATTAACCTTTAACAGAACCCACTGTGATACCGGCCACAAAGGACTTCTGGAAAAAGGGATAGGCAATCAGAATCGGTATGATGGCGATAACGGCAAGAGCCATCCGGATACTGATACTGGGAAGCTGCGATGCATTTATGGAAGAGGTACTGTGGGTCTGAAGGAAAGCAATGTTACTGATAACGGAATTCAGATAATTCTGGATTCCGAATAAATCGCGCCTTGTCTGGATAAAGTAAACGCCGTTTGTCCAGTTGTTCCAGTAGGCGATAGCGGACATCAGGGCAATGGTTCCTATGATGGGTTTGGACATGGGAACGACTATCCGTATGAGATTCTGCATTTCACTGGCGCCGTCTATCATGGATGCTTCGAGTACCTCCATGGGAACATTGGTGGTGATATAGGTACGCACCATAATTACATAAAAGGCGTTCATCAGCAGGTAAGGGATAATCATGGCGGCCAGCGTATCCGTTACGTGGAAGATGTTTGAGTAAATGAGATAGGTAGGAACAAAACCGCCGTTAAAGAGCATAGTGAAAAAAAGGAAGAAAGAGATAACGCCTCTTCCGGGCAGGTCTTTTCTGGAAAGCGGGTAGGCAAAAAGCATGGTCATTACAATACTTGCGGCCGTGCCGATAATGGTAATGACAAAACTCATAAGGTATGCCCGCAGAATGGACGACTTAATGCCCCAGATATAGGTATAGGCTGCCAGGGTAAATCCACGGGGAACAAAGGAATAACCATATTTGGCCAGGTCTGTTTCAGAGCTGAAAGAACTGGCAATCAGCAGAATAAAAGGCAGTACGCACGCAACAATTAACAGAACTACAATAATATTCATAATGAAACGGAACAGTTTGTTTTGATAAATCATAAATAATTCCTCCTGTTTTTATTTAGAAGAGACTGCTGTCTTTGTCCAGTTTAGAAACGACGGTATTGGCAGTGAAAACACAGATAAATCCAAGAACGGACTGCAGAAAGCCGGCAGCAGTGGAACGGCCGATATCATTTAATTCCAGTAATCCGCGGTAAACATAGGTATCAATGGTCTGGGTTGTGGAATAAAGCAGGCCGCTGTTCATGGGCACCTGGTAAAACAGGCCGAAGTCTGAATAACAGATTCGCCCGACTGCCAGAAGAATCATGGTAATAATTGTGGTTTTCAGCGCAGGGAGAGTAATATGCCGGATTTGGGCATAGGTGCCTGCACCGTCTACCACAGCCGCTTCATAATAGGATTTATCAATACCTATCAGCGTGGAATAATACAAAATGGAGCTGTAACCAAAGGACATCCACAGATATACGATGGTCAGAATAAAGGGCCAGTATTTCGCTTCGTTATACCAGTTGACCTTATCAAGTCCCAGCATGGGAAGGATGGTCATGTTCATGAATCCGTTGTTACCGCTCAAAAAGGCGTAAACAATATAACTGATGATAACGGTCGAGAGCAGATAGGGAATCAGGATAACAACCTGGCTGATACGCTTGAAAAACTTCTTTTTTATACAGTCAAGTGCAATCGCTGTAAATATCCCCATAAAATTGCCAAGGAAAATAAAGGCCAGATTGTACAGGATGGTATTTCTGAAAAACAGGAACGCGTCGTTGGTGCTGAATAAATAGGTAAAGTTGGAAAATCCTGTCCAGGGACTCTGGAAAATGCCAATGGAATAGTTGATTTTTTTGAAGGCAAGGGCAAGCCCCGCCATCGGCATGTAATTGTTGATAATCAGATAGACAGTGCCGGGCACAAGCATCAGATAAAGAGGCAGGTACCGTTTCATTTTTTGTTTGCTTTTTTTCATTTCAAAACTCCTTTTTGAAAATATTATAAAGTAACATTTTGTGCTTTCAATTTATCATTCTTTTGTGCAGATAGGCTATCGGTTTTCTGACACGTACTGTCAAAATCCTGATTTCAGACGTTTAACGCCCGGACTTTATGTGCATGTTGCGGACAAAAATAAAATATTATGTTAGAAAAATGATGTTTTGTGACAGAAAAATGATAGAAGGGATAAAAAATGTTCTGGTATGATAGCGTTACCTGGTCGGGAAAATAACAGAATCTTACAAACAGATAAGTCTTACAAAAATCTTCATTTAAAAAGGAGGACACAATGAAAAGGAAAAAGATTTCACAGAAAATTATTTCCATATTATTGACGGCTGGTATGCTTATTTCCGTACTGGCAGGCTGCGGCGGCACGCCTCAAAAGGAGGGTGGTAATAACGTTTCGGAAACGGGAGAAAGCGCTTCTGCGGAAACTGGAGAGGCAGGTACCGCAAAAACCGGAGACTATCCTGTTATCCGCGTTCCTTATTCCATAGTATTTGATTCTTTCGACGCGCCGGCGATTCAGGATGCCTTAAACGAAATCATGAGAGAAAAGGCAGGAGCGGAAATCGAGCTGGTGGGAATTGAATTCGGAAACTGGTCCACACAACTGAATCTGATGCTGACAGGGGGAGAAAATTCTCTGGATATTTTCAGTTCTTTCTGGTATACCTCAGTCAGCAATCTGGCGGCCAACGGACAGGCCATGGCTCTTGACGATTTGCTGGCGTCCGACGGACAGGGAATACTGGAGTTGTATGATGGCCTCGAGGAATATTTAAACTGTGGCAGGGTAAACGGACAGGTTTATGGTATTCCATGTATATACGCATGGTGTTCCGAAAATCAATATCTGGTAAGAAAGGAAGATTCGGAAGCGGCCGGCATTGACTGGAGTCAGATTCACGATTTGGACGGCGTCACGGACGCCATGATTGCCATGAAGCAGGCAAATCCGGATAAATATTTTATTCCCGGCTCAACAGACCCGTACTGGATTCCCAAGGATATTGATTATCTGGGCGATACCAATTATCTGGGGGTGCTAACGAAGCCTACCGAAAGCACAACTATTGAAAACTATTATGAGTCTGATTATTTCAAGGATTTTATGGAACATGTAAAAATCTGGAAAGAAAACGATTTGTTCAGCCCCGACCCTTTAAGCAATAATCAGCCTACGCTGATGAGCCTTATTCTTGGTATTGCTGACGGAACGCTCGGATATAACTGGGATGCACAGGTGGGAATCCAGAATACGGCGGTACAGAACGGCATTGACGTTGTCGGAACGGGTATCACAGACGCCCTTGCGACATCTGGCGACGTTACCACTTATATGTGGCATGTAAGCCCTTTCAGCAAAAATCCTGAGGCGGCCATGAGAGTACTTAATGTATTATTTACGGACCCGGATGCGGCACAGATTGCGGCAAACGGACTGGAAGGGCTTGAATATGTGCTTGACGAAAACGGACAGATGAATTATCCGGAAGGAAAGACCATGGGAGACCTTGGCTGGGCGGCTGCCAGCATGGCATACTGGCCCAACGTTACGCTTTGCAAAACATGGAACTACGAGCCTGAAAATATTTACGATATGATGAGAGAAAAGAATCAGACGGCAAAGAAATCTCTGGCACTGGGATTCCAGTTTGATTCCACCCCGGTAGCGGATCAGATGACGGCATGCGCGAACGTGGTTGCACAGTTCTACACACCGCTTATGTACGGCGAGGTAGATATCGACTCTACATTGGAGGAATTCAATAAACAGTTGTATAATGCGGGACTTCAGGATATTCTTGACGAAAAGCAGGCGCAGTTGGACAAGTGGCTTGCGTCAAAATAATCCGGATTAAAGAAACAGGAAAATACAGGCGGGGGAAGGGTCGGAGGATTCTTCCCCTTTTGTATATAATAATTCCTGTATGAAGTACAGACTGCAAAACAGACAGGAGGAGAACAGATAATATGGATGAGACCAGAATCATGCTGCTTCCAGGGATTCCCGACGATGATAACCGTGATTATCTTCCGGAGAGTCTTAAGGAAAGCAGGATTGTAGTAAATGAAAACGGGAATAATTCCCAGGTATATCCCAGCCGGTTAAAAGAATGCAGAGGCCGCCTGGTGGATGATTTTGAGGATGTGTGGTATGAATATGTACCGGAAAGCTTTTGTGCGGATAACAAAACGCCGTTGGTGTTTTCCATGCACGGCGGACTGATGACGGGTTGGGGGCAGGCGGTGTATACTTCCTGGACGCATGTGGCGGACAGGGAAGGATTTATATGCGTTTTTCCCAATGCCCAGCTTAGACGTTTTTGGACAATTGAATGTGAGGAAAGACTGAGAGAGCAGTTGTCAAATCCGGCGCTTTCTGATATTTATATGAACCCTTTTCCCAAAAATCCGGATGAAAACCATGATATCAGAGTGGTGTTCGCGCTGATTGAAAAAATGAAGGAAAAATATAATATTGATGAAGAGAGAATTTATATGCAGGGGATGTCGCTGGGGAACGCTATGACAACCATGATGGCAAGACATTACGGATACCGTTTTGCCGCCATGGCAGGCTCCGCCGGACCGAGTACTGCCGGTCTTATGTTTCATGAGGACGGGACGCCCAATAATGAAGGCGGGCCGCTTCCTGTTATGCAGACCAGAATGGAGCTTGACGCAGCGCCTCCCGGAAGCGACGACACACCGGAAGATGTGGTGGTAAAGAACAGAGAATACTGGCGCATTGTCAATGAATGCGACGGCCTTCCGGAAATCAAAATTGACGGTGAGAGCAACCTGGCTTTTTATAAGGGAAAAAAAGCGGACTATATTTTCCGCGACGTGAAGAACCGGGACCACGGACAGACTTTTGACGATGCGGAACTGGTATGGAACTATCTCTTTGCCGGAACAAGAAGAAAGACGGACGGAAGTATTGAATATATGGAAACGCCGGAGGAGAGGAAGGGGGACGCCGTTTCTTTTGCTGCTGCACCGGACTGCGGTTTTATCTGGGTCAATAACAAAAAAACGGCTGTACCGGGACGGGTTTTCAGATGGAAGAAGCTGAAATATCATGGTCTGAATGGAGATGCCATTGTTCGCGGGGAATACAATATGGTTCCTGTAAGGACATTGGCGGAGGCATTTGGCGCAGAATGCCGGGAAATGGAGGGAACGGCGGAAATTGTCATGCCAGACGGAAAAACAGTACGGTTTGCAGGAGGATGCGTTGGCTGTACCATTGACAACCGGATACGTTCCATGTCCTGTGAAGCGGTGGTAAGAGAAGGTGTTCTTTACGTTTCCTCCGAATGGTTCTGCTCTGATATCTGTGGGCTTCGGGTTTCTGAATGTAACGGTGTGATGTATGCGACGGACCATTACGGAATGCTGTCTTCCCACATGGCAAGACTAATTCGCGATATCTTAAAGGGATAAAAACGGTACGGCTGTCATGCTCCGATGATGGGAGTAAGCGAAAATGGAGGTTAAATGAAAGGAAAAATAAGACTCCGGCCGGGAATACCAGATGACGACAACCGTGATTACCTGCCGGAGAAACTAAAGGACGGCATTCATACGGTCAACGAAAACGGAAATGATTCTCAGGTGTATCCTGAAAGGCTGAAAAAATACAGGGAATACCATGCAGACGGCGTGGCGGATACCTGGTATGAGTATGTGCCGGAAAGTTATAATCCGGAAGAAAGAACACCCCTTGTAATATCTTTTCACGGCGGACTGATGACGGGGTGGGGACAGGCGGTTTATACTTCCTGGACGCATGTGGCGGACAGGGAAGGGTTTGTTGTGGTTTTTCCTGACGCCTGCTATAACAGAGTATGGATGCTGGAATGCGACTGGGAGAAGGTAGTGGAAACCTCTGCGGCTATGCCGCCGGAGGTTCCCATGCTGCCAAAGCCGGAAAAGCGTGTGGAAGATTATCATGACGTCAGAAAAACAATTGCTTTGATTGAGAGGATAAAGAGTAAATACAATATTGATTCAGGCCGGATTTATGTGCAGGGTATGTCTATGGGAAATGCAATGGCGAGCCAGTTTGCAAGGCATCTGGGGCATATTATTGCAGGCGCGGCAGGCTCGGGATGTCCTACCAATACGGCGCTTCTTTTTGACGGAAATCATGATATTGTCAATCAGGGAGGAGCGCTTAACATCTGGCAGTCCCGTCTGGAGCTGGATAAGGTGCCGCCCCATTACCGGGAGGGCGATAAAGACACGGTGCTTGGTAATATTGAATACTGGAACAGGGTAAATGGCTGCGATATTCTGCCCAAAATCAGGATAGAAGGGAATAACAATCTGGCTTTTTTTGAAGGACAAAAAGGGGTAACTGTGTTTATGGACGTTAAAAACCGCGACCATGGACAAACCTTTGACGATGCGGAGCTGATTTGGGATTATCTGTTTTCCGGCTGTTATAAAGATGAAAACGGAACGCTGATAAATGTGGCTCCCGACAGAAAACGGGAAGGCGATGCTCTGGGAATCGCCATAGTGGAGGAAAGCCGCAGGGTCTTTGCCAACGGGTGCATTGAGCAGATGGAGGCAGAGGCATTTAAATGGAAGAAATTGAAATATCATGGGCTGAACGGAAAAGCGCTGGTAAGAAGCGAATATTTTTATGTGCCGGTTACGTTTCTTGCGAAATTATTCAGGGCAGAAACAGAAATTTCACAGGATGGAGCGGTAGTGGATATCACGCTCCATGAGGGTTCGCAAATTCAGTTCGCCGGGGGAAATACAGGCTGTGTGGTGGATAACAGGATAGAGGCCATGTACTGCGAGGCTGTTGTGCGGAACCATATTTTTTTTATTTCGGCAGAATGGTTTGTTGAAAGGTTTTATGGACTGCATACCTCTTTCTGCGAAGGCGTGCTGTACATAACGGACCACAAAGCGCATCTCTCCAAAAATATGGCGTATCTGATAAGGAAAATTGTAACAGAAGAATAAAGGCAGATGTCTGGCGGACAGACTGGCAGTTTATGGGTGAAGGAAAGGCGGTTAGATATGAGTTTGCAGATAAACGACCGGCTGCTGTGGCCGGGGGGGAAGAGAAAAGCTTTGACACTGAGTTATGACGACGGCATCAGTCAGGATAAAAGGCTTCTGGAATTGCTGAACAAATACGGGGTAAAATGTACGTTTAACTTAAATTCCGGACTTCTCGGGATAAAGGGAACGGTATCGGCGGAGAAAAAAGAGGTGCCTCATAATAAAGTAGAAAAGTCGGAGACAGCGTTACTCTACAGAGGGCATGAAATAGCCTGCCATGGCAGATATCACGAGTCACTGGCGGGAATGGACAGGGCAAGGTGTGTATGGGAAATTCTGGCGGACAGGCAGGCGTTGGAAGAAATAACAGGACAGCCTCTTACAGGGTATGCTTATGCCTTTGGAGTCTGTGATGACAATATTATTATGGCGCTGAAAAACTGTGGTATCGCTTATGCAAGAACAATAGAATCGACGCACAGATTTGATATTCCATCAGACTTCCTTAAATGGAATCCTACCTGCCACCATGATGATGAAAAACTGTTTGCGCTTACCGGGGAATTTCTGTCAGACGATATGTATTTTTCCCTTTACAGCCCGGCAAAACTGTTTTATGTCTGGGGACATAGCTATGAATTTGACCAGAATGAAAACTGGGAACATATAGAAAAGTTTGTGAAGCAAATATCGGGCAGAGAAGACGTTTTTTATGCCACCAACAGGGAAATTTATCAGTACGTGACGGCTTACCGGAGACTGGTATTTTCAACGGACAGCACCCTTGTATATAATCCTTCCTGCATATCTGTCTGGCTTGGCGGGGCTTTTACGAAAGAAATTGCGGAGGTAAAACCGGGACAGACGCTCAGACTGCCGGAACCTGTCAATATGTAAAGAAAGGGAAAAGTAAAAATGAGAGTGGAATTGAAAGAGTATAAAGAGCAAAATCGCAGCATGTATGTCATTTATCCTGCCGGCGAGCGGCTAAGCTGTTATGAAAAGACCATGATTACGGTTTTAAGAGAAAATGATACAAGAGAGGATATTGACAGACTCTGCGCAAGCAAAGAGCTTGAAGAACTGGTTGACAGTCAGAGATTTGTAATTCTGTTTCCCAATCCGATTGAAGGAAGATGGAATTATAATCTTGAGGAATCCATGCAGGATGATTTAAATGATATCAGATAGATGATAGATATTTTCAATTATCAGCCGGATATTATTGACAGGGGCATTTACCATAATATGCACAACGCGAGGTATTTTATGGGGATTGACACAGGAGCTTCCATGGTACATACACTTGCGGCATGTGAGCCGGTAAATGTTGCCGGGATTTTTACCATAGGAGGAACCCTGGCGGACAGGGCGTTAAGGGAGAGTAAAAATACGCCTGTTCTGGCCATTTTATGGAATACCGATGATAGGACGGCCGGGTTCTTCAGGGGGCTTAACAGAGCGGAAATTGAAAAGGAGGGGTACATCCAATTTATGGCACAAGAGATGTGGAGTATCCGGCGGTCAGGGGCTCAGGACAGCAGGTGCAGTATGACTTCTGGAAATCCTATAATAATATTACCTGCAAGGAAACGCCCTATATAAGTGAAACGGCGGACTGCGGAGTGGGCGTTGCCGGAGATAAAGTTGAGGTCATTTATCCGAGTTCAAGATACCTGGAAAGAAAATATACGGTTCACCGCTTTTATTCCAACGATGAGATTCCCTGGAATTATTACAATTATACGCTTGCGGACGGAAAAGGGCATGACTGCAATCCGGAAGAGGCATGGCTTGGCTGGAATTATGTCAGACAGTTTCAGAGACTTGCAGACGGGACTACGGTTGTGGAGGAAGTAACTGATATTAATGCAGAATAGTTTTGCGCATTATAGTTACAATTATAGTTTTACAAAAATGTTATCATATAGTACCATTTTGGGCAGGAGCATTTGCAGAATCTGAAAGACCATGGCAAAGATTCTCCAATATTAAAGAGGAAAGGATAAGAAAAATTATGAATCAGGCTGTAAAGGATTTTACTGTTCAAAAGGTAAAGGAGTTTATGAACGTGCCCTACTGTTGCCAGGAGGCAAAGGAAGCGGGGGCAGCTTTTCTGGATGCGATTGGCACAGAAAAGGAGGCGGAAAAGGCAAAAGCGTTGATTGACGAGCTGGAGCTGGATATTATGCCTGTTGATGAGCTGATTGGCTTTGCCGATTCCGAGGCAGGCGTAAAAGTATTTGGCGAGGAAACGGCGAAGAATGTGGCTGCCCATGGAAGGGAAATCAAGGCAGCCGGCGCAAAGTACTGCGACTGCGAAGCCTGCGTGCCGGTGGCAGCAATACTTGAGAAGAAGGATGAGATTTTGGGATAGGCATTGTAAATTTTTAGAAACTTTTCAGAAACAGACAGCCGGCTTTAGGGTCGGCTGTCTGTATTGGATTTTCCTTTTAATATAATTATTTGCCCCCTATTATATAGGGGTATATTATAAGTAATAAGGGGAACTGGGAAGCTTCGTAAACTGTGCTTTGCGTTTGGCAATCGGGGAAAGCGCGGCAGTGCGCGTGTCTGTTATGTGGATTTTTACATAAAAGAAGCGGTCTATTTGATAACGGTATATGCTAAAAAGGAAAAAGACAATCTGTCAAAAGAAGAATGTAATCATATCAAAAGAATGATTGATATATTGGAAGAAAGTTTATGAAAAGGAGTATGCCATGGGAAATATATATCATAGCATTATGGAAGGTTTATCAGAAGCAATAGAAGATGCTCAAAGCGGCGGCAAAAAATTAAAAAGGAGAGTAGTGTCTGTTGTACCAGTAAAGGAATACAATGTAGAAGAATACGGGATATAAGAAAGAAAACCGGGTTGTCCCAAAAACTCTTTGCAGACTATATGGGGGGCCTAAAACAGTGGAAGCCTGGGAGGCCGGTACAAACCATCCATCCGGAACGGCAAGCCGTATTTTGAATATGATGGAAATGAATGATAATCTGATAATTAATTTTCCTTTTGTAAAAGTATAAAATAATACAGGATGATACAAAATAAGTATATTTCCCAGATAAATTTGGGAAATATACTTATTTTAATCGAAAGCATAATTACCGGCAAAAGCGTCTGTTTATTGTCCGTTATCAATTCTGCTCCCGCACTTTCTGATTCATCATCTCTATTTTCCTTTTCATAGAGAAATACTGTGACCCCCAGATGCAGAAATAAATTCCGAAAAAAATGCCAAAGTAGCGCAGAAAGCCTCCAAAGCTGTGGGGCATCCACTGCATGAAGTAAGCGATTGGAAACATGGCGGCGGAGCAGACGGCCAGATGGGTGACGGTCATCCGCATAAGGCTCCAGCCTTCTATCTGCCAGATTACCGAAGCGCCTCCGTAGACGGTTCCCACAAGAAGCGAGCAGACTGTCTGCAGGAGTATGGCATTTATTTCATTTCCACAGATTTCGGCAAGCTCCGGAACAATGGGATAGTAGTTTCCATCCCTGATTGCCAGAGAAATAAAAACGGAAATCAGGTAGCTGATAGTAAGCCCGATGGGCGCGCCCAGTAAACTGCGTAAAATTATTGTTCTTTTCATATATAAATCCTCCATTTTTTAGGGTGAGCTTTTGCTGATTCCTCTGAAAGAAACCGGCTCCATACGGAGCTTTGGAAAGCATGGCAGAAGCTCCGGCTTTTCCAACAGGCTTTTAAGTCATACACATTTTTATTCTTTATGCTCTCCGGACTGCTCAAGCCCCACAATCATCCATCCCTTATCCCTCTCATTTCTGAAAATCAACCTTTTCCTGCCTGTTCTCTATTGAATTTCCGAGAGTGCTCAGGGTATGGCTTCGTGAAAATCAGTTTTTCATGATGCGATGTTATACGCCGAGCACCTGCTTTATTTTTGACACATAGCGCCGGGAAACATAGGTTACGGCGCCGTCCGACAAAGAAACGCAAATTGTTCCGGTAAGGCTCAAATCAAAGCGCTTTACTTTTTTCAGATTAATGATTTCCGAATTAGATATGCGGACAAAGTGATTCTGGTCAAGCCGTTCCTCCAATTCATAAAGCCGCAGGCGGAGCGTGTATTCGCCTTTTTCCGTTATGGCAAAAACTTTTCCGGATGAAGCGTAAATGCGAAAGATATCCGACGGCTCTAAGACTTCCGCCGTTTCACCTCGAAACCCGGAAAGGACTTGCGTTGGCTCCACAGACAGTTTTCTGACAAAGGTATTTATTTCCTCCGTAATTTTGTCTGTGAGGATAATAATTTTAGGTTCCCGACAGGCATCGTCAATTTTGATTTCTATTTGCATTCTGACTTTGCGCTCCTTTCTGTTTTCATGCATCATCTGTTTTTGTTTCTACCGCGGCTCATCTGATGTGCTTTTGTCTCTCTGTCATTAAGAGTATAGGAAAAATATAAAAAGATTTCCACTGTTTTTACACAGATGGTTGAAAAAGGAATATAAGTGGCAGCTTGTAAATTTACATGATTTGCAAGCTTTAAATCTGGTTGCATAATACGGTTCTGGCAGATATAATATGATGTGACTGTTTGTGCATGAGAGGAGTGAATCTACGGTGCAGAAGCTGATTATTAACAGACTTGGTCCGATTGAGCATTGTGAATTGAAATGTTCGCAGTTTATGACATTAACAGGATTCCAAGCGTCCGGAAAAAGCACGATTGCAAAGGCAATCTATTATTTCAGGACGATAAAGGAGGATATTATCGAACTTGCCAGAGAGCAGTCTTTGGTTACGGAGCCTGTGAGCGGATTGGAGAACAGGTTCAATGCGGGGCATAAAGTTGAACTGAAGAAAGCGTTGGAGAATCACCTGCGTGAAAAATTTCTCAGAACCTTTGGGTCATCATTGGGGATGTCCAGTGAGATGTATGCGGAGTATTATTTTACAAAGACTTGCTTTATTAAAATTTCCCTGAAAAATGATATGGGTCATGCGGCATCCAATTATATATGGATAGTGTTCAGCGATGGATTAAAGAACTTTTTGGAGGAAAAAAATAACTGCTTTCCTGCCACGCCGCTGGGGATAGCCGGGGAGGAACTGAGAAAATTTAAAGCAGAAATGTATAAAATATTTGACGATTATTATTCAGTTGTTTATATACCGGCTGGCCGCAGTATGATAACTTTATTGTCGCAACAGCTTAATTATATATATGCAACTATGGACGATATGCAAAAGCGTTCTCTGGATAGCTGCACGAAAGATTATCTTGAGCGGATATTGCGTTTAAAACCGGAGTTCTCAGAGGGGCTTGCCGGACTGACGGCTTATCCGGCGGAAAAAGCAGTTTTGTCGCAAAAACTTCTGAGACAGGCTTCGGAACTGATAAAAAAAATATTGCGGGGAACTTACCGTTACAGTAATGGAGAGGAACAGATTGTGCTTGATGACGGAAAATATGTAAAAATAAATTTCTCATCGTCAGGGCAACAGGAAAGCGTATGGATTTTAAATTTACTTTTTTACTATTTGCTACAGCAAAACCCAATTTTATTTATTATAGAGGAGCCGGAATCGCATTTGTTTCCTGAATCGCAAAAATATATTACAGAGTTAATTGCCCTTGTTAATAACTGTAATCATTCAGTGGTATTGACAACGCACAGCCCATATGTATTGGGAACTCTGAATAATTTGTTATATATCCATAATATTCAGTCTCAGTATTTAGAAAAAGCGGATGATATTATTCCGAAATCCCTTTGGCTGGACAGTAATAACTTCAATTCATGGTTTGTAAAAAACGGAACGATTGAGAATTGTATGGATTCGGAAATTCATATGATTCAAAATGAGAAAATTGATGAAATATCAAGGGTTATTAACAATGATTTTGACGAACTTCTGGAATTGCAGAATATAGAAGGGAAAGATGTGGTGTCGGGATGCCTTTAAAAGGTTTTAAATCATTGTGCAATAAATATGCTTCTCAGATTGTATCGCAGGATAAGGGAAATCCACAATATCATAAAGGAATAAATTCCGCGAACACATATGTGACACATTACAAAATAGATGGAATTGTAATCAAAACGGGAAGTAGATGTGACTATCTGCTAATGAATGAGGAAAAACGAATTGCATATCTGATAGAATTAAAAGGTTCCGATTTGGTAAGGGCAGCCGGGCAGTTAGAAGCCACAGAGAAATTTTTAGGGCAGGAACTGTCTGACTATGAATTGCAATTTCGGATTATTGCTAATAAATGCAAAACACAGGAGATTCATTCATCTGCGTACAGAAAGTATCAAATCCGTTGGAAAGGGCGACTTATACAAAAGACAGGATTTATTGAAGAAAATATTTAAATTTAATAGATAATGACTTTTATTTAAACAATTCAATTTTTTAAAGAAAGAAGGACATCCAAATGAGCGAATACAAAATAAACACAAAATGTGTCCAGGCAGGCTACACGCCGGGCAATGGGGAGCCAAGGCAGATACCGATTATTCAGTCAACTACTTTCAAATACGCCACCAGCGAGGACATGGGAAAGCTGTTTGACCTGGAGGCTTCGGGCTACTTTTATTCCAGACTGCAGAACCCCACCAACGACTATGTGGCGGCAAAGATTGCGGAGCTTGAGGGCGGGGCGGCGGCTATGCTGACCTCCTCGGGGCAGGCGGCGAATTTTTTTGCTCTGTTTAATATCTGCGAGTGCGGCAGTCATATTGTGTCGTCCTCATCAATTTACGGCGGAACCTTCAATCTGATTTCCGTTACCATGGCTAAGATGGGGGTTGAAGTGACCTTTGTATCCCCGGACGCTTCAGAGGATGAGTTAAACGCCGCTTTCCGGGAAAACACAAAGGCGGTTTTCGGGGAATCCATTGCCAATCCGGCGCTTACGGTTCTGGATATCGAAAAGTTTGCAGAGGTAGCCCACAGTCACGGCGTGCCGCTGATTGTGGACAACACTTTTCCCACGCCGGTAAACTGCCAGCCTCTTAAGTGGGGAGCGGATATTGTCACCCATTCCACCACCAAGTATATGGACGGCCACGGAGCGGCGGTGGGCGGCGCCATTGTGGACGGAGGAAAATTTGACTGGATGGCTTATGCCGATAAGTTTCCGGGGCTTTGTACGCCGGACGAGTCTTACCACGGCATTACCTATGCGGAGAAATTCGGAAAAGAGGGGGCGTTTATCACCAAATGCACCTCTCAGCTTATGCGCGACCTTGGCTGCGTGCAGTCTCCCCAGAGCGCCTATATTTTAAATCTCGGGCTGGAATCCCTCCATGTGCGGATGCCCCGCCATGTGGAAAACGGGCAGGCGGTTGCGGAATTTCTTAGCGGCCGGCCGGAGGTGGCCTATGTGAATTATCCTGGCCTTAAGGGGGATAAATATTATGAAACGGCTAAGAAGTATATGCCGAACGGCGGCTGCGGCGTGGTGTCCTTTGAATTGAAGGGCGGAAGGCGCGCGGCGGAGACTTTTATGAAGCATTTGAAGCTGGCGGCCATTGAAACCCATGTGGCGGACGCAAGAACGTGCTGTCTGAATCCGGCCACGTCAACCCATCGTCAGATGACGGAGCAGCAGCTTATGGAAGCGGGCGTTCCGGCGGGGCTGGTGCGTATTTCCTGCGGCCTTGAGGATAAGGAGGATTTGATTGCGGATTTGGCGCAGGCGCTGGCACGGATTGAGTGAGGCATTGGCTTACGGTAAAAGCGGAGACGGGAAAGAAATTCCGGGACATGAAGAAGTTGGAATGATAAGGGGAATTGCAGGTGAGTATGGAATTAATTGATGAGAATGAAGTTGCATCAGTTCACAGGACGAGGGTGGAGGCCATGCGACGTGAAAAGGAACGGCAGCAGAGGATTCGGAGATATATAAAAAAATACGCGCCTGTTGCAGTCGGTATTCTGGCGGCTTTGATACTGGTGGTGACAGGAATTGGCGCATTTATCGGAAGGGCTTCGGATAAGCGGAAGGTAGAGGAAGCCGGCGGCAGCGTGGCAAAGCTTGCGGCGGCTTTCCGAAATGTCAACTTTCTGGAAATTGCGGAATCCGGGATTCCGATGGCGGGAGACTTAAGTCTGGCGGAAAAAGAGGAGGCGGAGCCCAAAGTCTATGAGGCCCACAGCACCTCCGATACGCTGCTGCTCGGGGAAGGAGATATTGTCAGCGAATACGCTATTTTGATAGATGTGGACAGCGGAGAGATTCTGGCGGAGCGCAATGCTCATGTGAGAATGAATCCGGCCTCTATGACGAAGATTCTCACGGCGCTTGTAGCGGCGGAGCAGGCGGAGGATTTGGATGATAAGCTGACTGTTACACGGGAAATTACGGACTATGGCTATATTAACGATTGCAGCAGCGCAGGTTTTGTGATAGACGAGCGGGTAAGTGTGCGGGATTTGCTTTACGGGACGATTCTTCCCTCGGGGGCGGATGCGGCGGTAGGGCTTGCGGTTTATGTTTCGGGAAGTCAGGAGGCTTTCGTGGAGCTGATGAACGAAAGGCTGAAGGAGCTTGGCCTTTCAAAGACGGCGCATTTTACCAATTGTGTGGGCGTTTTTGATGAAAATCATTACTGCACGGCTTATGATATCGCAATGATTTTAGAGGCGGCCATTGACAATGAAATTTGCCGGGAGGTAATGTCTACCCGGATTCACACCACGGAAAAGACTCTCCAGAATCCGGAGGGGCTGGAGCTTTCCAACTGGTTTATCCGCCGGATTGAGGATAAGGACAGCGGCGGCAAGGTGCTTGGCGGCAAGACCGGCTATGTGGCGCAGTCAGGCAACTGTGCGGCCAGCTTTGCGGCTCTCGACAATGGGCGGAATCTGGTGTGTGTGACGGCAAACGCCAGCGGAAAGTGGCGCTGTATAGAGGATCATGTAAAGCTCTATAAGCAGTTTTCCAGATAAAGCGGCAGGTCTGCCGGTGTATATACCTGGGTGGTAAGACGGGAAGTATGTACGGGCTGCTTAGCCAGGACGAACTGTTTTTTTAATGTAAGACGAGATGGAAATATCAATATTGAGGATATAACAATGGATTTATTTGAATATATGAGGGCATCCAGTATGGAAAAGGAATCTCCCCTGGCGGCCAGAATACGCCCGGCCACGCTGGACGAGGTGGTGGGGCAGCAGCATATCATCGGGAAGGACAAGCTTTTGTACCGGGCAATCAGGGCGGATAAGCTCAGCTCCCTTATTTTTTACGGGCCTCCCGGCACAGGGAAGACCACCCTTGCAAAGGTGATTGCCAACACCACCAGTGCGGAATTTACCCAGATTAACGCCACGGTGGCGGGTAAAAAGGATATGGAAGAGGTGGTAAGGGCCGCCAAAGACACGATGGGAATGTATGGAAAGCGAACTATTCTTTTCATAGACGAAATTCATCGTTTCAACAAGGGGCAGCAGGACTATCTTTTGCCCTTTGTGGAGGACGGCACGCTGATACTGATTGGCGCGACCACGGAAAATCCGTATTTTGAGGTAAACAGCGCGTTAATCTCCCGCTCCATAATTTTCGAGCTGAAAGCCCTTGAAAAGGAGGATATCAAAAAGCTCCTTCAAAGAGCCGTCTATGACAGGGATAAGGGAATGGGCGCCTATGACGCGGTCCTTGCGGAGGACGCCATGGAATTTCTGGCGGAAATGGCCGGAGGAGACGCAAGGCATGCCTTAAATGCCATCGAGCTTGGCATTATGACCACTAACCGGTCAGAGGACGGGAAAATACATATCACCCTGGAGGTGGCGCAGGAATGCATTCAAAAGAGGGTGATTCGTTATGACAAGACGGGAGATAACCATTACGATACGATTTCCGCTTTTATCAAAAGCATGCGGGGGTCCGACCCGGACGCGGCGGTTTATTATCTGGCAAGGATGCTTTATGCAGGGGAAAGCGTTACCTTTGTGGCAAGGCGGATTATGATTTGCGCCGCCGAGGACGTGGGAAACGCAGACCCGCAGGCGCTTTCCGTTGCCGTTTCCGCTTCCCTTGCGGCCGAGCGGGTGGGAATGCCGGAGGCTCAGATTATCCTTTCCGAGGCGGCCATTTATGTTGCCTGCGCGCCTAAGAGCAACGCCTGTGTGGCGGCCATAGGGGAAGCCATGAAAGCGGTGGAGGAAAAGGGAAACCTTCCGATTCCGGTGCATTTACAGGATGCCCATTATAAGGGGGCGGCGAAATTAGGGCATGGCCTGGGATATCTGTATGCCCACGATTACCCGAACCATTACGTGAAGCAGCAGTATCTGCCCTATGAGCTGAGCGGCAGGGAATTTTACCGCCCGTCGGGCAACGGGTATGAAGTGAAGATAAAAGAGCATATGAAGCGGCTGAAGGAAGCGGCGGGCTGACGCAAAGTCTTTTGCCGGAAGAAAAGCTGGAAATGAGGGAAAATATGGATTTAAAAACCGGAAAGAGAAAGAAACCGGCTAAGGAAATAAAAAGAAAGATAGCGGCAAATAAGGAGAGAAAGGCCAGGAAGGCGGACAAAGACCGGAAGGCGGAGAAGACCGGGAAGGCGGACAAAGCCGGAAAAGGGTCGGGAAAGCCCGGCACGAAAAGGCTCACAGGCTGGCTTTTTGCCGGCGGCGCGGCGCTTCTTGCGGGGGCGCTGGGGCTTTCGGTGTTTTTTCTGACCCGTTCATGGGAGGAGGAAGCGGAAAAGCTGCCTGAGGTGAAGCCGCCGGAAATTACGGACAGTGTGGAGCCGGTGATTCCGGAGGAGGATATGGGAGACGACGTGACGGAGCATATTGTAACCGCCGGCAACGCCGTATGGGAATCTTTTAAGAAAAGGCCGGAAAGTCATGAGCTCACCGATGCAAATACCGCAAGCTTCGCTTCCATAACCGAGTGCGCGATTAACCCCAAAACCCAGCGGATTTCCATTACCGCGAAAGGGGACGGTATTCCCAAAAGCGACGACAAGTATTATTATCTTTTTGCCTTAAATACCTATGATACCACGATTCCCCAGGATGGCGAGTATCTTGCAAGAGATTATAAGGACAGCGAGGTCAGCTTTTCCGCTTCCCTGAATTATAATCTTTCAGGCAGCAGGCTTTATAAGAAGTTTGCCGTTGCGGTGAAGAAGGACGGGAATTATGTGCAGGTAAGCACTCCCAGCTATATCACGAACCCGGAGGCGATTGCAAAATATACGTCGGTGTTCCAGCAGCCCGCCTCTATCAAGGGGCTTTTGGTGGATCCCAACAGGATGCGGGGCAGTGAGCTGGATGATTTGGGAGTTAAGCAGGCCGCCTATAATATCCCTGTGGCAAGACTGCTTGGCCCTACCAGCAATCCGGCTTATCCAACCATTCAATATACCTATAATGGGAGAACCTATACCATAAACGGCCAGGTGGTTGCGGAGTATGATTTGGTGTTCGGCACACTTACAGCCAAGGGAATTACCACCACGGCAATTATTCTGAACAATTATTCCGGCGCGTATCCGCAGCTTACGCATCCGAAAGCGCGGAGCGGGAGTACCGCGCCCTATACCATGTTTAACGGGGCTGAGGAGTCCGGTGTGGAATACATGGCGGCCATCGGTACGTTCCTTGCGGAGCGCTATTCGGGAAATGCCCATGGAAGAATTTCCAACTGGATTATCGCCAATGAGATTAACGCCCGCAAAGAGTGGAATTATATGGCTCATGTGGATATTGAAACCTATGTGGAGGAATATGCAAGGGCATTTCGGGTATTTTACACGGCAATCAAGAGCGTGAGCAGCAGCGCAAGAGTTTATATATCTCTGGACCAACAGTGGGACAGAAATATCAAAAACAATACTAACTATGACGGGCGGGATATTCTGGATGTGTTCAACAGAAATATTTCGTCAAAAGGAAATATTGACTGGGGCGTGGCCCAGCATCCCTATAATGTGCCGCTGACGGAACCGAGAATCTGGAAGGCGTCAAACTATGTAAAGCACAATGCCGGAACTTCCATGATAACGATGGAAAATATAGAGGTTCTGATTAATTATCTGCGGCAGCCACAGTTCCTTGACTCAAACGGACAGGTGCGGAGCATACTGCTCAGTGAGCTGGGATACACATCCACAGGCGGACAGGCGCTGCAGGCGGCGGCCTTCGCCTATGCTTATTATAAAATGGAAGCCTACAGTGAAATCGACGGCTTTTTGCTTAACCGGCAGACTGACGCGGGAGAAGAGGTTGCCCAGGGGCTTGCTTTCGGCCTTAACGACGCGGGAGGAGGACGCAAACAGCTTTACGATGTGTTTAAGTATATCGATACGCCAAATCATGCGGCCTATACGGATTTTGCAAAGGAGATTATCGGGATATCGAGCTGGAGTGAGATTATTCGGTAGGATTTGTGTCGGGCGGCAGAACGCCGGGAATATTCAGTAAATGTATAATAAAATCAGGCGTCGAAAGGCGCCTGATTTTATACATCAATTCAGAAGCTGACTCATCAGATACTGGTAAATCTCCTGATTCTGCCCCTTCCAGTTGTCGCAGATGGTAACGGCGGTTTCCTCCAAAGGGACGGAGAGTGTCAGGTCAATCAGGGTGAGTCCCTTGTCCATTGCCAGGAGGTGGGCCTCGTACTCGCCGGAGGCCGCCTTGCGATAGCTTGCCACAACGGAGTTCTCATTGCGGAGCTCAAAACCGTGCTCTTTCAGGTAATTATCGATATCGGTTCTGATATCCCGATCAATCTGGTTTTTAAAAAAGTTCAGGGTCTCGGAGCCTTCGTCCGTAATGCCGAGATAAGAACGGTTTCTTGCAGTCACGCAGGAAAGGAGACCGTCGTCAATCAGCTCTCCGATTGCCTGCTGCAGATTGAGGAAATTGGTGGTGTATTCCCTGTTTAAGAGAAAATCCGTGACCTGCGTTCTGGTCAGCGGAAAGCCGGAACGCTCCAGCATATATAAAACGATTAATTTGTATAAGGTGATGGGTTCCTGCATTTCCTTTTCCTTTCGCCATTTAATGAAAACAACGAACACCATATGCCGCAAGGGATTCGCAGCTGAACCGGCGTCAGCGAATGTGCGACTTCACGGCTTCGGCCACAAGATTTGCCACTTCGGGATGAAAGGCCTCGGGAATAATATTATTTTCGTTTAATTCGTTGTCGGGCACCAGTGAAGCAATTGCCTTTGCGGCGGCCAGCTTCATTTCCTCCGTAATCTGTAAGGCGCGTCCCTCAAGAGCGCCCTTGAAAATGCCGGGGAAAGCAACCACATTGTTAATCTGGTTGGGAAAATCGCTTCGGCCTGTTCCTACGATTCTTGCCCCGGCGGCTTTTGCCAGGTCAGGCATGATTTCCGGTACGGGATTTGCCATGGCAAATAAAATGGAATCTTTATTCATGGAGGAAACCATTTCCGGGGTGACGATGCCGGGAGCGGAGACGCCTACAAAGATGTCCGCGCCTTTCAGAGCGTCCGCGAGGGTTCCGGTTTTGCCGGAGCGGTTTGTCAGCTCCGCCATCTTTTCCTGCATCCAGTTAAGACCCTTGGAATCTTTTGAGATGATTCCGGCCTTATCGCACATGATAATATTGGAAAAGCCGTAGGTGAGAAGAAGCTTTGTGATGGCGACGCCTGCGCTTCCGGCTCCGTTCACCACGACCCTGCAGTTTTCTTTCATTTTCCCAACAACCTTCAGAGCATTAATGATGCCTGCCAGAACCACGATAGCTGTTCCGTGCTGGTCGTCATGAAAAACGGGGATATCCAGTATTTCTTTCAGCCGTTCTTCAATTTCAAAGCAGCGGGGGGCGCTGATATCCTCCAGATTAATGCCGCCGAAGCCGGGGGCTAACCAGGTTACTGCCTTGATGATTTCTTCCGTATCCTGAGTATCCAGGCAGATGGGGACCGCATTGACGCCGCCGAATTCCTTAAAAAGAACCGCTTTTCCCTCCATAACGGGCATGGCGGCGTGAGGGCCGATATTGCCAAGTCCGAGTACGGCGCTTCCGTCGGAGACAACCGCTATGGTATTGGCTTTCATGGTGTATTTGCAGGCTAAAGACTTATCCTTTGCAATCACCTTGCAGGGCTCCGCGACGCCGGGGGTGTAGGCCAGAGCCAAATCCTCTCTGGTTTTTACCGGGGCCTTGGATGTGGTTTCAATTTTGCCGTTCCACTGTTCGTGGAGTGCCAGCGCTTTATTTTCATTCATGGCAGATACCTCTCCTGTTTTTATGGATATGGCAGGAAGCTTTGGATTTTCGGGCTGCCTGCGCACTGTGTGCGTATCAGAACGCTTCCTATATCATATAATAATTTTTTCCGGGATGCAATTCTTTTTAACGCTTTACACAGGGCGTTTTTGTAAGGTATATTCATTATCCTGAATTATTCATACCAACTTAGCAGGAAGTGCTACAAGTCGCATCATTACTACATTTTAAGCGATTGTT
>QZDS01000021.1 GCA_009917455.1 bacterium 1xD8-48 | reverse complement strand
TCTGAAAGCCTTTTATGCTGGCGGTTTTGAGAGTTTCCTCGGATAATTGATTATCTCGGATAATGCGCCCTATCCGAGTTCTTGGATAGGGCGCAATTATACACCACTTAGGGAAGTGGTGCATTGCGCCCTGCCGGGAGCGTCCTGCGGACAGCAGATGATTTCCACAGATTTTCAATCTGCTCCAATCATCACAGGGGAAGCTACCCTTCCCCTGCGCTGGCTTTGCCAGCTACCCCTTTGTGGCTTTGCCACCCGGAAATCTTTCAGAAAGCGTATTCCATTTAGCAAGTTAAAGCTGTATAATAGTGCCAGCGATAAATCAGGATTTGAGAGGAGGAGTTTTTTATCATCAAACAGATTAAGCCATTTATTATCCCTGTACTTTTTTTGACATTGATAGACCAAACTATAAAAATAATTATATTAAAGTTATTTATGCAAGACGAGTTTGATATAATATTTCATTTGTTGCGATTTAACCCAGAACAAAATACAAATTTGTCATGGTTTGGAAATTTTGCTGATGTTTTTTCAAGTTCATTTCTTATGGTTGTTTTTAACATTCTTGCCATTTATATTATTCTATCAGGATATTTATTGTATAGAGCAAAAACGAAGAAAACTAAATTTTCAGTGAAAATAATTTTAGTTTTTGGGTTGGCAGGTTGTTTGTGTAGCTTAATAGATAAAATTTTTTGGGGAGGAAGTTTAGACTTTTTGCAGATACCAAACTTCTTTATTTTTGATATTAAGGACTGTTACCTTACAGTCGCAGGAATTATATTTGTTATCATCGGTATTTTACATAGTAAAGAAATAACCGTTAAAGAGTATTTGTACTTTTGTAGGAATAAATTCAAATTGTAAAATTTAAGCTTATCAAACTGATAACTCATCAAAAACTAAATACCTGCCGCCCACCAGCGGCAACGCAAGCAGGAAACTGAAAAAAGGTATCCTGCTTTTTCTATGCCCGGAATCCGGGAGGAAGGAGGGCGCACACTTGCCATGCCCGCACTGTAAAATCACCATCATTAAGCGGAGCAACAATGAATCCGCTGTTTCTGCCGCCGCCTACCAGAGCGGCGAAAAGCTGTTCTCTGAATACGACCAAGAGCAGAAATACTATCCCTACAAGAACGAAGTCACCCACAAAGAAATCATGCTCCCACCCCATGTGCCGCCGGAGTTTGCAGACCGCAATACCTTATGGAACTCTGCCGAAGCACAGGAGAAACAATGGAACTCCCAGCTTGCCCGGAGGTTCGTGCTTGCCATCCCAAGGGAAATCCCGCCGGAACAGTATGCCGGCCTTATCCGTGACTACTGCCGGGAGTTTTTCGTTTCCAAAGGCATGATTGCTGACTTTGCCATCCACGACAAGGGGGATGGCAACCCTCACGCCCATATCCTGCTTACCATGCGGGCGATGGACGAAAAAGGGAAATGGCTTCCCAAGTGCCGCAAGGTATACGACCTCGACGGAAACGGCGAAAGAATCCGGCTCCCGTCCGGCAGATGGAAAAGCCACAAGGAGAACACCGTGGACTGGAACGACCAGAAGTACGCTGAAATCTGGCGGCAGGGATGGGCGGACACGGCTAACCGCTATCTGGAAGCAAACGACCGCCCGGAACGCCTTGACCTGCGCTCCTATGCCCGGCAAGGGATTGACCAAATCCCTACCGTCCACATGGGGCCTGCCGCCTGCCAGATGGAGAAGAAAGGAATCCAGACCAGCATCGGCAACCTGAACCGGGACATCAGAGCCGCCAACTCCCTCATGCAGTCCATCCGCCAGATGGTGCGCCACTTAAAAGGCTGGATTGCCGACTTAAAGGAGAAAAAAGCCGCTCTGATGGAAGCGTTGGAACAGACGAAGGAGCCGACCATACCGGAGCTGCTCTCACAGTATTTAGAACTGCGGAGCGGACAGCGTGCCGACTGGACTTCCAGAGGGAAGCTCAAGGGCACAGTTGCCGACTTCAACAAGGTACAGGCGGCTATGGATTTTCTGCGGAAAAAAGAAATCTCCACCGTAGAGAGCCTTGACACCCGGCTGGATGAAATCAGCCAGACCGCCGTTTCTGTCATGGCGAGCGTGAAAAAAAGCGAGAAGCGCATCAAAGCCATCAACACCATGCTGTCCTACATTGACAAATACGAAGCGGGCAAGCCAGTCCATAAGGAGTATGCCGCTATCGGCTGGAAGAAGAAAAAAGAGCAGTTTGCGGAGAGCCACCGGGAGGAACTGGACGCTTACTATGCCGCTATCCGGTATTTGAAAGCCAACCTGAAAGGCAATACCTACTCCCGCAAAGATTTGGAAGCGGAACGGGAACAGCTTGCTTCTGCCCTGCCGGAACAGGGGGAGGAGCTGGAAGCGGTGCAGGCAGATGTAAAAGTTCTGCGGGATGTGCGCCGCTGGCTCAATCAGGTATTGCCGTCCGAGCAGTACCGCCAGACCGCCGAGCCGGGGAAGAAACCGTCCGTACAGGGGAACCTGAAAGGGCGGCAGGAACGCATCCGGCAGGAGAAGGCAGAGAAACGCCAGCCGCCCCGGACACAGAAACAACAGAATATGGAACTTTAAACAGGCACTTGTTTTGTGATTGGAAACCGCAGACAAGTGCCTTTTATTTTGAACTGGAAAGATTTACAGACAACGTGAGCGACATTGTGTCGCCCACGTTGGGATTATCAGGAGGAACGCCTATTGAACGTATTTGAAGCCGTGAAGCAGTCCGTCACCACAAGGCAGGCTGCGGAGCGTTATGGAATTAAAGTGAACAGAAATGGGATGTGCGTCTGCCCGTTCCACAACGACAGGAACCCAAGCATGAAGGTTGACCGCCGCTTTTACTGTTTCGGCTGCGGAGCCACCGGGGACGTGATTGACTTTGTTTCCCGGCTCCACGGTATCGGCAGTAAAGAAGCCGCCCTCATGCTGGCGCAGGACTTCTCCATCCCTTATGAGGACGGGAGGAACGCCGGGAAGCCGCCCATCCGTCCACGCCTGCGGAGGGAAACCGAGGAACAGAAATTTAAGCGCATGGAGCGGCACTGTTTCCGGGTGCTGTCCGACTATTACCATCTCCTGCGCCGCTGGAAGGAGGAATATGCCCCACGGCAGCCCGATGAAGCATGGAATCCCCGGTTTGTGGAAGCCCTGCAGAACATGAGCCGGGTGGAATACCTGATGGACGTGCTTCTCTCCGGGGACATTCAGGAGCGGGCAGCCCTTATTACAGGACACGGAAAGGAAGTGAGGAACCTTGAAAGACGAATGGCAGAATTTACCGCCCCAGATACGGCAGGAAATAGCGAACATGGCAGACAGCGCCGAGCCGCCCCGGAGCGTTGAGGAAGTCAAGGCCATGCTGGAAACCACCGAGAAAGGCGGCTTCCGCAACAGCATTCGCAACTGCCTGACCGTGTTCCAGTGCGACCCGCTCCTGTCCGGGGCGGTTGCCTATAACCTGCTGACCGACCGCACCGATATTTTAAAGCCCATCGGTTACAAAAGACCCCAAAACAGCCCCATGACCGACACGGACATGAAATATATCCGGCTGTATCTGGAAGAAACTTACGGCCTGACAAGCGAAAAGAAGATACAGGACGCCGCCGACCTTGCCGCCAATGAGAACAGTTACCACCCTGTCCGGGAGTATCTGAACAGCCTGACATGGGACGGAACCGGGCGGGTGCGCTTCTGTCTGCGGCATTTTTTAGGGGCAGACACAGACCAGTACACCTATGAAGCCCTGCGCCTGTTTTTGTTGGGAGCCATCCACCGGGCATTTTTCCCCGGCTGTAAATTTGAGGTCATGCTCTGTCTGGTGGGCGGGCAGGGAGCCGGGAAGTCCACCTTCTTCCCTCTGCTGGCAGTCAAAGACGAGTGGTTTTCGGACGATTTGCGGAAGCTTGACGATGACAATGTATACCGGAAGCTGCAAGGTCACTGGATAATCGAAATGTCGGAGATGATTGCCACCGCAAATGCAAAGAGCATAGAGGAAATCAAGTCCTTTTTGAGCCGTCAGAAGGAAGTCTACAAGATACCCTACGAAACCCACCCGGCAGACCGCCCAAGGCAGTGTGTGTTCGGCGGCACATCCAACGCCCTTGACTTCCTGCCCCTTGACCGCTCCGGCAACCGCCGCTTTATCCCCATACAAGTATGCCCGGAACAGGCGGAAACGCACATTTTAGAGGATGAAGCCGCTTCCAGAGCCTATTTAAACCAGGTATGGGCGGAAGCGATGGAGATTTACAAAAGCGGCAGATGGAAGCTGACATTCAGCCCGGAAATGGTGCGCTATCTAAAGGAACGCCAGCGGGACTTTATGCCGGAGGACACCAAGGCCGGGATGATTCAGGCTTTCCTTGACAGCTGCCCCGGCGATACCATCTGCTCCAAACAGCTTTACAAAGAAGCCTTAAACCACGCTTTTGACGAGCCGAAACAATGGGAAATCCGGGAAATCAACGAGATAATGAACCAGTGCGTCACCGGCTGGAAGTATTTCTCCAATCCCCGGATGTTCGCCGGGTACGGCAGGCAGAAAGGATGGGAACGGGAAAAATCGGCAACGGACACTGGCAACGGGGCGGGAAAAACCCCAGAAGGATTTACGCCTGTGCCGGAGCAGATGGAGCTTCCTTTCTGAAAAAATCCGGCAAATGACAGCCCGTTGCACACTTCGTTGCTATCCCGTTGCCGGGCCGGTTGCCGGGGAAAATCCCGTAACTGTCGGCTTTTCTCCCCTTTAACAACCAAAGCAACAGAAAAATAAAAGAAAAAGTATAAAATAACCCAACCGCCAGACAAGGATTAGTTCCAAGGTTTTTTGAAGCCCGTTGCCGGACTTCGTTGCCGACCTTCCCTGTCTGGCTGTTTTCATGTATGGAGGACAACTGCCTATGGCGAAAAATAAAACAGAGATTCATGTCACCACAGTATTTGACGGCGAGCTGGACGCTACGGACGTTTTCGTGAGCCTTATCGCACAGAAACACAGCAGAAAAACAGATAAAGATTATCTTGCTAAATCACAAGAAATAGGATATAATAAAGGTGAGGTTCCAAGTGACCGTGTTCCGTCTGGATTGTGCGGGTAAACGGTTATGATGAACACTTTTGGATATACAGGAATGGACACACTTCTTGCCGGGAGCTTCCGGGCAGCTATCTATTGCAGGCTGTCCAAGGACGACGACCTTGACGGGACGAGTGCCAGTATCGAGAACCAGCGGGATATGCTGGAAAAGTTCTGCCAGAAGCAGGGATGGGAGGTTACGGCAGTCTATCAGGACGACGGCTTCACCGGTTTGAACATGGAACGCCCCGACCTGAAACGGATGTTGAAAGCCATTGAGCGGAAACAGGTAAACCTTGTGATTACAAAGGATTTATCAAGATTAGGACGGAACTACTTGCAGACAGGGCAGCTTATCGAGGACTTCTTCCCAAGAAACGGTGTGCGCTACATCGCCATGAATGACGGTATCGACACCATGCGGGACAACAACGACATTGCGCCCTTTAAAAATATCCTGAATGAGATGTACAGCAAGGATATTTCCAAGAAAGTCCATTCTTCCTATGTGCTGAAGGCGCAGAAAGGCCAGTTCACCGGCTGTATCGCCCCGTTTGGCTACAAGAAAGACCCGGAGGACAAGAACCACCTTCTCATTGACGGGGAAACCGCCCCGGTTGTCCGGCTGATTTTCGGATATGCGCTGGACGGCCACGGCCCCAACTACATCCGGCGCAGGCTGGAGGAAGAAAAGCACCCCTGCCCGACATGGTGGAACCGGAAGCGGGGACACCGGAACATCCGCACCAAATGGGAAAAGAAAGACCCGGAAAACGGGCGGTACGTCTGGGACTTCTCCGTGATTAAGGAAATCCTGATGAACCCCGTCTACACCGGCGCAATCGCTTCCCAAAAGACCGAGTACCGCTTTAAAATCGGCACTATCCGGGATAAGAAGCCGGAGGACTGGATTGTGGTGGAGGGGACGCATGAGCCGCTGGTGGACAAAAAGGACTTTGCGATTGTGCAGGAAAAACTGAAATCCCGCCAGCGACCGGGCAAATCCGGGGAAATCAACCTCTTTGCAGGGCTGATAAAATGTGGGGAGTGCGGAAAGGCTCTCACCATCCGCACCACGCATGAGAAGTTCCCGAAGCGGATTTTCTCCTGTAAGACCTACAATGCCTATGGGAAGCAGCACTGCACACAGCACCGGGTTGAATTTGACACGCTCTATTCTCTTGTGCTGAACAAAATCCGGGAGTGCGCCACCGCTGCCCTGACCGACAGCGAAGCGGTGGCCGGACGGCTGACCGACACCTGCCAGGCCGAGCAGAAAGACCAGCGGGAAGCGATGGAGCGCACCCTTGCCAAAGACGAAGAACGGATTGAAGTGCTGGAAAAGATGGTATTGCGGCTCTATGAGGATATGGTAGCCGGACGAATCACAGAAGAAAACTTCAATCTCCTGCTGGAAAAGACACAGAAGGAACAGGCGGAATTAAAAGCCAAGGCTGAGGAAGGCCGGAAACGCCTTGCCGATGAAATCCGGCTTGCCGTGGACGCAAGGCAGTGGGTGGAATCCATACAGGAATACCGGGACATCACCGAGCTGGACGCTTCCACCTTAAACCGCCTGATTAAAGAAATCGTTGTCCATGAAACCATAGACAGCGACAAAACAAGACACATTTCTATCGAAATTCATTTTAATCTCAAACCCATACCGGAAGTGGAGCAGGTCACAGGCTGACCGCTCCCCTGCTCCGGGGGATTCTTTAAAAACTCCATATATATTTCTTGACGTGCCGCCGCCCGCCAGAAAGCTGTATTGTTCCTACTAATTGGGGATAACACAGTTTGTGGCATGCGGCTATGATGGAGTAATGCATTGTGACCATGTTCCTGAGTTTTCAGCGAAGCATGGAGGAAAGGATTCCTCCTGGGCGTATTCAACCGGTTATATGAAGGCTTTGATTCATTGTGCGGAAAAGGAACTTTAAAATCCTAACTCAGAAAAATTAAGGAACGGTCTGTGCGCTAATGTCATTTAGCTAAGACATCAGCAAGAGTAATCCTTTTAGAGCAAGGTATATAGAGATATATACCCTGCTCTTTTTCTTTATAGGAAATTCCGAGTTTCTAAGAGAAGGAGTATAGCATGGGAATGGGATTTGAGAAAGTCATGGGGACGGCTGTGAGCCACGAGGGCGAATCCGGGTAGTGTAGCGGCTTGTAGACAGATATGCTGTATGCAACGTCTTTTCATTTTGAGTCTGCGTCAAATAAGATGTAAAGACATCAGTGTTGAGAAGGTATTTAATAGTTAGATAATTTTTGAGGAAGGATAAGTGACAAGAGTGGTCGACTGGTATTCCGGCAATATTCTGTATTTCCTCAAACGTAAGCTTAAAGGATTTTTTCCGTCCTGCTGGACATGCTTCCATAAAGAGTCATATTTACTCATAGCCTTTTTCCCCTTTCTGCGCTTTCTTTAAATATGAGGATGTCTGGCGGAGCCTGGCATCCGTTGTCTTCTGACGGATGCTGGTAACAGAGTGGATAACGCACAGTATGATAAAAAGACATGTGAAGTTAATCCAGATGTCCCTGTACGCGGTTTTTGCCAGCGGTTCCCTTAATTCCGTAAACCAGACGCAGGCAAATGCCAACAGCACCGACGGCACATATGCAATCAGATATCTGAAAATCAAAGGCTTAACGGGCAGGGAGGTACACAGCTTAAAAGCCGCAAAACCGATTAAAAGAATCATGGCTCTGTCCAGCTCGTGCCAGTTGCCGCCAGGGTCTTCATAAATCCCGTTTCCAAGATATAAAATACTGTTAAGCAATGTTATTACGGTATATATTATCGAATAAACCGATATGGTGTTTATCAGGCTGCTCTTACTCATTTTTTCTCCCATGTGACTCTGGCATGTCTGACTTCATTTAGCTGCCCGGCGCCTTACCCTTTTCCACCTTGGCGGATGAATATATTTTTATAATAATTTGCCTGGAATATCAAAGCAATACTTTTGATGTGAAATGTTTTCTGAATGCTGCGGAATGTTATAGAATATGGGATATGGAAATGATATAATCAATTCTGTCAGGAAAATCGGGTTGAATGGAGGTAGATTTATGTTATCGATTTGCGGAGCTGACTGCTGTACCGAATGCGTCAGAAAAGATGAATGCGGCGGCTGTGTGAAAACGGGCGGTCATCCTTTTGGAGGAAAATGTTTTGCAGCGGAATGCATAAAAAGGGGCGGTTTTGAGGAGTTCAAAAGTATAAAAAAAGCGTTGACTGAGGAATTCAATGCACTTGGAATCAAGGACCTGGAGGTAAAAGACCTTAATCTGCTGAATGGTTTTTATGTCAATCTGGAGTATCCTCTGCCAAACGGACAGTCGGTTAAATTCCTTGAAGATAATAATGTATATTGGGGAAATCAGATTGAAATACCCGGCAGCGACAGATGTTATGGTATTGTTGCGGATGATAATTATCTTCTTGTGTGCGAATACGGTTGCGGTGGGACGGAGCCGGAGATAATTTTATATAGAAAAAGAGCGCGGCTTAACAGATAAGAGGAATGAAGGGCGCGGTGGGCAATGAGCGATATCATGAAGTTTGCAGACAGATATCAGAATGTAGCGAAAGAACCGGAGAGTGGAAAAGAATTTTCGGAAGCTGATTACGGTTCATGGAGGATATATCAGGCAATACATTCGGCCCCCGGTCTTAAAGGTACTTATCCATGTTGTGCTGCTCAATAACCTTTTTCCCGAGTAATGTAATCGCCTGTTCAGGGCATTTGTTAATGCAGCGGTAACACATGGCACATTTACTTCCGACAGCGGTAGCGCCGTCGACCAATCTGATATTTCCTGTGGGGCAGCTCTTTTCGCACAAACCGCACCCGATACATTTTTCCTGACAGATTTTCAGCTTGTCGGTATAGTGTTTTGTCCGGCTGTAAAAGTAAAGCCTTTGCCCCGGAAGGCCGGCGGCACGGCGAAGGATTCCTAATCCCTCCCGGGGCGGTTTTCCGTTTTTGATTTGTACAACGGCTTTCCGGATTTTTATTTCTGCGTTTTTTACCAGCAAAAGATTCTTTTCATAACTTCGTTTTAAAACCTTTTCATCACTGATGCTGTCCGGCATTTTCAGGTGCAGGCCGCCGGTTATAACTGCGCCGTATTTTTTTAATAAGCGGGCGAGGATTCCGGCCCCGTCGCCGCTGAAAATCCCCATGGTTGCAATAATAAAAATCTTTTTTCCTTTCCAGAGCTGCTGGTTTTCAACGATATACTCCTGAAGTATTTTGGGGATATTGCTGAATTGAACAGGGTAGCTTATCACAAGTTCGCTGTCGGCCCGGACATAGGAGGCGGCTGCAATGCAAAATCAAATTGAAAATGTTATGACTATCATAAATTATATTGAAGACTATTTGGCCGAAAATCCGGATTTGGATACGATTGCGGCGGCGAAGCTTCTGGTTTTTTCGGAAAAGCCGATTATGGAAGTCGCGGCTATTGCCGGATATGAGAGCCAGCAGGCGTTTACGGCTGTGTTTAAGGAGATGTATAAGAAAACGCCGGGCAAATACAGGGAAGAGGAAGAATTTTACCCGTTGCAGCCAAGTATATGTCCTGCATCACAATCCGGTAAAATCCGCCGGTCCGGCGTCCTGGCGGCAGCGATTTGTTTTCTTTTGCAACATTATAATAGAAATATGAATAGAGTATAAAGAAAATTTGCATTTAATACCGATATCATGTAAAATACAGGTGTTTGGCAGCCTTTACACAATTAACGATTCTCAGGAGGAACGAATATTGGATAAGGAAAAGATAATGACAGAGCTTACAGGTTCTCTTGAAAAAATTTTGAAGTTTGCAGGATGCGAGGAAGAACTGGCCGGTTCTTTCAGGGAAAGCATTGCGGCCTATAAGAAACTTTCAAACAAAAATGACGACGACCCCGCCGCGGTACAGCTTCGGCGAAAAATAACGGAAATGTTTTATAAGATTTATGAGGCGGCGCTTCGGACCAGCGTCAGGTCGGGCAGTCTTCCGCCAATTATCCGTATGCTTTTTGACTTTGGCTATGTGGATGAAGAGATTGCGGGAATGGAAAACGCGGTTTATCTGTACGGGCTTACTCAGAATATGCCCACCTGTCCGGAAAAGGGAGTCTATTCCATATATGAATGGCTGATGGCGATTTATCACGGAAAAAAGGAGCCCAGCCGGAACGAGATGGATATGGACTACCGGGATTATATTCTGGAGCAGAAAAAGATGGGGCGGCTTACGCAGGAACAGGAAAACGCGCTGATGCAGAACAACGGCTCCAAAGTGATTTATGAGCTTACAAATATGTTTCCCGTTATTAACCGGCTGACTTTCGGGCAGCTCAGTATTTTCTGTCCGCTGTTTTCTTCACACAATCTTTTTAAATCGCCGGATTCGGCCCTTGTGAAAGCGGATAAAGTAGAAGCGGAGATAGAAAACATCAGGGAAAAGGATTACAGGGCTTTTTACCGGGAAACACGCTATTATAATCAGGAAAGGGGCATCAACGAGGAGATTGCGGTGGAGGTTCTGCCGGATATCATCCTGATGCCCAATATCGGCAGCAGATGTATTATGTGGCAGGAAATAGAAGGGAAAAAGCGTACCACGCCGTCCCGCATGATGCTGTCGCTTTTCCATACGGAGGATTTGACTCAGAGTATGATGCGCCTTACCGGCGAATTCCGGTGGGAAATGTGCAAGCGCGTTCAGGGAGGCAGATGGAACGATATAACGGAGCCGTCGCTCACCAGCGAATACTGCGATTACGCGCAGTTTTACCGTGGAAACAAGGAACTGTCCACTGATACGAAGGAAAAAATCAAGCGGCAGCTTACCCGGGCAAGAAATAATTACAGAACCATGTTCGTTTCGGACTATACTACCTGGCTGCTCTATGAAAGCGCAGGCTCGCCAAGATTAAACAAAGTGGCCAGAAATATTTTGTTTACTTACTGCCCCTTTAAGAAAGAGGTCAGGGAAAAAATCGGCGCGAATCCCCTTTATAAGCAGCCCATGGAAAAATATAATATTATGAATTCCAAAAACCAGCGCAGGATTTCGATGCTGTGCAGGAAGCTTGAAACCACGCCGGAAGGCGTACCGGAGGAGATTGAGGAATACAGGAACTATCTGGAGGCATAGAGACAGATGATATAAAATTAAATTTTGAAAGTCCATATTATTCGGACACTTGTGTCCGATATCCAAAACACGACACTTCCCGCCAGGTGTCGTGTTTTTAACCGTATAGGTACAGCATATTATGCTGCAGTATAAAACAGGGGAAAAACGGTAGCCCTTCCCGGCGCAAAATATTATAATGAACGCATATGAAAAAACAAGGAGGAACTGCTGTGTGTTCAGGAAACAATTTATTTAACGGGAGAAAGAAAAAAGGTTTGTCTCAGGAGGAGATTGCCGGAAAATTAGGGGTAAGCAGGCAGGGAGCAGGCAAAACAAAAAAGAACTGAAATCAGGGAGGGAATCAAATTGAACTGGAAAAATAAATTTATCACAATTTATACAGGGCAGGCATTTTCTCTGCTGGGGTCCGCCGCCGCACAGTTTGCCGTTATCTGGTGGCTGACCGTACAGAAGGAATCGGCGATTACGCTTACGCTGGCAACGGCGGCCTCCTTTCTGCCAAACATCTTATTGGGCCCTTTTGCCGGAGTATGGATTGACCGTTATAACCGAAGAACGGTTATGATTGCCGCCGACGGGCTGGTGGCCGCATCAGGCGCGGTACTTGGGATTGCTTTTTTAATGACTGGAGCGCCTGATGTGTGGTTTATTTACCTCATACTTTTTATCAGGGGACTGGGAAATACCTTTCACTCGCCGGCGATGCAGGCGGCTATACCTATGTTTGTTCCTGTGGAGATGCTTACAAAGGCAGGAGGCTGGGGCAATCTGATAGTCTCCGTTTCCACGATGCTGGGACCTGCCCTGGGCGCGGGCCTCATGGCGGTTTTGCCGATTGCAGCCATTATGCTGGTTGATATCATAGGAGCGGTTTTTGCCATTGGGTGCCTTTTGACGGTTGCCATACCGGATATTCCCCAAAGCGCCGGGAAAGTCCATATACTGGAAGACGTAAAAAAGGGTCTTGCCGCAATGTGGAGTAACAAACCGCTTCGAGCCGCGTTTTTCCCTATTATTTTTTCCAGCATTCTGTATATGCCCCTTGGCTCTCTGTTTCCGTTGCTGGTTCGGGTACATTACGCCGGCGGCGCATGGCATAATGCCGTTGTTGAATTTGTTTTTTCCGGCGGGCTTCTTGTCTCGTCCTTTTTAATCGGTGTGTGGGGAGGCTCCAGGAAGAGGTTTTTAATGATTTCCCTGTCCATAATCGTGCTGGGAGCGGCAGCGGCGGCCGGCGGCATTCTTCCGGCCGGCGGATTCTGGGGTTTTGTGGTCTGCTGCTTTTTCATGGGAGCGTCGGGAACGTTCTTCAATGTTCCGCTGATGGCGTATATACAGGAAACGGTGGCGCCGGAAATGATGGGAAAGGTTTTTTCCATGCTGACGACAGCCATGACGCTGGCGACGCCTTTCGGGCTGCTGATTGCCGGGCCGGTCAGCGAAGCAGCCGGTGTTGAATGCTGGTTTTGGGCATCGGGATTATTGATGGTACTGGCGGGGGGATTGTGTATGGCGATGACGCGGCGGTATGACGGCGGGGCGGAGAGGACAGGGAATTGAATGAGAAATAATCTCATTCAATCCCCAGGATTTCTTTCGCAAGCAGTTTTTTATGTTCCAGTTTCCCCTGTCTGGCAATCATTATCCGCTGGGCCTGAGGGCTGCCGGCTCCGTGCATGGATTCGGTCAGATATCCAACGGCTGCGGTTCCCATCGTGAGATTTTCAATCAGACGCAGGATTTTGATTCTCTCTTTTGTGGTAAAGGAGGAAGCAGCGGAGAGATATTTTTCAATCAATGGTCCGGCTGTGGGATTGGTACAATCCTTTTCGGATGGAGCCGTCACCATCAGTCCGCCGGCGATGTCCTGAGAAAGCCTTGCGATTTCGTAGGGTATACGGGTTACGTTCTGTTTGCAGACATTGGCGAGCAGTGTGTCAATGTCATAGTTTCCGCTTGGCGTGGGGTGTCCCTGGCAGGAGCAGGCAATGCCGCAGGCGTACATGGTTTCATTTAAGTGTGTCATTTCAATTAATTTGTCTTTTATATGGGAGGTGTTTTCCACGCCGTTTGATTCTGCCGCAAGGGCTGCTGCGCCAATCAGGACATCCCCCACGCCTACCTTGCATCCGCCATAACTCTGGCGGTGATATCCGGCAAAGCGTTCCACCAAAAGACCGGCGTATCTGGCCTCTCCGTTCATAAAAATTCTTTCATTGGGAACAAAGACATCATTAAAAACAGTGAGCGCTTCCACGCCGCCGAATCTGCAGTTGCCCGTATCCTGGCAGGAACCCTCCAGCTTTCTGGTATCGCAGCTCTGACGGCCGATAATCATAACAATTCCTTCGCTGTCTGTAGGAACGGCAAATGAGACGGCATAGTCTTTGTCCTCATCACTTAAGGCGATAGTGGGCATAACCAGAACCTCGTGAGAATTGCAGATTCCGGTTTGATGCGCTTTGGCGCCCCGGACGATTACGCCGTCAGGACGTCTTTCCACTATGCGAAGGTACAGGTCAGGGTCATCCTGCAGATGAGGGGGAAGCTTCCTGTTACCTTTCGGGTCTGTCATAGCGCCGTCCACGGTGAGGTCCTTTCCCTGACAGTAAATCAGAAATTTCTTAAAACGTTCAAAATATTCCGTCCCGTATTTTTTATCAATATCGTAGGTCGTGCTGTAAACTGCGTTTATGGCGTCCAATCCTACACAGCGCTGAAAGCAGGACGCGGTTTTCTGGCCTAAAACCCGCTGGAGTTTTACTTTTTTAACCAGGTCGTCGCAGCTTTCGTGAATATGGGTAAAGCGGTTGATTTTATGACCGGTTAAATGGGAGACGGCGGTGGCCAGCTCATGGTATTTGGGGTCTTCGGCCAGCTCGTAGGTCATTTTAACAGAATTAAGGGAAGGCTGAAGAATCGGATGTCCGACAGCGGTTTCAAGCTCTTCGCCCATACAAAATATACGCATTTTCATGCTGTGAATGCTTTCGATGTATTGTTCGCCTGTCATCATAATGCTTGCGCAACCTTTCTTCCATGTGTTATATTTATTTTGGTAAACGTTTACTTGAAGAGTTTCCTTCTTTAAGTTTACGTCAGATGAAAGAGAATAAGCTACTCATTTTTGGACATAGTTTTAACAGAGAATGTGAAATAAAACAGAGGAAGGCATGAATCATAAAGTCAGATATGAAAAGATGGGGAAAAACTGGAGTGTTGCAGTGCGCAATGATTATCTTGCGAAAAAGCACTGGCACAATGAATATGAAATATTGTATGTGATGGCGGGAACAACATATGTCAATGTGGACGGCGTTAATTATGAGGTTATTTCCGGGGAGACGTTTTTTATCAGTCCGGGAGCAGTGCACTACTATGTCGAGCCCAGCGAGTTTAATAAAATCTGTGTTGTCAGGCTGACGGAGGAATTTCTTAAATGTTTCAGCGTTGAAGTGAAGCATGTATACACAGTATTTCTTTCGGATGTCCTGCACATCAGGGAGAATCCGCGGATTTCCGTTATAATTGAGGAAATCCAGACCGTTTTTGAAATAGAAGAGGAAGTTTTTGTTGAGAGTATTCTGATAGGGAAATCTCTGGAGCTTTTAATTTATCTTTACCAAAACCAGTTTTTGATTTCGGAAAGGGCTTCGGTGAGAAGAAATAATGATTCCGAGTGCATGGATAAGATGATTGAATATATCAGGGAGCATCTGCAGGATAAAATTACATTGTCGGACGTTGCAGTACACCTGGGATTTTCGGAAAGCTATTGCTCCAAATATATCAAAAAGAAAACCAACATGAATTTTCTGGAATATCTGAATAATGAGCGGATTGAGAAGGCAAAGCAGATGCTGCGGCTATCGGACGCTCCAGTCACGGAAATTGCCTATATTACAGGATTTTCCAGTATTCAGTCCTTTAACCGGGTGTTCAAAAGCTTCTGCGAGGTGAGCCCTACAGAATACAGAAAAAGGATATATGACCAAAAAAGTAACATATTAGACAAAATATGAGAAGAAAAAGAATGAAAAATATACAATACTTATATATAAGTGAAGGTATAAAGTTCAAGTAAACGTTTTCTTAAAGGAGGTATGCGTACTTATGAAAAAAAGACAGAAAAAAAGGCTGCGGGCGAAAGATTTTACGGGTTACATTTTTCTTCTGCCCTGGCTTATTGGCTTTTTCGGGCTGACGGCGTTCCCTATGGCTGCTTCTTTATTCTATTCCCTGTGCAACTATGATATGTTAACGCCCCCGCAGTTTGCGGGGCTGCAGAATTATGCAAAGCTGTTTGCCGACCCCAAATTTCGGACAAGTCTGGAGGTCACAATTAAGTATGTGTTTGTGGGGGTTCCGTTGCAATTGGTATTCGCGCTGCTGATTGCTCTTATGCTGAAAAAGAACAGACGGGGAATTAAGGTGTATCGGGCGGTTTATTATCTTCCTTCTCTTTTCGGCGGAAGCGTAGCGGTTTCCATTTTATGGAAACAGCTTTTTAACAAGGAAGGTCTGTTTAATCAGATATTGGCAGTTTTCGGGATTGAAGGTATTAACTGGATAGCAACGCCGGAGACAGCATTAAATACGCTGATTGTTCTGGCCGTCTGGCAGTTTGGTTCTTCTATGGTTATTTTTCTGGCGTCTCTTAAACAGATTCCGGAGGATTATTATGAGGCTTCCCGCATTGACGGGGCGGGTAAAATACGGCAGTTCTTCAGTATTACCCTTCCTTTGCTGACGCCAATGGTATTTTTTAATGTGGTGATGGCGTTCATAAATGCATTTCAGAGCTTTACACCCGCTTATATTATCAGTAACGGTACGGGGGCGCCGGTTAATTCCACACTGTTTTATTCTCTGTATCTTTACATTAAGGCGTTTGGAAACTTCCAGATGGGGTATGCGGCGGCCATGGCGTGGATTCTGCTTTTACTTATTGCCACATTTACCGGACTTTTATTCTTAAGTGCAAAAAAATGGGTGTTTTATGAGTGATAAAAACAGGGAGGTACAGTATGAGATACAGACATAGAAAACTATTTGAAGCAATGTATCATCTTTTTCTAATTGCCTTTGGCGTGTGTATGCTTTATCCGTTGATTTGGATGCTTTTTTCTTCCTTCAAGCCGAATGTGGGGATTTTTAAAGGGGGTTCGTTACTGCCCCGGACATGGACGATTGAAAATTATATCAGCGGCTTTAAAGGGCTGTCTGGAGTAACCTATGGGAAGTTCTTTTTCAATTCCTTTTTGCTGGTATTTTGCTGTGTGATTGGAAATATTGTTTCCTGCTCCCTTGCGGCCTATGCTTTTGCAAAGCTGAAATTTCCGTTGAAAAATTTCTGGTTTATGATTATGATGGGGACTTTGATGCTTCCGATGCATGTGAAGCTGATTCCACAGTATATTATGTATAACAGCTTTGGGTGGGTAAACACCTATCTTCCGCTGATTGTGCCGAAATTTCTGGCAACGGACGGTTTTTTCATTTTTCTTATGACGCAGTTTATGCGGGGACTTCCAGGAGAAATTGACGAGGCGGCAATTGTGGACGGCTGCGGGCCTTTTCATATGTTTATACGGATTGTGATTCCGCTCTCCGTTCCGGCGATTGTGACAACTTCTATTTTTACTTTTCTCTGGACATGGAATGACTTTTTCAGCCAGATGATTTACATCAACAATGTGCACAGATATACGGTATCGATTGCCCTGCGGCAGTTTGTGGATTCCATGGGGCACAGCTCCTGGGGAGGGCTGTTTGCCATGTCGATTTTGTCGCTGGTTCCCCTGTTCCTGATGTTTGTTATTTTCCAGAATTATCTTGTGGAGGGAATTACGGCGGGAAGTATTAAAGGGTAAACGTGTTTGTGTTCCGGTGATACTGGTAAGAGGACCCCGGGTATGGTAAAATAGGAAGCATATCATGCACAGCAATTACGAAGGGGGGACTTGTATTGGAGAAGTATCAGATTGTCACATCAATTGAAGATATGGGGCCATATGTATCAAAGCTGATTTTGCATATGCCCTGTGAGGTGCGGTGTGCAGAAATCTCGGAACAGTCATTTAATATTTATGTGGGACGGCGGGATAGCGTAACCGGAGAAGAGAGCATCTGCAAGGGTTATCAGAAAGCTTTGGCCGTCTATCCCTGCGACGCTGCCGGAAATAAAAAGGCGGTATCTAATCTGGCTGCCATTGAACTGGCGGAGGAGGCCCCTGGCAAACGGATAGAGGGTGATGTTTTGCAGAGCCGTTTTATTGATAATGCATATAGAGTTACGCTTTTACATACATTGGGCGGACAGCCCGAGAAATCCGGTTTTGTTTTTGACGAATGTGTCGGAGAAATCTGTCCGCAGCTTAAGGGGTGGAAACAGGAGGAGCCTGAGGAAGAAAAGGCGCTTAAATTCGGTTATTTTGAACCTGAGGAAGTAAAGGAGGCAGTACCGCTGATTATCTGGCTGCACGGCGCCGGCGAGGGAGGTTCTGACCCGAAAATTGCGTATGGAAGCAACAAGACCTGTAATATTTCTTCTCCTGCCTTTCAGAAATATTTTGGCGGAAAGGCGTGGGTTTTGGTGCCTCAGTGCCCCACTGTCTGGATGGACGACGGTGTGGAAAAGCTTGGAAAATCCAACCGGAGCATTTATGTAGAACCGGTAAAGGAGTGCATTGACAATTTTATCCGTCAGCGGGAGGGACTGGTGGACAGAAACAGGATTTATGTCGGAGGGCTGTCTAACGGCGGCTTTATGACCATGCGCCTTCTGTTTGATTATCCTGATTTTTTTGCGGCGGCCATTCCGGTGTGCGAAGTATTTTACAGTCATAATATAACAGATGAAATGCTGGAGAGCATCAAACATATACCAGTCTGGTTTGCCCATGCGAAGCCGGACGAGCTTGTACCGCCGCGTGAAACCTCGCTTCCCACCTATCACCGCTTAAAGGCGGCCGGTGCGCAGAATGTTCACTTCACCTATTATCTGTACATGCAGGATTTGTCGGGAAGATACAGGGACGCTTTTGGACGGCCGGTCAGAATGTTTAACCACGCGGTCTGGGTTCATGTTTTTAACGATGAATGCCATACCGAGCTCGACGGCAGCGCCGTTTTGGCAGGCGGAGAACCGGTGAGCATATGGGAGTGGCTGGGAACATGTAAGAAAAATGATAATTAAGGAAAAGAGAGCTGCCGCCTTACGGGTATAATCGATAAGGCGGCAGTTCTTTTTCAGGTGTTTAGGAATCTTTTCCGTCAATATAGGAAATACCAAAAGCATCCGCCTTGCGGGTGATAGCAAGGTCTTTTAATTCCACAATGGCAAATTCTGCAAGATACTGAACTTCACATCCCTCCTCTAAGTGACCGGCATATACGCCGTCCGGCTCAGAGATGTTGATATGAAAATGAGGTTCGCCGTCAATGATGAGTCCCTGCGCGGCGCCAAGCTCAATGGGCTTTTCGATAGTGATGTATTTGTTTACAGAAATATCCTCCGTATTGGTGATTACATGTAAACAGGCTTTGCGCAGAGAGCCGATGGCGGATACCAGCATTCCGTACCTGACATCAAGGCGCTTAAGCTCCGCAGTCAGGCTTTCCAGGATTTTTTCTCCTTTGCCAAGGTGGATAATGATGGTACGTCCGTAACTGTTGGTTGTAAAAGATTTCATGTTGTTTCCTCCTTTTTAATTAGAATTCTATTCTTTTTAAAAATGAGGTAAACGTTTACTTGAAAAGTATATCAAATCAGAGAAAGCTTTTCAACAACATTTTCCGTATTAAAGACTGCGGATTGCGTTTCCGGGACGGATTTCCGGGGCAAAAATATATTCTCTGTTTTCAAGGCTGTTATCCTGTATACGCTCTAACACAGCCATTCCGGCAGCATGTCCGATTTTATAAGGGTCAAAAGCGGCAACAGTGGGGTGAAACTGCATCATTTCCAAATGCTCGATGGAGTTGAAGCCGGCAATGGAAAGCTGTCCGGGTACATTTAACTGATGGTAGATAATTCCTTTCATTGCGCCTAAAGTGGTCAGATTGTTGGTTCCTAATATGGCGGTGGGACGGCTTTCTTCCGGGAGGCTCAGCCAGAAGTTTACTGCCTGAAAACCGGATTCAATGGAAAAATCCCCTTCCAGACGGTAAGGGTAATTTTCCGCAATGTCAATACCGTTTTCCTTCATTGCTTTCTGAAATCCGTCAAAACGCTCCTGAACATTACTTAAATGAGAAGGACCTTCAATCAGGAGAATTCGTTTATGACCGCATTTCATAAGTTCTTTGGTGAGAAGGTACATCCCGAGAACGTTGTTGCAGTCTGCCAGGTCGCCATGAAAACCGGGAGTACTCAGCCGTCTGTTAACCAAAACCATAGGGATTGTCCGGTTCAGTTCCAGAATCAGTGCATCATTTTTTCCCCAACTGTTGAGAACCAGAGCGTCCGCGTGCATGCCGGCCAGAGATTTTAAGTATTTTTCTTCCGCCTCTTTGCTGTTATTACTGCTGCAGACAATTAAATTGTAGTTGTTGGGGCGGATGACATCCTCAATAGCCTTGGCGACGGTGATATGGTAGTGGTTTGATATATCCGAGGTGATGTAGCCAATGATGCCGGTTCTGTTCAGTTTCAGGCTTCGGGCAATATTGTTGGGAGAATAATTGAAATGCTGTATTGCCTTTTGGACCCGCTGCTTGGTCTCCGGCGTGACATAATAATTTTCATTCAGCACCCGGGAGACAGTTGCGACAGAAACATTGCAGTAAACGGCAATATCCCTGATAGTTATTTTTCCGCTTGTTTTCATAATTTCACCAGTTATCTAACGTTATTTTTATTACTGATATTAATATATATATTTTGTCAGGATATTGTCAATAAGAAAACACTGTTTTTAAGAAAACGTTTACCTGGTCAAAAAATGAAACATATTAGACAATAAATAAGTAGAAGAATGGATAAATTTATTTAATAATACTAACTATAAGAAATGGTGAGACTGCAGCTCATCGCAAATTGTACATGAAAAGGCATAGATATGCCTGTGTGACCGACAAAGAACGGGAGGTAAGAAATGAGAAAAAACAAAGAAGATTTGGAATTACTGGAATTATTTGAGCCGCTGCGGGTTGCAGATGTAAGAGACGGTATGGACTGGATGGGGTATCATCATTATGGAACCATGGATTACAAAATCCGCCCCTTGTATCGCACAAAAGCTGTAGGAATTGCAAAGACGGCAAGGTATCTGCCTTATGTGGGTCCTGACCCGAAAGTAACGGGGGATGAATATACGCAGTGGTCTAACTGGTATTATGGAAACATCTGTATTTATCCCTGGATGGATGAGCTGGAGGAAGGCGACTTTATTGCCCTTGATATGTCCGGAATTGACGTGGGCCTGATGGGCTCCGAAAATGCCCTTGGTGCAAAGATTGCCGGAGTAAAAGGCTTTGTCTCAAACGGCGGGGGAATCAGGGATACGGACGAGGTGATTATGCAGAAGATTCCAGTGTGGAGTTATTTTGTATCTCAGAAGATGGACCAGACAAGATGTCAGTTTGACGCAAAAGATATTCCGGTTGCCATTGGCGGCGTTACGGTTTTTCCGGGTGATGTGATTGTTGCCGACGGAGACGGTGTGATAGTAGTTCCCCGGAGTATTGCAAAGGATGTTGCAAAATATGCGCACAGAGAGCTGTTTGCCGACAAGGAAAAACGCCGTGAGCATTTTGAGGAGCTTGGCTGGGAACTGAATGATTCCGTACTTAATAATCAGAAGGTATACAAAGGGAAATAATAATCAGGAATAATTTTTACAGGGTGAGGTAATCGTTTACGGATTATTACAGGAAATGAGGGGAAGCAGAAAGAGAAGCTTTTGCTTCCCCGGACTTACAGGTGTGTGAAAGCACACGGACAGGAGTAGAGTATGAAGAAAAAACTGATAAGTATACTTCTTGCAGGCACACTGCTGGCAAGTGTTCTTGCAGGATGCGGAAGCGGCTCTGGTTCCGGCAGCGTATCTTCGGGGAATGATACATCCCAGACAGCAGACACACAGCAGACGACAGACGAGTCAGACAAAGCGCCGGCGCAGGATGCCGGTTCTACAGGAAACGTCATTGAAATCCGCGCAAGCTGGTGGGGAGATACCACCCGAAACGAGAAATACAACGAAATTATTGACAGGTTTGAGGCGGAGAATCCGGATATCAAAGTGGTCAGGGAATCCGGTAGCTGGAATGATTACTGGGATAAACTTGCAACCCAGGTTGCCGGCGGAAACGCACCCGATTTTATCAGTATGCATGTACAGTATGTGGCTGATTATGCAGGGCGCGGCGTTCTGGCTGATTTACAGCCCTATATCGACTCGGGAATTTTGGACACAGGCAAAATGGAAGAGGGTATTTTAGACGGATGTAAATATGATGGTACTATGTGCCTGATTCCTATGGGCGTTACTTTTACAAATATGATTGTAAACCAGACATTACTTGAAAAATACGGTGTGGAAGTGCCCACCTATACCACCGATTATTCATGGGATGATTTGATGAAAATGGGCGAGCAACTGAAAGCCGCGGCGGATGCGGCAGGCGAAACAGCTTACATTGTAAGCGATATGTCACCGACGTTTACCATGTTCCGATATATGGCAAGGCAGTCGGGCGGCGACCTTTATACAAGCGAAGGAAAGCTGGGATTTGAACAGAGTGTTGCCGAAGAATGGCTTGCCTACTGGGCGGAGATGAGAGATAAGGGATTGATTCCCGACGCGGCGTCGTCAACAGAGGATGCTGCCGCAGCTCTTGAGCAGAAGCTGTTTACGCAGGGGGCTATAGGATATGCCTGCACACCGGCAAACCAGCTTTATCAGTTCCAGGAACAGATGCCTGATTTCCAGCTTACCTTAGCCAGAAATCCTATAGGAAATAGCGGCGGCAGAGGCGAGTATGCAGAGGGAGCGCATTTTTCCATCAACAGTTCAAGTTCCGACGAGAAGAAAGAAGCGGCTGCAAAACTGATGAATTTCTGGGTGAACAGCGAGTCGGCCATGGAAATCTTCCAGACAGACCAGGGCGTACCGGCGAATTCGGATATGGCGGATTATGTGAAAGGATTAGTGGATGAAAATCAGGCCAAGGTAATTGATTACGTCGTTGCGACCATGCCGGTAGCTTACGAGGCAAGTTATGCCCCTGTAGGAGCTACAGAGGTACAGGCAGCATTTGAAGATGCGGCAAATGCAGTGCAGTTCGGGCAGATGACGCCTCAGGAAGGCGCGAAGCAATTCTACGAGCAGGCAAAATCAATACTCGGTGAATAAGGTTTAAGCCGTAAGCGAAAGCTGCCATGATTTTGTGGCAGCTTTTGATATGCGGTAAAGCGCCGCTATTGCCAAAGGAAGAATGTATGGAAAGGTAAAAGAAAACATGAAAGATGAGAACCTCTGCGGATGTACTCTGCTGCGGATGGAGGACATGGAAAACGCATTTCTGTGCGGTTTTGATTATGTTGAATTTATGGGAAAATATCTGGTTTCCCTTTCAGAGCAGGAATTTGCCGTACTAAAGAAGCAGACGGAGAGTTATCCGCTGAAAGTATATGCGCTTAACGCCTATTGCCCGCCGGAGATTAGAATGACGGGAGACGGGTTTGACTTACGGCAGGCTAAAGCATATGCTGCCGCCTGCGCGAAGCGTGCGGGAAAACTCGGCGTACGGTTCGTGGGTATCGGTTCCCCACGTTCCCGCTCTCTTTTGGAGGGGTATGACAGGACCCTGGCAATAAGGCAGATGAAAGATTTTCTGAAAGCCACGGCGGAGGAGTTCGGACATTATGGCATAACCGTCTGTGTAGAGCCTCTTGCCGTATGCTACAGCAATTTTATTAATTACGTGTGGGAGGCGGTTCGGCTTGTGGAAGAGATGGACTGTGAAAACATCAAAGCCGTAATTGATTTTTATAATATGGAGCATATGGGAGAGGGAGACTTGGATTTGAGGAAGTGGATGCCTTACATTGCCCATGCACATATTTCGGATGATGACGGGACGCCTGATATGCGTTCTTTTTTCCGTCCGGAAAAGAAAACAGTGCATCGGCAAAGAATCCGCCGTCTGTATGAAAACGGGTATACCGGCGCGGTAAGTGTGGAAGTGGATATTCCCGTGGACAGAAAGCGGGCAGCGGACACGCTGCAGGTTATGCGCCTGCAGCGGAACTTTAACAGGAGGAACAGGATTTGTATATAAAAGACCAGAAAGTTATTATAAGCGCAGCCATTACCGGAGCGACACATGTGCCCAGCATGTCTCCGTATCTGCCGAAGAATCCCGATGAAATTATTGAGAGCGCCATAGAGGCGCACAGGGCCGGGGCTGCTGTCGTACATATTCACGCGAGGGGAGAGAATGGAAAGCCAACTACGGACCATGGAATTTTTCATTATATACTCTCGTCCATCAGGCAGGAATGCGACGCTGTAATCGGCATTACTACCGGAGGGGCTAATGGGATGAGCGTGGAGGAGAGATTTTCCGTAATCAGCAAATTCCAGCCGGAGATGGCTTCCGCAAACGGCGGCTCTATGAATTTCAACTATAATAAGCTGCTGGCAAACGTGGAGCATCCCGTTTACGAATGGGAACAGGAATATGTGGAGAGAACCTGGGATAATGTTTTCCGCAATTCCTTCCGGGATATGGAATACTGTATCCGCACAATGAATGAATACGGGACGCTTCCGGAATATGAAATATTTGATTACGGGCAGCTTAACAATTTAAAAATATTGAAGAATCAGGGAGTGATTACACAGCCGATTTATATACAGTTTGTGCCGGGAGTACAGGGAGGTATGCCGGCTAACAATGAGACTTTAATGTTTATGTTTGACCAGGCAGGGAAAATTTTAGGAAATGATATCAAATACTCCACGGTGGGTGTGGGAAGGAAAATGTTCAAACTGGAAACCTTGTGCGCATTAAACGGAGGAAACGTTCGGGTAGGGATGGAGGATGGGCTGTATATTGACCCGGCAGGTACTCTTGCAAAGAGTAACGCGCAGCAGGTAGTTAAAATTAAAAAAATACTGGAAGATTTGGATTTTGAGACGGCGGACAGCGAGGAAGCCAGAGGGCTGCTCCATCTGAAAGGAAAAGATAATGTCAACTTTTAATTGCCTGTGCTGGCAGTCAGATTATATGAGAATAGAAAGGTGTGATGTTTAAATGAAATATGAGATTGGCCAGAGCGCGGAATTTTCAAAGACAATTGCGGAATGCGACGTTTATGGTTTTGCCGGAATAACGGGAGATTTCAATCCTTTGCATACCAATGAGGAAAAGGCCGGGGGAATGTATTTTGGAAAAAGAATTGTGCACGGGATGCTGACGGCGTCCTTCCTGTCCACAGTGATTGCAGGCAGTATGCCGGGGCCGGGGACCATTTATATGGAGCAGGATGCAAAATTTTTAAGACCCGTTTTTTTCGGGGATACTATTACCGCCAGGGTGACGATTGCAGAATTGCTGGAAAAGGGCAGGGCCAGGCTTACCACTGTTGTGACCAATCAGGACGGAGTGGTTGTCGTTGACGGGACAGCTTTGGTAAAACTGCCGAAGGAGGATTAGTTTATGGTACATAAGATTCAAAATGTAGTGATTGCCGGAGCCGGAATTATGGGCGCGTCTATCGCCCGGCTTTTTGCGTCTTTTCAATATAGGGTAACGCTTTATGATATCAGCAGGGAAGCCCTTGATAAAAGCAGAGAGCTGATTTCTGCGGATAATGAACAGGGGACGGGCATGGCAAAAGAAGCGCTGGCAGAGGGAATGGGAGGCAAAGTCCGGGAAAATATAGTTTTTTCCAGTGATAAGGAATGCTTTGGACAAGCAGATTTTGTAATAGAAGCCATTGTTGAAAAAATGGAAATCAAGCACAGATTTTTCGAGGAGATTTCCCGTCTGGTTCCGGAGGGGGCGGTGCTGACCAGTAATACTTCCGGTTTATCCCTGACGGAAATTGCAAAAGCGGTACATCTGCCGGAACGCTTCTGCGGAATGCACTGGCTTAATCCGCCGCATATCTGCCCTCTCATTGAAGTAATCAAAGGACAAAGAACCAGACAGGAAACGGCGGATATTGTCTTTGATGTAGCCCGGGATATCCGCCGCTACCCGGTGCGCCTTCAAAAGGAAGTGCCCGGCTTTTTGATTAACCGGTTTCAGTTTGCCATACTGAGGGAAGCTATGGCTCTGGCGGAGGAGGGCGTGGCGTCAAGGGAAGATATTGACAATGTGTTTAAATATGGTCTTGGTCTTCGTTATGCCTGTCTTGGGCCTTTTGAGATTGCAGATTTGGGCGGATTGGATACCTTCTATCATATTGCGGATTACCTTTTCCGGGATTTAAGCGATGCAAAGGAGGTTCACAGGATGCTTGCGGATTTGTACCGGAAGGGAGATTTTGGTGTGAAGTCCGGAAAGGGATTTTATGATTACGGTAACGGCCGTGACCGGGAAGTGATTCATAAGCGGGACATGGATTTTCAGAAGGTTTCGAAATGCCTTTATGGAGAGATGCGAGGGTAGAATTATATTTTGACTGGTGTGTCTGAACATGACATACAGTTGTCGTGTTCGCTGTGGTATAATCATACATATTTACGGAGGAAAATGTATGAGATACACATGGATTGACGAATATCTGCTGAACAAACCGGGCGTTACCAAAGACCTTAAGAAGGAATGGAACTGGATTCGCTATCAAATCGGGGAAAAAATGTTTGCCGCGGTCTGTCTTGGGGAGGATAACGAGCCTTACTACATAACGCTGAAACTGGAACCGGCGGAGGGCGACTTTTTAAGGTCGCAGTACGAAGATATCCTTCCGGGATATTATATGAACAAGGTACACTGGAATTCCGTCAGGCCGGACGGAGAAGTGCCGGACGACCTGCTAAAGGATTTGCTGGACAAATCCTATCGGCTGGTGCTTGGGGGGCTTAGCAGAAAAAAACAGAAAGAAATATTGCCGGAAGAGTAAAAAATCCTGGCCGCAAAGAGTTGGATTAACTGTCCAATGAAAACAGAATGAAAATATATTATCCTCTTATCAGAGCCGCAAAGGCATGGTAAGAGGATATTTTTTTGCAGGCAGCAGGCGCGGGGAATCTGCATCTCCGCTTACGGGCTGTTACACAAAGGGGAGCTTTTATGCTGTTTCTGATTGATTATGAGAACGTTGGTAATGCCGGGATGAAGGGCTGCGGTTATCTGGACGCCCGGGACTATGTGATAGTTTTTTACAGCGAGGCCAGAAGACATATGGAGCAGCGGATTCTGGAGCAGGTAACCGCCTCCGGCTGCGCTTTTGAGATATGCAAGCTATGCAAAACCGGAAAGAATGCCCTTGACTTTTATATTGCTTCCCGTCTGGGAGAGCTGATTGGCGGCGGGTATGACGGTATTGGTGTTATTGTCAGCAACGACGGCGGTTTCGGGGCTGTTCGGGATTACTGGGAAAAAAGAGCCGCCCATAAAAGAAAAATTCTGCTGGCTTCCTGTGTGGAGGACGGGATTGTAAGCGGGAACAAGAACAATGAGCGCACGGCTGCGCTGCGGCGTCTGCGGGAGAATCTTTCAATCGGCGAGTATTATTCCGCCTATAAAGAGAAGACGCGCACAAAGGAAGTTCTGCGCAGATTGTTTGAAGGCACGGAATATGAGGGCAGAATCGGAGAAATTCAGAATCTGCTGGAAGATGGCGGGAAAACTTCAAAGGTTGTTTACCTGAACAGCTTACATTTATTTGGAAGAAAAAGCGGACTGGAAATATATCACAAAATCAGGGAGTGCGGAGAATTGCGCTAAGACTTCAAATACGCTTGACGTACATGAAAACCAACTTTACAATAAATATTGTATATTATGGGAGGACTGGCAGAATGAATGAAATAATAAAAGCTCTATATGCAAGAAAATCTGTCCGCGTATTTACGGAGGAGGAAATTTCAAAAGAAGATAAGGAAAGTATTTTAAGCGCGGCACTGCAGGCGCCCTCCGCCGGCTGTCAGCTTCTATATACGATTCTCGATATTACCGACCCTGACAAAAAGGAGAAGCTGGCGGACTTGTGCGACCATCAGCCTTTTATCGCAAAAGCAAAAATGGCGCTGGTATTTTGTGCGGATTGCCGGAAGTGGCTTTCCTTTTATGAGGAAGCGGGGCTGTCTCCGAGAAAGCCGGGAACGGGCGACTTGCTTTTAGCGGTGGAGGATGCGGTGATTGCGGCGCAAAACGCCGTGACGGCGGCGGAAAGCCTGGGCATTGGTTCCTGTTACATCGGCGACGTGATGGAAAACGCAGAGGAAATGAAGACGCTTTTAGGGCTTCCGGAGTACGTGTATCCCGCCTGTATGCTGGTGTTCGGGTATCCTGTACAGCAGCAGAAGGAGAGGAAAAAGCCGGAGCGTTTTGCGGTTTCCGATATTGTCTGTGAAAATTCCTATCAGGATAAGAACGGCCGGCAAATCCGGGAGATGTTTTCGGGAAAGACGGGGCAGCAGGAATATGACAAGTGGATGGAGGCATTCTGGAAGAGAAAATATGAATCGGATTTTTCCAATGAGATGAACCGCTCCATGGAAGTATATCTGAAGGACTTTCAGGAATAAAGAAGCGGAAAGCGCGGGAAAAGACAGACTTGACATACATACCGGTAGTATGTTAAAGTTAAACATACCACTGGTATGCAAATGTACTGATAAAATATCAGAAAGAGAGAACGCCATGGCAAGGAACAAGCATCCGGAGGAAACTGTTAATTTAATATTGGACGTCTCTTTTCGGCTCTTTATGGAAAAGGGATACGAGCATACATCCATTCAGGATATTATTGACAATCTGGGAGGGCTCAGCAAGGGAGCGATTTATCATCATTTTAAATCAAAGGAAGATATTCTGGAGGCCGTGACAAACAGAATGACGGAGGAATCCAACAGGCTGCTCGCCGTGATTCGTGACAGGACGGACCTTAACGGGAAAGAAAAGCTCGCAATGATGTTCAGAAATTCCCTTTTAAGGCCCGAGCAGAATAAAATCTTTCAGGTTGCGCCTAATATCAGCAGCAGTCCGGGGCTGCTTTTCAGTATGCTGCATGATACTGTGGACGTGGTGACGCCGGATTACATGCTGCCGGTCTTTTTACAGGGAGTTGCCGACGGCTCTATTAAGACCGATTACCCGGAGGAACTGGCGGAGCTTATTATGCTGTTGGCAAATATCTGGCTGAATCCAATGATATTTGACGATTCTCCCGAGAAAGTATACCGGAAAGTCATGGTGTTTTGCCAGATGATGCGGGGATTGGGGCTGGATATTGTGGACGAGGAAATAGTAAAGAGAATGTTTGAATTGACAGTGATTTATAACAAAAATAAATAGCAGAAGAAGCTGTTTTAAGCGAGTGTATCTGTAACAGGATTTTTATGTAGCGGTTCCTTTTCGGGGACAGAGCTTTTCTCTTAGTAAAAGGGCTTTGGAGGAAAAGGAATAAAGCTGCAAAAAATTTACAGGAATACATACCGCTGTTTGGTATGAGAAGGAGGGAAAATTATGAATAAAAAGCTTTTTACAAGGGACTTTACGCTGGTGGTGATTGGCCAGATTATTTCGCTGTTTGGCAATGCCACTATCCGGTTTGCACTGCCGCTGTACCTTATGAATCTGACAGGTTCGGCAGCGCTTTTCGGGACGGTCACAGCCTGCGCTTTTATCCCCTCGGTTCTTGTTTCGCCCGTGGGAGGCATTATCGCGGACAGAATCAACAAGCGCAATATCATGGTGGCGCTGGACTTTTTTACAGCGGCGGTAATTCTTTTATTCTCACTGCTTAAGAATGACACAAACGTGGTGGTGCTGCTGACGGTGACACTGATGCTTCTATATGGAATTGCCGGGGCTTATCAGCCCTCCGTGCAGGCAAGTATCCCGTCGCTGGTGAATCAGGAAAATTACGTGGCGGCAAATTCCGTTGTCAATGTTATCAACTCACTCTCCGCACTGACAGGGCCTGCTCTTGGGGGAGTTTTGTACAGCGCTTACGGGCTTGAACCGGTGCTGTGGGTCTGCATCATATGCTTTTTCGTATCGGCGGTAATGGAAATCTTTATCCGCATGCCTTTTCAAAAACAGCCTTCCGGCGGCGGAATATGGAAGACGGTAAAAGGAGATTTCAGGGAAAGCTTTCGGTTTATCATAAAAGAGGAACCCGCTGTATGCCGGGGATTGTTAGCGGTTTGCGGAATTAATCTTTTTTTATCCGCAATGATAAATGTGGGGATGCCGTATCTGATAACGGAAGTGATGGACTTAGGGGCCTTTAATCCAAACCAGCTTTACGGCTTTGCAGAGGGCACGCTGGCAGCCGGCGGACTGGCCGGCGGCATATGCGTGGGCGTTTTAGCGGGAAAGCTTGTAATTCAGAAAGCCGGCAATCTGCTGATATTGGCATCCTTATGTGTGTTTCCTATGGGAATTTCATTTTTGCTTTTTAGGACAGGGATGATAAATTATCTGGTGATGGTGGTCTGCTGTTTTGCTATAATGATATTTTCCACGATTTTCTCCGTGCAGGCGATGTCTTTTGTACAGGCCAGGACCCCGCAGGCATTAATCGGAAAAGTAATAGCTGTTATGCTGACGATTTCAATGTGCGCCCACCCCTTAGGAAGCATGTTGTACGGATTTTTGTTTGAAGCGGCGGAAGGAAAGGAATTTGCGGTGGTTTTGTTCGCGGGTGCGGTTTCTTTTCTGATTGCAGTGAAAACGAAAAAGATATTTAAAGAATTTGCATGACAATAGTAACAGACCGGGCAGGAGCCTTCAAATCTAAAGGCGTCCTGCCCGGTCTGTATACATGGCATTTACTGCCTGGTGCAGAAAGAACAGTAAAAATCCTGCCGATAATAGTTACCGTTAGCTGACATAATTGTCAAAGTATCCCTGAATTAAAATCACGGGCGTTCCCTTATCGCCGGAACCGCTGGTCAAATCGCAGAGGGAGCCGATTAAGTCGGTGAGCCTTCTGGGGGTGGTTCCCTGAGAAGCCATATCGCCCACCAGATTGTCTTTCTTTTCCCTGATACGGTCGGAAATGGCATCCTTTAACGCCTGACCTGACAAATCTTTAAAATCATTGTCCGCAAGGTATTTCAGCTTAATCTCGTTAGGCGTACCGTCAAGGCCGGGAGTGCTGGCGGGAGATACGCAAGGGTCTGCGAGCTCCCAGATTTTGCCTGCAGGGTCCTTGAAAGCTCCGTCGCCGTAAACCATAACCTCCACGTTCTTTCCGGTTCTGTTTAAAATTTCCTTCTGGATATCCATTACCAAATCGGTACATTCCCTGGGGAAAAGCTTGATGGTATCCTCCGTGGACTTATTGGAGCCGAGCAGGCCGTAGCGCTCGTTACAGCCGCTTCCGTTTACAGGGCTTGTGAGAATATCGTCCATGCCCATGACCACTTCAGCGCCGGCGGCCTTTAAAAGCCTCTTGGTGCGGGCCCTTGTGTGGATATCGCAGTTTAATACTCTTTTGGTATAAGGAAGAATGCTGCGGCAGTCGTTGGCAAAAATGATTTCCACCTCGGCGCCGGATTCTTTAATTAATTCTCCATAATAAGCGACATAATCCACCCCTGTAAAAGGATGTTTGTTTTCGCCGAAAAGTTCCCTGTATCTTTCCAGCGTGAGGACGTCGCTGTAGGGATTGATTCCCGCCTCGTCAAGCTGGTCTAAGGAAACAAGCTCATTGCCCACCTCGTCGCTGGGATAGCTGAGCATCAATACGATTTTTTTGGCGCCCATGGCAATTCCCCTGAGGCAGATTGCGAAACGGTTCCTGGACAAAATCGGGAAAATCACGCCAATCGTTTCTCCGCCCAGCTTTGCCTTCACGTCCTCGGCAATTGCCTGAACAGAGGCATAATTTCCCTGAGCTCTTGCAACGATAGATTCCGTCACGGCAATGACGTCCCTGTCACGGATTTCAAAGTTCTCGCTTTCCGCTGCTTCCAGTACGCTGTCCGTAACAATTTTTACCAGATTGTCGCCTTCCCGTATTATCGGGCAGCGGATTCCCCGCGATATAGTTCCTACTTTTCTCTCCATAGTTCTCCTCCATAGGAAGCGCTTTACATTCCGATTGTCCCGCTTCCTTATTATTTAATCGTATTTCAGGCGGCAGCCAGAGCTTTTATGCCGTCCTTTCTATTATAATATAATTGTCGGAAAAACAAAAGAAAAAAATAGCGGCTTATCTTAATTTTGGTAACAATTCTGCATGGCTGAACTGTTACTAATTTTGTTTTCCGTTTTTCAGGGCATCCTGCTCACGTCTGAGCTTTTCCAGTTCTTTTACCAGCATTTCTTTTTCTCTTTTTAGTTCTTCGTTTTCACGCTGCATTACATCCTTTTCCATGTGTATCTTTTGGTTTTCCTGTTGCATTACGTCGTTTTCGAGCCGCATCTTTTGGTTTTCCTGTTGCATTACGTCGTTTTCGAGCCGCATCTTTTGGTTTTCCTGTTGCATTATGTCGTTTTTAAGCCGCATCTTTTCATTCTCCCGCCGCATTTCTTCACTCTTTATCCGCAGCTCCTCGCTCTCCTTCTGCATCTCGTCAAACATAAGCTTCTCCGTGTTCCGGTCAAGCAGATACAATTCCTTTGAAAACAGTCCCATCACTTTCTCCATATTCCGACAGATTTCGTAGCCTTCCTCATAGATTTCCTTAAACTCCGGGTATGCCTCTATCAGCTCCATGACAGTCTCCGGGTCGTCGCTGGAAAACAGGGTCAGCCATGCGTCCTTTTTGCTTCTTATGTTTCTATTTTGCCGGTTTTTCGTAAATATGTCAAGGGGGATAAATAGATATTTCTGTAAAAGCTCCAGCTCAAGTCCGGTGTCTGATTTCTGCCTGAAAAAATGATACCAGATATCAGGGTAGGCGTGGAATGCCGCAGGGCTCTTTTCAAAAAGCACAATGGTATACACGCTTTTCACATCCCGGTAGCTGAAATTCTCCTTTCGCCCCCTTACCCGCTTATACTGGCGCAGCAGCAGGTCCGCCGAGTAGCAGGCGCCCCTCTGGCCGGGGAAAAGATACCCTATTCGCTGCATTTCCACATTGGCAATGCTCCCGTCAGCAAGCGCCACCACGATATCCATCCCCAGAAGGACGCTTTCGTCGGCAAGCCGCGCAGAGTCCGAGGGAATCGCTGCGACCACCTTAAGCTCCTGACCCAGAAGGCAGGAGAGGAAATCGCTGAGCCGCTCCGGGACGTATTCCGGGTTCATGACCTCCTTGAAAAATCCGTCGTACAAGAGCTTTAATCCTTTTACCCCGGTGCAGATATCCAGGAATTCCTCCTGCTGCTGTTTTGTCCAGTCCCTGAATTGCCTGTGGAGAGTCCGGCTTTTTCTGATTTCTGCCAGTACTTCATCCCTTTCCCTGATGAGAGGGAAATAATCCTTTAGTTTTGCTGTCATAAAAATCCTCCGTTTAGGTACCGCTTTGGCGTACACATGGCCTGAGTCAATTTCAGACTGTATTCCAAGCCGTAAAACTGACTTATGCACCATACAGGCTTTCGCGGTGTTTACAGTTACAGTGTTTTCTCATCTTCATTCATCCCATAAAAGCAATTGGATAAACCGGCAGAAAATGCCGAATGTGCGAAATGCACACGATAAAGAATAGAAAGATATTTTGAATTACTGATAAATTAACGCTTTTTTGAGGCGGTGTCAAGTGTTTAAGCAAATTTAGTATAAAATAGCAAAAAAACCCGGGAAAACGCTTGACTGTGCCCTGAGGGGGCGGGTTACTATAATATCAGCGTCAGGCAGAGTATTGACTGCCAGTATTGCCGGAGGCGCGGAGTGAAAAGAACAGGGGGTGAAATCCATGCTGATAAACGAGGTGTGCAAAAAGTGTTCCCTTACCAAAAAGGCAGTTGAATACTACAGGCAGCAGGGGCTGATAGTTCCGGCGGTCCAGGAAAACGGATATCGGGACTTCTCGGAAAGGGACGTGATGGCGTTACGGAAGATTTCGGTTTTAAGGGGGCTGGGGTTATCTGTCGGAGAGATTCGCAGTATTTTGTCGGAGACGGGGGCAGGGAAGGAGACTCTGGCGAGGGTTTCGTTCAGAAAGGCAATGGAGGCAACGGTTTTGCAGGAAAAGCAAAAGCTGATTTCAGAGCTGGCGGAGAAAGGTAACTGGGAGGAAACGGAGGAAAAGCTGAGCCAGCTGCAGAAAAAGGAGGCCGTATCGGAGAGAATTTTTAACGCCTTTCCGGGAAACTACGGCAGATATATCTGTCTGCATTTTGCCGCTTATCTGGACGAACCCGTTGCGACGAAGGAGCAGCAGGAGGCTTATGAAACGGTTATTTCCTTTCTGGACGGCGCGGATTTCCGGCTTCCCGATAATCTGCAGAAATGTCTGGACGAGGCCGTGGCCCATTTTGATGAAGAATTTGTCGAGAAGATGGCGGAGGGAATGGACGCTGTGATTTCCGATACGGAAAAATACATTGCCGAAAATCAGGAATTCATTGAAAGCTGGATGGCGTATAAGCAGTCGGAAGAATACAGAAATTCGCCGGCGTTTCTTCTGGAGGAAGCCCTTAAGCAGTTTCAAAGCGCAAGCGGCTACAATGAGGTTTTTATCCCGGCAATGTGCCGCTTAAGCAATTCCTACCGGGAATATTATGAGGCCATGCAAAGAGCAAATGAAAAATTTTTACAGAAGTATCCCTCCTATATTCCCACGCATTCAAAATGACGGATTTCCTGGCAGAACACGACCCATACCGTCACTGACTCCTAATTTTTTCCATTTTTCGTCAGTCCGTGATAAATTAATATAGCGGAAACTGCTGATACGGTACCTGTAACTGTCGAATTTAATTCAATGCCGTTCATATTGCAGACGATACTGACGATTAAATTAGCAATCATTACAGCTGCCATCACTGCAGCCCCTTTCAAAAGATTTTTCATAACTTTCAATCTCCTTCCCGGCAAACGCTGCCACGCTTCGCGGGTCAGCTTATTGCAACTAATATGTATTTATCTGCAAGAGAGTATACCAGAGAAAACAGCGGTTCTCTCAAAACAGTCGTAAAACGCTTCTTTTTGCAGATAAGTGCGTTCCTTTTTCGGCAAAGCGCGCACTTATTCGTCATTTTCGCATAGCGGCGCTTGATACAGAGAATCACATAAAGTATAATCAGGGGAGTAAAACTTGAAAGGAAGAAAATATTGAAATGCTGCTGTCTTTTTTTCAGCTTGCTGTTGCCATTCGCAATGTATGGCCCGGGCGCATGAGCCTGAAAGCGTTTGCTGCGCTTTATGTACTGCTGCTGGCTGCCGGAATGCCGGTAACGCTCCTGTCCTTAATACCATACGGTCTGTTCGGCATTCTGGCTGTAGTCTGTATTTATGGACTGATTATCTGCCGGGATACCGCGCCGGAGAATGTCTGTATGGGGATGGTTGGATTCGTGCTTGCCATTGTGACAGATAATATTCTGACCGGTTTTCTGCATGCATTGATTCCTTTGTCTTTCATCAATCGGCAGTATGTTTCCTTTGGCGTGCGGCTGATTCACATCCTGCTGTTTTATTTTATTACGCTGTTTTGCGGCAGACTGCTTAAAAAATTATTATTGTCAGGCAAAGGCGTTTTGCGCCTTCATCAGACGTGGTATCTGATTGACGCCGTATTACTGCTCCTTATAACCATTTTTTTATTTGACGATATCATCCCGGGACAAAACGGCTCTCTCGGCAAAATGATATATAATAACGTCCTGCATATTTCAGGATATCTGCTCGTTATGCTTTTTCTGCTTCTGGCCATGCGCCTTATGTGGCTGGAGCAGGTGCAGGAGCAGGCCAAACAGAAAGCCCTGCAGGATTTACAGGACTACGCACAAAATCTGGAAGCCATGTATAACGGTCTGCGCTCTTTTAAGCACGATTATGTGAACATTCTGCTCTCACTGTCCGGCTATATTGAAAACGGCGATATGGACGAACTAAAGAAATTTTTTGAAAGCAAAATTTTCCCTACGAAGAATCTGATTGACCAGGGGGATTACAAGCTGAATCAGTTAGGCAACATCGGTGTGTTGGAAATCAAAAGCCTGCTCTGCGCAAAAATGATTTACGCCCACGAATCCGGGATTGAGGTCACGATTGACATTCCCGATAAGGTGGACGGTTTTCTGATGGACACCGTAGACCTTGCCAGAATACTGGGAATCTTTCTGGACAATGCGATTGAAGCCGCGCTGGAGACCAGTCAGCCGCAGATAGGCTTAAATATCATTCAGAATGAGGAAGGCGTGTCGGTCATCATAAGCAACTGCTTTCAGGATAACGGAGTGGCGCTGCACAGGTTAAAGCAAAAGGGGTTCAGCACAAAGACCGGACATCAGGGAATCGGGCTTTCCAATGTTCAGAAAATCATCGGTTCTTATGACAATGTTCTGCTGGAAACAACAATAAGGCGCGGACGCTTCACGCAGCACATGGAGCTGTCTGCCGGAAAGGGGTGATATCATATGCTGGACATCTTTGTGTGCGAAGATGACGCCGCGCAGCGGCGGGCGATTGTGCAAATTATTCGGAATACTGTACTGATAGAGGAGCTGGATATGCAGCTTATCCTGGAGGCGGGGGACCCGTATGTACTGCTGGAAAAGGTCAGAACCGGTACAAACACAGGAATTTATTTCCTTGATATCGACCTGGGCAGCGATATGAACGGAATGAAGCTGGCGCAGGAAATCAGATTGTCCGACCCCCGCGGCTTCGTCATATTCATAACCGCGCATTCCGAAATGAGCTACATGACCTTTCAGTATCGGGTGGAGGCAATGGACTTTGTTTTAAAGGACAATCCTGCCGAAGCGAAGGTGAAAATCAGGGAATGTCTGTTAAATGCAATGGAACGCCATACGCTCCATATGGGCAGGACACATAAGGCCTGTACTGTCCGGTTCGGCGGACGGAAAATCAGCGTGGATTATAATGACATTTTCTTTTTTGAGACCTCCGGCAATATCCATAAGGTCATTCTCCACGGAAAAGACCGCCAGATTGAATTTTCCGGCACGATAAAAGAGCTGGCGGACACATTGGGCGATAACTTTGTGCGCTGCCACCGGTCGTTTCTGGTAAATAAAAATAACATAAAAGAGGTGGACGTCAAAAACAGGATGATTCATTTTACCAACGGAGAAACCTGCCTGATGTCCACGCGCATGATGAAAGGGCTCTGAAATGTGATTTCTTTTTTTACTTATAAGAGAACAACTCTGTCGTTTCTGCGTCCGGCTTCGTTCATTTTTCGGCTTTAATAATCATTGTGCTTTTATTTTCGTAAAGTATATGCACATTTCTGAAACCAGCATTTCTCATCAACTGTATTTGATGCTCAGGCGTTAAAGGAATATCAATATGAACAAAGACGTCGTCAGGTATGTTGTTTTCTTTACGTTTAAATTCATACTGCTCAAGGCAGAGCTTTTCCTCATCCAGACAACAGGCGACATAATCACATTCGATATAGTAACCTCCGCGTTTAATTGCCTGAAAAAGCTTCTCATATATCTTTTGCTTTTTAGCATATTTAAAATGATGTAATGTTTCAAATGAAAGAGCGGCGTCATATTTCTCTGCTTCTAATGGATATTCAAAATAATCTGCCATAATTAAATCAATATCCCTATCCGCATATTTAACCCGGAGTTTTTCCAACATATCTTTGGATAAATCAATACCCGTAATCTTCACATCAGGAAACCTTTCATAGATTGATGCAAGCTCCAGCCCGGTACCGCAGCCAATATCAAGTAAAGTATTTAAAGGGGTATCAAAGTAATCCGCTATATGAGCATATTCCTCCGGCCAATTACCAAGATGAACATTATCATAATTATCAATCCGGTTGGAAAAGAAATCTGCCATTTCTTCAATGGGCTTATCCCTCTCCTGGGCTAACCATTCCCTGAGGTCAATCATATATTTTTTGAGTTCTTCCGGTGTCCTTTTTTTATTTTCCAACATGTGAAACTATCCTTTCTTGCATTTTTTATACTGTTTCCAACGAAAAACGTTTAAAAGCATTTTTCAATAAATTCTTTACCGTATCCAATGGAATTTCGATATCATTCGATACAATTTGCGTAGCTATACCATGAGAATACAGCCAAAAATTGATAAACAGCATTTCTGCTTTTTCTGTTGACAAGCCTGTCAGTTCTCTTGCATTTTCTATGGAAGCTCTGTTCCACTCTGCATGGATAATATCCTGTAAGGAAGAACCGGCCATGGTCATATTCATAAATAAGCTGTTGAAAATCATTTTTTCACTACGCGCAAATTCGATATATGAAATGCCCTGACTTAACAGCCGGTTTTCATCAGTCATATTCTTTTCCATAAATTCACTGTAATAATTATCAAGTTCCTTTTTAATATCCTTTTTCAGCTCCTCCATATTTTTGTAAACGCGAAAAAGAGGCTTTGTAGAGCAGTTAAGAGATTTCGCCAGACTGCGGGCATTTACGCTGCTTATTCCGTTCTCTCTGATTAACTGAATCCCGGCGTCAATAATGTCCTGTTTCGTAATAATTGGTATTGGCGGCATTTTTATTCCCTCCATATGGAAATATAAGTTGCGCAACGTCTGTTACCATTATAGCATAGCGATGTTTTCCTGTCAACAGGCTGGCAAACCCGTTCGGTTTTGTCTGCGCACAAAACGCAAAGGGTGTTGACAAATCGGCAGAAATTTTCTACAATCATGGTACGATGTCGGAAACGAAACCTGCAGATAAGCTCCCGGTTTTGAAACCGGCATAGGTAAAATGATTTTCCGCAAGGAAAAAGACGTGGCGAAGAAAAGGATTAGTACGTACAGGAAGCCGTCAGAGAGGAAATCCCTTTTGCAAAAAGCAGGCAACCGGGAACATGCCCCGGAGCATAAAGGCCGCATGGAAAAGCAAAAGGCGCTGAAAGATTTCCGGGTGACAATGTTCGGAACCTGCCTTGGAGCCCTGTATGAAAATACAGCGTAGCACCGGCGATAACGGTAAGAAAAGAGAATGTGAAAGCATTAATCAGGGTGGTACCGCCGGATTCCGGTCCCTTACAGGGTGGATAGGTGTGCCGCCCTTTGTGTTGTAGTTATTGCGGAACTAAAAAAACAGCGAAAGCCCACAGACGCACGGAACGATTTTAGGATGCGTAAGCAGCCGAAAGTCGTTCCAGACCCAGGTGTGTTTGCGGGCTGCAGCGGAACTGGAAAACAGCAAATGCGCGTACAGTGCACGGAACGATTTTAGGACGCATAAGCGGCCAAAAATCGTTCCAGACCCAAGTGTACTGGAAGCGCACTTGCGGAACTGGAATGGAGAGAAAATGGCAGAGAAAAAGTTAGTGGAAGCAATCACATCCATGAGCGAGGATTTCGCCCAGTGGTATACGGATGTGGTCAAAAAAGCGGAACTCATCGGATATTCCAATGTAAAAGGCTGTATGGTAATCAAGCCCGCCGGCTATGCTATCTGGGAAAACATCCAGAAGCGGCTGGACGAGAGATTCAAAGCGACGGGAGTGGAGAACGTGTATATGCCCATGTTTATTCCCGAGAGCCTTTTAGAGAAAGAAAAGGACCACGTGGAAGGCTTTGCGCCCGAAGTGGCATGGGTAACTCACGGGGGCTTAAATCCCCTTCAGGAGAGAATGTGCGTGCGCCCCACATCGGAAACCCTGTTTTGTGATTTCTATAAGGGAGACATCCACTCCTACAGAGATTTGCCCAGGGTATATAATCAGTGGTGCAGCGTTGTGAGGTGGGAAAAGGAGACGCGTCCTTTCCTGCGCTCAAGGGAATTTCTGTGGCAGGAGGGCCACACGGCACACGCAACAGCCGAGGAGGCGCAGGAACGCACAGAGCAGATGCTGAACGTTTATGCGGACTTCTGCGAGGAGGTGCTGGCCATTCCCGTGGTAAAGGGCCGCAAGACGGAAAAGGAAAAGTTCGCGGGGGCGGAGGCCACCTACACCATAGAAGCGCTGATGCACGACGGCAAAGCGCTCCAGTCGGGAACCAGCCATAACTTTGGCGACGGATTTGCCAGAGCCTTCGGCATTCAGTTTACGGATAAGGACAATCAGCTGAAATATGTTCATCAGACCTCCTGGGGAGTTTCCACCAGAATTATCGGAGCGATTATCATGGTTCACGGCGACGACTCGGGACTGGTGCTGCCTCCTGAAATTGCGCCCACACAGGTGATGATTATCCCTATCCAGCAGAAAAAGGAAGGCGTTCTCGACAAGGCTTATGAGCTGCGGGATAAGCTGGGAGCTTTCCGCGTGAAGGTGGATGACAGCGACAAGAGCCCCGGATGGAAATTCTCCGAGCAGGAGATGAGGGGAATCCCCATGCGTGTGGAAATCGGCCCTAAGGATATCGAGGCGGGCAAATGTGTAATCTGCCGCCGTGACACAAGGGAAAAGACAGAAGTTGCGCTGGATAAGCTGGAAGAGACCGTGGGAGAGCTGCTGAGAACGATTCAGTCCGACATGCTTGCACGGGCGGGAAAGCATCTGGAGGAGCACACATACACAGCGGTAAACAGAGAAGAATTTGAAAGGAGTTTTGCGGAAAAATCCGGTTTTGTTAAGGCAATGTGGTGCGGAGAACGGGAATGCGAGGAAGCCATCAAAGAAAACATGACCGTTACCAGCCGCTGTATGCCCTTTGAGCAGGAGTGCCTGTCTGATACCTGCGTTTACTGTGGCAGACCCGCAAAGAAAATGGTTTACTGGGGCAGAGCATATTGATAAAAGAGGAGCCGGAATCAGCGGAACTAAGAATATGAACGTCGAGATACAACTACCTGAAAAAGTAAAATTCATCATAGATACGATTATGGAAGCCGGCTACGAGGCCTATGCCGTAGGGGGGTGTATCCGCGACTTTATTTTAGGGCGGGAGGCGGCGGATTGGGATATCACCACCTCCGCCTCCCCCCTTCTGGTAAAGGAGCTTTTTCGGCACACCATAGACACAGGAATTAAGCACGGGACAGTCACGGTGATGCTCGGAAAAGAAGGCTTTGAGGTGACGACCTACCGCGTTGACGGCAAGTACGAGGACGGCAGACACCCGGAAAGCGTGACCTTTACCGCCAGCCTTAAAGAGGACCTGAAAAGGAGAGACTTCACAATCAACGCCATGGCCTACAATGAACAGGCGGGGCTTGTGGATGAGTTCGGCGGTCTTAAGGATATTGAAAATAAGGTAATCAGATGCGTGGGCGACGCCGGAGAGCGTTTTACGGAGGACGCCCTGCGCATGATGCGGGCGGTGCGTTTTTCCGCCCAGCTGGGATATGAAATAGAAGAAAAGACTTCGGCGGCAATCGGTAAGCTTTCGGAGAGGCTGCGGCTTATCAGCGCGGAGAGGATTGCCGTGGAGCTGACAAAGCTGGCGGTGTCCCCCCACCCGGAAAAGCTGCGGACTGCCTGGAAGACGGGCATTACAAAAATTATTCTGCCCGAGTTTGACAGATGTATGGAAACGGAGCAGAATAATCCCCACCACTGTTACAACGTAGGAGAGCATATTTTAAAATCCATGCAGGAGATAAGGCCGGAGAAGGGACTGCGCCTTGCCATGCTCTTTCATGATATGGGAAAGCCGGAGACACTGACGGAGAGCCCGGAAGGGATTTCCCATTTTCACGGGCATCCGGCAGTATCGGAGGAAATCACCCGGCGGGTTCTGCACAGACTGAAATTTGACAACCACACTATACAGACGGTCACCCGCCTTGTTCTTTATCATGATTACGACATTCTCCCGGAGGCAAAATACGTCCGGCGGGCGGTCAGGAAGGTGGGGGAAGATATTTTCCCGCTGCTTCTGGAGGTCAGGCATGCGGATATGATGGCTCAGAGTACGTATCTGCGTCTTGAAAAGGAAGAACGGCTTCGGGCAGTGGGAGAGGTATATGAGCAGATTCTTAAGGAGCGGCACTGTCTGTCTTTAAAAAATCTTGCCGTGACAGGAAAGGATTTAATTGACAGGGCCGGAATGCAGCCAGGACCGGCGCTTGGGGAGACCCTTGGAAGACTCCTTGATATTGTGATTGAAAACCCTGAGCTGAACCAAAAGGATACGCTGCTTGCCATTGCGGCGGAGGAATCGGCAGGCGGAAAATAATGCTGATGTCAGGAGGACGGAAAGAGGCAACATTTCCAGTAATACTTTATGGCGGTTATTCATATGATAGGATATGACACAACTTGGGGGTAATCGCCGTGAATGACAGAAGCGTTAATCTGTTGGAAAATTATGATATTGAAGTGCTTCGCACCTGGAAAGGTCGGGGCGCTATTCTATGTGAAACAAAACAGGGCACTTATATATGGAAGGAATACGCCGGGCGCAGGGAAAAGGCCGTTTTTCAGAATGCTCTGCTCACCATGGTGAAAGAAAATGGTTTTGAGAATGTGGAAGGCATTCTTAAAAATAAAGAGCAGGAACTTCTGACGCAGGACGCGGATGGGACTTCCTATATCCTTAAGACTTATTTTGAAGGCAGAGAGTGCAACGTGAGAGACGCGGGCGAGTGCGTGCAGGCGGTGGAAACGCTGGCACAGTTTCACAGGGCGTCTTATTCGGAGGAGCCTTTGCCGGGCGTCTGTGTGCCCCGCACCCCGCATCTGGAGTTTGAAAAGCATAACAAAGAGCTTAAAAGAGTCAGGAAATATCTGTGGGACAAAAGCCCGAAAACAGATTTTGAAATATACCTGATGAAAAATTATGACTATTTTCTTAACCTGGCGCTGCAGATGACAGAGGAGCTGCGGTTTTTTAAGAGCGGGGAGGAAAGCCGCTTTACCTGCCATGGTGATTATCAGCATCACAATATCATGTTTTGCAAAGACGGGATTTATCTGATTAATTTTGAAAAATGTGTTTCTGACAGTCCTGTCAGGGATTTGTACCTTTTTATGAGAAAGCTGATGGAAAAAAATAACTGGGCGGAAGGCATCGGCTTTGAGCTGATTAATTCCTATGACAAGATACGGCCCATGGAAAAAGAAGAATTCAGACAGCTGTATTACCGCCTGGCCTATCCGGAAAAATTCTGGAAGATAGTTAATTTTTATTATAATTCAGGAAAAGCCTGGATTCCGGGGAGAAATCTGGAAAAATTAATCCGCGTAACCGGGCAGGAGAAGGATAAACAGGATTTTCTTGAGAAATTTCGGACCAGATATGGATTATCTTAGTGCTTTTCATATTTGGCCGGGCGTGGTATACTTGAAGATGTGAGAGTGGGGAATCACTAAGCTCGAAAGGATACCGCAAAGCGGTTTATGCGGGAATGAGGAAAAATGAAAAAATTTGAAAAGATACAAAATTCGATAAAGCCATTGCTTTTAAGCCTTTGTCTGATACTGACAGGATGCGGCGCCGCCAGTCTGGCACAGGAATCCACCTTTGAGAGCGCTTATGAAAATGTGGAGGAGGAGGAGCCGGTAAATATTTACACATCCTCGGCGTCGGTGGTGATAGAAGCTGTAAGCGAGGAAAGCCAGGCAATGGCCATGTATCTGCCGGACCGTAATGAGAACAGGGTTTTCAGCTATGACGGGACTACGGTGATTAACGACAGGTATGGGAGCGCAATGGCCGTGATTCAGCTGCAGCCGGGCGATATTGCGGAAATTACCTATAATAATGAGCTGGAAAAGCTGGGAAGCATTACCCTTTCGGGAGACGCCTGGAGCTACGAGGGCATCGCAAAATACAATCTGAATGCCGGAAACGACAGCGCGACCATCGGAGAGGAAAGCTTCAATATGGGAAGTAATGTTCTGGTATTTTCGGAGGGAAGACCCATTGACACCGGGGAGATTATCCATCAGGATATCCTTTCCTTTCATGGAAAAGGCAGTAACGTAATGAGCATTACCGTTGATAAGGGACACGGTTATCTGGAACTGAAAAATTCCGAAGCCCTGCTTGGCGGATGGATTGAGGTGGGGCAGACCGTGATTTCCCAGATTGCGGAGGACATGCTGATAACAGTACCGGAGGGCGAATATACGGTCCGGCTGACTGCGGAGAAGGTAGATGTAACCAGAGACGTAACGATTGAAAGAAATAAGGTAACAGAGCTTGACCTTGGGGATATTGAAATTCCCGAGCCGGATGACGGAGTTGTCATATTTGAAATTACTCCTGAAAGCGCAAAGGTTTATGTAGATGACAAGAGTGTCAAAACCACCTATCCGTTGCGGCTTCCTCTTGGTTTACATAAAGTGACGGCCGAGGCCGACGGATATGACAGCCTTTCCGAATATATTAAGGTGGAGGCAGAAACGATTACGGTGAAAATGGATTTGGAGAAAGCGAAGGCTGTGGAAACCGTTTCAGGAAACGGTATTTCCTCATCTGCCAGTACTGGCAGCGGAAGAATTACCATTGAAGCGCCGGCGGACGTGGCCGTTTACCAGGATAACCTGTATATGGGAATCGCGCCTGTTACCTATGACAAAACGGCAGGGGCTCATACAATCACACTCCGCAGGGAGGGTTATGTTACCAGAAGCCACGATATTGTGGTTACCGACGACGGCAGAGACGTCACCTACGCTTTTCCTGACCTTGAACCGGAAAACGGAAACGGCACAGTGAGCGGCAATTCCATCAACGGCAATTCTGCAAACGACAGGAACAGAAGCCAGAACCAGACGTCGGGAAACAACAGTAACAGCAATAATAACACAGTGAGCGGTAATTCTGTGAGCGGTAATTCATTGACGGATTCGTAAAGCCTGGATTCGAATGGAGAAAACTCCGGTAATGCGGATTCCGGCGACGGGAACGCTGACAATACGGACCGCATTAACGGAAGCAGCACAGATTCCAATACATAATTAAAAGAAGGCTGTCGCATTAAAAATGCGGCAGTCTCTTTATATCAGAGTATCTGACAGGCGGAAAGATAAAAGGTGCGAATATGAAAAACGATTTTAACAGGGCGGAAGCAAATACACAGTATTCTTATTTCACCAATAAATATACCCTGACTAAGGAAATGTGCGCGGAACTGGAAACGTCACGGATTGATTTGGGGATTATTTTCGTAGGCATGACAATCATTTTTATGTTTATGGTGCTTCTTCCCTCTGTTTCCGATATCTTTCCAGGCCTTTCGGAGGCGGCTCACGCATACTTTTCCTCGCCTTCCGTGGGTACGATTCTGGAGTTTTCCGGTGTGGCGGGAATAACCTTTGTACCGTCTGGTGTTGCCGTCTGGTGCCTGCTTAAGGCGTTTCCGAAGCTGGTGGGTGAAAAGCAGTTTAAGGAGCATATGAAGCTTGTGCCCGGTGAAAACAGAACGGTGTCTTTTTATGACATGCATGTCACAGTGAAAGGGAAGTTCAGCAAAAAGCTTCCCTACAAAGAACTGTGCCGGATTGGAGAGACGCGGAATTATTATATATTGTATTTTACGGAGAGAAGAATACTGCCCGTGGATAAGGCCGGTTTCCGAAAAGGGAATTTGAAAGAGCTGAAGGCATTTCTGAGAGAACGAAGGACATGGAAATCAAAAATATTCGGGGTGGTGCGTTATTTCCCACCGGCGCTTTTCTTTATATTTTTCTGTTATGTGATGTGGATGGAGCAGTTTTAAAATATTCCTGATTCACCCCCTTGTATTTCCCCCATAAAGCGGCTATAATATGTGACATTGCTGTTAGCAGACAAGGGGGACATCCATGTTCTCCCCTGTACAGTCAACCAAAGAAACAAGCGAGGGAAAATCACATGAAAGCGGCAAAAACTGTGGACAGGCATTCCACGAATCAGATTACGGAGGGGGTTATCTGGAAACAGCTCCTCTTTTTTTTCTTCCCGATTTTGTTCGGGACTTTTTTTCAGCAGTTATATAACACCACGGACGCGGTTATCGTGGGAAACTTCGTGGGAAAAGAGGCGCTGGCAGCGGTAGGCGGACCTGCCTCCACGTTGATTAATCTGCTGGTGGGATTCTTTATGGGTCTTTCTTCGGGCGCGACCGTAATTATTTCCCAATTTTATGGAGCGTCCCACGAGGAGGACGTGAAAAAGGCGGTTCACACGGCGATGGCGCTTTCCATTGCAGGCGGGGCTGTTATCATGCTGCTGGGGCTTTTATTTTCCGGGGCGGCGCTTCGGGCAATGAACACGCCGGCGGATATAATGGCAATGTCCGTCCGGTATATGAGAATCTATTTCCTGGGCGTGATTCCCTCCCTGATTTACAATATGGGTTCCAGTATCCTGCGGGCGGTAGGGGATTCAAAAAGACCCCTTTACTTCCTTATATTATCCTGCATTGCCAATATTTTCCTGGACATTCTCTTTGTGGTGGTTCTGAAAATGGGAGTATCGGGGGTAGCCATAGCTACCGTTCTCTCTCAGGTGTTCAGCGCGGCTTTAGTGACGGCCGCCCTGATGAGGTCTGAGGATATTTATAAGCTGAATCTGCGGGAAATCCGTTTTCATCCCTATATTCTTCGGAATATTATCAGGATTGGGCTCCCGGCAGGACTGCAGTCCTCCATGTATTCCATTTCAAACCTGATTGTCCAGTCCAGTGTGAATTCCTTCGGGACGGACACGGTTGCGGCGTGGACGGCTTATGGGAAGATGGACGGCATTTTCTGGATGATTAGCGGGGCTTATGGCATTTCCATTACAACCTTTGCCGGACAGAATTTCGGGGCGGGGAAATATGACAGGATTCACAAAAGCGCCCGTATTTGCCTCGGCATGGCGGCTTTTACCAGTGTACTGATGAGCGCAATCGTGCTTTTAGGGGGGAATCTCTTTTTCCGGCTTTTTACAACGGACGCAAACGTGATTGAAATAGGGATGGGAATGGTTCGGGTAATCTCGCCCTGCTATATTACTTTTATATGTGTGGAAATTTTAGGCGGTACGGCGAGAGGCTGCGGGGACGCTGTTGTTCCCACGGTGATGACTGCGCTGGGAACCTGCGTCCTCAGGGTGGCGTGGGTGCTGATTGCGACACCGCTGCGGCCGGAAATGTCAACGGTGGCGTTCAGTTATCCGCTCACATGGAGCGTAACATCTGTTATGTTTATCGTTTATTATCTTAAGGGCAACTGGCTGAAGCGAAGCAGGCGTCTTGCGTGAATGCGCCGCCTGACGATTAAAAAAAGAAAAAGGAAAGGTCAAAATGAATCAGGAAATCAAAAAACGGACAAAATGGTTTATGGACGCCAGATTCGGCATGTTTATCCACTGGGGGCTGTACGCAATTCCGGCCTGCGGGGAATGGATGATGTCAGAGAAGGAGATGCCGGCCAGTGAGTATGAAAAGTATTTTTATATGTTTGACCCGGTGGATTTTAACCCGAGACAGTGGGCAAAGCTGGCAAAGAAGGCGGGCATGAAATATGCGGTCTTAACAGCAAAGCATCACGACGGCTTTTGCCTGTTCGACTCTGCGCTGACAGACTACAAGGCCACCAATACGAAGGCCGGCCGGGATTTGGTGAGGGAATTTCTGGATGCGTTCCGGGAAGAAGAAATTAAAACAGGACTTTATTTTTCGATTATAGACTGGCATCACCCGGATTTTCCCAAATACGGAGACAGGCAGCACCCTATGCGGAACTGTGAAGCGTACAGGGATGAAAAAATCAACTTCGACAGGTATCTGGAATATATGCACGGTCAGGTAAAGGAGCTGGTGACAGGCTACGGAAAGCTGGACATTCTCTGGTTTGACTTTTCCTATGACGATATGTGCGGAGAAAAGTGGAAGGCGACAGAGCTGATTAAGATGGTGCGGAAGTATCAGCCGGATGTGATTATCGACAACAGACTGGAAGGCGGCGGTGGGAAGCACGGCAGTATTGCAACGGAAAATCCGCTGATTTACAGCGGGGATTTTGCCAGCCCGGAGCAGATTATACCGCCCTGCGGCGTGCGCAACGAGAAGGGAGAGATGATTCCCTGGGAGCTGTGCGCGACCATGAATAACCACTGGGGCTACTGTAATTTTGACTATGAATATAAGCCTGCCGGGATGCTGATTCGGAAGCTGGTGGAATGCGTGAGCAAGGGCGGCAATATGCTATTAAATGTGGGGCCTGACGCGAGGGGAAGGATACCGGAAGAGAGTGTTAAAATCCTGGAGGAAATCGGCGTATGGATGGAAAAGAACAGTGAAAGCATTTATGGCTGCGGCATCAGCGATATTCCCAAGCCGGAATGGGGAAGATACACCCAGAAGGGCAATACGGTGTATGCCCACGTGTACGAGGCGCCTTTGGGGGCGCTGCCTCTTTACGGAATCGGGCCGGACGAGCCGGAGAGGATTTTTTACCTGGCGGACGGCAGCGAAATGAAGCGGGGCGAGGCCTGGAACACTGCCATGTTTACGGAGACGGCTTTTGTCACCCTTGGAGAGGTGGCGGCGTATACCTATCCCCTGCCGGACAAGACGGACACCGTGCTGAAAATCGAGCTTAAGAAAAAATAAAATTTCGTTGATTTTGTTTGCTTTTTGACGAAAATAAAAAGTGAAAAAGAGCGGAAATATGGAGGAATCCAAAATTTGCCTTGACAAACAGATTTAAAGAGGATATATATATACTACGGGCGTTTCAAATAAGAGACATCTACGAAAACTCATATAGAAAGAGGAGGAGTTCAACATGAACAAAACAGAATTAGTTGCAGCTATGGCAGAGGAATCTGGATTATCCAGAAAGGATGCGGAAGCGGCATTAAAAGCTTTTACAAATGTTGTATCAGAAGAATTAAAGAAGGGCGGAAAGGTTCAGCTGGTTGGCTTCGGAACTTTTGAGGTATCCGAGAGAGCGGCAAGAGAAGGAAGAAACCCTCAGACAAATGAGGTAATGCAGATTGCGGCTTCCAGGGCTCCCAAGTTCAAAGCCGGCAAAGCTTTAAAGGATATGGTAAACGCATAACTGCTGATATGCTTATCAGACGAAACACATTTATGAACGAAAAGAACCTGTCAGTATACGGGTTCTTTTTTACTATGGAGGTTTATAAAGAAAACTACTATGAGACTGGACAAATATTTAAAGGTTTCCCGGCTGATTAAAAGAAGGACGGTGGCCAACGAGGCCTGTGATGCGGGAAGGGTGCTTATCAATGACAAGCCGGCCAAGGCTTCCGCAAACGTGAAGGAGGGCGATATCATAACTATTGCTTTCGGAAATAAGGAGGTCAGGGTGGAAGTGTTAAGCGTGCAGGAAACGGTCAGGAAGGAAGAGGCGAAGGAGCTGTTTAAGTACCTTTGAGGGAAATAAGAAAATACTGCTTCTAAAAACAGGGCTATCCTAATATAATTTTTTAAGGAAGATTGTATCAGGAGATTTGTTATGGAAGAACTGACAGGCGTAAGCAAGCGGACCCACAAGCTGATACTGAATAGCAGGAGGTCGTGTAATTTAACGGGCGTTAATGACGTTCTGTCTTTTGACGAGAACGAAATCATATTGGAAACAGAGCAGGGAATGCTCATGATTAAGGGGAACGAGCTGCATGTCAACAGGCTGATGCTGGATAAAGGGGAAGTTGATGTTGACGGGCGCGTGGACAGCTTTACTTATTCGGAGCAGTCAAATATGGGAGGCAAGGGGGAGTCTTTGCTTGCCAGATTGTTTAAGTAGGTGCGTATGGGACAGAACATAGTCGATGAAGTAACGTTCCTTGGCCATTCTTTTGTGCTGGGTGTGGTAATCACTTTTGTATACGACGGGTTTCTGATACTGCGCAGACTGATAAAACACAATATGCTCCTTATTTCCCTGGAAGACATGATTTTCTGGATTGCCTGCGCCATCGGCGTATTTTATATGCTCTACGAGGAAAATAACGGGATTCTCAGATGGTTTGCAGTACTCGGGGCGACGCTGGGAATGATTGCCTATAAAGCAAGTATCAGCTCTTTTGTGGTAAAGGGAATTTCCATGATAATAGAGCGGGTCTGCCATGTGATTTTTTGTTTCCTGCGGATTTTGCTGGGACCTGTCCGGTTTCTGGGCAGAAAGATGGGGCGTTTTTTTGCTTTTTCCGGGAGAAAAGGAAAGAAAGCCGGGAAATGTGTAAAAAAGAAGTTGACGGGCAAATTAAAATTACTTAAAATTACATTATGTAAGCATTAACGGTGTACAATTGCTTCTTTGGAAGGCAATGCAGAAGCGAGGGAAATTATGGCAAGAAGAGCAGCATACAGAAGAAGAAGGCAGAATCGTTTCGGCATGTTTCTGGCCTGCGCGGTTGTAATTATGCTGCTGATAGTGGTAGCGGTTGACAGTGTGGGGCTTACAGCCAAAAGGGATGCGTACCGGCTGAAGGAACAGGAGCTTGAGGCTCAGATTCTGGAGGAGGAGGAGCGCACGAAGGAGATAGAGGAGTACGAGAAGTATACGCAAACCATGAAATACAAGGAAGAGGTTGCGCGGGACAGGCTGGGGCTTGTATACGAGGGCGAGATACTTTTTAAGGATGAGAATTAAAAATTTTAAAAAGCGGGCGCTGCCCGTTTTTTTTGTCAGAAAATTTCCTTTTTTACATGCGTTTTTTTGACAAACTATTCTGCGGGAATTGTATATAATTAAGCCTTGCAGGAGGAACGGGCATATGAAAAAGCAGATATTCAGCGAAAGAGAAGAATTCACCAGCATACTGCCGGAATATGGAAGAAGAAAACTGCTTACCTATGCGGATTCCATAAGGGAACTGGCGGAAAGCTTCCGGGACACGGAAAATGTCAGGGAACGGATGCCGCAGGAGGTAAAAGCGGATAGAAGAGATTATATATGGCAGAAGCGCCTGAATGAGAATAAAGATTTGATGGTGGAGCATCTAAAGGAGATGGCTCAGATAATGACCCAGCTCGCAGAGGAGGCAAGAAGATGCGTTCCCATGGGAGAGAGGCGCTTTAAGCAGATTTCCCACGCCCTTAGGGAAGTGGATATCCAGCTGAAAAATCTGTATTTAATTGAAAATGAAAGGGGCCGCATGGAGGTTTCCCTGACCATGAGAAATATGAAAAAAAATTCTCTCACAGCGGAGGAAATCGGGGATTTGCTGTCGGTTCTTTTAAATATGCATCTTGTGAGCGCCGCGGACAACTCCTTTTTTATCGGCGCGTCGTGGACAACCTTTTATTATGTGGAGGAAGCGAAATTCCACGTTCTTACGGGAGTGGCAAAGGCGGTAAAGGAGACGGAAAAAATCTCCGGCGACAATTATTCCATTTTTGAGACGGAGACAGGGAATCTCACGGCCGTCCTCTCCGACGGGATGGGTTCGGGGGAAAAGGCGTGCAGCGACAGCACTATGGTGGTGGAGCTGATGCAGAAGTTTCTGGAGGCAGGGTTTCAGATGGATGTTGCAATCCAGATGATAAACAGCGCACTGCTTGCGGGCGGGGAAACCTCCAATATGTCCACTCTGGATTTGTGCAGCATGGATCTTTACAGTGGGGAATGCCGGTTTGTAAAGGTGGGAAGCGCGGCCACTTATATTAAAAGACAGCATCTGGTGGACAGGATTTCTTCCGGGAACCTTCCTTTAGGGATTTTTCAGAAGACGGAAATGGAAATCGTGGGGAGAAGCCTGATTGACGGGGATTATATTGTGATGATTTCCGACGGGATTCTGGACGCCCTTTCGCAGGGTATCGGAGAGGACATGCTCTCCGAGCTGATAGGAAGCGCCAATCTGGAGAACCCCGGGGAGATGGCCAATGCGATATTGAATTTCTGCATTCACCAGTCCAGAGGCAGAATCCGGGACGATATGACGGTGCTGGTGATTGGGATTTGGAAGAAGGAGGAGGAATAGAGCGCGTCTTTTTTGACATTCTCCCCAAATTAAGCTATAATGCAGACACTATGATAAATAAAGTACTGAAATATGTCGAAAAGTACCGCATGATTGAGCCGGGCGATACCATAGCGGCGGGAGTTTCAGGGGGCGCAGATTCTGTTTGCCTCCTTTTTGTGTTGCTGGAATTGCAGAAGAAGATTCCTTTTTCGGTAAAAGTGGTTCACATAAACCACGGCATCCGTCAGGACGCTTCGGAGGATGCGGCTTATGTTAGGGCGCTCTGTGAAAGGCTGGGGATTCCCTTTTTTCTGGTGGAGACGAACGTGAGGGCGCAGGCAAAGGCTCATGGCCGTTCCGAGGAGGAGGAGGGAAGATATATCCGCTATCAGTCCTTTGAAAAGGTTCTTGGCGGAGATGCGGGCAGGATTGCGGTCGCCCACAACAGCAACGACAGGGCGGAGACGGTGCTGTTCCATCTTTTCCGGGGCACGGGGCTTTCGGGGCTTTGCGGGATTCGTCCAGTGAACGGAAGAGTGATTCGTCCGCTGCTGTGCCTTAAAAGGGAGGAGATAGAGAACTGGCTGAGGGAAAGGGACATTTCCTTTTGCACGGACAGCACCAACGAGAAGGATGTTTATACCAGAAACAAAATCAGGCGCCACATTCTTCCTTATGCAGAGCGGGAGATCTGCCGGGGGGCGGCTGCCCATATAAGCCAGGCCGCAGGGCAGATGATGGAGGCGGAGGCGTATATCACAAGACAGACGAAAGCAGCCATGGCAAGATGTACGGCGCCGGCTGGTAACGGAAAAGGCGTCAGGGTAAATCTCCCGGCGTTCCTTAAGGAGGATGAATATCTTCGGGGGCGGATTCTTCTTGAATGTGTGGCGCAGGCGGCAGGCAGCCGGAAGGATATTACATCGACCCATATAGACAGCGCGGAAAAGATTTTTGCGGGGAACGGAAACAGGCAGGCGCATCTTCCTTACGGACTTTTGGTCTATAAAGAATATGATTGGGGAATGATACAAAAGAGGGAACACGGCAGGGAGACGGAGACCGGGATGCCTGCGCACGGGGAGGAGGCCGGGGAATACGAAGTGGCGGTTCCTGCCGGAAGTACGCCGTCAGACGAAACTTCTGCTGCGGTGACGGCAGGCGGGAGATTGCGTGACGCCGCTTCGGTCAAAGTGGAGATACCGGGATTCGGGCCGGTGGAATGTACGGTATTTGAGCGGAAGGAGGCATTTGGGCCAGGGACGGGGGAATTTGCCCCGGAATCTCAAAATATTCCAGAAAAAACATATACGAAATGGTTTGATTATGATAAAATAACTTCGTCTGTGGTGTTCAGGCACAGACGGAAAGGCGATTATCTGACGATTAACAGTAAAATGAATCGTAAGTCGCTGCAGGATTACTTCGTCAACGAGAAGATTCCGGCGAAGGAGCGGGACGCCTGCTTTGTGCTTGCGGAAGGTTCCCATATTCTGTGGGTGCCGGGACGGCGGATAAGCGAATATTATAAGATTTCAGAAGGTACAGAAAGAATTTTACAGGTGTCGGTTACAGATAAAAATATATAAGAACTATAGTGAAAGGCGGAGGGGCTTCATGCGGCAGCCAGGGCTGCCTGTGGATGGAAGCGCCCCGCAGAAGGAAAGGAGTCATCAGGATGGCTGAAAAGATTAATGTGCTGTTTTCAGAGGAGGAAGTGGACGCCAGAATCAGACAGATGGGCGAACAGATAAGCAGGGATTACGCCGGCAGAGAGGTTCATCTGATTTGCGTGCTTAAGGGCGGGAGCTTCTTTATGTGCGAGCTTGCAAAAAGAATCACGGTTCCGGTGTATCTGGATTTTATGTCCGTATCAAGCTATGGAAGCGAAACAAAATCCAGCGGCGTGGTGAAGATTGTAAAGGATTTGGATGCGCCTTTAGCGGGCAAGGATGTAATTGTTGTGGAGGATATTGTGGATACCGGACATACCTTAAGCTATCTGCTTGAAATGCTTAAAGGGCGGGAGCCGGCAAGTCTTAAGCTCTGTACTCTTCTTGACAAGCCGGACAGAAGAGAGGTGGAGGTCCCGGTGGATTACACAGGGTTTGTGATTCCGGACAAATTTATTGTGGGCTATGGTCTTGACTATGACCAGAAATACAGAAATCTTCCTTATATTGGAACAGTAGAATTTTAAGTAGAGGTAAATGGATTGAATAACAGAAGTAAAGGATTTAATGCATATTTTATACTGGTGCTGCTTTTGATGGCGCTGCTGATTATCCCCAATTTTCTGGACAACGGCCAGGCGGATTATACCAGAGGGGAACTGATGCATGATTTGGAGAATGACAATATTGCATATGCAAATATCACCCCCAGCCGGGAAACGCCTACCGGCGAGGTGGATTTCATTTTGAACAGCGGTGCAAGCAGGACATTGTATGTTACGGACGTAACAGAAATCGAACAGATCCTGATTTCCCACGGGATAAATCCGGAAGTTGAGAAAGTGGAGGAGGAAAGCTGGTTCCTCACAAGCGTGTTTCCGGTGCTTCTGGCCATCGTCGTTATGGTATTCTTCTTTGTGATGATGAACAGCCAGAATGCAGGCGGCAGTAATAAGATGATGAACTTCGGCAAGAGCCGGGCAAAGCTGTCCGTGGGCGATGGCAAGATTACCTTAAAAGACGTGGCGGGTCTTAAGGAGGAAAAGGAAGAATTGGAGGAAATCGTGGAGTTTCTCCGGGACCCTGCCAAGTTTACGAAGGTGGGCGCAAGAATCCCCAAGGGCGTTCTTTTGGAGGGCGCGCCGGGCACCGGAAAAACGTTGCTGGCCAAGGCCATTGCCGGAGAGGCGGGGGTGCCGTTTTTCAGTATCTCCGGCTCTGATTTCGTGGAAATGTTCGTGGGTGTGGGCGCCTCCCGTGTCAGGGATTTGTTTGAGGAGGCAAAGAGGCACGCGCCCTGTATTGTGTTTATAGACGAGATTGACGCTGTGGCAAGACGCCGGGGCACCGGTATGGGCGGCGGCCATGACGAGAGGGAGCAGACCCTGAACCAGCTCCTTGTGGAGATGGACGGCTTCGGCGTAAATGAAGGTATCATTGTGATGGCGGCCACCAACAGAGTGGACATTTTAGACCCCGCTATCTTACGTCCCGGACGCTTTGACAGGAAAATCAGCGTGAACCGTCCCGATGTGGGCGGCAGAGAGGACATTCTCAAGGTACACGCGAAAAACAAGCCCTTAGCCGAGGATGTGGACTTAAAGCAGATTGCCCAGACCACGGCGGGTTTTACCGGGGCGGATTTGGAGAATCTCTTAAACGAGGCTTCCATTGTGGCGGCCAAGGAAAACCGGGCCTATGTCGTTCAGGAGGATATCAAAAAGGCGTTTATCAAGGTGGGAATCGGTTCTGAGAAAAAGAGCCGGATTATTACAGATAAGGAAAAGAAAATCACCGCTTACCATGAGGCCGGCCATGCGATTTTATTCCATGTCCTTCCTGATGTGGGACCGGTCTACACGGTATCCATCATCCCCACAGGGCTTGGCGCGGCAGGCTATACCATGCCCCTTCCCGAAAATGATGAAATGTTTATCACTAAAGGAACCATGCTGCAGGATATTATGGTATCTCTGGGCGGGCGGATTGCGGAGGAGATTATTTTCGGGGATATCACCACAGGAGCCTCCAGCGATATCAAGAAGGCCACCAAGGCGGCAAGGGATATGGTGACCAGGTATGGAATGTCCGAAAACATCGGCGTCATCAATTACGGCAGCGACGACGACGAGGTATTCATCGGAAGGGATCTTGCCCATGCCAAGAGCCACAGCGAGCTGATTGCCGGGGAGATTGACAGGGAAGTGAGAAGAATCATCGACGAGTGTTATGCAAAGGCAAAGGCAATTATCCTGGAAAATTCCGACGTGCTTCATGGCTGTGCAGACCTTCTTCTTGAGAAGGAAAAAATTGGCAGGGAAGAATTTGAAAAACTGTTTGTCAGGAGGGACGACAGGTCGCCTGAGGCTTTCTATTCCTCGTAAAAAGCTCCTGATTTCAGGTTGCTTATGCAGAAAGTAAATATTGGACGAGAGGATATAAAAATCGTATGTGCGAAATGTACAAAAACGAACAGTGAAAATTGTGATATTTGTGAATCGTGAGTATTTACGTAAAATAGGGGTTGTGCTATTATAATACTCGTAACCCCCCAATACATTATATAGTTTTTTGCTATACCCCATAAGAAAGAAATACCTTCTCTAAAAAGGACAGTAACTTGTTACTGTCTTTTTTACCGCCCATTTTTAAGAACATACATTCGGAACTTTTCCTGTCATCCGGCCGGCAGACAGAAGCAGGGACATGCCGCGGCAGATATAAAATTCAAAAAAAGTATGTAAATAATAAAACATGTATAGTATAATGACAAAGTATGACTCTATAAGCCTGGTGAAAATATGACAATGGCCGTATGTTAACGAAATGGGGAGACTATTGATGCAGACAGAAGAAAACAGACGACTGGAAATCAACGAGGAGGCATTGTTTGCCGACACGACGGAGGATTATTTTTCTCCGTCAGAGCCGAATCCTTATTCGCAGGTGACCATCAGATTCCGCACGGCGCGGGACGGAGCCGACAGTGTATACATGGTGAATTACGGGACTCGGTATTTTATGGAAAAAGAAAGCAGTGACGAGTGGTTTGATTACTATGCATGTGAGGCGGAGGTGGAAAAAGAAGAATTTTCGTACCATTTTGAGATTCATTTAGGAAAGGAGAAATATATTTTTGATGCGGGAGGAATGGGAACGGAGGCAAATCCCGAATATGCGTTTCGGGTAATTCCGGGTTTCAGGACGCCGGCCTGGGCAAAGGGAGCGGTGATGTATCAGATTTATGTGGACCGCTTTTATAACGGCGATGTTTCAAACGACGTGCTTACTTCAGAGTATGAATATATAAACGGAAAGACGGAGCGGGTGGAGGACTGGAATAAATATCCTGCGGCTATGGGAGTGCGGGAATTCTACGGAGGCGATTTGCAGGGAGTTCTGGAAAAGATGGATTATCTGGAAGAACTTGGCGTGGATGTGATTTATTTTAACCCGCTTTTTGTTTCGCCCTCCAATCACAAATATGACATTCAGGATTATGACAATATTGACCCGCATTTCGGGAAGCTGGTGAGCGACGAAGGCGAACTATTAAGAGAGGACCAGCATGAAAACCGATTTGCTACCCGCTATATCGACAGGGTTACCAATAAGAAAAACCTGGAGGCAAGTAATAAGCTTTTTGCAGAGCTGGTGGCGGAAGCGCATAAGAGAGGAATTCGTGTGATTCTGGACGGAGTTTTCAATCATTGCGGTTCCTTTAATAAATGGATGGACAGGGAACGGATTTACGAGAATGCTCCCGGATATGAGAAGGGGGCGTATGTGGAAAAGGAGAGCCCCTATCACAAATATTTTAAATTTTCTGATGAAAGCGCGTGGCCCTATAACAGCGGTTATGAGGGCTGGTGGGGACACGATACTCTGCCCAAGTTAAACTATGAAAATTCCAGAGAGCTGACGGATTATATTATGAGAGTTGCCGCGAAGTGGGTGTCTCCGCCCTATAATGCCGACGGCTGGCGGTTGGATGTGGCGGCGGATGTGGGATACAGCGCGGAGGGGAACCATGAGTTCTGGAGGAAATTCCGTAGAGCGGTAAGGGAAGCAAATCCCGACGCCATAGTCATAGCGGAACATTACGGAAGCCCAAGAAGCTGGCTGAATGGCAGGGAATGGGATTCTGTAATGAATTATGACGCGTTTATGGAGCCTGTCACCTGGTTCCTTACGGGAATGCAGAAGCACAGCGACGATTACAGAGAAGATTTGGATGGTAACGTGAGCAGTTTTATGGGAGCCATGCGTTATTATCTGGCAAACTTTACCACGCCGTCTTTGCAGATTGCCATGAACGAGCTTTCCAATCACGACCATTCCCGGTTTTTAACAAGGACAAATAAGAAGGTAGGGCGAACCAGTACCTTAGGCCCGCAGGCAGCCAATGAGCATATAAATAAAGCGGTGATGCGGGAGGCGGTGGTGATACAGATGACCTGGCCGGGAGCGCCGGCTATTTATTACGGCGACGAGGCGGGCGTATGCGGTTTTACCGACCCGGATAACCGGCGCACCTATCCCTGGGGACACGAGGATAAGGAAATGATAGAGTTCCACCGGGACATGATTCGTATTCATAAAGAAAACCCGGAAATCCTGACAGGCTCCCTGAAATATATCACCTACGACTACAATATTTTGGGGTACGGACGTTTCAACAGAAAAGAAGCCGTGGCGGTGGTAATCAACAATAATGCCTATGAGGTGGAAAGACAGGTGTCCGTCTGGCCATTAGGTATCCCGGGGGAATGCAGTATGGAACGGCTGATGATCACCACGGCGGACGGATATACCACGGAGACGGAGAGCTTTCCGATAGAAGCGGGGATACTGAAAATTGTGCTGCCGCCAACCTCGGCGATGGTGCTGAAATATAAAAAATTAAAAACAGCAGACATTCGTGCAGCGCACAAATCGATTTTCGACCGCATACGTCTGGCTGCCGAAAATCGATTTAGATAAAGGTGTACCGGGAGAATGGCTGAAGGACTTAGAAAGAACAGGAGAAAGAACAGATGAAATATCATAACGGCTGCTGGCTGCTGAAAGAGGGATTTGCCGCTTTTTCCCCGAAGCATGTGTATGAGGTGCGAAAAGGAGAAAGCGAGCTGGTGCTGTGCGCCCCTACGGCACGGATTGAGAAAAAGGGGGACACCCTGGGAGGGATTAACCTCACGGTCCGCATCACGGCGCCCATGCCTGAGGTGATTCGGGTGCAGACATATCACCATAAGGGGGGTGTGAGAAAAGCGCCGGAGTTTGAGCTGAATCTCCCGAAGCCGGGAAGGCTTGCGGTGGAAGAAGAAGCGGGCGTTATCCGGGTGCGGAGTGGACAGCTTTCCCTTGTCATTGACACAGAAAACTGGTCCATGCGCTATGAGAGGGACGGTAAGCTCTTAACGAAAAGCGGAGCCGGTGATTTGGCATATATCAAAGAAAAATGGACGGGAATGGCTTATGACAAAGGCGGGAACGCCCGCATGAGCCAGCAGCTTGGCCTGTCCGTGGACGAGCTGATTTACGGGTTGGGCGAGCGTTTTACTCCCTTTGTCAAAAACGGACAGTCTGTGGTTATCTGGAATGAGGACGGAGGCACAAGCACCGAGCAGTCGTACAAAAATATTCCTTTTTATCTTTCAGGTAAAGGGTACGGCGTGTTTGTAAACCATCCTGAGAAGGTGGAGTTTGAAATCGGGACGGAACAGGTGAGCAGGGCGGCGTTTTCCGTGGAAGGGGAAAGCCTTGACTACTTCCTGATTGACGGCCCTTCCATGAAGGATGTACTTGTTCGCTATACGGATTTGACAGGGAAGCCGGCGCTGCCCCCGCAGTGGACCTTCGGGCTGTGGCTGTCCACTTCCTTTACCACGGATTATGATGAAAAGACGGTGATGAGCTTTATTGATGGCATGTTTGAACGGGGCATTCCTCTGTCGGTCTTTCATTTTGACTGCTGCTGGATGCGGGAGTTCCACTGGACGGACTTTATCTGGGACAAGCGGGTATTTCCCGACCCGGCGGGTATGCTGAAACGGATTAAGGAAAAAGGCGTCAAAATCTGCGTCTGGATTAATTCCTATATCGGGCAGGAATCCGCCCTCTTTGACGAGGGCGCAGAAAAGGGGTATTTCCTGAAAAGACCGAATGGGGACGTGTGGCAGTGGGATATGTGGCAGCCCGGCCTTGCCATTGTGGATTTCACCAATCCTGAGGCGGTCAGGTGGTATCAGGACAAGCTGGCAATGCTGCTGGACATGGGCGTCGACTGCTTCAAAACGGATTTTGGCGAGAGGATTCCCACGGACGTGGTGTACGCAAACGGGGCCGACCCGGTAAAAATGCATAACTATTATACTTATCTTTATAATAAAGCGGTTTATGAGCTTCTGGAGAAAAAACGGGGCAAGGGCGAGGCGGTACTGTTTGCCCGCTCCGCAACTGCCGGGGGACAGAAATTCCCGGTACACTGGGGCGGCGACTGCTGGTCGGAGTACAGCTCCATGGCGGAGAGCCTGCGGGGCGGCCTGTCCCTGACCAGCAGCGGGTTCGGTTTCTGGAGCCACGACATCGGAGGCTTTGAGAGTACATCCACGCCGGACGTGTATAAGAGATGGTCGGCATTCGGCCTTTTATCCTCCCACAGCCGTCTCCATGGAAGCACCTCTTACAGGGTGCCCTGGGTGTATGACGAGGAAGCGGTTGATGTGCTGAGATTTTTTACAAAGCTGAAGCTGTCGCTCCTGCCTTACCTGTACAGTAGCGCGGTTGAGACCTCCCGCACCGGAATTCCCGTGATGCGGAGCATGGCGCTGGAGTTTGAGGATGATTTTAACTGCCGTTATCTGGATAAGCAGTACATGCTCGGGGATAATTTAATGGTCGCGCCTGTTTTCGATGAGGAAGGTATGGCGAATTACTATCTGCCCGAGGGTATCTGGGTGAATTATCTCACCGGCGCAATTGCAGAGGGCGGCGTATGGCGCACGGAGCACTATGATTATCTGTCGATTCCCCTCTGGGCCCGGGCGGACAGCGTGGTGGCAACAGGGACTTGTGCGGAGGAGGGCAGCAAAGGGGCGGACATCAGCCCGGAGGAACACGGCGGCCTGCAAAGCAGCACGGAGGGCAGTGGAAAGGCTTCTGCGGGAGCGGCAGATTACAGTTTCAGGGGCAATCTGGAGCTTAGGGTATTCTTCCTGCTGTCAAAGGCGGAGACGACTGTTTATCAGGATAACGAGGAAATTGTGAAGGCTGTTTTTGAAAGAGAGGGAACGGAAATCAAAGGCCGGGTAAGCGGCGGCAAGGGCTGCCGGGTACGGCTTGTGGGGCAGCGTTTAAGCGGGATTGACGGAGCATCCATGGAAATCCAGGGACAGGATACGGTGATTGGTCTGGAGGAAGATGAGGTGAAATTCTCGGGGACGGTTTGAAGCAGGAGGATATCACAGACAGGCTGAACAATATTGTCCGCGGGGGCGTTTGAATCCTTCTGTGCCGATGGTGCTGATAGGGATTGAGGCGGTATTATTTATCTGAAGAGAAAGGGTATTTTAGGGCCATGAAAGATGAAATATTCCTGCAGACTCATCAATATACCAATCCGGCTCCCGTGTTGATTCTGCAGCATACAAAAGAAACCTGAGGAATTAACGGAAAAATAGCAGGGGATTATAATGAGCCTCTGCTATTTTTATAACTTCAGGCTAATATAAGGAGCAAAGCGGTGCTGACTCTTCGAGCCATGTTGGTCCGAAGCCGGGTTTGGGGAGGACCCTGCTCGGAAAGCTCCGTTTCTCTGGCTTTCTTCAAGCCTTCGGCTGTTGCCTCCATAACAACGAGCTCCTTCTCATTCATGGTGTTAAGCAGCACATCAATATGCTTGTGGCAATGGCTTTCTTGATTCCCGCTGTCACTGTGTATGAACTGGTTCGCGGAAATATCAAACATGCCGACGAACTTAACGAAAACACCAATGTCCAGCCTCTTTTTTCGCCAGCCCAAGGCCATGTAAATCAAATCTATCTTCATAATGTTCCATACAATATAATTTTATGTCTGGTAGTATTTAATTGCATGTTCTCTGAAAATACCCACTTGACATATGTATAACACTGTGTTACCCTTAAAGTGCAACGCGATGTCGTACTTAAAGGAGGAAATCAAAATGGTACAGCAAATATCAGATGCGGAATTTGAAATTATGAAAGTGGTATGGGCTAACGGAGAAAAACCGACGCTTTTTGCCAGTCTTACAGCAGATTTAGCGGCCAAAGGGAAACCCTGGCAAGAATACACCCCTCTTGTGTCGGATAGCGACTACCGCAAAACCCAGACTAAAAACTTTCTGTATAAAATTTATGAGGGGGACGCAAAATGGCTTGTTTCCGATTTGATTTCTGGCGACCTGCTGGCAGACGAGGAATATGAGGAATTGAAAAAGCTCCTGGAGAAAGGAAGAACAAAAAAATGAACATTTTATTGAAAATATTTTTGTCTATGTCTTTTTCCGGAGCCTTGCTTATAATTCTGTTACTTGTGGGAAAAAGATTCTTCAAAGACAAAATCAGCAGACAATGGCAGTATTATATCTGGCTCATTGTTATTGTGCGGCTATTACTGCCGTTAGGACCAGAGACAAACTTGATGGGAAAAACATATCAGACAATTGATCAGGCGATAACTCATTCTGTTTCCCTGCCGCAACAGCCGTTACCCTCTGGTAATTCAAATGCTTTCAAAATTCCTGCTTCCGGCATGGAACATGGAGGCCAGAATACAGTCGAACCTGAAGACAATTCCATATCCTATCACCCGGTTAGAGATATTCTGTCTTTATTTGTCAATCATGTCTGGCTTATCTGGCTCATGGTTGCATTGGTACTTTTGGTACAAAAAATAACGGCATATCACAGCTTTATCCAATATGTCAATGCCGGATTACATCCGGTTTCCAATGTCGGGCAATTAGACCGGCTTTCTGTTATTGCGGAACAGACTGGCAGGAAAAGACCTGTAGAGCTTTGTGTCAACCCGTTGGTTTCGTCCCCTTTGCTGATTGGGTTCTTCCGGCCATGCATTGTTTTGCCAGGCGCAGATATTTCGGAGAAGGACTTTCAATATATCGTATTGCATGAATTAACGCATTACAAACGGCGGGATATGTTCTATAAATGGCTGGTACAAATTACTGTCTGTCTGCACTGGTTCAATCCGCTTGTTTATTTAATGAGGCGTGAAATTACAAAAGCATGTGAATTTTCCTGTGATGAAGCGGTCCTCTCAAAAATGGGATATGATAACGCACAGGATTATGGCGAAACTCTGCTTGACGCAATGGCAGCAGTTGGAAAGTATAAGGAATCTCTTGCCGCCGTTACGCTTAGTGAAAACAAACAATTATTAAAAGAAAGGTTAGCTGCGATTATGAATTTAAAAAAACAAACTAAAGCATCTAAGGTTTTAACTGTTATGTTGACCTTGTGTGCAATTACAGGAGCGTCCTTTATTGGAATTTATACAATAAGTACAGCCACAGATCAGGTACATGCAGCATCCCCTTCCGGGGTGCAAACAAACCTGACAGATAACCCATCCTTATCACTGGATATAAGTAGTTGTGCTGTGAATGTTTTACCGGCAGCTGATGGCAAAATTTCCGCTGAATATAACAGTGAGGTTTATGATGTAAAAATTGATGAACAGGAAGATAGCCGGAAGGTATCCATTTCATGTAAAACGAGGACGAACACAAATGATGAAACCATAAAATTATATATTCCTGCCATTGCTTATGGAAATATTGATTTGAGTATTGACAGTGCGCATTTTACTTGTGACCTTATAAAATCAGGGAATATTACTGGTGAGTTCAATATGGCTTCTGTCTTTTTGGTCTTACCGGAAGGCTTCTCCGGTTCTTTAGACGCAGTTGCAAATAGTGGATATTTTCAGCTGATTTCTAAAGATGATTTTAAAAATACCAATACAACAATTACTGACAATGGAGAATGGGGAAAAATATATACTCCTAAAGATTTCAGGGAAAATGGCGACACTTATTCGTATACGAATGGTACTGAAAATAATATCATCAAAGTAACCCGAAAAGGTACTGGCGTTATGGGGATTTATTCTTCAAACTCTATGGATGTTTTCAATATGGAAGCATTTGATTCATCAGATTTTCCGGAGGAATGGAAGAATTTATGGTCAGACACATGGCAAGGTACACCCTGGGAGGAGGACTGGTGGCAGAATAGCTGGAAAGAAGATGATGAAAACTAAAATCAAGTCTGGTTGAATTTTCTGTAAAGATAGTGCATATCCCGATGGCGAGACGGCGGAGAACAGTCCTGAGTCGGCAGTGAAAAGGGAAAGCCTGAAAGTCAAACTGATATTTTCCCATTCCTTAGGGACGGTGATGCGGGCGAATCTCCACATTCTTCATGGATAGATTCTCCACATTGTCACAGAAAAAGGCATTACCCGCAGAAAGCCGGATGTTTTCAAGAGAGATATTCCGCAACTTATGCTCGGGAAGGCCTTTGATTTCAATTCCCGTTCCGGCGCTTTTGCCGGAAATATTTCTGACGACGATATTTTTAAAATCCGATGGGCTATTGGATTTGGGAATCACGGTGCTGGCTTCGTAAAACATATTTATCTGAATGGCCTGCTCCGATACCTGAATGATTTCCAGGTTTTCAAATACTGCGTTATCCACATAACCGCCCCTTCCGCGCATGGATTTTAAGCGGATTCCCTGCCAGGTTCCCTGTATCCGGCAGTTGTGGGCGTGGATATTTCTCACGCCGCCGGACATGGCGCTGCCGATGGTCAGACCGCCGTGCCCGCCGTTCATTTGACAGTTCCTGATTTCAATATTTTCACAGGGCCTGTTGACGCGCCAGCCGTCCTCGTTCATGCCTGAATTGATGGCGATACAGTCGTCTCCTGTATCAAAGGCACAGTTTTCAATCAGGACGTTTTTGCAGGAATCGGGATTCAGGCCGTCGGTGTTCGGGCCGTGGGTGAGGACATCGATATCCCGTATAATAACGTCTTCGCAGTATACCGGATGGATAGTCCACTGCGGGCCGTCCGTAATGGTAAAGCCTTCAAGCAGGATATTTTTACAGTTGATAAACTGTACAAAGGAAGGACGCAGGGCGGCTTCCTCCGTACCGAATATTCTTTTTGAGACAGGAACTCCGTTAAATTGCGCATGACACAATTTTTCCGCAGCCGCCTGCTGGAGCTTTTTCCAGCTCCACCAGCTTTCGCCGCTTCCGATAAGCGTGCCTTTTCCTGTGACGGAAATGTTTTCACAGTCTCTGGCGTAAATCAGGGGAGAATAATTGTAGCATTCGCAGCCCTCCCAGCGGGTAAAAACCACGGGAAGATAATCCTCAGGCCTGTGGCTGAACCGGATAACCGAGCCCTCTTCAAGGCACAGGCGGATATTGCTTTTCAGGTGGATTGGCCCGGAGCGCCATTCGCCCGCCGGGACATGGACGGCTCCGCCGCCGGCTTTTTCACAGGCGTCCACCGCCGCCTGAATTGCGTTTTTTCCATACTCTTTAAAATCGCTGATATTAAAAACAGAGTCCATGTCAGTCCTCATTTCATATTGTTTTGCGGCAGACAGCATAAGGTTCAAAGCTGCGGCTGTAAAGGTTTTATTATCTGCGGTACTTCCCCTCAATTTTCACGGTATAAACCGCCATAAGGACGATGCATTCCACCATAGTGCCCAGAATGGAGATGATAACGCCGGCTTTATTCTGCCCCTGTAATAAAGGCAGTCCCAGAAGAATAAAGACAATACCGGCAACCGTAAACAGCTTTCCTAATGCACGGTTGTAAGCAGCCACATTGGAAACGGGCGCTGTGTTGGCGTTTGCCCAGAAACCGAAGGGGATTTCCTTCTTTGCATACATGCAGTAAATTCCTCTTGCGGTAAACAGCAGCCCGCATAGCAGCCAGATAACAAATGCAAGTAATCCTGCTCTCATAGATATACCTCCTGATAAATCCCGCCGGGAAACCTGTAAAGGAGCTTTGCAGGGTAATCCCGGACAAGGAAAATTATTTTACATAAAAACCGCAGAGACTCAAATTTTCATCAAACATAAGCGTGTAAGTGACCGCCGTATTTTCGTAGGTGGCGTTCATCTGTATAACGGCCATGGAATTTCCCCTCTGGACAACCTCGGCGGTGTAGGCGTTGCCGTAGGTGATGAACGCGCCCCACTCATCCGGGAAAAGCGCCCTCGCGCCGGAGAGGGTTTCGTCCGACAGGACATTTTTCGCGCTGTCGGATGCGCACATTCCGCGGATAGCGGCATAATCCTTTTCCGCAAAAGCCAGAATGGCTTCGTCTGCGCGCGCCATTACTTCCGCTTCAACATAATTTCCTCTTTGCGTCAGAGGATAGTTTTTGGGTAGAATATAAAAGACCGCAAGCAAAAGGATAATCAGAACGCCAACCGAAATTCCAGGGATTTTCCAGAGTCGTTTCCTCTTGAAGGCTTTCAGTTCCTCCGGTGAAAAATTATCGTTAAATTCTGCCGCAAGGGAGTTGGGCGTACCCATGCGCGCCATAATCTCATCAAGGGCTTCGCCGCTTTCCTCAGCGCTTACGATATCGGATTCCAGTTCCTTTTTAATCTCATTCTTTTTGGCTGTGCTGCATTTTAAATTTTTTAAAACCAGACGGATATATTTTTCCTTGTTCATATGTTTCCTCACTCCTCCTCCATTATTTTCGTAACCTCTCCTGAAAAGTCTCTCCAGAGAGCGTTAAGCTCCGACAATTTTATTTTTCCCTCTTCGGTAATCTCATAGTACTTTCTGGAGGTCTCTTTTCCCTTTGGCTGGCTCCAGCGGCTTAAGACCAGTCCGTCATCCTCTAATCTGTATAAGATGGGATAGAGAGTGCCTTCCTTAAGGGTAAACATGCCGCCGCTTTTTTGCTTTAACTGACTGATTAGCTGATAGCCGTATTTTTCTTCGTTTTCCAGCAGCTTTAACACCAGCATTTCCAGAACGCCCTTTTTGAGCTGCTGTTCATAACGTCCCTGCAATTCATCACCACCTGTTTAGTATTACTAAGTATATATTATTACAGGGCGGATTGGTTGTCAACTGAAAAAACAGAAAGGCTTTGTGTGAGGCGGATGTTGCTTTACATTAAATAAATATCTGTGATATACTTGGAAAAACAAGAAAAGGATGGTACAAAAACTATGATGTTAGAGGGAAAAGTAGCTGTAGTTACCGGCGGCACCAGAGGAATCGGTTTTGAGATTGTCCGCAAGTATCTTGCAAACGGCGCAAAGGTGGTTTTGTTCGGTTCAAGGCAGGAAACAGTGGACAAGGCGCTTTCAAAGCTGGCAGAGGAAAATGCCGGATGGGAAGTGGACGGAATGTGCCCGAAGCTGACGGATGCCGGAGAAGTGGAAAAAGCCATTGCGGCGGTGAAGGAAAAATTCGGAAGGATTGATATTCTGGTAAACAATGCCGGAATTTCCCAGAGTACGCCTCTTTACAATTACACGGCCGAAGAGTTTGACAAATGTATCGATTTGAATGTGCGGGCGCTGTTCTATGCAATTCTGCCTGTTGCGAAGATTATGAAAGAGCAGGGCGGCGGCTGTATTTTAAATACCAGCTCCATGGTGAGTATATCCGGGCAGCCGGCAGGCGTCGGATATCCCACAAGCAAGTTTGCGGTTAACGGCATGACGATTTCACTTGCAAGGGAACTGGCAAAGGATAATATTCGTGTGAACGCAGTGGCGCCGGGCGTTACCAGGACAGACATGGTAGCTTCGCTTCCGCCTGAAATGGTGGCAAGGATTTCCGCACAGATACCTCTCGGCAGACCGGGAGAGCCGGAGGAAGTGGCAAACGCCTTCCTTTATCTGGCAAGCGATTTGGCCTCCTATGTGACAGGGGAAATTTTGTCGGTGGACGGAGCAAGCAGAGTATAACCCTGGGGTGTTGCTGACAGGGGAAGAGAACAGGTCTTACGGGACATTTAAAACGCCGCAGGAATTCGGTTATCCTGCGGCGCTTATTCTTCTAGTGGAAAATACTTGCTTCAATATCCTCATAGAAGCCGCCCAAATCGCTGGGCATCCAGGCAGTTTTTTCCTTGCCGCTTACGTCAACCAGCATTTTTTCACAGGAAACCTCAATGGCAACCGGCTCGGAAGAAATTTCCATGGCGGAAAGGCCGCTTACGAGGTCGGAAAAATAACCTTCCATATAAGAGGTCAGTATATCGTTATCGCCGTTCATGATTGCCATCTGGTCTTCCTCCGTGAGCCGTTCCTGCATGGCTGTGAGGGCGTCAAGCGTTACCTGCTCCATATCGGCGGCAGAGTAGCTGTTTACCTTCAGGGATACGACAACCGTTTCCTTATCCTCGGAAATAATTTCCGTAGTGTAGGTGAGTCTGGCGAGTATTTCCTCAAGGACGTCTGCGAATTCCTTCACACTTTCATCAGACATTGTCACACCCTCTGCTGTAAACTGCGCCTGGAATTGCGAAACCAGGTCGTCTGAGTCGGAGCCTTCTGCAAGGAATGTGCTTCTTACGTCGTCCTCGGAGGCAAAGCCAAGCAAATCCTTCATAGGCGTCATGTTGCTCTTGGCGGTAAGCTCAAAGATAGCGCCTACTGTCTGGTTGGCGGGAGCCAGTTCTGCGCTGCCGCAGCCTGCGAGGGCCATACAGGCAACTGACAGTGCTGCAATTGCTGTCAGTATTTTCTTTCTCAATCTCCTCATAAAAATCTCTCTCTTTCGTTATTTTTTATTTTTCATATAGTATAGCTCTGTAAAGAAAAGTTGTAAACAGGTTTTTCCCTTTATTGCTTGCAATTAGCGGGCTCGTCTTATATTATAATTGATAGAACAATACACGGAACTTAAAAATCAGGAGGAACAGAGGATGGTGTCACTTAAAAAGGAGCTTTCAGAAAACGCCTATCCGGGCAGAGGAATAGTCATTGGCAAATCTGCGGACGGAACGAAGGCGGTAGTGGCTTATTTTATTATGGGAAGAAGCGTGAACAGCCGTAATCGGATTTTTGTAACGGAAGGAGAGGGAATCAGAACCCGGTGCTTTGACGAGGCGAAGATGGAGGACCCGAGTCTGGTGATTTATGCGCCGGTGAGGGTTTTGGAACACAGGACAATCGTTACCAACGGCGACCAGACGGACACCGTTTATGAGGGACTTCAGAGGGGAGAAAGCTTTGAGGAGGCTTTAAGGAGCCGGGAGTTTGAGCCGGACGGGCCAAATTACACGCCCAGGATTTCCGGACTTATGAATATAAAGGACGGGCAGTATGACTATATGATGTCTATCTTAAAGAGCAACAACGGAAGTCCCGACGGATGCAACAGATTCACCTATTCCTATGAAAATCCGGCGGCGGGCGAAGGTCGTTTTATCCATACATATATGCACGACGGCAATCCCCTTCCCAGCTTTGAGGGCGAGCCGAAGACGGTGGAGATGGCGGGAGATATCGACGAATTTACACAGATGCTGTGGACGAGTCTGAATGAGGAAAACAAGGTTTCATTGTTTGTCAGATACATTGATATTGCAAGCGGAAAATACGACACAAGAATCGTAAACAAAAATAAATAACCGGCACGGAGGTAAACCATGAATGAAATTCAATTAAAATACGGATGCAACCCTAATCAGAAGCCGTCCAGGATTTATATGGAGGACGGCAGCGAGCTTCCGGTTTCCGTTTTAAACGGAAAGCCGGGCTATATTAATTTTTTGGATGCTTTTAACGGCTGGCAGTTAGTGAAAGAATTAAAGGCGGCGACGAATCTTCCGGCGGCGGCATCTTTTAAGCATGTGTCTCCCGCCGGGGCGGCGGTGGGTCTTCCCCTTACGGAAACGCTGGCGAAGATTTACTGGGTGGAGGACCTGGGAGAGCTTTCGCCTCTTGCCTGCGCTTATGCAAGAGCCAGGGGCGCGGACAGAATGTCCTCCTTCGGGGACTTCATCGCCTTATCCGACGTGTGCGACGAGGACACGGCCAGGCTGATTAAAAGGGAGGTGTCTGACGGCGTGATTGCGCCGGGCTACACGGAAGAAGCGCTGGCGCTTTTAAAGGCCAAGAAAAAAGGGAATTATAATGTGATTCAAATTGACGAATCCTATACGCCTGCGCCCATAGAGAGGAAGCAGGTGTACGGAATCACTTTTGAGCAGGGAAGGAACGAGCTTCCCATTGACGGAGAGCTTCTTTCCAATATCGTGACAAAGAATAAGGAGCTGCCGGAAGCCGCTCTGATTGATATGAAAATCGCTTTGATTACCCTGAAATACACCCAGTCCAATTCGGTCTGTTATGTGAAGGAGGGACAGGCAATCGGAATCGGCGCGGGGCAGCAGTCCAGAATACACTGCACGAGGCTGGCAGGGCAGAAGGCCGATAACTGGTATCTGCGTCAGGCGCCCCAGGTGCTGAACCTCCAGTTCGCGGACAGTCTGGGGAGGGCTGACAGGGACAATACCATCGACGTTTATATCGGGGATGAGTATGAGGATGTCTTAAGAGACGGGGAATGGCAGAAACGCTTTAAGGAAAAGCCTCCTGTCTTTACCGGAGAGGAAAAGAGAAAGTGGCTGAGCGGCAACAGAAATGTGACGCTGGGCTCCGACGCTTTTTTCCCGTTTTCGGATAACATTGAAAGGGCTTATAAGAGCGGCGTGAAGTACATTGCACAGCCGGGCGGTTCCGTGCGGGACGACCTTGTGATTGAGTGCTGCGACAAGTACGATATGGTGATGGCTTTTACGGGCATCAGGCTGTTCCACCATTAAAGAAACGGCCGGAATTTTTTCTGACGATTGAAATATGAAACAGGAGAATAATATGAGCAGCACAGAAGATGTTATCAGAATGCTTGATTCCATGGCAGAAGCGGGCGTTAGCCGTATCAAAGTGGAAGCCTCAAAGGAGATTGAAGCCGGAGAGGTGAAGAAGGCTTATCATCACGGGAGATGCGACGTGGGCAGTCCCTTTGCCACGGGAAAGCTCTTTGACCTGGAAGAAGAATAAAAAACAGACCGGATTCGTAAAGGGGTTCCGGTCTGTTTTTTTCGCGGGGAATGAGCCGGGCGGAAGTGCCTGCGCCCACACCTGGAGAATGCCGCCTGCATAAGGATGGTTTGTGAAATGTGCCGCCCGCTGTCAGACCATACGGCGGATTTCTCCGCATCCGATTTTTGTACCGGAATCCCCGGAGGGCTGGGTGGTAAAGTCATCCCTTCCGGCGTGGATAATGACGGATTTCCCGATAATCTCATCCAGGGTGAAACGCTTGTCGTAAAAGGCCGACCAGGCGTAGCCCTGGCTGCCAGGAAGCGGGAGAAGGTCGCCGGCGTGTCCGGGATGGGGCCTTTTTTCAGGGTTGTAGTGGGAACCTGTATTGCTGAAATCGCCGGAGCAGTCCCCGAATTCATGGATATGCATAGCGTAAAAGTCACTGGAGCCTTCCGTTTCTATATTGGGAAGTCCGAAAATCTCTGCTTCTACCAGTACGCCGCCGTAATCGGTGCGGTAAAATTTAACGAGACCGCTTAAACGGGGGTTTTGGACATTACCCGTAATCCAGGCGGCAGCGTCGGGACGTTTGCGGGATAATAACTCCGAAAACGAAATTCCGGGTGTCATTTGAGATGTGTACATAGGCATACCTGCTTATTTTTGTTTATCATATGCTAAAAAATTTTTAAGATGCATATTTCCGGCAAATGTAGTATAGTGATATTGGAAAATTTGTTAGCGCGTAAGACCTGTGGCCCGGGCCGATAAAGCAGCGCGGAAATGAGGAGAATATGGCTTTTTGTATTATTACAGACTCTGCTTCCGATGTACCGGAAAGCGTGATTAAAGAATATAATTTACATGTGATGCCCACGCCTGTGACGATAGAGGGAAAGGATTATTTTGACGGGGAAACGATTTTTCCCGATGAGTTTTATGAAGTGCAGGCGTCCGGCAGGGATATAAAAACCTACCATATCAGCCAGTACATGTTTCATGAGCATTTTCTGCCCTTTGCACAGCGGGGGGACGAGGTGCTTTATCTTTGCTTCTCCACGGGAATTGCGGGAACCTATAACGCGGCGAAGCTGGCCTGCGAGGAGGTTTTAGAGGAATATCCCGACTTTAAACTGACGATTATCGATACCAGATGCGCTTCGGTTGGGTACGGGCTGGCGGTGGAGCGGGTGCTGCGTATGCAGAGAAACGGCGCGCCGAAGGAGCTTTTAATCGAGGCGGCGCAGTTTTTCTGCGCGCACATGGAGCATGCGGTTACGGTGATGGAGCTGGGGTATCTTTTTAAAGGCGGCCGCCTTACCAGAACCTCTTTTCTGGCGGGAACGGTGCTTGATATCAAGCCAATCATTATCGTGGATGAAAACGGCTCCTTAAAGGCGGTTGAGAAGGTGCGCGGATGGAAAAAGGCGCAGAAGCGGATTCTCGGCATGGTGGGAGAAAAAGGCGCGAATCTTGAAAATCAGGTGGTCGGCGTCTGCTATGGAACGGATAAGGAAGCCTATGAGTTTATCAAAAAGGAACTGGTGGAAAGATATCATGTGAAAGGGCTTATGGAAGGAAGGGTAGGCTGCGCCATTGGCGCCCATACCGGGCCGGGCATTCTGGGAATCGTTTTCTTAAATGAAACAAATGAAAAGTTCGACGAATATTTAAAATAGAAAGGCTTGGTTTACTATGCTGGAAGTGAAAAATCTGATGTTCCATCCGCTGGAAAACGGATTGGAAAAAAGTATTATACGGGATGTCAGCTTTACGGTGGAAAACGGGGAAACCCTGGTAATCACAGGGCCTAACGGGGGAGGGAAATCCACCATCGCAAGGCTGCTTATGGGAATTGAAAAGCCTGACGGCGGCTGCATTTTGATGGACGGCGTTGACATTACGGATTACAGCATTGACCGGCGGGCAAATGTGGGAATCGGGTTTGCTTTTCAGCAGCCTCCCAGATTTAAGGGAATGACGGTGAAAAGGCTGCTTTCTCTTGCGGCGGGCTATGAAATGCCGGAAAACAAATGCTGCGATATTTTAAAGGGAGTCGGCCTGTGCGCAAGGGCGTATTTGGAGCGGGAGGTGGACGGAACCCTTTCCGGCGGCGAAATGAAGCGGCTTGAGATTGCCACGGTGCTGGCAAAGCCTCATAAGCTGTGTATTTTTGACGAGCCGGAGGCGGGGATTGATTTGTGGAGCTTTTCCATGCTGGTAAAGCAGTTTGAGCAGCTTCACGAGAACAAGACGGAAAGCCTTGTGATTATCTCCCATCAGGAAAGAATCATGCAGATGGCGGACAGGATTATGATAGTCAGGGACGGCGAGATTCAGGCGGTGGGAGAGAAGGAAAAGGTGCTGCCGGAGCTTATGGGCGGCGAGAAGGGCTGTACATGCCTGAATGAGGCCGCAAAGTGAAGAAAGGAAGATAACTGTGGAAAAGATAGACAAGGTGACGGAAGCCATTCTGGAAAAAATCGACAGTGAGGGCTTCCGGCAGGAAGGCGCATATAATTTAAGGTACAACGGATATTCTCTGTGCCATGGGAGCACGGAGCATATCACGATTAAGCGGAAGGAAGATAAACAGGGGATTGATGTTTATATCAGCGGGGACACCAGGGGAGAGCAGGTGCATATTCCCGTGGTGGTTGCATCTTCCGGCGTGACGGACGAGGTTTACAATGATTTCCATATCGGAGAGGGCGCGCAGGTGACTATTGTTGCAGGCTGCGGGATTCACAACAGCGGGTGCGATGACAGTCGCCATGACGGAATCCATACTTTCCATGTGGGAAAGGACGCCAATGTGCGTTATGAGGAAAAGCATTACGGCGAAGGTGAGGGGACCGGCGCCAGAATTTTAAATCCTGTGACAAAGATTATTATGGAGGAAAATTCCGTCTTTACACTGGACACGGCGCAGATTAAGGGAGTGGATTCCACAAAACGCCAGACGGAGGTTGTCATGGGAGAGGGAGCAAAGCTGTTTGTGGTTGAAAAGCTGATGACACATGGCAGCCAGAGCGCGGTTTCCGATATGGATATTTATCTGAACGGAACAGGCGGCAGCGCCCGCATCACTTCCCGCTCAGTGGCGAGAGGGCAGTCAAAGCAGGTTTTCCATCCCAGGGCAGTCGGAAACGCGCTCTGTCATGCGCATATCCAGTGCGATTCCATCATTATGGATAAGGCCCAGGTATGCTCCATACCCGAGATTGACGCAAAGCATGTGGACGCGGCGATTATCCATGAGGCTGCCATCGGGCGAATCAACAGCGAGCAGCTCATTAAGCTGAATACCTTCGGACTTGACAACGAAGCGGCGGAAGCTGTGATTATAGAAAATTTCCTGAATTGAGAAAGACGACGGCAGGAAGCTGCGGATTTGACAGGGCAGATTCCCGGCGGATTCCGTTATGATAAAGAGTACAGGGTGGGAGAAAATGAAAAAACTTCTTATCTATTTGCGTGATTACAAAAAAGAAAGTATACTGGGGCCTCTGTTTAAACTGCTTGAGGCCTCATTTGAGCTGATAGTGCCGCTGGTGGTGGCGGCGATGATTGACACGGGAATCGGCAGCGGCAACAGGGGCTATATCTGGCGGCAGTGTGTGGTTATGGCGGCGCTGGGGCTGATTGGCCTTGTCTGCGCGGTGACGGCTCAGTATTTTGCGGCGAAAGCCGCGGTGGGCTTTGCCACGAAGCTGCGGCACGGACTGTTCGCCCATATCCAGAGTCTTTCCTTTTCCCAGATGGACAGGGAGGGGACATCCACGCTGATAACAAGAATGACCAGCGATATCAATCAGGTGCAGTCGGGAGTCAATCTGGTGCTGCGGCTGTTTCTGCGCTCACCCTTCATTGTATTCGGCGCAATGATTATGGCATTTACGGTGGACGTAAAGGCCGCCCTGATTTTTGTGGTGGTTATTCCGGTTCTGTCGGTAATCGTGTTTGGCATTATGCTGGTGAGCATTCCGCTGTTTAAGAAGGTGCAGGGGCGGCTGGACGGAGTCATGGGCATCACCCGGGAAAACCTTACCGGCGTGAGAGTTATCCGGGCTTTTGGCGAGGAGGAGCATGAAACCGGGAAGTTTGACGCTGAAACGGACGCTTTAAAGCATATGCAGACCTTTGCCGGAAAGATTTCAGCCCTCATGAATCCGCTTACATATGTGGTGATTAATGCCGGTCTGGTGGCATTGATATATGTGGGCGCGCTTCAGGTGGAGGCGGGTATTCTGTCACAGGGTCAGGTGATTGCGCTGGTGAATTACATGTCCCAGATTCTTGTGGAGCTTGTGAAGCTGGCCAATCTGATAATCACGGTGACAAAGGCAGTTGCCTGCGGAAACAGAATACAGACGATTTTTGAAATTCCTGCGGGGATGGAGGCCGGGGCACTGACGGGCGAACCGGCAGCAGGAAAGAAATCCGGCGCAGCGGAAAGCTCTGTATCGAAGGAAAGCGGAACGGATTCCGCCCGGGGAACGGTGGAATTCGACCATGTGAGCCTGCGCTATCATAAGGGCGGAGAGGAAGCCCTTACGGATATTCATTTTAAGGCGGCCCGGGGAGCGACCATCGGGGTGATTGGCGGCACAGGCTCCGGCAAGTCATCCCTGGTGAATCTGATTCCCCGTTTTTATGATGTGGAAAAAGGCAGCGTTAAGGTGGACGGAAGGGATGTGCGGGAATATTCGCTTTCAGAGCTTCGGGATAAAATCGGCATTGTAATGCAGAAAGCGGTGCTTTTTCAGGGAACCATCCGGGATAATCTGCTTTGGGGAAATGAAAACGCCGGGGACGAGGAGCTGTGGCAGGCTTTGCGGACGGCGCAGGCGGAGGAATTTGTGCTGCAGAAAAAAGACGGGCTGGACGAGCGCATAGAGCAGGAGGGGAGAAACCTTTCCGGCGGGCAGAAGCAGCGGCTTTCCATTGCCCGGGCACTGGTGAAAAAGCCTGAAATACTGATTCTGGACGACAGCGCGTCGGCGCTTGACTATGCCACGGACGCGGCTCTGCGCAAATCCATCAGAGAAATGCCGGGAGAGACCACGGTGTTTATCGTTTCTCAGAGAGCGTCCTCGCTGCTCCATGCGGATTTGATCATCGTGCTGGACGACGGCGAAGTGGCAGGTATGGGAACCCATAAGGAGCTTCTCGAAAACTGCGAGGTTTATCAGGAGATATATTACAGCCAGTTTGAGCGCAGCGAGGAAGAAGCGGCGCAAAATGCGGAGCGGAGGTGAGAGCTTTCATGGATAAAAAGAAAAAATCTGTCAATCAAAAAGAAACTCTGGTGAAGGTTTTGAGATACATTAAGCCTTACGGCTTTCTGATGACGTTGACCATAATCATGGCGGTGGCATCCGTGGCGCTTACTCTGTACCTTCCGATTCTGACGGGAAGGGCGGTGGACTGGCTGGTTCTTATTTTTGACCCGTCGCCCCTTGACGTGGACAGCCCCTGGCCCTATCTGTTTCAGCTTTTAAAGCAGATGGGAATTGTAATCGTCCTGACGGCGCTTACCCAGTGGATTATGAATATCTGCAACAATAAGATTGTATACAATGTGATTCAGGATATCAGGAAAAAGGCGTTCCGGCGGATTCAGGAGCTGCCCTTAGGATATCTGGATTCCCATTCCCACGGGGACATCATGAGCCGTGTGGTGGCGGATGTGGACCAGTTTGCGGACGGCCTTTTGATAGGCTTTACCCAGCTTTTTACCGGCGTGGTGACGATTCTGGGAACCCTTGGCTTTATGCTTTCCGTGAATGTGGGGATTACCCTGGTGGTGGTGATTATCACACCGGTATCCCTGTTTGTGGCAAGCTTTATCGCCAAAAAGACCTTCACCATGTTTAAACTGCAGTCTGAAACCAGAGGGGAGCAGACTTCCCTGATTAATGAAATGATAGGGAACCAGAAGGTGGTGCAGGCTTTTAACAGGGAAGAAAAAACGCTGGAAAAGTTTGACGAGATTAACGGACGGCTGGAAAAGTATTCTCTCCGGGCGATTTTCTTTTCCTCCCTCACCAATCCCTGTACCCGGTTTGTAAACAGTCTGGTTTATACGGGCGTGGCGCTCACCGGCGCGCTGTCGGCGCTGCGTGGCGGGATTTCCATCGGACAGCTTACCTGTTTTCTCTCCTATGCAAACCAGTACACCAAACCTTTCAATGAAATCTCCGGCGTCATTACGGAGCTTCAGAACGCTCTTGCCTGCGCGGCCAGAATCTTTGAGCTGATTGAGGAAGAGCCCCAGACAAAGGACAGCGGGGACGCGGTGGTGCTGAGAGACGTACAGGGGCGCGTGGAGCTTTCCGATGTTTCATTTTCTTATGTAAAGGAGAAAGAGCTGATTACGGGTTTGAATCTTTCCGTAAAGCCGGGGCAGAGAATTGCCATCGTCGGGCCTACGGGCTGCGGCAAGACGACCATTATCAACCTGCTTATGAGATTTTATGACGTAAATGAGGGAAGCATTTCTGTGGACGGCAATCCCGTTAAAAATATCACAAGAAAATCCCTCCGCACCTCCTACGGCATGGTTTTGCAGGATACCTGGTTAAAGAGGGGAACCATCCGGGAAAATATCGTTGTGGGAAAACCGGAGGCGGCGGACGAGGAGGTCATTGCGGCGGCAAAGGCGTCCCACGCCCACAGCTTTATCAAGCGGCTTCCGAACGGGTATGACACCGTGATTGGGGAGGACGGCGGAAGCCTCTCCGGCGGCCAGAAGCAGCTTTTATGTATCACAAGGGTGATGCTTAGCCTGCCGCCCATGCTGATACTGGACGAGGCCACGTCCTCTATCGATACCCGGACGGAAATCAGGATTCAGAAGGCCTTTGCGGCCATGATGGAGGGACGGACCAGCTTTATTGTTGCCCACAGGCTTTCCACCATCAAAAACGCGGACGTGATTTTAGTGATGAAGGACGGTCATATTATCGAGCAGGGCAGTCATAAAGAGCTTCTCGCGAAAAAGGGATTTTATGCGGAGCTGTATAACAGCCAGTTTGCCATTGCATAAGGCTGCCGGTTATGCAAAGATGGCCGCGGCGCTTGCCGTAAGGCTGCAGTTCGCAGAGAAAATAAGGAAGAAGCGAAGAACGGTTTATAATGAAAAACAGAAAGATAAATAACAGATATACAAAGCATATGCTCAGCAATGCCCAAATCCGGGCATTGCTGATTTTGTCTCTTATCAGTTGATTTTCAAAATACAGTTCTGCAGGTGAAGTTTGATTTTTATACTCCAATATGTAAAATATAATTGACATAAATTAAAATATAATATATTATATGTAATGTAAATATGAAGTAATAATAGAGGAATAAAAATGTTAAATGCGTATAATATCGAAAGGAAGGAGGTAATGGTTGAAGAACAAAAGGATGAAGATTGCCAGGATAGAAAAGGATTTATCTCAGGAGCAACTGGCGGATTTGATAGGCGTCAGCAGGCAGACTATCAGCATGATAGAAGCCGGGAAGTTCAATCCGTCTTTGCAGTTATGCATTTCCATATGCAAGGCTTTAGACAGAACGCTGAACGACCTGTTCTGGGAGCCGGACGGCTAAAGCGGTATCCGGCGCAGCATTTTTACACAGAGAAAGTAAAAAGCAGGATACAGTGAGGTAGGTGCATGAAAAAATTTAAGTGGTTTGAGAAAAAGGTGGATGAAAGACAGGAAAGAGACATCATGGAGGTGGAACACATCGGGTTCTGGTCCATGTATTATATGCTTCTTGCAGCGATTATCATACAGGCTTTTTTTATCGAAGACGGCGGGAAGCATTTAGTGGGAGAATTTGTGGTGTTTATGGCTGCCAGCGTGATTGTAGTGGTGGGGTGGATGCGGAAGGGAGTGTGGACCTACCAGTCGAGAAAGGTGCCCGGCGTAAAAGCTTACCTGCGCTACAGCATTATTGCCATGCTGGTATTCGGATTGCCTTTCGGGATTTACAATGGAATCAGGGCGAAACAGGACTGGAGCAGCATAGCGGCCGATACGGCGATTACAATGCTTTACATCTTTATCGTATGTTTTGTGACCTTTATGATTTTGGGGACAATAACGAAAAAACGGGAAGAAAAACTGGCCAGTCAGACATATGAAGAAAATGAGGATGAGGAGGATTTATGAAATGAGCTTTACGGATGTTGAAAAGAAACAATTAAAGATTTTTGTAGCGGTTGCTTTCGGACTGCCCGTTTTGATGGGTATTCTGATGGGTATCGGCTACTATCAGGGAAGCGATGTGTCAGCTTTTCCGACCGCCCAGATGTTTTATCCGGCGGCGGGCGTTATGCTTGCCCTGCTCTTTACAAGGGATAAGGAAAAGCCGTTCCCCAGGAAATTTTATTATACCTTTCTGGCAGCTACCGTGCTGCAGATGGTATGTGCCATTGCCAGCATTTTCACGCCGCAGTTAGGATGGGCGGTTATATGTCAGATTCCCCTTATGATATTCAGCGTTATATGCCTGATAATGCTTCTGGTGGAAAAAAAGGAAACGCGCGCCCTCTATGGAATCCGGCTGACCGGAAGAAAAGGGGCAAAATCGGGGCTTTATATGCTGCTGTTTTTCGCTCTTTATCTTTTGAGGTTTTTTATCGGTATGGCATTTGACGGGCAGGTAAATGTGTTCGTGGAAATGTTTGCATCGCCTGATACATGGATAATGATAGGAGCGGTTGCGCTTAATTTTTTCTTTGCCTTTACGGCGTTTTTCGGGGAGGAATACGGCTGGCGTTATTTTTTCCAACCTCTTTTGCAGAAGCGTTTCGGGAAAAAGGCCGGGGTTCTTTTCCTGGGCGTTGTCTGGGGATTGTGGCATCTTCCGATTAATATTTTCTATTACAGCCCCGATACATGGCATATCAGCGTTATTCTCCAGATTGTTACCTGCGTAAGCTACAGTATTTTCTTTGGCTACGGATATCTGAAAACGGAAAATATCTGGGTGCCTGTGGTGATGCATTATATCAACAACAATATGGCCGCGGTTGTTGGAGGCGGTGCGTCAGCTATTGAAAACAACGTCTACCGCTGGGTGGATGTTCCGGTGCTGGTTGGACTTAATATCATATTTATGGTGTTTATTTATTCGAAAGTGTACCGGGAAAAGAAGGAGAACGTGTAGCAGGATTTTAAGTATATAAAAGGAGGTTGTGGGAAGCAGAACATGCCCACAGCCTCTGAAAAATTTTCAGGTTCTGGTTTTTGCCCCTGTATCAGCCGAGGGCTCCTGACGGGAGAAAGTAACGGTCAGGACGCCGTTTTCCACGGAAGCGTTTATAACCAGCGCAAAGTCAAAATTATTGGTAAAGGTTAAATCCTTATAGCCTTCCACGATTGCGGAATCTAATCCTTTTGGAACATAATCAACCGGAAGAGAGTGGGCGTAGCGCTGAGTAGGAGAAATACCCGCAAGGAGCATCGCCACATGGATGGTGGAGGAAACCTGACAGATACCGCCGCCAACGCTTGAAACAATCCGTCCGCTGGCAAAGGAGGGAGCAACCACGTATCCGTTTGCCAGTGTTCTGGAACCGATGGAATTGCTGAAAGAAAATTTATTTCCGGGTTCAATCACGAGGCCGTCAATGTTGGAAGCCGCAAGCTCCACGTTTACGGCCCGTTCTTCCGTCACATCGTAAGTGGTCGAATAGGAGGACAGAGCGCCTTCCGGCGGCTGCGTGCCGTCTTTGTAAACTGCGGTTCGTCCTTCCGCTTTTCCGGCAGTAATATAATGTAAATAATAGACGCTTAAATCTTTTGCACCGTAGATGGGAAGAAGGTCTAAATTGTTTGCCATATAAGCCCTGACGTTAAAGGAGGCGTTTCCGCTGCGGCCTTCTTTCATGCCCACCTCCGTGAAATGCGCAAGGAGAGCTGCCGGGGTATTTTTGACGTTCCTGTGTAAATCGGGATAAGCTTTATAGTAATATTCCGCATCAAATACGGGAGAATAATCTATGGGCTCTTTGGTGGCCGCCTGAAGCGGTGTGAAAACGGACAGGCCAAGGGCGAGAACGAGAAGCAATGTGATAACCGATTTGTATCTGATGTTCATTTTGGATTTTCCTTTCGTAATTGCAATATTCACATTATATAACATACCGGAAACAATTTCCACAATAATATATACAAATTTTGGTGGTATTTTATGGTTGAAGGCCATATCTTGTGGTATCCGACTGGCAAAAAATAAGAAGCCCTATATTTGAGGCTTCCGGCAAAATAAAGAGCGGGTGATGGGAATCGAACCCACGTGTCCAGCTTGGAAGGCTGGTGTTCTACCATTGAACTACACCCGCAAAATAATCTGTATACAATTCAAATCTCACTCGCGAATACTATTGTACAATTTCCAAGTATGACTTGTCAAGAGAAAATTCTGTGTTAAGATATAAAGTAGAAAAAAGGAGTAAAATTATGTACAGCTATCAAAGTAGAATAAGATACAGCGAATTGGACGAAAGGGGACATTTGCGGCTTGAGTCCCTGCTTGATTATTTTCAGGACTGCTCTACTTTCCAGTCGGAGGATATGGGGCTCGGGGTAGAATATCTGAGACAACTTCATATGGTATGGGTGATGTCATCCTGGCAGATTGTGGCGGAACGATATCCGAAGCTGGGAGAGACGGTTACGGTGGGGACTTTTCCCTATGAGTTTAAAGCCTTCGTGGGATACAGAAATTTTGTGATGAAAGACGGGGAAGGGAAGAATCTGGCCTATGCGAACACCATCTGGAGCCTTCTTGACACGGAAACCGGCAAACCGGCGAAGCCCACCCCCGAGATGCTTGAAAAGTATGTCCTTGAGCCCAGAATGGAAATGGAATACGCGCCCAGAAAAATCCGTATTCCCGAAGGATTAAGGGAAGGAGAGCCGGTTACGGTCAGAGCCCACCATCTTGACGTCAATCACCATGTGAATAACGGCCAGTTTGTGAGAATCGCCATGGACAGTCTGGGGAGCAGCTTTCAGGTAAGGCAGCTCCGGGCGGAATACAAAAAGCAGGTGATGCTTGGGGAAGTGCTGATTCCCTGTACGGCGGCTTTAGAGGACGGGAAATCCGTAGTGGTGCTGAAGGACGACAAGGGGGTCGTCTGCTGTGCGGTAGAGCTGTGCGAAGCGGAAAGAGAGCCGGTGTAGCGGTTAAGAATTGGCAGAAGATGAGCCGGTTTTTCTAAAAAGAAAGGAAACAGGGAAATTATGATAGAGCTGGGAAAAAGACAGGAGCTTACAATAGTAAAAAAGGTTACTTTCGGCGTGTATCTTGCAGACGTAACCGGGGAGGAAGCCGTCTGCGCCGCCGAAAGCGCGGTAAGGGGGGCGAAGGATTCGGAGGAGAGAGTGCTCCTTCCGGGGAAAGAGGCGCCGGAGAACGCGGAAATCGGAGACGCTCTGGACGTTTTTATTTACAGGGATTCCGAGGACCGTCTGATAGCGACCACAAGGCAGACGGAGCTTACCGTGGGGGAAACGGCGGTGCTTACGGTCAAAGAAGTGGGAAATATCGGCGCGTTCCTTGGCTGGTCGCTGGAAAAGGATTTGCTCCTGCCCTTTAAGGAGCAGACAGGAAGCCTGAGGCCCGGGGAGGAATGTCTGGTTGCTTTATACATTGATAAGAGCGACAGACTGTGCACCACTATGAAAGTGTACCCTTATCTGCAGACCGACAGCGCTTATAAAAAGGACGACAGGGTAGAGGGAAGGGTTTACGAGGCGATAGACAAATTCGGCATTTTTGTAGCGGTGGACGACCGTTACAGCGCGATGATTCCCAAAAAGGAGCCCGCCGCCGGAATCAGGGTCGGGGATAAGGTGAGCGCGCGGGTGACGGAAGTTCTGGAGGACGGGAAGCTCTGTCTGAGCCTCCGGGAAAAGGCATATATCCAGATGGGGAAAGACGCCGAAATCGTGATGAAAATGCTGGAAGAGGGCGGCGGAAGCATTCCTTTCAACGACAAGGCCGATGCGGAGCTGATACGCAGCAAAACCGGAATGAGTAAAAACGAATTTAAACGGGCGGTGGGGAATCTTTATAAACAGCGTCTGATTGTGATAGAGCCTGACGGCATTAAAAAGGTATGAATTTGAAAATACGTACCCTTTGCGGACCGTTCAGGGACTGGCGGTACAGGCGGATTTGCAGGGAGATATATGGAAGGAAAATGAGGAAAAGTAACGGTATGAACGGAAAAAAAGCAAACTGGGCGTTTCTCTTAGAGGTGCTGGGGTATATGGCGCTGGTTTTCGGCCTGGCCTGGCTTTGGCCCGGCATTATGGAAAACCTTGTCTTAAATAATCTTCTCTGTGAGGCGGTACTTAGCCTGCCGGTGCTCGTCTTTATGCTGGTATCAGGGGAAAAGCCGGCTTCTTTTCTCGGATTTCATAAGATGAAAATCCGCTCCGCGCTGATGACGGTGCTGTTTACCTTTCTCACAATGCCGGTTCTGACGTTGTTTAATCTGATTTCCCAGCTTTGGGTGGAAAATGAAGTGGCGGCCATGATGGAAGAGATGCAGATGGGGCAGATGCCTCTTGCGGCAATGCTGTTTTCCATGAGTATCTGCGCGCCTTTTTTTGAGGAGATTACCTGCCGGGGCGCTTATTACCGCGCGTACAGAAAGTCGGGCGGCGCTGTCGGAGCGATGCTGTTGTCGTCTCTTATTTTCGCCGTGTCGCACATGAATTTTAATCAGGCGGCCTACGCTTTTGTGGTGGGGATTCTGGCTGTGCTTCTGGTGGAGGCAACGGGAAGCCTGTGGTCTTCGATTCTTTATCATGCGGTGATAAACGGAAGCCAGGCTGTTTTGATGTATCAGGTGCTGAAGGCCAACCCGGATATTTACAGCGAGCAGGCGGCAATGGTTACCAGTGACTTTCTGCTGTATGGAATTGCCGCTTATTTACTGGCGACGGCATTTACGCTGCCGCTGGCATGGGCAGTCCTTGTATGGATTAGCGGGAACGAGGGGAGAAGAGGCGTACTGCCCGCCCTGTGGCGCGAGCGGAAGGAAAAGAAGGACAAAATAATAACAGTGCCATTGATACTGGCACTGTTTCTTGGTCTTTTAATTATGACAGGAGTGGTTTCCCGCATTTTTATACAAATATATCAATATTGCTTCCAATATTCGGGTTGACGGATAATTCCATGGAACGGTCCATCATGTTGAGAATACCGGCGCCTGTCGCTTCAGCGCTTTCCAGGGCTTTGTCAAGAACCGCAACGCTCACCTGGTCGGCAATCTTTACATTAGACAGCGCAGTTGATAATTCAGGAATATTCATGCAATCTCTCCTTTCCTGACAGGAAGTATAATTTCCTTGTCGCAATAAGTATATCACGAGTTTTCATAATTGTGAATAGCGGATTTTGCAGGCGGCTGTGAACGGATTGAAATGTAACCGGCAAACAGGCAATTGTATAGGTTGCATAGGAGATAAAAATGGAAATTTTATCCGTAATACATATAAATTACACAAAAAAAATACAAAAAGCGGTAGATTTTCCTGTACATGTATATTAAAATGGGGAAGTAAAGCTTAAGGGGGTATGGCTTGTACATGGAAAATATTGTTGAATTTGTATAATGCAACGAGGGAGAAGGAGAGGGGTAATGATTTCTAATCAAATACTGCTGAATACGATTGAGGGACTTAAGGCAATCGCCAGGATTGATTTCTGTGTGATGGACACGGACGGCAAGGAGGTTGCATCCACGCTGGCTGACCTGGCTTCGTGCGGCCTGGAGGTGGCCGGGTTTGCCCTGTCTCCGGCGGATTCACAGGAAATACGGGGCTGTCAGTACTTTAAAATTTTTGACGAGCAGCAGCTCGAGTATGTGCTTGTGGCGGCGGGAGCCGACGAGGACGCCTATGTTATGGGGAAAATAGCGGCGTTCCAGATACAGAACCTTCTGGTTGCCTACAAGGAGAGGTTTGACAAGGATAACTTTATCAAGAGCCTTCTTCTGGATAACCTTCTGCTCATTGATATTTACAGCAGGGCGAAGAAGCTGCACATACAGCCGGAAGCAAAGCGGGTGGCAATAGTTATAGAGACGGCAAACAGCAAGGACAGTAATGTACTGGAAATTATGAGGGGATTTTTTGGAAACAGCAGCAGGGATTTTGTCACGGCAGTAGATGAAAACTATGTCATTGTGGTGAAGGATTTGTCCGAGGGAGACGCTTCGCGGGGAAGCCTGGGCGATGCTTCCTGTGATAATATGCAGGAGCAGGCCTACGACCTGTCGCGGGAAACTCTGCGGGGCATTGAGAGAGTAGCCCGGGGAATTGAAAGCTATCTGCAGAAGGAGGGAATGAAAGAGATACGCATTTCCTACGGTATGCCGGTGGGTGAAATCAAAGAGGTCAGCCGTTCCTACAAAGAAGCAAAAATGGCGATGGATGTGGGGAAGATTTTCTTTGACGAGAGAAGCGTTATTGCTTACAGCGAGCTTGGAATCGGACGTCTGATTTATCAGCTTCCTATTCCTCTTTGCAAGATGTTTATCAAGGAAATTTTCGGAGGGCGGAACCCCAATGAATTTGACGAGGAGACGCTTACCACAATCAATAAGTTTTTTGAAAACAGCCTGAATGTGTCGGAAACCTCCAGGCAGCTTTTTATTCACAGGAATACGCTGGTGTACCGGCTGGATAAGCTGCAGAAAAGCACAGGGCTGGATTTGCGCATTTTTGAGGACGCCATCACTTTCAGGATTGCGCTGATGGTGGTAAAATATATGGATTACATGGAAAGTTTTGAGTATTAAGGTATCGATAACATGTTATACGGGAGTGGAAAAATCTGGTGAAAAGTGAAGTGAAGAACAAAAGGAGAAGACGGCCGTCTTCCGACAATCATGAGATTATCTCATTGACAAACGTGAGCAAAACATATTCAACGGGCGCGCCGGCGCTTAACGGAGTGGATTTACATATCAATCGGGGAGAGTTCGTATTTATCGTGGGGGACAGCGGCTCGGGAAAGTCAACCATGATAAAGCTGCTTTTGCGGGAGCTGGTGCCCACTTCCGGCGACATTAATGTGATGGGGTATGACCTGGTCCGTATCCGCCACAGGAAAATCCCGAAGTTCAGAAGGAATCTTGGTATTGTCTTTCAGGATTTCCGCCTTTTGCGGGACAGAAACGTATATGAGAATGTGGCTTTTGCACAGCGTATCATACAGGTGTCCAGCAAGGATATCAAGCGGAATGTGCCCAGTATACTGGCGACTGTGGGGCTGGCCGGAAAGTACAAGGCAAAGCCAAGGCAGCTTTCGGGAGGCGAGCAGCAGAGGGTGGCCATTGCAAGGGCTCTTGTAAACCGCCCGAGTATCTTGCTTGCAGACGAGCCTACCGGAAATCTGGACCCCAAGAATTCATGGGAAATCATGAAGCTGTTAGAGCAGATTAACGAAAACGGAACCACTGTGCTGGTGGTGACTCACAACCGCGAAATAGTCAATGCAATGCAAAAGAGGGTCGTTACAATGAAGAAGGGCGTTATTGTAAGCGACGAGGAAAAGGGTGGTTATATCGATGAGGATTAGTACATTTTTTTATACCCTCAGGCAGGGAATTATCAATATTTTCAGGAACAAGTGGTTTTCTCTGGCATCGGTTGCCACGATTGGCGCATGCCTGTTTTTGTTCGGCCTGTTTTACTCTGTGATAGTGAATTTTCAGAATATTGTCAGGACAGCCCAGGAGGGCGTATGCGTCACGGTTCTTTTTGACGAGGGAATCAGCGGTGAAAGAATTGAGGAAATTGGGGCGCTGATTGACAGACGTGCGGAGACGTCGAGAGTTGTGTTTAAATCGGCGGACGAAGCGTGGGAGGAATTCAAGGTGGATTACCTGAAGGGCTATGCCGACGGTTTTCCGGACAATCCGCTGACTGGCTCCGACAGTTATGAGGTTTACTTAAGCGATGTGTCCATGCAGCCGGCGCTTGTGTCTTATCTTGAAGGGCTTGACGGCATCAGGGAGGTAAACCGGTCGGAAATCGTGGCGACTACCCTTACCGGGGTCAACTCGCTGGTGGCCTATATTTCCGTGGGGATTATCGTGATTTTGTTTGCGGTATCGATTTTCCTTATAAGCAATACGGTAACCATCGGAATTTCCGTCAGGAAAGAAGAAATTGCCATTATGAAATATATCGGGGCAACGGACTTTTTCGTGCGCTCCCCGTTCGTGATTGAAGGGATGATGATTGGCGCAATTGGCTCGCTGATTCCGCTGGGACTTATTTATGTTCTTTATAATAAAGTGATTGAGTATATCCTGACGAGATTTGCGGTTCTGACAAAGCTGCTGACTTTTCTGCCGGTGGAAACGATTTTCTCAACGCTCCTTCCGATGTCGATAATCATGGGTGTGGGAATCGGTTTCCTTGGAAGTATAACAACCGTCAGGAAGCACTTAAGAGTATGACTAAGGAGTGAGGATGAAACGAGTAAAAAGAGCCTTTTGTGTGATATTGAGCCTTTTGCTGTTTTCCGCAGGCGCAGGGAAGTTCCAGACTGTTACCTATGCCAGTGAGCTCACCAACGACAGCATCAGGGAAAAGGAAGCGGAAATCAACAGGGCAAAGAAGGAAAAGAACGAGCTTCAAAGCGGACTGACGGACGTGAAAGCCATTAAGAAGGAGCTGGAGAGCGCCAAGGCCGACCTTGCCAATTATGTGGAAGAGCTCGACGCCAATCTGACTGCCATACAAAATAAAATTAATGAGTTGAAGAATAAAATTTCAGAAAAAGAGGAAGAAATCGTTCAGAAAACGGTGGAACTTGAGGAAGCCATAGAGGAACAAAAGAAGCAGTATGAGGCAATGAAAACCCGCATAAAATTTATGTATGAAAGAGGGGAAACCCTGTATGTGGAACTGCTCCTCGGCGCAGGCAGCTTTGGAGATATGCTGAACAAGGCGGAATATATCGAAAAGCTTTCCGCATATGACAGGAAAATGCTTGACGAATATGTGGCCTACACAGAATATGTGTCGCTCTGCCGGGAGGGACTGGAGGAGGAAAAAGAGTTTCTGGACGAGGCAAAAGCAGCCGTGGAGGAGGAGGAAGCCTCGTTAAACGAACTGATTTCGTCCAAGGAGCAGGAAATATACCAGATGAGCTCCGAGATTCAGGATAAGGAATCCGCAATCCGGGCATATGAGGAAGAAATAGCCGTACAGAACGATACGATTAAGACGCTGGAAGCGGCTGTTGCGGCGGAGAGAAAAAGGCTGGCGGAGGAACAGGCGCGTAAATATGACGGCGGAATGTTTACCTGGCCGGCTCCCTCCTATACAAGAATTTCCGATGAATACGGAAACCGGATGCACCCCACGCTGGGAGTGGAGAGATTCCACAACGGTATCGATATGGCGGCTCCGGGAGGCAGCGCGATACTGGCGGCCTATGACGGAAAAGTGGTGGCTGCGGATTACAACAGCAGTATGGGGAATTATATAATGATAGACCATGGCGACAGCCTGTACACTGTATATATGCATGCGTCGGCACTTTACGTGTCCAAAGGGACGGAGGTCTCAAAAGGACAGCAGATAGCGGCGGTGGGGAGTACCGGGCGTTCTACGGGAAACCATCTGCATTTCAGCGTGCGTCTGAACGGAAGTTATGTGAATCCCCGGAGTTATCTTGGGGGATGAGGAACCGGATGTGAGATTTAAGAAAGATTGGAGAGATGTTTGTGAGTAAACCTGAGGAAGTTGATAATCGACCGGAAGATGAGGGAGAAATCGTAGATTCAGGCGGGAAGCGGAGACGGGCGTCAAGGGATTTTCTGAGCGGAGTCTTTGCGGGGGCTCTGTGTATGGCGTTGATTGCAACGGGGCTTTACAGCGGGAAAATGCTTTATGACCTGGTGAAAGTGCGAAGAAGCGGCGTGGCGGCCTTAAGTGACAATGGCGGAGACGATTCTCTTTCAGATACGGTAGAGAAAATGCAGGTGATTGAGGAGGCTATCGACGATTATTACTTTTACGGGGACGAGGTTTCCTCCGAGGACATTCACGAGGGCGTTTATAAGGGAATGATAGCGGCGCTGGGCGACCCCTACTCCGAGTATTATTCCAAAGAAGAGCTGGAGGATGTGGTAAACAGTACCAAAGGGATTTCCTATGGAATCGGCGCAATGATTTCCATGAATAAGCAGACCAACATGGCCATGATTAGCGGCGTGATAGAGGAATCTCCGGCGCTTGCGGCAGGTCTTCGGGAGGGAGACATCATTTATGAGGTGGATGACGAGTCCACCCAGGGGCTGAGCCTGACCCAGGTGGTGAACCTTGTAAAGGGCCGGGAGGGGACAACGGTGCACCTGACCATTTACAGGGAGGGGGAAAGCGACTTCCTTGAATTTGATATTAAAAGAGGAAAGCTGATTGAAACCACGACCGTGCAGAGCGGAATGCTTGAAAATACGAATAATATCGGTTATCTGCAGATTCGGGAGTTTGACAGTGTGACTGTTGACCAGTACGCGGAGGCTCTGGCGGAGCTGAAAGCAAGCGATATGAAAGGGCTGGTGCTTGACCTTAGAAGCAATCCCGGCGGCGATTTGGCGGCGGTTGTGGAGATTGCCGGAAGGATTCTGCCTAAAGGGCTGATTGTGTACACAGAGGATAAGGCGGGGAGCCGGAAGGAATATACAAGCGACGATGATTCGGAGCTTGAAGTGCCTCTTGTGGTGCTGGTGAACGAGTACTCGGCAAGCGCCTCGGAAATTCTGGCGGGCGCTGTTCAGGACTATAATAAGGGAACCCTGATAGGAACCACCACTTACGGAAAGGGAATTGTGCAGAGAATACACAGGTTAAATGACGGTACTGCCCTTAAGCTTACCGTCAGCGCATACTTTACCCCTTCAGGAAGAAATATCCACGGAGTGGGAATCGAGCCGGATATTGTGCTGGAATACGACTATGATTTGGCGGAGGAAAAAGGGGTCGATAATCAGGTAGAGAGAGCGATAGAGGTGCTGGAAGGGAAGATTGGGTAGATAATTATTGATATAGCGTTCCGGTTACAGGTACATCAGACAAAATGCATGGAAGGAACACACTGATGAAAGAGGATTGCGAGATGCAGTCCTTTTTTTGATATGGAAAAAGAGAATATCGGATTATGACAAACTTAATAAAGTATGAAACCAGATAAGGACAAAACTCAAAAATTGTGTTTAAGACAGCAGACACAAATATGTGGAGTGAATATCTTATCTGGAGGAAACAGAAAATGGGTATCTTATACCAGATTTGAGATTACCCACCGAAGAAGAACAGCCAATAGGCACATGGGGACAGCAGCATCCGGACTATCTGAAGCAGTACCGCAAGGTTACATACACCAATCTTCTCACAAACGATTTAAACTTCTATGAAATAGAATATTGACAGAGGTTTAAAAACTGCATATAATGACTGTATAAGCGAAATTGGTCAAATGGGAGGCGTTAAAGTGCCAAAGAGCTATTCAGAGCAGGAACGGGAATATATCAGAAAGCGGTTGAAAGAAGAAGCGGCAAAATGCCTTGCGAGGTATGGCGTCCGCCGCACGACAGTCGATGAAATCGTGAAACGGGTTAATATTCCAAAAGGAACTTTCTATCTCTTTTATAAATCAAAAGAATTGCTTTTGTTTGAAGTTATTCAAGAACAGCAGGAAAATGTCAACCGCAAGCTGTATCAGACCATTTCCGGCATTGCCAGTACAGAGTTGTCAGCGGAAAAGCTGACCGATGTGATATTTGAATTCTATAAAATGACAGAGGAAATGCTGATTTTGAAATTGATAGATGTTGATGAAGTGGAATTGCTTGTGCGTAAGCTGCCACGGGAAATTGTGGAGGAGCATTTTCGGGACGATACAGATACGATTGAAAAAATGCTTGCCCTGTTTCCTGTGAAAAAAGAAGTAGACATAAAAGTTCTTAGTGCCGCATTCCACGCAATCTATTTTGCAACTCTGCATAAGGCTGAGATTGGTGAACAGTATGATGAAGCATTGTATTCCTTGATTTATGGTATTGTGACACAAATTATTTAAAGAGTCTGGCAACCAGCCAGACTTAAAACAGCCTTTAAATTGACTATAAAAAATGATTAGGTCAAACGGTATGGAGGCAGATATGATTACAGTAGAAAATCTTTCGTTTAGTTACACGAAAAGCCCATTTATTTCTGGTATGAGTTTTTCTGTTCCAGAGGGTGAAATTTTTGGATTTTTAGGACCATCTGGGGCAGGCAAAAGCACATTGCAGAAAATTCTGATTGGAATGTTGAGAACATATCAAGGTTCCTGTCTGGTAAATGGCATTGAGTGCAAAAATCGTACAAAGAATTTTTATGAGAATATAGGGGTTGATTTTGAATTTTCAACAATGTATGAAAAGCTGACGGCAAGAGAGAATTTGCAGTTTTTCTCATCATTATACGAAAAAAAGCCACGCCCGATGGATGAACTTTTGGAAATGACAGGTTTGGAGCAGGATGCAGATAAGCGTGTAGCCGATTATTCAAAGGGCATGAAATCCCGCTTAAACTTTATAAAAGCATTGCTGCATGACCCTGTCCTGCTCTGCCTTGACGAGCCGACCAGCGGGCTTGACCCCGCAAACAGCCGTATGATGAAAAATATGATTTTAGAGGAAAAGGCAAAAGGGAAAACCATTCTTTTGACGACGCATAATATGCAGGACGCAGCCGAGCTTTGCGACAGGGTGGCGTTTATTGTAAACGGTAAAATATGCGCCCTTGACAGTCCGCACAATCTGATTATGTCAAAAGGAGCGGCAACCGTAACTTATACATGGGTTGAGGATGGGGAGCATAGAGCAGGCTGCCCTTTGGAACAAATATCTTCTGATGAGCGGCTGAAAAATCTGATAGCCAAAAACCGTCTGCAATCCATCCATAGCAGTGAACCAACCTTAAATGACATTTTTATGGATGTTACTGGGAGGACGCTGTTATGAGGTTGAAAAAGCTGTTTTTACTGGATATGCGCTTTCAGGCGAAATATGGCTTTTACTTTTTATATGCAGTGTTGACTTTAATCTATATAGCAGTGCTTTTTGCGCTTCCCGATAATTGGAAAGAAAAAGCTGCCGCAATTTTAATCTTTTCTGACCCCGCATCAATGGGGCTGTTCTTCATGGGAGCGATTGTCCTTTTGGAAAAGAGCCAGCATACAACCTGTGCATTGGCAGTTTCTCCTGTCCATGCAACGGAATATGTGATTGCTAAAGTCAGTTCATTGTCAGCCATCTCACTTGTTGTAGCGGCTATTTTAGCATTAGCCGCAGATGCGGATAATTTACACATTGTGCTTTTGGGTACGTTTCTATCCAGTGTGATATTTACATTATTTGGAATAATCGTTGCAACAAAAATTGCAAGCCTTAATCAGTTTATATTATGGACTGTGCCAGTCGAAGCCGTTTGCTTTGTTCCTGCAATTTTGCATTTATTTAAAATTACTCCTGCATGGTGCGGGTATTATCCTGTCAATGTTTGTATGGATATGGTTTCAGGGCATTCTTCGTCCGCAATAGGTTTTTTGGGCGTGGTGGCAACGACGGTAATCCTATTTGTGCTTTCAGGATTTTGTGTCTTGAAAATGTGGGATAGCATGGGAGGTGTAAAGCTATGAAAGCAATTAGATTGAGCTTTTTCCAAATGGCGGCAGCTATGCGGCGGGACATGATGTTGTTTGTATCTTGTTTTGCGCCAATCCTTGCAGGCTTTTTCTTTCGGTTTGCCATACCTTTAATAGAAGCTGCTTTGACAGACAGTTTTCATATAGCGGCAATTATTTCTCCCTGTTACAAGTTGGTTGACATCCTGTTTGCAATGCTGTCATCCACTATGTTCTGCTTTGTTTCAGCAATGATTTCTTTAGAGGAAAGGGATGAAAAGACAGCCGTCTATCTATTCATTACGCCTTTAGGAAAAACAGGTTACATAGTCGCACGGCTTGGCGTGCCTTCTGCTATTGCATTTCTTGCGACTATTATTCTGTTGCCTGTTTTTAAACTGACGCCTCTTTCTCCGCTTACCATTTTATTGCTTGCGACGGGAGGAACCTTGCAGGGCATGATTGTTGCATTGCTTGTACTGACGATTTCATCAAACAAACTGGAGGGTATGGCAGTAACGAAGTTATCTACGCTGACTATTTTTGGTGCTGTTATCCCGTTTTTTATTAAATCAGATATACAGTATGTAATATCTCCGCTGCCCTCTTTTTGGACTGGAAAAGCGATTTTAGAAAATATGCCGCTTTATATGCTGCCCGCATTTGTTTTATCTGCTATGTGGATTTGCTTTTTGTTTAAACGATATTTGCGTAAAATCCAGGAATAAATAAGAGTATAAGCATCTGCTTTAAGACAGCTTGTTTAAGTGTGCCATTTATTGGCTGTCCTCTACTATTTTTTACAGTAATCTCCTTTACTCAAAAATATCTGCCATAAGGCTATCCACCATAAAATCAAAAACAGCGAAATAATCACAAGTGACGGAAAGTGTTTCTTTTGCATTGATTGTTGACAGCAGCGCACTCAAAAACAAGTGTTATTCGTTAGTTTATCTGAACCAAAATCCTCAGTTTTTCTCCAAATTAAATAAGGTATGGGATATTTT
>QZDS01000020.1 GCA_009917455.1 bacterium 1xD8-48 | reverse complement strand
TATCCAAACCATACGGAAAACCGGCGCATTTAATGTGAAGAATCTAGGTGCAGATAATTCGCCGAACAACATTTTCTCTCAGCCGGGGCCTTGGGGCGGGGCTTTTCTTTCATCATTTTTTCAAAAGGGTTGTTTGTAAAATTCATTCATCGTCCTCCGTGTATTCATCCTCTTCATCCCACGGGGGCAGATCGTCCCCGGGATCGTCATAGTCCTCCAGTTCCTCGTCATAGTCCTCCACGGGCCCGGCGGCCTTTTCCTGTTTCGGGCGGTAAACCTTAAAATACCAGCCAGCCCCGCCGCCGATCAGCGCAAGGCCCAGCACCAGCAGGAGCATCCCGGAATTACTTTTCTTTTCGGGTTCCGGTTCCGGCTCCGGGGCTGGGGCAGGCTCCGGCTCCGGCTGGGGAGCGGGCGGCTCCTCGGTGATCTCAGCCAATGCCATAAGGTCGGCCTCAGTAACGGCATTGAGGAAATACACATTTTCGCCGCTCCGCTGGCGGTCAATCACCAGATAAAAAATGTTCTCGTTGGGCGTGGTGATAGTAAAAAATTCCTTGCCGTCCTCATCCGTGGCATTATCCACCACCGTCCCGGTGCCCTCCGGGGTAAACGGGTTCGGCTTCGGCTCGGGTTCCTCCGCCACAGGGGGATCGGGGTCATAGCCGCCTGTGCCGTCCATAAATTCCTCGCCGCCCCCGGCATAGGCGGTGGCGCTAAACCCGCATAAAAGAACAGCGGCAAAGAGCGCCGCTGTTAAGACTCGAAATCGTTTCATATTCAGTTTTCCTCCTTTTCCGCAGTAGGGGCGGCTCCAGACTTCGGGACACTTTGTCCCAAAGCCCCGCCGCTTTTCAGCTTTTCAAACAACAGGGGGAGCTCCGCAAGTGGGATGCTCATACCCCGCACGATGTCCACAATCTCGCTGTTTTCCGCCTCCAGCTTGTTTTTCTCCAGCTCCTTGAGCCGGGCCTGCTGTTCGGCGATTTTGGCCTTGACCTTGCCGCCGCTTATCTCTGTCACGCCATGCGTTGATAGCGGCATAGTGTATGACAACTCTGCAAAAGGCGTTAAATGTGTATTCGATATGCTCCTTGTATGCTTCTGTACAAGGCATGGTAATTCCCCCTTTCCTACTAAGTGGCAGTTAAGATTTTAATGATAGTAAGGGGCGGCAGCATTTTTTGCTGTCGCTCCTTGACTACCCAGCAGCAAAGACAGACGGGGCTGTCAACGGCGGGCGAAGCCCGTTCATCTTGACCGTTGACTGGCTCGTCTGTCTTTGCTATTTATCAATTCTTCGTAACAGAATACTACACATAACAGTAGCTAAAATAAAAATCAAGAGCAGTGGCAAAAGGCTTTCAAATTTAAAAGCATTTTCCGCCAGTAGTTTATATCCCCATGTAGCCGGAAATAGTTTTCCTATTGTTTCAAACGTTTTTGGAAGTAGTTCAATAGGAAACATAATTCCAGAAAGCATGGTTGACGGCAAAAAAACAATAATAGAAAACATAGAAGTTTTTGCCTGGTCTTTTACTGCCAAACCAATTATGCTGGCAATACTTAATGATACTGCAATAAAAACAGCGAGGCTGATGAAGTACATACCCGGATTTTTTGGTATTTCAGCGTTAAAAGCCAGTGGCGCAGCAATATATAAAATAATGCTCATGAGGAACAAATGAATATACGCTGAAATGTTTGTTAAAGCAAGACCTAATATTAACGGAACACCATTTGCTTTATAGACTTTTTTAATATCACTGCTGTAAATTTCAACAAGAGAGGGCGGCAGACCAATCAACGCCCCCATTGTCACACCAAATACAGTCATGGACTGAATAAGCGTATATCTCGCTTCCGGCATGACTGATGTAAATATACCGCCCATAATTACAAAGAACAAAAGAGGTACGATATAGCAGGTTATAAGTAATGTCTTACTCCTTATGTCTAACTTCCATTGTAAAGAAACTCCGTATAAAAAAGCTCCCATTGTTACTCCCCCTTTGCAATTTTTATAAAGTGCTGTTCCAGTGAACCACGGTCTATCTTAATATCTGTGATAGTTTCTCCTTTTTCCTTGTACTGCATGAGCAGCGAAAGTAGGGAATTTCCGATATTTTCCGATTCATAGTTTTCAGTCCTGTTTTCCGTTTGGATTGTGATATTATAATGCTTCCCGATTGTATCGCCCAGTTGCCCGACAGTCCCGATAAAGGCAATTTTGCCGCCGGAAAGAATAGCAATCCGGTCACACAAATTCTCAACTTCTGCCATATCATGGCTTGCTAATATGATTGTCTTTCCGATTGCTTTTAACTGACGGATTTGTTCATGTAAAGATATTTGCCCCTCAACGTCAAGTCCTGCTGTTGGTTCATCAAGAAACAAAATGTCGGGATTTCGTGTTAATGCAAGCGCCAGATGGAGCCGCCGCTTTTGCCCGGTTGATAATTGATAATAAGGCTTTTTTGAAAGTTCATAAATACCAAGAGCGTCAAGCGTTGCTCTGTCAAGAGAGGTCTTATTCCATTTAGCAAACAGCTTTACAGCTTCCAGTGCTTTAATGTATTTCGGCAAAGAAGCCGATTGTAATTGAATGCCCATGATTCCATTTATAGTAATGTTTCCGCTGTCATATTTTCTTAAACCCTCGATACATTCAAGCGACGTGGTTTTTCCAGCTCCATTCACGCCGAGCAGAGCAAAAATTTCTCCTTGTTGTACGCTAAAATCTAAACCATTCAGCACAATGTGAGTTCCATAACTCTTTGATAAATTGCTGATTTTTATAGCTTCATTCATTCTGTTTCCTCCTTAAATGGGTCAATGCCTAAACGGGAAAAATAAACACCTAATGCTTGTTCAACATATCCGTTCGCAATATTCTGGGCTACTTTCCATTTATGGTCTGCATTCTGAAACTGCCCTAATTCAATCAGTCTGGGAAGCATACTCATATCTCCGCCAGTGAAATCCATAATCATATCCCAATAGGCTTTTGCAAAATTCTGTGTCTTATCACTATCCGCAGGAATATTCGCATTTTGAAGTCTTATTGCTTCGTTTTGAAGCTGCATGAAAGTGTTCACAAATGCCGTTCCGCTATCTTTGTCAAAATGGTTGCGGATATGGTCAAGCGTTTGGTCGTCAAAATGTTTAATCAGCCAATAGAAATCGTTTTTCATTTGCAGATTAACAATAATATCCGCATATTTTTTGAAATCAACTGATTGCATTTGAAGGACTTCTTCCCGCAGCACCTCCAATTCTCTCAACGATTCAGACAGACTTTCTATTTTCCGTTTGACAGTGACTGCCTGCTCCATTAGAACATCAGCAATTTCATCTGGTGTATCAAGCAGAATCAGTCGATTTTTTATGTCGTCCAAAGAAAATCCCAAATGTTTGAGCGATAAAATCTGATGAAGTTTTACTATGTCTTTATCTGTATATAACCTACGCCCCCCTTCACTCATGGCAGAGGGGGAAAGCAAGCCCTCTCTGTCGTAATGTTGTAATGCCCGTACAGTAACGTCCATTTTTCTTGCAATTTCACCAACGGTCATATAACCTTGTGGTATCGCTTTATGTTTATCCATGTCACACCTCCTCGTATAGTATATCTCATTACGTTGCGTCACAAGCAAGTGCTTTTAAGAAGATTTAAGAAAAAATACGGAATAGTGGGCTGCTGGCGGTCTATCTGTTGTTTTCAGTTGCTTGCTTCTTTACCGTACATGAGCATTTGAGCCGGGGTTGTCCGAGCCGTAGCCCTCCAGCAGATTGACAACGCCCCAAACGCCGAGGCCCGCGCCCAGCGCGATAACAAGGGTCTGCAAAGTGGTGATAGCGGATGCGAAAAATGCCATATAGTCCTCCATTTCTCCGGGATTTTCCCGGGCACAGGAAAAGCCGCCCGGTGTAGGCGGCAGGTGACACTTCGGGACAAAATGTCCCAAAGCTATACAAAAGCGTCCGGGTCGTCCAAATCGTCATAGTTGAGGATGTCCTCGTCCTCGTCTATGGGCGTTTTGTCCGGCACGTCCGCCTCGTACACGGTGTACTGCTCGTTGGGATTGAGCGTTTTCATGCGGCGGTTTATCAGCCGCTCCAGCGAAAAGGCGTTTTTCTTCTTGTCCGCCTCCGCCGTGTATCGGTAGTTGGGGTGCTGTTTCAAATCGTATTTCCGGGAGTAGAACGGCGGCAGGCCCCGCAGTTGCAGGATGCACCTGTCGCCGGGCATGGTGGCAAGCTCGGCGGGGGTCATAAGCTCCCGGCCCAGCCGCTGGGTGTTCTGGTTGTAGCTTTCGGACTGCCCTCGGGAGCGGCCCTCCGTCTGCATGGAGATGGTGGCCTTGCCCAGCCAGTTTTCCGATATTTCCTTGATGGTGCTGGCCTCCCGGCCCCCGAGGAACACCACGCTGTCCATGTTGCCTAAAATGGTTTCCGCGTTTTTATCGTATATGGCCTTACATTGGGCCAACTGCTGGTAGAACAGCGTCAGGCTCACCTCCCGGGAGCGGATGACCGCCACCAGCTTTTCGAGGTTGGGCACTTGCCCGGTGTTGGCGGCCTCGTCCCACAGCACCCGCACATGATGGGGCAGGCGGCCCCCGTGTACGTTGTCCGCCCGTTCACAGAGAAGATTGAACATCTGCGAAAAGGCAAGGGCCACGATAAAGTTATAGGTGGTGTCGGTATCACTGATGATGAAGAACGCCGCCGTCCGTCTGTCACCCAGCTTGTCAAGCTCCAACTCGTCATAGCTCATAATCTCCCGGAGTTGCGGGATGTCAAATGGGGCCAGCCTTGCGCCACAGCTAATAAGTATCGGCCTCATTAACATCAACGAACGGATTAAACTCATGTTTGGCTCTGATTATGGACTGCAACTATACAACGAAGATGACAAAGCTGTAGCTCAGATTGACATTCCCTATCTTGTAATCTGACTGACGGCAGGGGAAATGAAAATGCTGAAATTATTAATTGCGGATGATGAAAGAATTATACGGGAAACCATTTCCAGCCTGATTGACTGGAAATCCCTTGGCGTAGAGCTTGCCGGCGTCTGCTCTAACGGTTTGGAAGCCTATGACATGATTATTGACGAATCCCCTGATATCGTACTCACCGATATTAAAATGCCGGGAATGAACGGACTTGAATTAATCAGGAATATCGCAGAAATCAATCCTGATACCCGATTTATTATTCTCTCTGGTTATGGAGAATTTGAATATGCAAAAGAAGCTATGAAATTCGGCGTCAGGCATTACATTTTAAAACCTTGTAATGAAAAACAGATTTCTGACAGCATTAAAGCGGTAAGCCGAGAATGCCATGAAAAAAAACAAAAGAAGGATTTCTCTAATCCCCCTCCCGCTTTTGACCAAAAGCCCTATGGCAAAACCCTTCTGTCAGAGCAAATTATGAATTATGTGCAACAGCACCTTTCCGATTCCAATATCACTTTAAAGGAAATAGCAGAAAACCATCTCTTTATGAATGTAGATTATGTTTCAAAAAGATTCCTGAAAGAAACCGGACGGAAATTCTCAGACTACCTGGCAGAAATCAGAATACGGAACGCAAAAAAATACCTGGCCAGGGGATACCGCATTCAGGAAGTGGCAGACATGGTCGGCTGTGGCAATAATCCCCATTATTTCTCCCAGCTTTTTAAGAAAAAAACAGGGACTACTCCCAGTGCTTATGCGGCGGAGCATGGTTGTCAAAAGAATTGTTAATTATGATTTTTTGTATTAATCAATAATAGACTTTGCCTTTTAAATATGATATCTTTTATTTAAAGAACTACAATCATCACATAATTTAGGAGGTGTTTCTATATGCCGGGTGAAAAAGAAATTAATGTCAACCTTTTTGAACGATTGGACCTGATAGAGCGATTGGAAATGGCAGCTGAAACCAATGATATCGATACAGTTAAAAAGCAGCTCGCCATCGAAAAGAAATTCATTGAGCGTAAACTTTATCAGCAACCGCCTCTTAACAGTGAACATCTTTCATAAAAGCAGGTTCAATAATTGACCAAGTTTACAGGGCTGCTCAAATAGCAGCCCCATATTTTAGCCTGTTAGTAGTTATATTCTGCTCAGTCTCAAATTTTTAAACTTTTACCCATCAATTTTCTTGTTTTTTTCGCACATTTCCCTAAGCGACTCCCCAAACGGCGCCCTTGCAATCCCGTTCTCCGTCACAATCGCGGTAATCAGCTCATTGTCCGTCACATCGAACGCCGGATTAAACACCTTCACACCCTCCGGCGCCATGCGCTCCTTATACCACATTTCCGTCACTTCCTCCGACGGCCTCTGCTCGATTTTAATTTCAGCTCCTGTGGGCGTTGCAAGGTCGATGGTTGAGGTGGGCGCGCATACATAAAAAGGTACACCGTATCTTTTGGCAACCGCTGCCACCACGGAGGTTCCGATTTTATTTGCCGCGTCCCCGTTTGCGGCCACCCTGTCGCAGCCTACAAAGACAGCGTTGACCCAGCCGTTTTTCATAACTATGGCGGACATATTGTCGCAGATTAAGGTCACATCCACTCCCGCGCTGTGAAGCTCATAGGCGGTAAGCCTTGCTCCCTGTAAAAGAGGTCTGGTCTCATCGGCAAAAACCCGAAAACCATAGCCTCTCTCCTGTCCAAGATAAATGGGAGCGGTAGCGGTTCCGTATTTACAGGTGGCAAGCTGACCTGCGTTGCAGTGGGTAAGAATACCGTCGCCCGGCTTTACAAGGCTTAAGCCGTACTCTCCGATGGCTCTGCACACCTGAATGTCCTCTTCCTTTATCCGGCAGGCTTCCTCATGGAGTATATCCAGAATCTCCTCCACGGTTTTCCCCTCTTCATGAGCGCTCCGGCAGACGCCGTCCATCCTGTTTAAGGCCCAAGAGAGATTCACGGCTGTGGGTCTTGCCGAATCCAGATAATTCTTCTGCTCCGTGAATTTTTCATAAAAAGTTTCCCAATCTGCAGGTTTATCTCCATCTTTTCCGCCTGAAGACTTCTTTTCCGCTTCAACAATCTCTTTCGCCAGCACGTAAATTCCAAAGGCCGCCGTCACACCGATTGCCGGCGCTCCCCGCACCTTTAAAAGGTAAATGGCGTCCCATATTTCCTGCGCCGTCCGAAGTCGGATAATTTCCGTTTTCCCCGGCAGCTTTGTCTGGTCAATAATCAGGATGCCGCCTTCCTGTTCATCCAGTTCCACCGTTTCATATTCCATGATATTCCTGCTCATATTTTCTCCCCATTTCCCTGTTCTGGTCGGCAACGGATAGCCGCCGCCTCAAATTTCTCTGTTCCGCCCAACAGCAGTACCTTCAATTTCAATGAGTCTCCCTGCGCTCTCATTTCTTCCAGGGAAGTTTTCCACGCTTCTCAAGTACATCCAGCAAGGAGAACACCATGCACAATCCTGCCGCCAGAAATGATAACTTTTTATCTATCCTGGCATTCATGCGCTTTCTCCGTTTCTGTCGCTGTTTTCTTTTCTTCTTTTCCAGTTTCCGGCGTTTGCGCTCGCTTAACCGCGCTTTTTCCTTATCCTCCTTCAACCATTCATAGCCGCTTTCCAGCCACTCGTGTTTTTTCTTCGACGTCTGCTGTTCTTCCCCACACTCCTGCATCTGTTTCATTTATTGACTCCTTTGGTTGATTATGCCAGTTCCAATCATTTTACTGCTATGTTCCCTGACCTGATAATTTACTGCACCATAACCATTGTTCCCGCAGGCAACGAGCCGGATAACTGCTTGCAGATATTTGTCAGCCATCCTCTATTTTTCTCCGGCGGCTCAGTTCCCCCGAAAATACTTCTTCAAAAAGTCGTCTGCCATCTCAGGCCATGCCGCCACCTCAGGGTGAACGCTCCTTGGCGGCAACTGTGTCTGTGCCTTTTCCTCCTCCTCAAGGGCTTTTCTTACCTCCTTTGGTATGATAAGCTCCCCGGATTTTATTTTTTCCACTATTCTTACCTGCTGTTCCAGCGTATAGCCGCTCTGCTTCCTCCAGTTTGCCCAGTCCTCGTCGGCCAGAGACAGGCCATGCTCCCCATCCGAAAAAATGTGGCAGGCAACAGGCGCCCCTTTTTCCCGGCATGCCTGCAGAAACATCAGAGTATTTTCCACAGGAACCGCCTGGTCGCTGACGGTGGCCCACACAAAACAGGGCGGTGTATTTTTTGTCACCTGAATTTCCAGAGACATATATTCCAGTTCTTCCGCCGAAGCTCCCTCCCCCAAAAGCGCGTCAAAGGAGCCTCTGTGGGCTTTTTCACCGGAGGTAATTACAGGATAGCATAAAACCGCCGCATCCGGACGGTTGGAAATCCCCTTATAAGTTTCATTGTCCTGGATATCTTCACAGTGAACGCACAGGCTTCCGCACAGATGACCGCCTGCCGAAAACCCGCAGACTGCCAGACTATGCGGCTCCACTCCAAAGCTTTCCGCATTCTTACGGATATAGCGCACCGCCCTTGAAATGTCCATAAGAGGCTGCTTTCCAAGGGGCAGAAGCTGCAGCATATTGATGGTGTAGGTCAGCACAAATGCCTGATAGCCCATCTCATAAAATTTCAGCGCCACAATTTCCCCCTCCGAGGGAGATACAAAGCGATACCCACCCCCCGGAACTACCAGCATGCAAGGACGTTTTTCTCCGTCTCCGTGGAGGTAAGACACAATATTCGGCACGAATCCGCATGCGTGGCCGTAATGGTATTCATTCTCTTCCCATATCTTATAAGTTTTTGTTTCCATCTTTTCTTCCTTTTCCGTAATTTTCTGTCATACTGCTGTAAGTTCATAATAACACCATTTCCGGCATTTCTGCAACACAGAAGGAGCAAAGAATCACTTCTTCGCAAAATGATTCTCTGCTCCCGCCAAAAATTATTTCTATACCTCCGCCAGCCGCAGCCTCTCGATAATGCTCTTCTTACAAAGCCCGTGATAACAGCACACCGGTATCGCCAACGCCAGCGCCGCAATCACCGGAATGCTGAGAACCAGCGGAAGAATGTGGAAGCTCCACTCAAAATACGCCATATTTTTCCCCAGCATATAAATCAGCCCATAGCTCACCACGTTTCCCAGGGTAGCGGCAATTCCCAGCGTCCATGCGCCGTACCAGATTCCCTCCATGGTCAGCATCTGCTCAAGCTGCTTCCCGGTCATTCCCACCGCCTGCATCATGGCAAATTCCTGCCGTCTTGCCAGAATGCCGGTAACTGTGGCATTAATCAGATTGAGAATCCCTATCAGCGCAAGAATCGCTCCCAAAAGCCCTCCTATAATGGAAAACATTCCCAGTTCCCTGGAAAACTCCTTCCTCAGGTATTCCTTGGACGTCAGCACCAAATCCGTATGCCCGGCTTCAATCCATCCGTTAATCGCTTCTATTACCTGTTCGTCCGCTCCTTTCTCTACATCCAGAAACGCGTGAAGACCGCCTTTTACATCGCAAAGCTCCTCAAAATCCTTTTTACCAAGAAGCACCATTCCACAACCAAGCGCGCTGCTGCGGGTGCCTGCCGCGTAGGGAAGCGTCGCCACTGCCATAATCTCCAGTTCCTTTTCCACGCCCTCCCTTTCTTCCCAACCTTTCAAAGTGATTTTTTCTCCTACGCTGCCGGCCGCCCATCCTGTAAAATAATCTTTGAACAGAACCGCATAACCTCCCTGGTCAAATTTTTCCTTATCAAAGTCCCCCTCCAGTATATCGATATAAGGAAGCAGGTCGTCCTCCATCCAGTAGGTATGCGAATCAACTTTCCTGCTCTTTTTTACTTCATCCAGCATCTCTTCCATATAGCTACTATACTCCGCCATCTCCTCGGATTTAAAAAAGGAAACATAATTTTCGGTCAGCTCTTCCGATAATTCGGTCATTACATAGCCCATTTTCAGGGTACGAACTTTCTCTACGCCCGGAAATCTTTCCAGCTCCGAAATAATCTCCGGCGTCACAGCCTGAAAATCCCGGTCCTGCGAAGACAGATTTCTCATGCTGAAATGGCTTACCTGCATATCTGTCAGAAGATAGCTCTGTACATATTTGTCAAAGGAAAAGCCCTTTATCAGCGCGTAGGTGCCGTTAATCAAAATCATACTTAAGGACAGGGACACTATTACCAGAACCGCCTTTCGCCTGTTTCTTCCCATATTCGCCATTGCCAGTCTGGTCATGGATACTTTTGCCGATTTTTTCTCCTTCTTTTTATACTGTACATTCTCCACATAACGCACTGCCTCTATGGGCGAAACCTTCGTCGCAAGACGGCAGGGGTTTATACAGCTCAAATATACCACTAACAGAGAAAAAATGGCGGACCCCACAAAAATCAGAGGATTAATGGACACATTCTGCACGCCTCCCGTTTCCAGTCCGGCATAAACAGTCGGAAGCGCTCCTTTTCCCACAAACCAACCAAGCAAAAGCCCCAGCGGAATCCCCGCCGCCGAAAGTAAAAATGCCTGTCCCCGGACCATCCGGCGGAGCTGCCGGCCTGTTGTTCCTATGGTTTTCAAAAGGCCATAATATCTGATATCCGCAGTCACGTTAATATAAAAAATATTATAAATAATCAGATAACCGGACAGAATAATGATTCCCAGAATAAAAACTCCAATCATTACTGACGTCACATCTACGCTATGCGCGGCATAACCCCAGTTTACACTGATTCTGACCTCTTCCTCCGAAAATCCGGCCCGGCTCGTCAGCTCTTCCATCTGCTTTTCAATATCGTAAGCGGAATCAAACATTACAGACGCCTGAACCGTGCCACTTGCATGATATAGCCCTGTCTCTTTCATACGTTTGTAATAGTTTTCATCAAGAAGTGAAACGTTGGCAAGAAGCCACTCCTCTGAAATCCATAATTCCTCCGCATGAGACGCCTCATTGGAATACCAGAAGCCGCTTAATACAAATTCCTCATGTATCTCCCTCTCGCTCCCGTCTTTATCTGTCACTCTGATACTGACAGGTACTTTTTCCCCCACCTTAAGGGGAACGCCAAGAGCCTCCAGTACCTTGCTGCTGGCCGCACACTCGTTCATCTCACGTGGCATCTTTCCTTTTTCCGGATAGCAATAACTCCATTTTGCCGCCATATTCTCGCTGTATCGTATCTCCGTCTGAATGGCGTTAAGCTCGGGGCTTGCTCCGAAGCCTGCCACAATATCATAGGAAATATCCTTATAGCCGCCCGCCGCTTTTATTTTCTCATACTCCTCCATGGAAAGGTACTTATAGCCGCCGTGGGCGCTGGTGCCGATTTGCCGGAATGTGGATTCCTGAAAGCTGGTAATCATGGAGCCGCCCACCGTAAAAAGCGCGGTAAAAAGTACCGACGTGAGGGCAATGGCCAGAATGGCAATCAGATTTTTCCACTTCTTTTCTTTTATTGTTCGCCATGTAAGGGTCTGGATAGTTTTTTTGTTAGCAACATATCTGCCTGTAACATTTTTCATTTACCGCTACCCCCTTTAAGAATCTTCCCGTCCTCAATCCGGATAATCCTGTCGGCCATCTGGGCAATCTCCTCGTTGTGGGTAATCATGGCAATAGTCTGCTCAAACTTTCTTGCCGTCACCTTAAGAAGCCCCAGCACGTCCTGACTGGTGCTTGTGTCCAGATTTCCCGTGGGTTCGTCCGCCAGAATAATGGCCGGTTTGGCCGCCAGCGCCCTTGCTATCGCCACCCTCTGCTGCTGTCCGCCGGAGAGCTGGGAGGGAAGCGCGTTTACCCTGTTTTCCAGTCCAAGCGTCTTTACAATGGAATCAATGTACTTTCTGTCAACCTCATTGCCGTCGAGCTGAATGGGAAACACAATGTTTTCATACACATTGAGCACCGGCACCAGATTATAGCTCTGAAAAACAAATCCGATTTTTCTGCGCCGGAAAATTGCCAGCGCATCCTCTTTCAATGCGGAAATATCCTTTCCGTCTACCAGCACCTTTCCCTCTGAGGGGTAATCAAGTCCGCCCAGCATATGAAGAAGCGTTGACTTTCCGCTTCCGCTGGTGCCCACAATCGACACGAACTCTCCCTGCTCTATCTGCAAATCAACTCCGTCCAGCGCTTTCACAAGGCTCTCGCCTGCGCCGTAATATTTTTTCAGTCCTTTTGTTTCCAGAATAATCATAATCCTAACACCTCTCATTCCTGTTTGTTTCTGGAAATTAATATAACAGATAAGACTTTCCTGCTCCTTTCAGAAATCTAACAGTTTTGAAAGAATCTCCCTCCCCTTGTATGCGTAAAACAAGCCGGCGTTTTCACCGGCTCATCGTTCTTCCTTCATCATATAAAAATAAAAGGTACTGCCCTTTAAAGGCTTTGATTTCACCTTCACGTACCCGCCCTGCTTTACCGCAATCTCCCGCACCAGATACAGGCCAAGGCCAAGCCCCTTTTCTTCCGCCACTTCCTGGCTCCTGTAAAAGCGTCCGAAAACCCGGCTCTGTTCCGCCTCGCCGATGCCGATTCCCTGGTCCGTTACGCAGACCGCCGTAAACATTTCATAATCCTTTACCCGGACTTGTACTTCGCTGTTTTCCGGGCTGTATTTTATGGCGTTGTCAATTAAATTCTCTAACGCCTCCCGGGTCCACTTCCTGTCAAAGTAAGCCTCCCCCGCAAACTCTTCAATGGAAATATTGATTCCCTTTTGCGAAGCGGCTTCCTGTGAAGTGCTGACCGCCTCTTCAATCACAGGCGCCACTTTCTGGTGTTTTGGCTTAAGGGCAAGCACATCGCTCTCCAGCCGGGACGCCTTTACCAGATTGCGAATCAGAAAATCCAGTTTTTCCGACTGTTCCCTGATATTTTTGACGATGGGCGCAAGCTCCGAATCCTTCTCCTTTTCCTGCAAAATCTGGGAATACAAAAGAATATTGGCAAGAGGCGTTTTGGTCTGATGGGAAATATCCGATATCAGCCTTTTTATCCTCTCCTGCTCCTCATAAATCCTGTGTTTGGAGGCCAGGGAAGATGTGAGAAACCGCTTCCACTTTACCTCCAGCCGGGAAAGCCTGCTCTCATCATAATAGCTCTCCTCAAAAGTGTCGTTGATGGCGTCCTCCAACATGGCGTCCAGCCGTTCCACGATATCTGTGCGTCTTCCCGGAAGTTTAAATCCTGTACTGTGCTTTGACTTGTTTTTCATGTTGGTTTTACTTTTCCTCTATACTTTCCAGATATATCCCTTTCCATACACCGTCTGCAAATGCCCTTCTCCACTCTCATTCAGCTTTGTTCTGAGTCTGTTGACCGTCACGGACAATGCATTTTCATCCACGTACTCCGCACCATCCGTCCAGATTTTATCTATCAGCCGCTCCCGTCCAAGCACTATATTTTTATTTTCCACCAGAATCTGCAGAAGCTTCAGCTCCGTTTTGCTTAACACAATTTCTTCCTCGCCACGCTTTACCAGCATGTCCTCAAAGCAAAAGAAAAATTCCCCGAAACGGTAAACTTCCTTTCTTCCCTTTCCCGCATTCTTAAGCGCTTTATCAATTCTTGCCCGAAGTACCATCAGACTGAAAGGTTTGGTGATATAATCTTCCGCACCAAGCTCCAATCCGCGCACCTCGTCCATCTCAAAATCATTGGCGGTCAGAATAATCACCGGAATCTCCCCATGATTTTCCTTTATTTCTTTTAAAAGGTCGTAGCCGCTGCCGTCGGGAAGATTAATGTCAAGCAGTACCAAATCAAACGCCGTCCCGCCCATAATCGCTGTTCTGGCTATTCCCATGCTTTCACACAGGGTAAATGCAAACTCGTCCCTGCGTAGCGCAAGCTCGATTCCTTCCCGAAGACCTCTGTCATCCTCTACTACCAGTATATTTTTCATTTAAACCGATACCTGCCCTTCCCCTGTCTGACAACAGCTTCTATCAGAAAAAGATAGAAATGCCGCAACCGGACATTTCTATCTTTTTTCTGTCTTTCAATAAATAAGTTTACTTATTTGCCATCTCAGCCTTAAGTCCCTCTGTCAGAGCCGGAACAATCTTGTTCAAATCGCCAACGATACCGAAATCAGCCACATCGAAGATAGGAGCTGTCTCGTCTTTGTTAATGGCAATAATGATATCGGATTCTTCCATACCGGCTACGTGCTGGATAGCGCCGGAAATTCCGATTGCAAAATAAACGTTGGGACGAACGGTCTTGCCTGTCTGGCCAACCTGTAAATCTTTCGGCTTCCAGCCCGCGTCAACAACTGCACGTGAGCAGCTTACCGTTGCGCCGAGCACTTCCGCAAGGTCTTCCAGAATCTTGAAGTTCTCCGGACTTCCAACGCCACGGCCACCGGATACCAGAATCCTGGCGTCCATGATATCTGCAACGTCTGAAACCGCCTTTACAACCTTTAAGATTTCAACATACTTCTCGTTGGGAGTAAATCCGGGATTAAACTCAATAACCTCTGCTTTTCTTCCGGCTTCTCTGGGAGCTTTCTGCATAACGCCGGGACGAACCGTCGCCATCTGAGGACGGAAATCCGGGCAGGCAATGGTAGCGATTGTGTTGCCGCCAAATGCCGGACGGGTCATAAGAAGCTGATTGTGAAGCTGCTCTCTTCCGGGAACAGGATTTAACGGGAAATCGCCGATGTCAAGCTGTGTACAGTCAGCGGTAAGTCCTGTATGTATTCTTGCGGACACACGGGGACCCAGGTCGCGTCCGATTGCCGTTGCGCCAATCAGGAAAATTTCAGGCTTAAACTCATTAATTACAGAAGCAAGCGCATGTGCATAGGGCTCTGTTCTGTATTCTTTCAGCTCCGGGTCATCTACAACGATAACCTTGTCTGCGCCGTATTCAGCCAGCTCGTCTGCAAGTCCTTTCACATCACAGCCTACCAGAACTGCCGTTACTTCCGTGCCAAGGTCTTTTGCAAGGTCTTTTCCCTTGCCTACCAGTTCCAAAGCGATTCCACCAAGTACATTGTCTACCTGCTGTGCAAAGACAAATACTCCCTTATAATCTTGAATATTCATTTTAATATCCTCCAATGACAGTAATTAGATTACATGTTTTACTTTTAATTTGTCGATAATGTAGTTTACGGATTCTGTAGGGTCAAGATTAACCTTCTCGCCTGCTCCCTTTCTAACCTTGTCGGAAGCCTTTGCAATCTGGGTGGGCGAACCCTTAAGTCCCAGGTTGGAATCCTCTACATCAACCAGATTTGCTCTTCCCCATACGGTGATTTCTGTATTGTAAGCGTCAAAAATTCCGCCGGGAGTCATGTAACGGGGCTCGTTTAACTCTGCAAGAGCTGTAATCAGGCAGGGCATTTTTGCCTTTAACACATGATATCTGTCATCATACTGACGCTCAACAATCACGCTGTCGCCTTCGATTTGGATTTTCTGTGCATAGGAAATTACAGGGATTCCAAGATGCTCGGAAATCTGGGGACCAACCTGAGCGGTATCGCCGTCGATTGCCTGACGTCCTGTGATAATCAAATCATACTCCAGATTACGGATTGCGCCTGCAATTGTCTGGGAAGTAGCCCATGTGTCAGCGCCGCCAAGCACTCTGTCGGTAACCAGAATACCTTTGTCCGCGCCCATGGCAATTGCTTCACGGAGAACTTCCTCAGCCTTGGGAAGACCCATGGTTACAACGGTAACCTCTGCACCGTACTCATCTTTTAATCTAAGCGCTGCTTCCAGGCCTGCCTTGTCGTCAGGATTCATAATGGCAAGCATCGCACCTCTGTCAAGCGTACCATCGGGATTAAACTTAACGCCGCCCTTGGTATCAGGTACCTGTTTAACACAAACAACGATTTTCATTGTATTATCTCTCCTTAATCATTTATTTTTTAGCCTACTTTACTTAAGCAATGCACCGGAAATAACCATTCTCTGCACTTCACTTGTTCCTTCGTAGATTTCCGTAATCTTTGCGTCGCGCATCATACGCTCAACGTCATATTCTCTGATATATCCGTAACCGCCGTGAAGCTGAACAGCCTTGGTGGTAACTTCCATTGCAACTTCTGCCGCATACAGTTTTGCCTGGGCAGCCTCCACAGAGTAAACTTTCTGGGTTGCCTTAGCCATAGCCGCTCTGTAAACAAGAAGCTGAGCCGCCTGTACCCTGGTAGCCATGTCTGCAAGCTGGAACTGGGTGTTCTGGAATGCGCCGATTGCTCTTCCGAACTGTTTTCTTTCTTTTACATACTCAACGGTTCTCTCAAGAGCGCCTTCCGCAAGGCCGAGAGCCTGAGCGGCAATACCGATACGGCCGCCGTCCAATGTATGCATGGCAATGCCGAAGCCCTTGCCTTCCTGTCCTAACAGGTTTTCCTTCGGAATACGGCAGTCTGTGAAGATAAGCTCATAGGTGGAAGAGCCGCGGATACCCATCTTCTTTTCCTTTGTACCAAAGGTAAAGCCGGGTGTTCCTTTTTCTACGATAAAGGCGGAAATCATTTTTTTGCTTCTGCCCTTTTTGTCGGTAACAACGCCTGTTACTGCAAAGATAACGTATACGTCTGCTTCCTTGCCGTTTGTAATGAAAATCTTGGAGCCGTTAAGCACCCACTCGTCTCCGTCCAAAACAGCCTTTGTCTGCTGTCCCTGAGCGTCGGTTCCCGCGCCGGGCTCTGTCAGGCCGAAAGCCCCTAATTTTTCACCCTTTGCAAGGGGAACTAAATATTTCTGCTTCTGCTCTTCCGTACCGTATGTCATAATCGGGTCGCAGCAAAGAGATGTGTGAGCGGAAACGATAACGCCTGTGGTGCCGCATACCTTGGAGAGTTCTTCCACGCACATAGCATATGTAAGGGGGTCGCAGCCCTGTCCGCCGTACTCCTTGGGAACAGGAATACCGAGAAAGCCTGCCTTTGCCATTTTTTCAACGGTTCCTCTGGGGAAAACCTCTGTTTCATCAACTTCCTGAGCCAGGGGTTTTACTTCTTTTTCTGCAAACTCTTTGAAAAGAGTTCTAGCCATTTCATGTTGTTTAGATAACATAAAATCCATGATATTGATTCCTCCATAAAATTTTCAGATTTTTAGTTCTATCACCGGACAGCGGGCCGGATAAACCTGCTTTCACGGCTATCCGGCTGCTGCGGGAGCTTTTATTTAGAATAATCGTAGAATCCGATGCCTGTCTTCTTACCCAGCTTGCCTGCGCGGACCATCTTGCGAAGAAGGGGATGAGGACGATACTTCGGGTCGCCTGTTTCATTCTGCAGCACTTCCATGATGGCAAGCACGATATCAAGACCAACCAAATCGCCTAAAGCCAAAGGTCCCATGGGATGGTTTGCACCAAGCTTCATTGCCTCGTCAATGTCGGCAACGCTTGCGGTTCCGTCAGCATAAATGCCGATTGCTTCGTTAATCATGGGAATCAGGATTCTGTTTACCACAAAACCGGGAGCTTCCTTTACCTGAACGGGAGTCTTGCCGATTTCTACAGAGATTCCTTTAATCTTTTCAACCATCTCGTCAGGGGTATTCTCGCCTGCAATCACCTCTACCAGTTTCATTCTGTCGGCAGGATTGAAGAAGTGCATACCAATCATGGGTCTGTCAAGGCCAGCGCCGATTTCCGTGATGGACAGGGAAGATGTGTTGGATGCAAACATGCAGTCGGGTTTTACAATCCCCATCAGCTCTTTGAAGGTATCCTTCTTAATCTTCATGTTTTCGGGAGCAACCTCTACAATCAAATCACAGTCTGTGCAGATATCCTTAAGACCGCAGGTAACCTTTGCCATAACAGCGTCTGCTTTTTCCTGTGTGATTTTCTCTTTCTTTACAAGGAAATCCATGTTTTTCCGGATTCTTGCCTTGCCGCCCTCGGCAAATTTCATTTCAATGTCGCAAAGACATACTTCATATCCGTCTGTCATTGCAAATGCCTGTGCGATTCCGGCACCCATTGTGCCTGCGCCGATAATACCTACTTTCATCTCAATATCCTCCTGTTAACAATTTTTAAAGGGCTCTTTTACTTTTTCTTTGTTCTTGTCAAGGAAAAACGCCATGCCGTATTTCTGGTCTTCTGTCTCAAAGCAGTCGCCGAACAGCTTTTCCTCAATGACGATTGCCGCATCCATATCCACGTCCAGACCGTCGTTGATTGCTTTCTTACAATTACGCACCGCAATGGGAGCGTTCTTTGCGATTCCGGCCGCCATCTTTTCCGCAGCAGGCATCAGCTCCTCCTGTGTATAAACGGCGTTTACAAGGCCGATTCTGTAAGCTTCGTCCGCCTTGATGTTCCTTGCGGTGTAAATCATCTGTTTCGCCATGCCTGCCCCCACTAAACGGGCCAGACGCTGGGTTCCGCCAAAACCGGGCGTAATGCCAAGGCCCACTTCCGGCTGACCGAATACCGCGTTATCGGAACAGATTCTGATATCGCAGCTCATGGAAATTTCACAGCCGCCGCCAAGGGCAAAACCGTTTATGGCGGCGATTACGGGAATGGGGAAGGTTTCCAGTTTGCGGAAAACATCGTTTCCTTTCTTGCCAAAAGCTTCTCCCTCCGCCTTTGTGAGCGTACTCATTTCGCCAATGTCAGCGCCCGCCACAAAAGATTTCTGTCCGGCGCCCGTTAAAATAAGGCATCTCACCTCGTCAAGGTTCACGGCATCCAATGTCTGATTCAGCTCGTCAAGCACGGCTGAGTTTAAGGCATTCAACGCTTTTTCCCGGCTGATGGTGATAATGCCGTAGGCGCCTTTTTGTTCGTACACGATAAATTCCATTTCTACAGCTCCTCCTTTTCTCTATTTTTGCGAAGCCGCCGGCTTTTCTGCAGGCAGTCCTTTCGCATACAGAACTCCCGGAATGGCTCCTCGCCGTCCCGGAAGTTCCTTTTGTTTCCTTAGTCTTCTATTTTAACGATGGTAGAGCATCCCATACCGCCGCCGATACACAAAGTAGCAAGACCTGTCTTTGCGCCCTTTGCCTGCATCTCGTGAAGCAGGGTAACAAGGATACGGCATCCTGAAGCTCCTACCGGGTGTCCGAGGGCGATTGCGCCTCCGTTAGGGTTAAGCTGCTTATCAACGTCGATGCCAAGGTCCTTTCCTACCGCTACGGACTGAGCGGCAAAAGCCTCGTTTGCTTCGATGATATCGAAATCTTCAATCTTCATGCCTGTCTTTGCAAGAACTTTCTTTGTGGCTGCCACAGGACCGATACCCATAACCTCGGGTCTTACGCCTGCAAGGGCGCCTGCCACAAAAGTAGCCATAGGCTTAACGCCCAGTTCTTTTGCCTTTTCTTCGCTCATAACAACAATCGCCGCGGCGCCGTCGTTGATTCCGGAAGCGTTGCCTGCCGTCACAAATCCGCCGGGATTGATGGGACGGAGTTTTGCAAGGCCTTCAATGGTAGAACCGGCGCGGGGGCCTTCGTCCACCTTGAACTCAACCATTTCTTTTTTCTTCTTTACCATAACGGGAACGATTTCAGCGTCGAAAGCGCCTGACTTCTGAGCTGCTTCCGCTTTCTGCTGGCTCTTTAATGCGAACTCGTCAAGCTCTTCTCTTGTAAGTCCCCACTCCTCGCAGATGTTGTCCGCAGTCTTAATCATGTGATAGTCGTTGAATGCATCCCAGAGAGCATCCTTAATCATGGTATCAACCAGTGTACCGTTGTTCATTCTATATCCGTAACGTGCCTGAGGAACCGCATAGGGAGCCATGGACATGTTTTCCATACCGCCCGCAACAACAATGTCAGCGTCTCCTGCCATAATCATCTGAGCTGCCTGATTTACGCAGTTAAGACCGGAACCACATACAACGTTCATGGTAACCGCAGGAACTTCAATGGGAAGCCCTGCCTTGATGGAAGCCTGACGGGCCACGTTCTGCCCCTGTCCTGCCTGGATAACACATCCCATGTATACCTGGTCTACAGCTTCAGGCGCAACCCCCGCCCTGTTTAAAGCTTCCCTGATTACAATCGCTCCGAGCTCTGCAGCCGGCACTGTGCTCAGTGAGCCGCCCATAGTGCCAATCGCAGTACGGCATGCGCCGGCTAAAACTACTTTCTTTGCCATTATCTCTTTCCTCCGTTTATTAAACTGATTTTAGTTATTCCCCCGCAATGATTGTTAATTTTTTATCATTGCGCACAAAAGTATTATATCATAGGGCGTCCGTTTTTGCAACGAGATTCCTTGGCGGATTTGTGAAAAAAAACTGAAAAATTGTCTGAAAATCTGCGTCGCCTTCATCCCGTACAGGCTTCGCAGCTCCCGCTGCGCTTTTGCTTTTCCAGAAGCCGCACCTCTCCCATGGCCTTTTTCCCGATTCTCAGCCTGATAACCGTATCTTTGTCCGCGCACAGCTCATACAAAACCCGGCCTTTCGTCCATTTTACGGAAACCGTGATTCCCCCTCGGGCCCGCAGCCCCCTCGCCTCTCCGGTTTCCCAGAAAGGAAGAATTGCGGGCAGAAGCACGATTTCGTTTCCGTGGCTCTGCAGCAGCATTTCCGCCACTCCTGCCGTGTAACCGAAGTTACCGTCAATCTGGAAAGGCGGATGGGCGCAGAATAGGTTCGGGTAAAGCCCTCCTCTTTGCCTTGGAGCCCCTTCTTTTGGGGTAACTCTGTAAAACAGATTGTCCATTATTTTCCGGACATGCTCCCCGTCCTCCAATCTTGCCCACATGGAAATTTTCCACGCAAGGCTCCATCCGGTGCCGGCGTCCCCGCGCCTTAACAGGCTTTCCCTGACTGCCTTATATTCTTCGGAATCAGCGTCCGTCCACTCGTCTCCGGGATGAAAAGCATACAACTGGGAAAGGTGCCTGTGATTCTCGTCGGCCTCCTCATATTCCCTGTCCCATTCCAGAATCTGCCCCCTGCTTCCGATTCGGGGTCTGACGATAAGGGGAAGATATTTCTTTACCCTGTCCCGAAGACCGCCATCCCGTGAAAGAGCCTCGCACGCTCGCAGGTAATCCCGAAAAAGCCCCCGTATCATGGCGTTTACATTCTCGGTATAAAGAGAAACGGAAACCCGCTCCTTTTCATAGAGATATTCGTTTTCGGGCGACGTGGCAAGCAAAACGGTGTATCCCCCTTCCGTCTCCTCAAGCATTTCGCACACAAAGATAACGGCTTCCTGCATTATTTCGAAAATATCCTCCAGATAAGCCTGATCCTCCGTAAACAGATACTGGTCAAAAAGATTCCGGCACAGCCAGACGAGCCCGAAAGGCCAGTATCCCCACATAGCCTGCCCGTTAGCCGGAGTCGTCTTCCTCCAGATATCAATGTTGTGGAAAACGGCGGCTCCGCCGCACCGAAACAGGCTCCTGGCGGTTTCTTTTCCGGCAGCAGCCGCCTCCCTGCACAAATCCGCAAGAGGCCCGATAAGCTCCGGCAGATTACAGGGACCGGTAAGCCAGTAATTCATCTGCAGGTTGATATTGTCCGTGTAGTCGCAAAACCAGGGCGGAATCAGCTCTTTGTTCCAGATTCCCTGCAGATTGGCCGCCTGGGTACCCGGCCGTGACGAGGAAATCAGAAGATACCGGCCATAGTCAAACAGCGCCTGATAGATTCCCAGAGGACGCTGTCCTTTCTGGAAAAGCAAAAACTGCTCCTCGGGAAATATCTCTTCACAGGACTCTTCTCCCAGGGAAAAAGATACCCGCCCGAAAAAATTCCGGTAATCTTCCACATGGCTTTCCAGAACTTCCGAAAAGAAGTTTTTCCTCTGCTCCAAAAGCCCTGCCTCGTCCTCCAAAAGCGCCGCTTCCACATCTTTTCCATCCAAAAAAGGATGTCTGTCGCAGCCGTTAAAGCTGGTTCTGGCAATCACTGCCAGAACCGCTTTCTTCACGCCGCGGCATTCCACGTAACCCGCGCCCGCTCTTTTTTCTCCTTCCTTTGTCCACACGAAAACCCGTCCGCCAAAGGTCATTCCCTTTTCCCCGTCTGTCTCGGGATAAGTGTGTACTCTGCGCTCCTTTTCGCAGTCAACCGGAAATCCCGCCCGCCCCGGACACTGTCCCGACAGGCAGATTTTCTCCTTTTCACAGCGGACGGACACCTTCAGCCCGCTTGTAACAGAAACCCGAAAGGAAAGAGGCGCCTCGGATTCTATCCGGTAAAAAACACACTCCGACGGATGGCTGGCGAATGCTGTGCGGGTGCAGGCCGCCCCGTTCCTTTTATAGGAAACGGCGACAATCCCCCGCTCTAAGTCCAGCGTCCTTTTATAATCCCCAATCTTTCCGCCGCCGTCAAACTTGATTTTCAGCTCCCCCAAAGGCAGATACATCTGCACGTCCTCGGCCTCTTTCAGTCCTGCCTCCAGAATATCCATCGCGGCCTTATGATTTCCCTTTTTTGCCTCTTCTTTTGCAAGCCTGTAATCGTCATGGGAAAGTCCCCGGTAATTTTTCACCGGATAGCCGCTCCAGAGCGTATCCTCGTTTAACGTAACCCGCTCTTCCTTTATCCCGCCGTATACCATGGCGCCCAGCCTGCCGTTTCCTATGGGAAGCGCCTCCAGCCATTCCTTCCCCTCTTTCCTGTAGGATATCTTCATTATCTTATGTTCCTTTCCCGTTCTAAAATGGATTTAGTAAAAAATCTGCGCAATCGGCGACGTTTCGTCAATAATCAGCGTTTTATTGTCGCCGGTCATGGTCTTTTTCGCCGCGTCCAGCGCCCGGAGAAACAGGTAAAAATCCGCTTTCTCGGGGTCGTTGTAAGCATCGCTTAAAATCCGCATATATTCCGCTTCGCCCTTTGCAATGGTCTCCTGGGCCCGGGCGTCCGCCTCGGACTGCATGACGATAATCTCCGCCGTGGTGTTATTGGAAATCTCTTTCGCTTCCTCCTCGCCTTCCGCCTTAAAGGTTGCCGCAATATTATTTCTCTCGGAAATCATACGCTCGTAAACCGCGCTTTTATTCTCGTCGGGCAAATCCAGAGATTTTGTCTCCACTGCAAGGAGTTCTATTCCATACTGATTTAAAGTATCTCCGATATTCTCCCTGATAGCAAGGGCCAGTTCCCCGTCCCGTCCGCTGATTACTTCCTCCTGGCTTAAGCTGCTGATTACGTTTTTCAGGCTGTTGTACACAATGGTGTCTATCCGGAATTCCGCGTTGCTCTTCTGGGCGCTTAATGTCTGGGTGTATTTATAGGGGTCGTCTATCCGCCAGAGCACAAAGCAATCGGCAATCATGGATTTTTTATCCTTGGTCATTACGTCGCTGACCGCAAGGTCGTATAAGAGCACCTCGTTCTGGATTTTTTCCGCCCGCTGTATAAAAGGAAGCTTCACGCTTAAGCCCGGCTCCTCCCGTATGCTCTCAATTTTTCCGAACTGCTTGATAATGGTGTATTCGTTGGGGTAAGTCACCACAAGGCAGGCGTCCGCCAGTCCGATAACCGCAAATAATAAAATGATTGCAACTGTTAAACCGAATTTTTTCTTCATAATTTATCCTTTCTTATTTTATAGTTCCGCGTCTGTTCTTTGTTCCGTGCGCGCTACTCTTCCGTTTCCTCCGCTGTATCGTCGCTGACTTCACTTTGCGCATCCGTGCCCGCTCCCGGTCCGCCGCCTGTATTTCCCGCAAAACTGCTGCCTGAGGCCACGCTGCTAAAGCTCCCCGCCGAAGAGCCTGTAAAGGATTCCAGCGGAAGCATGGTCTGGGTGCTGCCGTCGCTTCTTTCAATAATCACCTTCATGTCGGGCAGAATTTCTTCCATGGTTTCATAAAACATTCTCTGCTTGGTGATTAAGGGATACTTCTGGTATTCCGCGTAAAGCTCGTTCAGCCTGGCCACCTGGCCTTTTGCCTCGTTCACACGCTCCTCGGCCTGGGCCTGGGCCGTCTTTAAGGTTTCGTCCGCCAGAGCCCTCGCCGCGGGAATATCCTCGTTCCGCTTCTGGTTCGCCCTGTTGATGGAAGTTTCTTTTCCCTGCTTGGCGTTTTCCACATTCTTGAAAGCGTTGATTACCTCCTGAGTGGGCGGCTCCGCGTCCTGAATGGTAATGTTCACCAACTGGATTCCGATATCCTCTTCCTCTAACCTTCCCACAATCTTTTCCTTGATGGAAGCCTGTATTTCATTTTTTCCGGTGGTAATCACACTGTCCACATCGTAAAGTCCAATGGTGTCCCTGATATAGCTCTGGGTCAGGTTCTTTAAAATCTCAACCGGATTTTCCGACGCGTACAGATATCTGGTAGGGTCCGTCACACGGTACTCCACATAGAAATCCACGTTTACAAAATTGTAATCTCTGGTAATCATAAAGGATTCCCTGTCGTCATACTCGTCGGAATCGGCGTTAAATCCAATAGGAAAGCCGTTGATGGTCTTCGGCACCTTCGCCATCCGCTGAATATAAGGAAGCTTTAAGTGAATACCGGATTCCTCCACCACGCCGGGCACGCCAAAGGTGGTTACCACCGCGTATTCGTTCTCCCTCAGGGAATAAACGCTTCCCACCAGAAGATACGCCGCCGCAATAATTCCGATAAAAATCCCCACTATTTTCCCCGGTTTAAATTTCCCCATTTTGGAGCGCGTCTTTTGATTTTGCTCCTCATACGCATTGTTACTTTGTTTTTTCTTAAACATACCCTGTCCTCCTTTTAAATTTTGCCGCTGTTTTCAGTCCCGCAGATGCCGCGGTTATCAAATTTTATAAAAAAAGACCTCTACCGCGGCCTGTCTGCCACGATAAAAGTCTTGCTACAGTTTTCTGACTCGAAATCGGATGCTTACATCGTCCTGACGACTCGAATATACCTTGCAGTATCAGCTACTCCCTTTTATCTGTTGATGTTATAATAGCATATTGTTAATTTTTTGTCAAGAAATTTAATCAAATTTTTTCGGATTTTTTCGGATTTGATATTTTTTACAACCTATTGAATATACTCATTATCTTCCAGCAATCTCCTGCTTATATCCATGGCGCTATATAAAACTCTTGTTACTATAACATCCATACCTTCGATTACATAAAAAACTGAGTAATTATCTATCACTAATTGGCGTAACCCCATAATCCGTTCCGGATCGGACTCCATAAGTTTTACTCTTTCAGGAAATACATACAACTCTTCAATAGCTTCCGCAATCCGATTATATTGTCCCATTGCATTTTCCGGAGCTTGAAGTTGTATCGCAATATAATTATAGATTTCTTCCATATCAGCCAGTGCCCTGTCAGTAATTCGTACTACATACTGTTTCATACTTAATGGCTCTCCCTGAACTTCTTAAATGCTGAAGCTGCATTCTGTACCTTGCCAGCCCGCAAGTCATCATGGCCTTCTTGCAATTTTGTATGGATTTCCTCCACTGTCATCAAATCCGCATTGAGAACAGAAGGCGCATTAGGTAAACCAACCATAAATGGTATTCCTCCTGTCAGAGATATTTGATTAAGATATATATCTATAGCTGTTGACATAGGAATGCCTAATCTCGTTAATACATCTTCTGCCCGCTGTTTTACAGTGGGATTTACTCTTAAATTTAATGTTGCTGTCTTTTCCATATAAACACATCTCCTTTCCAATTTATTGTAACGCATTTGTCGTTACTTATCAAATCTTATTTTATTTCTACCTATTAAATTTCTTCCATCATATCGGAGTACATTTTCTGTAAATTCTCCGCTGGCTCCCATCCCAGTTCCGTCAATTTTTTTGCGGATAATCTGAGCCCCGTTTCAGGGGCGTAACCGTAAATATTATCCTCCGGTATCTCGTATCGGATTTTTATTTTTCCTTTGGCTGTCCGCTCTGCCACAAGTTCCGCCATCTCCCTGACGGACATGGTGTTTTCTTCATTTACCACATTATAAGCCTCGCCGTCCGCGCCCTTCTTCAAAATGGTAAGTATTCCTCTGACAGCGTCATGGATACCGCAGTAATTTCCCATGGAACACCCTTTTGTATGAAGCACAATATCGGTTCCCTGTCTGGCCGCCCTTGCGAACTGGACAAAAACACGGTTATCCGAACGCGGTACTCCCTTTCCAAAGGTCTGTGCCAGTCTGGCTATCTTTACCGGGATTCCATACTCCTTGTAATAAGAATAGCAGATATTTTCCGCCATGCGTTTTCCAAGCGGATAACAGCTTCGGGCGTTCAGTATCGCTATATCCCCAAGCTCCTCTTCCGCCGCCTTATGCCCGTCTGAGCAGTCAAGCCTTCCATATACCTCCATACTTGACAGATATACCATACTTTTTATCCCACAGCCGTCTGCCAGCTCCAGTACATTTTGTGTTGTATTGACAATGCTTTTTATTACCTCCACCGGATGGGCTGTCATCTCGGAAGATTGGGTACAGGAAGCGCAGTGGATAATATAATCGCAGTTTGTCTTTATCTCTTTCACAGGTATTCTGCCGGATAAATCCGACTGGATAATGTCCACCCCCGCCGGAAATAATTTCTGCGCTTTTTCCCTGTTTCTCACCAATGCAATTATTTTATCATTCCCCTCCTGCTGCCCTATGTGCTTCACCAGCATGGAGCCAATGTATCCAGTCGCTCCCGTAATACAATAAACCGCCATATCAGTCTCCCAGAATTTTTAACGCTTCCAGTATTCTCCTGCAGTTGCTGCCGTCCTGATAGCGATGCATCTTTCGCCGCAGGTTGGTACGCATCTCTTTCATCCCGTCACGGCCGCCGCCGATTTCTTCTATAAATTCATAAAATCCGTTTATATCAAATACCTTTTTTCCCGGCAGCCACCTGAAAATATCCTCGAAAACAAAACCGCGCCTGTCCGAATAACTGCCGGCGTCATCCACCAGAAAAGCCATTGGCCGGTTCAAAACAAGATAGTCAACTGCCGTGGACGAGTAATCGCTAATCAGCGCGTCCGCTGCCGCCAGTAATTGATTGGTCTGGATATCATACTTTACCAGCAATTCGTTTTTCAGCAGTATGATATTGGAAAAGTTCCCGGCCATAATCACTGCCGAATCCTGAAACGGATGCGGTTTTATTACCAGAATCATGTTATTTCTTACAAGCCTGCGGTTAATGTTTTCCATCTCCTCCATGTCCGCCACCAACGGCAGCCCCGTTTTAACTTTAAGTTCGCCGTCAACTGGTTTATTCATCTTTTTTTCACTGAATCGATAGGTAGGAAGCCAGAACAGGTACTTATCCGCTTTGGGAATACGCAGCGTATCTTGTATTTCCGGCGAAAACTTAAACAGCCAGTCAGTCTTGGCGCATCCCGTTATCAGCATCTGACTGCGCCCGAGCCCAAATTCTTTTGCATGAATCTGCGCATATAAAGAACTTGTGACCGTCATATAATCATATCGCTTCCGGCACGAAACCGTGTTAAGCCTTTTTTTGTAGCCGCATCCATGCCATAGCTGCACCCGAATCTGGTCTTTTCTGCAGTTTCTGACAAATCCGTACGCATCCGTAAAAAAGAAGTATTTTGCAAGGCACAAAACCCGGTAATACGAATCCCGCAGTTTAACGCAGTCACTGACAGAGCCTTCGTAGGGAAGAAATGATACATTTTTATACTTCTGATATTCCGAAAAAGCAACCGGTGATTTTACAAACCATATAAGCTCATATTTTTCGTTCAGCCCAGTCGATACCGCATACTCAAATAACGCTCTTGCGTTATCCGAAAAATCCATACCCTCCACATAGCCCGAAGCATGAGGGCCGCTGCGGAATACAATGATATTTTCAAGCGGCGCATTTTTATATTTTTCCCTGTAATACAGCTCGTACTCTGTTTCCCTGTCCGCAAAAAAATAAACATCGCCGACAGCGCCGCTTTCACCCAGCAGCCTGAATATTTTGTCATAAAGCTCTCTGTAATAGTCGTCTGTTATTAACAACAGCCTGTCGGATAAATCTTCCCGCTTTAAAAATGTAAGGTCTCTGACAGGAATTTTCTTTCCCGAAAAAACCATTTCCCCCTGATTGCGGGAATCGCCTTCCACGATAGCTTCTATCCTCTCAAGCGCGGGATACCGCCTGCACAGTTCATTAATATATGCCGCGGACCGGCCGATACATATCAGTTTTTTATGATAAAAAACGTTTCCGTCTTCCAGTTTAATCAGCTTCATTCTTTTTACTTTCCACCGCGCCACAGGCATCCGTACAAATCTCCGCCTCCACAAACCTCCAGTAGACTTCCGGCTGTTCACACCAGATTACCGCTTCATCGGCAATCCCCATCCGCTTTAATCTGTCTTTCATTTTTCCGGCCTTTCCTTTGTTTTTGACGGTAATCACAATATAATCATACGGGAATTCATCAATCTTCTCCGGCGGTATCACCTCCGCGCCGTCCGGCAGATAGCCTGCACCCCCGTCGTCCGCGACCGCTGTCAGCTCAATGTCCGGTCTTTTGCACAACTGCTTTTTATACTTTTCTCCCGTTTCCCCGGCTCCGTATAAAATGATTTTTGCATGAGGCGGAATTTGTTCCAGCCAGTACGGGTCAATCCATATCAGATTTCTGTTTTGAAAGCCCATGCGCTTATTCACTCCCAGAAAAATCAGCTCCGTCATGTATATTTCCGCCTGAAGCCGCATAACATACGTAAAATGGGGGTGCTCATATAGCGACATGAGATAATTATAGACATGGTTTATCCGCACAAGATAATCATTGCCCTGCCCTTTTGATTCGCGGGACATTGATTCCTGCCGTATTACCCAGTGATACAGCGGTTTTTTCAATACATAAACCGATGAGCATTCCAGAATATACCGCAAAAGGCAGACCTTATCTTCCGCTATGGAAATCTCATCCGGAATCATCGACTGTACCCTTCTTTGCAGCCTGGTGGAAAAAAGCTTGCACCAGAGCCCTCCCCGCAGTCCCGTTTCCCGGCATTCCATACGGTATATGACGTTGTCACGCAGATATTTTATGTTGCCTTTGCCGTATAATCCTTCGTCTACCGTATCCAGATGCTCCGTCGTATAATCGCCCTCCAGATAATAGCCGCATGTCACAAGCTCCGCCTGCTCCTTTTGCATATAAAAATACAGCTTTTCGTACATGTCAGGTTCTATCCAGTCGTCGCTGTCCACATACCCGGCACAGGCCGCCGTCGCCGCCGCTATCCCCGTTTTTCTTGCGGATACCAGACCGCCGTTTTTTTTATGTATTACTTTAATCCTGGCGTCCATACGGGCATACTCGTCCAGAATATCGGGACAACTGTCTGTGGAGCCGTCGTCCACGCAGATAATTTCAATATCCTTAAGCGTCTGGTTCCTCACGCTTTCCAGACATTTCCTTAAATATTTCTCCGTATTATAGACCGGAATAATCACCGATACTTCTGGCATTTTGGTTCCTTCCTGTTTCTTTTGCCATGTCCTCTGCCATATCCGCCACGATATCTTCAAGCCAGAGAACTTCCGCATTCAATCTTTGTCTCAGCATAGCGGTAAACGCCTGCCTGTTTTCTGACGCCACTGTTACGATTACCGCGTCTGCCTTTTCCTGCACATCATCCACGGTACAGCATCTGTGACCCGATTCCAGAAAAGCGGCGTTTCTGTCTATTACACAGCTTATTTCCACATCGTCTTTTTCCAGAGTTTCACATAATGTCTTCCCCAGATATCCGTAACCGTATACGGCTGCCTTTTTTATATTTCTGTCTTTCAGATATTCTGAAACAGATTTTCCGGCGTTACTTGCCCGAAACCAGTCGTTCTGTATCAGAAACATTTTCTTCCATTTCTGATTTTCTTTTATTCGGTCATCCTTAAGCTTTGGCAGCAGTTCTCTCAGGCATTTTCGCTCTTTTTCAGACAATAAACGCTCCCTTTCAATAATTTCAACCGCTTCTTCCTCTGACGCAGCCATCTTCCGGCTGTCAAAAGATGTATTATGGTAATGTACCTCCCTTGAAAAAAGAACCCTTTCATTTATGACAAACCGCCGGTTTTCGGAATGCATACAAAGCCACAGCAGCCAGTCGTCAGCGCCGTTATTTTGCATCACGTTCCTTACCCAGCCATCAGGAATCGCCTCCCGCCTCAGCAGAACCTGCCCGGGCGACAATATCATATTTCCCTCATTTACCATGCTTTCCCGGTCAGCCGTCCTCCAAAGGGGTCTGTCCGCGTTATATTTGAGCCTGCCGCCGCTTAACGCATTGCATACTACGGCGTCGGCAAAGCCCATCGCGCTTAACTGACCGTTAAAATACTCCGGCAGAATCCTGTCGTCCTGGTCCAGAAAGACAATATAATCCCCGGTGCTGTTTAAAAGGCCTCTGACCCTCGCGCCGTGGATTCCTCTGTTTTTGTCTGTATTTAAGACCTTGATTGTAACAGAATCTGAGGAAAGGTTTTCCTCCAAAAATTCTTCCGGGGAATCGTTGGAAAGAACCAGCTCAATTTCAATCTCAGGGGATGCGCAGGCGCAGGCCAAAAGCCGGGAGATGATGGCGGGGATGTATTTTTTCCCGTGGTATAGGGGGGTGATTACAGTGCATTTGGTTTTATTCAAACAGCGATTCGATTGAGATGACATTACTCACGCCCTTTTGTGTCAAATGTTTTCTAATATCCGAAAATTCATAGCTGGGAGTAACAATTACAGCATCTGCTTCTGGTACTTTATCATTTGCCCCAATAACAGGAAACTTAAATTTTTCATTAACCGGATTCCTATCCATGGCACATACTATTTTAATATCGCCGTCAGACAGCTCCTCGATTAAATGCTTTCCTAACATGCCAGCACCATAGATTATTACACTATATATCTTTTTTCGCTTTAACAACTCAGTTATTGATTTTTTATTCTCTTTCATCACAAGCCATTTATCCATTATCCTCCAATAACTCTCGTATCTGAGCACCATATTTTTGTAGTACATAATTTCTTTCTTCTGTTTCTCATAAAAAGTTTCCTCTATCTGCCTTGCTTCCTCCAGATATTCATGGTAGTGGCTTTTTGCTTCAAGAACTGCTTCAAGATATGCTGTGCCGTTTTTTTCATCCGGCTCCAGATGCATACCCTCCCCCCATTCATTCCACGCATTAATAAATGTAAAAGGTTGATTATGAAGTTCATTAACAGCTAATAACTTAGTCAAATTCTCTTTAAACAGATTTGGCGATACATTTTCAATTATACATCCCCGAGAACCGCGTCTGGGAGTATCATCATAGCCGACAAACGCTCCAACCATACATCGATTCTCCGTATATGCTTTGTTTATTAATCTATCCCACACAGATTTATAATCCAGAATCTTTAATTCTGTTCCCTGTAAATCCTGGAACATATCACTCATCACCGCCTGTGGTCCCGGATACAATACCGCATCTACCAGGGATTCATCTTTATTGCTGACCCCTATAAAATAAATTCCATCAAATCCTTCCACTTTCGCCCAGCTATTCCAACATTCAGCCATTTCCGCCAATACTGTTATGTACAAAGCCTGATATAAAACAAATACAGGTTTATTATCAATTTTTAAATACCGGTTATCTTTAAAAAAAGGAAGTAAATAAGCAAAATGTTCCTTCCAGTCTCTTTCGTTACCATATTGCTGCTCTAAAAGCATACCATTGTCATTATCATTTTTCCTCTTATTTTCCCTTACATCACACCATACATTTGCACCTTTTACTGCACTCCAACTGTTTGCCCAGCTTTGATTGGCCCAGCTAAAACAAAAGGGCATAGCAATTTCTTTCCATTCCAAAAGTTTTTCCGCCGGCTTTTCCAGAATTTGTCTTCCATCTTTAAACCAATAATGATATATGCATTGTCCATCTATTCCATACTTTTTCATCAAAGACACTTGCCATTCCAACGCCTCTTTATCTGTTAAATCGTAATAATACTGATTCTCAGGAATATGAGGCTGATAATGCCCCTCATATAACGGAACTGCATTTTTTGCACTGACCCAGTCCGTATATCCCTCCCCCCACCATTCATCATTCTCTTTGACCCTATGATATTGTGGAAGATACATTGATAGTATTTTCATAAAATTTCTCCTGACAATTATTTAATTCTTCTTCGAGCCTCTGACCAAATCTTTCTAAGATAAATTCGTTTTCAAATGTTTTTCTTGCTTCTTTCCTTATTGGCTCCCACTTTCTCCTGTTATTTATAATCCATGACATACACTCTGCTAATTTGTTAGAATCATTCGCTTTTACAACAAATCCGTTTTTTCCGTCATCTATATACTCAGCAATACCTGTCATGTCAGTTGCTATACATAATTTTTCAAACATCATTCCCTCTATTGTTGACATGGACATTGTTTCAATCAGGGAGGGACAAACCAGGACATCTATCTGAGGCAAAATACCTATAATTTCTTCATGGGACAATAGCCCGAGAAATTTCATATTATCTTTTTCTGTACATATGTCTTCTAATTCCTGCTTATTCTGTCCGCTTGGCCCTATGAACCATATTTCTATGGCTTCTTTTTCCTGAATTGAAAGTTTTTTTACAGCCTCTACAAGCACACTTTGCCCTTTGTATATTGAAAATCCTGCTGTTACGGCAAATACTATTTTATTATGCGCAAATTCAGGTTTCCCCGTGTTTTCATTTTCAAACCTGTCTGGAATTCCAAACGGAAGTATTCTTTCAATAACAGACGGATAAAAATAATTGAATGCTTCCTTCGCTATTTCACTGACACCCAACACCTCTAACCTGTCCATCCATTCCAATGTGTTTATTTCATGGAATTCTTTCTGGGTATCCTGATAAAAGCTCTTCCAAACCGACCTGTCTTCATGTATCCACCATAATACCGGTCGTATTTTACTGATTTCAAAAGCACAATTCATCATTTGAAAAACATTCACTATTACAATATCATAGTAGCGTATCCATTCCTCATCTTCCTGAAAAATATACGGCAGGCAATCCCATATCGTAATGTTAAGCCCCAACGCTTTTATCTCTTCCAATAGTTTTTCACATATACATGGCGCAGCTATCATTACCTCATATCCCATATTCTGCAATGCCAGAGCCGCGTAAACAGCCACCATAGTTCCGCCATTAAACCCCATCTCCGTGGAGATAACCAGTATTTTTTTCCTATTCGATTTGCAAATAGCTTTATTACCACAGTGTAATGTCCTTTTCCCTTTTAGTGCGTTCAGCTTTAGCGTATAAAAATTCCAGATAACATCCTGCTCTATCCCTGACGCAGATAGCTGCTCTGCCATTTCCTGTCCGAATTTTTTACTCAATATCACAATGCCATCATAACAAAGCTTTTTTATATCTTCAGGGGAATAAATCATAATTCCATCCATTTCTTTTCCCTGAACTCCTGTATTATTATCCAAAAAAGCCACTATACGAACTCTGTCACTGTTTTCTCTGAAAAAATTTCTTCTGTTAGCATACGTTTCACCTATACCAAAGATTACTATATTTATCATAATCTCCTCACCTGTCCACACTATTTTATATACCTGTCTTTAAATACCCCTTTTAATCCAACCGGATTCACAGATATAATTTCTGTCTCCGGATAATGCATCTGTGCAAATCTTTTCATTTCCAGAAAATGTTCTTTTAATCTCTCTGCGGTTTCATTTTCAATCAAACAGTTTTTTTCGACTGTACCGTCGTAATACCCGGTGGGCGCATTATCACACCCCACCAGGTATATTCTTTTCGGATAAGTATATAAAGCAAAATGAAGTGCCGAAAATGTGACTGAGTATCCGCCGGATACAGGATGGCTGCAAATATCTCTGTAAATCCTTTCCTCCGTCCATGCATGGTCCAAAATATAATCTTTTACGTTTTCCTTTAACCGGTATGTTTCGGGGAATTCCATATATTCGCTTTGCGCTCTTTTGGAAAGCCTTCCCAAAAATATTTTACATCCGGTATTCTCAATGCCTTCAAATTTTCCGCTCTTTAAATATTCATCCCTTCCGTCCTGAGCAAATAAATAATCCAATGCAATGCCGGGGTTTTTATATGCAGTATTCACTCCGATATGGATTGCCCCCTCAATGGGTTGATAATCATTTAACGACGGTCCTGTAGCCACAATCACAACATCTTTTCCATAATAACAATTCTGATATCCGGCAAACGCTTTCGTATTTACATCCCTGATTTCATTCTGTTCTTCAATCAGGAGAGACAGCTCATAAGATAATCCGTACCTTATTTCGTCTATTTTCTTATATAGCAGCGACATACTATCATATATGTTTGCCATTCCTTTTTGAATTGCACACAAAATATCCGGTGTAAAATCATTTACCTGTTCCCTGATTTCTGCATAGCAGGCATTGGAAATACCGGCTGTCCTTTTACAGCCAAACTCCTCCAATTCTTTCTTAATCCCCTTATGGAGATGCTCCAGCGTTGCAATAAGAAATATATACCTTTCTTTGTAAACTTCCAGTTCACTTAACTTGCACACATCAATTCCCATAATTGCTGACGGGTTTTTTTCTTTGCTTTTTACTGCCACACAGATTACTTTGGATGATAACTTTTCCTTTATCAGATATTGAACTATACACGTTCCCACCAGTCCTGCGCCATATATCACGCATCCTTCGCAGTCCTCTAAAATATTCTCCAGATTTACTTTATTATTTATAAGCTCCATACAATATCATGCACCCGCAATCTTTCTGTTTTTTCTATATCCTTATACTGAATGTCGTCTAAAATTCGGTGACTTTCTCCAACAATTCCTCTACTGATATCCCGCTTTCAATCAGTTCCGTGATTTTTATTTCATCTTCCAGTTTTTCTCTAATTTTTTCTGCCACCTCTGTTTCAATTTGTTTCGGTACAATGCAGACGGCTTCGTTATCTGCGTATACCAAATCTCCCGGACATATCTTCACGCCGTCTATCTCAATTTCCACATCAACCGCCTCCACTCTTCCCCGCCCCTTAATATCTACCGGGGAATACCCCTTTGCCAGAACAGGAAGCATGACATCCTCACGATGGGTATAATTTGTATCCCGTGTCAGTCCGTTTATAATTACGCCTTCAATGTGGTTTCTGGAAGACAGCTTTGTCATCAATTCTCCGAAGTATGCAAATTTATCGCTTCCATTTACAATAAGTATTTCATCCTTTCCCACCGTTCCCAAAAAAGACAGACCCATGCGGATATTTTCATCATCCGTATTTTCAGCTATAATTTCAATTGTTCTTGCTCTTCCCAAAAAACTTATCTGCGGCCTGTTTCTTTTCATTCCGGTAATAATCTGCTTTTTATATCCCATCCTGTCCATCACATCTGAAAACAGTCCGCTGCAAAGAACTTCTGCATTTAAATCAAACATTCACTCTACCGCCTTTCCTACCGCTTTTCCAATATCTTTTATTGTTTTGTACAGCTCTGCAAACTCCTCCAAATCAAGCGCCTGCTCTCTGTCGCATAGCGCTTCTTTGGGATTATGATGAACTTCTATCAGTATGCCTTCGCATCCGAAAGCTGCACATGCTTTTGCAACGTCCGGTACGCCAAAGCTGTATCCCATTGAATGAGAAGGGTCTAAAATCAAAGGCGCTTTCGTTTTCTGCTTTATTACCGCCGCACCGCATAAATCCAGGGTAAATCTGGAGGAAGTCTCAAACGTTCTGATTCCCCTCTCGCAGAACATAATTTGACGGTTTCCCGCCAGAGTTATATAATCTGCCATTTTAAACAATTCATCTACCGTTGCTCCGAAATGCCGCTTCATCAAAACAGGTTTATTCAGCTTTCCGGCAGCATTTAATACTGAGCGGTCATACATTGCCTTTGCGCCTATCTGAACAATGTCCGCTACGGAAGCCACTTCGTCAAAATTTGTTATATCCGATGTTTCGGTTATGATTTTCATTCCATATGTATGCCTGACTTCTTCCAGCCATTTCAGCCCTTGCCCCTGGCTTCCCTGAAAAGCGTATGGATTTGTTCTTGGTTTAAATGCTCCCGCACGGAAAATCTTTATTCCCATATCCGCCAGTTTTTCCGCCACAAAGAGAATCTGCTCTCTGCTTTCTACCGCACAGGGGCCGGCCATAATCCGGCATAACCCTTTATCAAACAGTTCCCTGCCGTCAATCGCTATCGTATCCTCTATTTCCTCACTTTGAGATATCAGTTTCATTTCATCCCTCTTCTATGGTATTATTTTGCATCCTGTATACAGAATCCGGTTTCAATCCGCAGGCAATCGCCTCCGCCAGTTCAAAATCATCCGGATAGTTTATATCTACCTGTTCAAATTTATTCAGTTCAATAAATTTATAATTTTCCCCTATTCTTAATCCGTTTTTCCTGTGTGCCTTGGCAGTAATCATATAAAAGCCCATTGTCTCAAAAATGGTTTCCTTTAACGTATAACTGTTTGGTATATGCGCCAAATCATACAAAGGCTTTTGGCTTGTAACATCCCACAGATAGAAATGTTCTTTTCCAACGCAGACTACAGAATCATATCCCTGCGAAATTGCCTCCAGACTGCTTTCTATCGTCTTTCCTGACAAAAAGGGCATTGGCGGTAAATGTTGTATATAAGCGTCCGCATCAGGATAATTGGAAGTCTCCCACCTGAAAAAAGCATTACCGTCCGTTGCATTCGTTGCAAGATTATCCGGTCTTTTTAATGTGCCAAATCCGTTTTTCTTCGCTATGGACAAAATCTCCTCATCATCTGAATCCACAATAATATTTTCTTTATCCAATACCTGATGCAGGTTATAACACGCCCTTAAGAACAGGGGAATCCCGTCTATCTTTTTTAAATTCTTTCTCAAAACTCTGGATGAGCCTCCTCTGGCCGGAATAAATCCAATCACTTTCTTCATGCAACACCCTCCTATCGGCCTATATGTAAGTCTACCGCGCCTGCCAGCTTCCCGCTTTCAATAACCGGAATAAAGTCTGTCCGCTTTCTTTTTTGAGTTAATATTTCAAAGACTTCTTCCATTGTTTTGCCGGAATCTATGACAAAAGGCGACCTGTTCATCAACTCCCTGGACCTTTTTTCAAATATATCCTTTCCGTATTTTAAAATCGCGCGCCTGACATCTCCGTCTGTAATGATTCCTTTCAGTTTTTCTTCCTTTACTATGAGAACCGCTCCCATTCTGTAACTGTTCATTTTAATTATAATATCTGCAAATTCTGCTTCTTCTCCTACAATTGGAAGCTCGTTAAGATGCAGCATATTTCTGGTGACTTTTACATTGTGCTCATTCATATATTTCAGTTTGTATGTGGGGATATATAAATTCTTTAAATCCCGACATAGGTAAGACCCGGAAACAATCACGTCCGCGTTTAATCTTCCCAGCTTTTCTGCAATTATATTGTCAATCCCGCCGTCTACCCATATTTTCAAAGTCGGATATTTATGGCGTATCTTTTCTATTCTTTTGTAATTATCTGTGTTAAATTTTGCCCCTGAAATTCCCGGATGGCTGCACATAACCAATACCTGCGAAATACAGTTTATATTTTCATCTATAACATCCAATGGCGTCTCGGCAGTCAACGCTATGCCAAAGCTTCCGACTACTTTTTTGCTCAGAAGTTTTACTGTGCCTTTATTTTTTAATGTCTCATATTGTATATTTATAAATTTGGCATTTGCCTGATTTACAGCCTCGATATCCTCATTTGAAAACGTCTCATATATTAAATGCAAATCCAGCGGCAGAGAATCTCCCCGAAAAAGTGATAAGTCTCCAGGAGAAAACCGTTCATCGTTTTGAAAAATATCAACGTGCATATAATCAACGCACGACTTTTTCAATAACTGCGCATATCCCTGATAATTCTCTTTTACCGCTAAAACCGACCCGGATATATACATTATTTTGCCCCATTTCATTTACAGACAGATACTGCTGACTTCTTTATAAATCTTAACCCCGCAATTATCTGTTTCCTGCATTTGCGTTTCTTGTGCTTCGTCTGGAAGGGATATGAAAAAATCTGCAAACTCTTCCGCTGTAAATTCCCCCTCCTTCAGTATCTGGATAATCTTCTTTTCATACAGCCATTCAAGATAATCCTCCTTTGAAAGGCTGTTTCCTCTTTCGCAAATCTCCAGCCTGTCTTCTTCCGGATAATAGCTAATCAGTTCACCGGTACTCTGGCACAGCAGACGGATATTTCCGGAAACAGCCTGTACTGCCCTGAATTTACATTCATCACAGGAAAGTGACAAAGCCTCCAGGTATTGATTAACCGCATTGTCTTTCGATATTAATCCTGTTTTCAGGTCAAAGAAAAGAACTGTACTTCCATAAAGCGGAAACATCCATATCCGGTTATCCAGATAACAACATGAATGAAAATTAGGTTTTAACGGAGTATATCTGAATCCTGCCTCTTTTATTTCATATTCCCTGATTGCATCGCTCCTTCTGTCCCACTGCAGAACAGCTCCCCTGTCTTTGGGAAAGAGCCAGATACTGTTTTTATCTTTACACACGGTGGAAAAACCGCTTTTTGATTGACCGATTTTTCTGCTTTTCCATTGCAGAGTTTCAATGTCTATTTCAAATATCAGCGCATCGTAAGCTGCCGGAACAATTAATTCGTTATTGTCCAAAACAGTATCCCTGAAATAAATTTCTCTTTTTTCTTCCGGAATCAGCTTTACTGTTTTCTCGACTTTTTCTGTTCTCATATTGAATTTCAGAACAAAAGGAATCTGATTCCCTACCATAAAAACGTTTTCACCGACGATGGCATATCCATAAAACAGATTCTTTTCTTCGCTGATATCAGGAATCTCTGCATCAATAAAATGGAATTCCTTCGCGTCAATTTCATAAATCATTATTTTTCTTGCCCTGCATGGCATAACAACCAGTTTTCTGTCAAACAAAATAACGTTATTATAGGCGTCAGGTTTTTCTTTCTGAAACTTTCCGACCTTTTTTACCTTGTTTAAATAAGTTTCCCGAAAAAATAAAGCGCCGTAATTTATATCCCAGAACCAGTCCCGTCCTTCAAATGTCACAAAATTACAATACCTCAAACTTCTGTCAGCGCCCATCCCCGTAACATCTTCTGCCGCCTTGCTCTGCTTTTCATAATCCACAATCAAAACAGGCTTCCCCGTCTTTTCATAAAGCTGTACCAGAGAACTCCAGTCCCCATAATAGGCGTCGCTTAAAACCATGGCGCGCTCCACATCGGCAGTATCGTCATATATTCCGAAATCTTCTTCAAGGTATCTGTTTACCAGTGCCTCGTACCGCTCCCACAGCTTAGGGCGCATTGCCTGTACCGTACTTTGTATCAGCGGGTGCGGCCGCCACAAAAGGGTCACCTCATTCTGACGGGATTTGAACAGCGAAAATATCTGCTCTAATTTTTGAAGCATCCTGTCTTCATTTTTAAGAAGAGCTACTACGCTGTTGTTATACATAACCACTTTCTTCTTACTTCCGTCCGGCTTTTGAAGACACTTTTTCCATCTCTCCGGAACCTTCGCGCCGTCTCTGCTCACTGCCATAACCCTGTCAAACTTCGGCGAACCGGTTCCCAGGAATTTTTCCTCCAGATATTTTTTGTTTACAAACGCTTCCGGCATTCCGTTTGCTTTTGCAGCCTTCCGATATTCGCTTATATAAATTCTGCGTATGTTTTCGGATTGTAAAATCACCCTATCCGCATAGATAATCCCCGGCAAAAAGCAGAAATGTTTCATTTTTTCTATCGTTTCAAAGTCGTCGGGCTTTATTTCTCCAAAGACAAAATAGGGTATATAAACCAGCTTTTCAGTATATTTTTTTAAATTAGAGGAATAAAATCCCGGATGAACGCTTGTGACCGTGTTCCAGCCGTCATATGGATTATGTATGTAAATTGCGTCAGGCTTTCTCTCTTCCAGATTATAAGTCTGATAGTTTGTCACTTTTATGTTTTGAGGATACTCGGCTCCTTCATAATGCATTTTCCCAAATGTGCCGTCGGCGTTTAAATCGTAATACGGTATGGGAACGCAATAAGCGTCGCAGTCAGGGTCTTCTAAAGCCGCCAGATAAACGCTTTCAAGGGAATCCCACATAGATGCTTTATAAGGAAAAAATACAACCTCTTTTCTGACAGGTATGTCGTTTTTAACGCTGTTCTTTATTTTGATAAGATTTTTTCTCATAATCTTATAAACCGCGTTTTCATTTACGTCATTATTTACAGCCATTTCGAAAATTTGATACAGGATTTCACAGTATTCCCTGATGTACGATACGGTAACCTGCCCCTCTCCCTCAAACCTTTCTATACTCTCCCCGAGGGCCGACACAAACTCCTGATATTCTCCGAGCATCTTCTGCACAGCCGCCAGGTTCTTCCGGTCAAGCATATTCTTTATTTCTTCCTGCGCTTCATACAGGCTTTCAATAAACTCCAAAATATCCTGCTTCTGAGATTTTCTCATGTCGCCTTCCTTTAAATGTTTTATATTCCGAAAATCTGCTGTCCTTCCAGCGCCTCATAAATTGCCCTGTATATGTAAAAATCCGCCGGCTCCGTAATTTTCATATTGTTTCTGGTGCTTGGCACGAGATGCATCGGTTTATGGTAAAGACTGCATAAATGGGAAGAATCAATGCTTCTGATTTTGTCTTCCCGGGCTGTTTCATACAATTTCAATATATTACCGTAATAAAATGACTGGGGCGCTTTCGCTATATACATCTGAGCCCTGGGCGGTACGCTTGATATGACCTCTCCGTCCGCGCTGCACACTACGCTCTCCCTTGCCGCCTCACATGTGATGGCGCTTCCATACTTTTTGACAGCTTCGATATTCTGATTAATCAGTTCCTGATTGATAAGAGGCCTCACTCCGTCGTGTATCAGCACGATATCATCGTCTTTTGCCAAATCCCGCATTGCCTTTAATCCAAGGTAAATGGAGTCATGCCCTGTTTCCCCACCCGGAATTATTTTCTTTATTTTCATAAATCCGTAGCGTCTCAGCAGTCCCTTTAATTCCGCAATCCAGTCCTCTATGCATACCACCACGATATTGTCAATCGCGTCATGGTATTCAAAGTGTTCCAGTGTGTATATAATGATGGGTTTCCCATGCATTTCCAGAAACTGTTTCGGTTTTGAACGGGAATTCATCCTTTTTCCCGCTCCTCCTGCAAATATAAGCGCAGTCTGCATGTTCCTCTCCTCTCATCGTATCCGGGGTACGAATATAATATCTTCAGACACTCTCCCCAGACTCTTTCTGCCTGCCGCTTTTTACAATTACAACATTGCCTTTCCGCTTTTTCTCAGCAGGCATTCTTGCAATGTTCTTATCTCCCGGCGCTTCAATCTTTATTTTAATCCGCCCAACGGACGGGGTACTTTCAAAGACTATCTGTACATCTTCACCGATTTGTACACCGTCTCCGCTTGTCAATGTAAGATTCAGCATTTTTATAACCATACTCCTTTCCAAAACCCGGAAACTTTGTGCCTGGCACAAATCTCCAGATTGAAAATTTTAAATTAGTCAGCTATGTATAATTCAGGCAAATTTAAGGTAAACTATTTCGCAGAATTAATTATTCTGCGAACAGTCACTAAAAGTACCGGTTATCAGGCGCTGTTATTCCGCATTACCACAAAACTGACCATATACAGAGTCAAGAACAGCCAACTGTCTGCGCTTGGTATCCATTGTAGGATGAACGTATCTGTTTAAGGTAATTTGTACATTGGCATGTCCGAGAATCTCACTGAGGCTTTTTACATCCATATCATTATCAATACAGTTTGTCGCGAAAGTATGCCGCAGGGCATGGAAATTGTAATCTTTTACTGTTATTTCCCTCAAATATTTTTTGAAGCGGTTCTGGTAAGTCCGCGGTTCCAAGGGTTTCCTGCCGCCTATGATATATTCCTCGTCATGTCTGATTTTGTTCAGAAGCTGCGCAAGTCCCTCTGAAATCGGAATCTCTCTGACAGAAAATATACTTTTAGGTTCCGTTACCATAAGGGCAGTCCTTTTCTTGTCACCGTCTATTGCAATGCGCTGCACGGTCCGGCATACATGAATAATCATCTGCTCAAAGTCAATGTCGTCCCATTTTAAAGAGCAGATTTCTCCCAACCGTAAGCCTGTAAAAATACACAGTAGTATTCCGACTTTTGATGCGTTGGTTTCCTTATATAAATAACGAATCAATGCCGCCTGCTCTCTGTGGCTGATAATTTCGACTCTCTTTCCCTTATTTTTAACCATTTTGTTTGTCAGTTGAATTTCGGGATAATTGTAATTTTCTGACGCGTACTTTAGTATTTGATTTATAATTGCAATAATACTGTTCATTAAGTTCTGCGAATATTTTGCTTCAACATTTTTCATAAATATTTTTTCCTGAATAAGGCCGTATGAAATATCCTGAACAGAAAAGCCGCCGACTGTATCCTTTATATGCCTTTCATACATACTTCGATATTTTATATACGTAGAATATTTTCTTATCTCTCTGATATTTTCCAGCCATTTTTCAGATATCTCCCCCAAATTCGACAATACTTTTTCCTGTGGTTTGACTATTGCATTTTGGTGAATAATCTGATTATTCTGCAAGGAAATCATTTCCAGTTTTTCTTTCACTTCCCGGCAGGTTTTCCCGTAAACAGATTTGTATTTGCAGGGATTATTTCCCTGCGAATCCTTGTATCTTCCTTCCCAGCGGCCGTCTTTGCGCCTGCGTATATTACTTCCGTGTTTTGGCATATTTATCTCCTTTCTTTTTCTGACCATATTTCCGACCATATAAAATTCTAAATTATATTACAGAGATTTTCATTATCACCAAAATTCTGACACTTATAACACTTGAAAACATCATTTTTTTTGTAAAACAGAAGATTTGACAACAATAGCGATATCAAGTATAATCATTAGCAGTGGTCAAAACGTTCAAAACGAAACCGGCAGCATTATAAACGGGTTCTTTTAAGCAAAAAATTTCGCAGAATAATTAATTCTACGAAATTTTATTTTTAATAATCAAAAACACAAAATCCCCGCTGAAAATCCAATGTTTATTGGCAATGAATTTCCAGCGGGGATTATTGCATTTCCAAAAATCGGTTTTCAAAAAACGGAGCGGCTCAAAAACAGCCGCTCTTTTCCAAATATAACTTCTCTTACTGCCATCTCCTACCAGATAAACAGCGCTTCCCCCTTAAGCCGTAAAAGCGCCTCAATAAAGTAATAGTCCGCATAAATAATCGGCACCTCGGTATTTTTCCCTTCCGGGTCATGGTAAAAGAAAGTACCGCCGTCCACAATCGAATCCGCCTCAGGGTCCCAATTACTGAATTTTGCGTCGCAGGCCTTCAAAATATTAAGAGCCGCCGTGGTATACAGATTCTTTTCATATTCTCCCACATGCTCCGCAAGCTCCAAAAGGCCGCAGGCCGTAATCATTCCGGCAGTAGAATCATACTTAAGAGGCTCCTTCGGCGCACGGTAATCCACAAGAGGAAGCCAGCCGTTCACCGCAAGGTTGGAGATGCAGTAATGCGCGCATCTCTTTGCCGTGTTCAGGAAAGACTCGTCCCCTGTATGGCGGTAGCTTAAAGAAAATCCGTAAACCGCCCAGGACTGTCCTCTGCTCCAGGCAGACCCCTGCTCAAAGCCCTGTCCGCCGGGATTATCCAGAAATTCTCCGGTCTGGGGGTCAAAAACCACGATATGGTTACAGCTTCCGTCTTCCCTTACTATGTACTGCTGCGCCGTTTTCGCATGGCTTACAGCCACATGGTGAAAACGCGGGTCTCCGGTTTCCTTTGCCGCCCAGTAAAGAAGGGGGATATTCATCATACAGTCAATTATCATTCCTCCGCTGGATTCCTTCTCGCCCAGCACCGGCCCGACACTCCCGTTCCATGCCCGGATAAATTTCCCCACCGGATTAAACCGTCCTGCCAGAATGTTTGCCGCGTGGAGTCCTCTGCGGCGGGCATCCTTATTTCCTGTCTTCCGGTAATTGGCAACCGCCGAGGGAAGGAACAGAAACCCGATATCATGGTCAAGGCTTTCAAAGGTATCCAAAAGACCGGCCAGACGTTCCTCCACCCCTTCCGCCGTCTCTTTGTAAATCTCATCTTCCGTGGCAGAATACATCTGCCAGAGCATTCCGGGCCAGAATCCGTTCGTCCAGAAACCAATACCGCCGGGAAAGGCTTCCGCCATATCCGAATATCTTCCGTCCTTAGGAGAATAGGGGATTTTTGTGCCTACTCTCCCGCACTCCGCTTTCATTTTTACCAGCAGCTTTTGGTAAATCCCCTCAAGCCATTCTCTGTCTGCATTGCCTGGTTCTGTTTTCCCCATAAAAATCTCCTTCCTTTTTTCCGATTATCTGTTTCAATTATCTGCTTCCAACTGCCGTTTTTACTTCTCCGGCATAATATTTTATTATAATGAAAGCAGACATCCGTCTGATAGAAAAAACAAATAACTTTTAGTAAAAATTATATTTTTTCCGGTAATCCTGCGGAGACGCCCCCATATTTGCCTTAAATACCTTGGAAAAATAATTGTTATCGGCATATCCCACATATGCCCCGACCTGCTGGACGCTCAGCTTACTGTCAAGAAGCAGCTCCGCGGCAGCCTCGCAACGCTTTTTCGCCATGTACTGCTTCACCGTCATGCCCGTCTCCTTCCCAAAGATTTTCACAAAATAGGACTGGGTAATGCCGGAAACCTCCGACAACTCCGTTACGGTAATCTGCCGGCTTAAATTCAGACCGATATAGTCAATCGCTTTTTTTACATACACGGAATAGTTATTTTTGTGTTCTTCCCTGATAACGCCGCAAACCTGAATAACCATCTTTTCCAGAAGCCGCCCCAGCTTTTCTGCGGAAACTGTGTGCTGCATCTGCTGGGCATACTCCTGACTAATCGAGTCAATAACCACAGGGGCAAGCCCGCCGCGTTCCGCGCCCATTCTTATCACTGTCCGCACAATAGCGGCCCCGGCTATCTGATCCTTCATATTTTCCGACACAAAGCGAAGGCCTGCGGACAGCTTTTCCAGCTCCATCAAAAGCAGCAGCGCCTTTTTCGTCTCCCCTGCGCTTATGGCTTCGATAAACTGCTCCTCCATGTGATAACGCCGGTTTACAATGGCAATGTCCTCATAGGCTTCCTGGGGAATAAGGCGGGGATTGCCCTGCCGTTTATGAGTATAAACCGTTCTGATTTCACGGAAATTCTCCGATTCCGTGCTGTTGTCAAGTAAGAACAGCGCTATTCTTGCCACATAATTTCCCTGCTGAATCGGAAGCTGGCAGTAATACATTTTACAGGAAAAAAATGTCCCTGCATCGGCCCCATGGCTGGCAAGAAGCTGCCTGGCTTTTTTCTCATTCCATTTGGATTCCACAAAAGGGCCTAAAAGCACCCAGCTCTCTTTCGCCCAGAATATAACCAGATGAACCTCCATAGGGTCAATGATTTCATAAATATACGCTTTCTCCCTCAGTTCTGAAAACGACGCCAGCTCCGAAGCTGTGAACGCGCTCTGCAGACTGGCACAAAAGCAGTATTTCTTTTCGAAATTCTTCAATACTTCCGGGTCTTTGTCATAAATTGTCATTGCCAGTCCCGTAAAAGCGGGCGTAAAAAGCGCCGCCGCCTGTAAAAAATCCATTTATTCTTCATCCTTTCGCAAAATCGCGTATCTTTTTTTTATTTTACCATACAAATCGCTAAATGTCGCCCTCTTTGCGATGTTCCCTGACCCCTTCAGCCATTCCGCTCACAAACCACCGGATAGTATGTTATATTCTCTCCTCCCGCCGCATATATTTTCTTAATCTGTTTTCCGTGGGTACACGTCATGAAAAAACTCTGCTATACCATCGCTATTCTCATATTGGGGCTTCTCCTTATTTTAGTCTGCCTGTTAAAAAGCTGCCAGTCAGAAAGAGAAGGCCGGAAGGCAAACGCCGTCGAAGTGGCTGCCGGCTCCGGCGGCGCCTATATCAAATGGGTGGATTTCAACGTCACCTATGAAGCCCTCTGCGCCGCTTACAATCTGGATGTGGAAAGCTACGGACAGCCCGTACATCTTGACTGGATTGAGCTTTTGGCCTATGTGGGAGCCAAAAAGGGCGGTACTTTCGGAAAAGACAGTCCGGCTCTTATCAAAAAGCTTGCCTCGGAACTTTCCTCCGGGGAAACCACCATGAAAAAGCTGACAGAGGACATGAAATATTATGATTACTACTATGAAGCCTACGAAGCGGTGCTTGGCGGCATGGTAGGCGAATATGAAATCGAACAGGAGGATGAAAACGGAAAAAAACAGTGGAAAAAGGTTTACGGACTGAAAGCCTTTTCTCCCATTGCCAGGGGCTTTGAGTACAGCGACTATGACGACTTCGGCTCCTCCCGGAGCTACGGCTACAAAAGGCCGCATCTGGGACATGACATGATGGGACAGGTGGGAACGCCCATAATCGCAATCGAGTCCGGCTATGTGGAGGCTCTGGGCTGGAATCAGTACGGCGGCTGGCGCATCGGCATCCGCAGCTTTGACGGCAAACGCTACTATTATTACGCCCATCTGCGGCAGAACTTTCCTTACGCTTTGAACCTGGAAGAAGGGAGCATTGTCACCGCCGGAGACGTGATTGGCTATATGGGGCACACCGGCTATAGTACTGTGGAGAACACCAACAACATCGAGACTGTCCATCTCCACTGGGGGCTGCAGCTTATTTTTGACGAATCCCAGAAGGAAGGCAATAACGAAATCTGGGTGGACTGCTATGCCCTGACCCGCTTTCTCTACAAAAACAGGTCTCTGACGGAAAAAAATGCGGACACAAAGGAATGGTTCCGTCATTTTCAGATGAAAGACCCCGCCGCAGAAAAATACCGCAACACAAAATATTGAATTGCCGCTTCTTTTTCACACTATATATTGACAAGCGGGGCATAAATATTTATACTTATTATAGGGTACGAAGGAGAATTTACCATGACAAAAGAAAACATTATTTTATATGCCAAAATTTTAAGGAATGTCTTTGAAACCACCAATGCGGTGGAGATTGCCCGCAGACTGCGCTACAATGTGGGCTTTATCAAAACCGGCACGCAGTATCTGAAGGCCAACACCTATAAATTTGAAGACGGCTTAAAGGTGATTTTGATTAACGACAACTATGACGCCGTTTCCAAAAATGTTCTCTGCGCCCATGAGTTGGGGCATGCCGTTTTTAACCATGCCAACAAAAGCAATTACAAGGATACCAACCTTGCCAACGAGTATGAAGTGAATCTTTTCGCCGTTGCCCTTCTTTTTGACGAGGGCTCCTTTAATATGCCTCTTGCGGAGATGAGTAACTATACCCTGCAGAGCATTCTGGACGCAAACATTACCCCTCCGGGATAATGAGGGTTTACCGCCGTCCGCCTCTCTTCTTTTTGGTTCTTTTTCCTTTTCCGTTCTCCTGACGGAACCTTTGTATTTTCTCTCCGATTACCGTATAATCCCTCTCGAAAAGCTCCTCGCAGAGCTGCCTTTGCAGCACCTCCCGGGGCACTTTATCAAGCACCTTTTCCTGTACGAAAAGCTTGCTTTTTTCTTTATATCCCGGCAGCCCGTTCAGCTCCTGTATGTGGGCAAGCTCCGGCCGCCAGAGAATGCCTATCTTTCTTTTCCAGTCCGTCTTCGGATTGGGAAGGGCTTTACGCATAATATAAAAATCCGCCTTTTCCTCCACCAGCTCCACGGTAATGATTCCCCACCATGCCGGGAGATGCTCCTTAATGTGCATGGCATGGCTGGTTCCCACCACCGCATAGTTGCAGTCATAATACAGGTCGTAGTCCTTCACCTGGCGTTTCAGTCTGGCGTAGGTATCGGCGTCGCTTTTAATTTCAATTCCGCAAAGCAAATCCGGCGTCACCATCACCACGTCCGCCCTCGACTTGCCCATGGTCTTTTCCTCCAGGATTCTCACTTTCCCGTAAACCTCCTCGAGAAATTCAAAAAGAGGCTCCCTGATATCTTTATCGTGTAATGTTTTCATGAAATCATTATATAAAATCCCAACTGTTTCCGCAACAATTCCTTACGGCATTCCATAAAATCTCCTCTACTTTTGCAGCGGCTCCCTCCGGCAGATATCAATATTTTGTACCAGTTCTTCCATACATAATATTTACAGGCAGGCTGTATATTACGTAACCCCCATCCGCTTCCCATGCGGCTTTAATCATAAAATGATGCAAAAATGATACAACTTTGATGCTCTTTTGATGCCTTGCTATTATAAATTTTAACTATCACAGGCGCCAGAAGCGCCGGAAACGAGGCCGACAATGAAACAAAAGAAATTTATCCTGTGTACCATTTTTATCTTATTTACTTTTCTTACAGTCCCTGCCGCCGCTTATGCCGGGGAATCGCATGAGGAAGATGAGGACAGGCCTCTTGCCCCCTACATGATTATCCTGAATCAGGAGAACGCGTCGTTAGAGCATTTTCCTTTGAAGGAAACCACTGTCTCAACAAATATTGACGGCATTATTGCCGCGACAACAGTCACTCAGACCTACGCCAACGAAGGAAAAACGCCCATCAACGCCAGCTATGTCTTTCCCGCTCCCACAGGCGTCACCGTCCATGGAATGCAGATGATTATCGGCAATCACATTATCACTGCCCAAATTAAGGAAAAGGAAGAGGCAAAGACAGAATATGAGGAGGCGAAAAGCGAAGGAAAAAGCGCCTCGCTGCTCGAGCAGCAGCGTCCCAACGTGTTCACCATGGACGTGGCAAATATCATGCCCGGCGACAATGTGCGCATCGAGCTTTTTTACACAGAGCTGATTACTCCCTCAGAGGGCTCCTATCAGTTTGTTTTCCCCACGGTAGTCGGCCCGCGCTATGCAGGTTTGTCGGAGGATACGGACGAAAACGGTTGGGTGGAAACTCCCTGTCTGCCGGAAAATACTTCTTCTCCCGGAAAATATGACATCAATGTCACCCTTTCGGCGGGCGTTCCCATCGCGGATATCTCCTGTTCTTCCCATAAAATAAAAGTTGTAAAGGATACGGACTCCTTTGCCCGCATCGGTCTTGCCCCCGATGATGCCGGGGATTTTGCCGGAAACAGGGATTTCATTTTAGATTATAAATTAAACGGCGAGGAGGTAAACTGCGGCCTGATGCTGAACACCGGCGAAGATGAAAATTATTTCATGCTGATGGTTCAGCCGCCGGAGCGTCAGAAACCCGAGGAAATTCTGCCCCGGGAATACATTTTTGTGCTGGACGTCTCGGGCTCCATGGACGGCTATCCCCTCGATACCGCCAGGGGGCTGATTAAGAACCTTGTTTCCAATCTACGCTCCTCCGATTGCTTTAACCTGGTGCTTTTTTCAAACGACGCTATTTTAATGTCCTCCCGCTCCCTGAAAGCCACGGACAAAAATATCCGGGAAGCCCTGGACTTTATCGAAGATAAGGAGGGCGGAGGCGGCACGGAGCTTGCCCCGGCGATTGAAGCCGCCCTGTCCGTCCCCGCAAACGGTGATATGGTGCGCAGTATCGTCGTTATCACCGACGGCTATGTTGCCGGGGAAAAGGAAATCTTTAAATTGATTGACAATAACCTCGGCAGCGTCAGCTTTTTCCCCTTTGGAATCGGCTCCTCCGTCAACCGTTATCTCATTGACGGCATTGCGAAATCCGGACTCGGGGAGGCCTTTGTGGTGACGGACTCCTCCGAGGCGGCGTCAACTGCCGAAACCTTCCGCACCTACATTGAATCCCCTGTTCTTTCCGACATTCAGGTGGTCTACGACGGCTTTGACGTGTACGATGTGGAGCCCCGCAGTCTGCCCACCCTTTTTGCCCAAAAGCCCATTGTGGTCTATGGAAAATGGCGGGGAGAAGCCGCCGGTGAGATTAAAATCACGGGAAAAACCGGCAGCCGGCAGGCGTACTCGCAGACCCTTTCCGTCTCTGAGACGCCTACTCCTGAAAATAACGACGCCATCCGCTATCTCTGGGCGCGGAAAAGAATCGAACGGCTTACCGACTACGGAATCAATGAAAACAATCCCGATATTAAGGAGGAGGTCACCGAAATCGGATTAAAATACAGTATGATGACCCCCTATACCTCTTTCATTGCCGTGATGGAAACCGTAAGGAACCCTTCCGGCAGCAGCACCGATATCGACCAGCCCCTGCCTCTGCCTCTTGAGGTTTCCAATCTTGCCCTTGGCGGGTATCGGATTGGCTCGGAGCCCGGCGAAGTTTTGCTGACAGTTATGGCTGTGACGATACTGGCCGGCGGTTACGTAAAACGCAGGCGGAAAAGCCTGCGGAAGGGATGATTTTTGTAATGTACCTGTAAAGGAAAACTGCCCTATGACATTTATTTCAGAAATGAAACAGATTTTAAAAAACAACTGGATATTCTATCTTATCGGCGCTGCCTTTTGCATCGGCTTAAAGCTGTATTACCGCAGCGTCGACAGCTGCGGCCTTATGTGGATACTGACCCCCACCGCCCGGTGGGCCGGCATTCTCGGCGGGTACGCCTTTGAAAACCTTCCCCATACAGGCTATGTGAACCACGACCTGCAGTTTATTATCGCCAAATCCTGCAGCGGCGTCCAGTTCATGGTGATTACCCTGGCGGCCCTGATTTTTTCCTATACCCATCTTATCACCCGCCGTTCAGGCGTAAAAAAGGGATTTCTCTGGCTGGCGTTAAGCTTCCTGCTCTCTTATGCCGCCACAATTCTGGTGAACGGCCTGCGGATTGTCCTCTCCATCGACCTGCCTCCGGTTTTTGAAAAGCTGGGCATCCTCAGAGACCTGCTGACCCCTGAACAGCTTCACACAGCGATTGGCTGCGCCGTTTATTTTTCCTCCCTCCTTGTAATTTACCGGTTTGCAGGGAGGCTTTCCTTGAGGATTACCGGCGGCGGCCGCTTATCCGGGAGATTCTGCGACAGGCTTACGAAATCTCCTTCTATTGCAGACCATGAGAGCGGCAAAAAAGGGAGCATCCGTCAGATGATACCCCCCGCCTTCTGGTATCTCTTTGTGGTGCTGGGAATTCCTCTTTTGCATCATGGAAAAAACGGCTATGAGCAGTTTACAGAATATGCAGCGCTCATAACCGTTATCTGTGCGGCGGTTTTGGGGGTGAATTTATTATTTTCCGTCCAATATATCAGTCATTTGCCGGGCTGTCACGATAAAAGGCCGAACCGGAAAACCAAACTGTTTCTTTAAGGTCTCATCCTCTGTCACAGCACACTCTCCCTGAACTTCCCGATTTCTTCCAGATACTTCTGTCCCAGCGGGCTGAGCGCCGCTCCCTTTCTTTTCAGGTAGCCAATAGCCATTACCTCGTCGGATTTCAGCTTCACCGCGCAATAATCCGAGCCATTTAAGCTCTCGCAGATGATTCCGCAACACAGGGTATAAGCGTTCAGCCCCACCATGAGATTTAATAGCGTCGCCCTGTCATTAGCCTTAATCAGCCGCTTATAGGCATAGGTGCTCAGCACCTCCTCCGCAAAATAAAAGGAATTGCTGACTCCCTGTTCAAAGGAAAGGCAGGGGTATGCATCCAGCTCCTCCAGCGTAATCTCCTCTTTCCAGGCAAGAGGATGCCCTTTCCACATATATACATAAACGCCGCAGGTAAGCAGCTCATGAAATTCCAGCTCAAACTCCTTAAAAAGCTTGGTCAGCACCGCCCTGTTAAAATCATTGAGATAAAGAATGCCGATTTCACTCTTAAAATTTTTTACATCCTCTATAACCTCGTAGGTTTTGGTCTCGTGGACGGCAAATTCGTACTCGTCCATGCCGAACTGCTTCACCATCTCCACGAATGCCTTTACTGCAAAGGTGTAATGCTGCATGGAAACGCCGAAACGCTTCCGGCTGTTTTTTCTGGTGATATACCTGTCCTCCATAAGCTGATACTGCTCTGCCACCTGTCTGGCATATCCCAGAAATTCCTTTCCCTCGGGGGTAATCTTCACTCCCCTGTTGCTTCTGCGAAACAGGGTAATTCCGATTTCCTCTTCCAGCTCCCTGACCGCCTGGGACAGGCTGGGCTGGGCAATAAAAAGCGTCCTTGCCGCCTCGTTCATGGAACCGGTGTCTGCAATTGTAATCACATAGCGCAGCTGTGTAAGTGTCATTTTCTCTCTCTCTTTCTATCCTTAAAAAAGCAGACGCACAAAGACATATCCCCTCTTCATGCGTCTGCCCGCTGGTTCTACCTTTCAATATCTGTTGTAAAAATTATGCAAAAGGAATTACCGCTCCGTCATAGGTATCCGTTATGTAGGTCTTAACCGTATCCGACTTCAGCGCCTCCACCAGAGCCTTAATCTTGTCGGTATTTTCGTTGCCTTCCTTTACTGCAATTACGTTCACATAGGTTTTGGCTGCCTCGGAATCGGAGCTCTCATAAGCCAGAGCGTCTTTTGCAACGGAATAGCCTGCTTCCAGCGCATAGTTCCCGTTAAGTACCACGAAAGCAACCTCCTCCACTACTCTGGGCACCTGCGCCGCCTCAAGCTCCACAATTTCCAGATTGTAAGGATTTTCTTCGATATCATTTACGGTGGCATTCAGGCCCGCGCCGCTCTTTAAGGTAATCAGTCCGTTATCCTGTAAAAGTAAAAGAGCTCTCGCCTCGTTGGTGGTATCATTGGGAACCGCCACGCTGTCGCCGTCCGCCACGCTGCCCAAATCGCTCTTTGTTCCGGGATATATTCCAAAGGGCTCGTAGTGAATGCCGCCTGCATTAACAAGGTGGGTTCCTTTTTCCTCGTTAAAGCTGTCAAGATAAGGAATATGCTGGAAATAGTTGGCATCGAAGTCGCCGCTTTCCACTACCTCGTTGGGCTGTACATAATCGTCAAACACTGTCACCTGCAAATCATAGCCCTTGTCCGCAAGAATTGGCTTTGCCTGCTCCAAAAGCTCTGCATGTGGCGTTGCGGAAGCCGCCACCTTGATTACCTTGTCATCGGCGCCCTTTCCGCCGCAGCCGCCAAGAACACCCACAGCCAGAGCACCTGTTAAAAGTACTGCTAAAAATTTTTTCATAATGATTTTCCTCCTTCTGCGCCGCTTCTTTCCCTCCGGCCACAAATCTTTTGTCAAGAGAGAGTATATCACTGTCCTCCCCTTCTGTACAATACCTAAATAATGTTACCGGCGATAGGCATAACCTATTACAAGCCATCAGTCCAGCTCGCAAAGCCCTGTGTAAAGCTCGTAGTATCTTCCCTTTTGCGCCAGCAAATCGTCATGGTCGCCCCGCTCAATAATCTCTCCGTTTTCCAGCACCATAATTGCGTTTGCATTGCGTACCGTTGAAAGCCTGTGGGCAATCACCAGCGTTGTCCTCTCCGCCATCAGTCTGTCCATGCCCTTTTCAATGTGCTTTTCCGTTCTGGTATCCACGGAGCTGGTGGCTTCGTCCAGAATGAGAATGGGGGCTTTGGAGATGGCCGCCCTTGCAATATTGATAAGCTGCCTCTGTCCCTGGCTTAAGTTTGCGCCGTCGCCCTCGAGCATGGTATCATAGCCGTGTTCCAGATGCACGATAAAGGAATGGGCGCTGGCCGTCCTTGCCGCCTGCTCCACCTCCTCGTCGGTTGCATCCAGCCTGCCATACCTGATATTTTCCCGGACCGTTCCCGTAAACAAATGGGTGTCCTGCAGAACCATGGAAATATTTCTGCGAAGGGAATCCCTCTCTATTTCCGTGATGGGAATACCGTCTATGGTGATGCTTCCCGCATCGATATCATAAAACCGGTTAATCAGGTTGGTAATTGTTGTTTTTCCTGCGCCTGTAGATCCCACAAAGGCAATCTTCTGCCCCGGCTTTGCGTACAGAGAAATATTCTTTAATATGGTTTTATCAGGGTTATATCCGAAGGTGACGTCTCGCAGCGTAACCGCGCCTTTTACCTCCTTATAACAGGCGCCGTCATCCTCTTTAACCACATTCTCCATAAAGTCTTCTTCCCCTGAAAGGGAACTTCCTTTGGGAATACGGTAAAGGCTCTTTCCTGACGCGGCATCCTCCACAATTTGAACGGCACCCCTGACATCCTCCGCTTCCGGCGCCTCATCCATCACGGCAAAAACTCTCTCCGCACCTGCCAGCGCGGAAAAGATGGTGTTTACCTGCATGGCAACCTCGTTAATCGGCCTTGAAAACTGCCTTGAATAATTCACGAAAACCGTAAGGCCGCCCAGGTCAAAGCCCCGGAGCACGCACAAAATTCCGCCGATACAGGCCGTCAGGGAGTAGCTCACCTGACTTAAATTCCCCATAACAGGCCCCATGATACCGCCGAAGAACTGCGCCTTAATCTGCTTGCCCCGAAGGTCTCTGTTCAGATATTCAAATTCTTCCCTTGCATCGTCCTCGTGGTTAAAGACCTTAACCACCTTCTGCCCCGTAACCGTCTCCTCAATATAACCGTTTAAGGTGCCGATTGCCGCCTGCTGGGCGCTGTAATATTTCCTGCTCCTGCTGCCTACTGCCTGCACCGCTTTCAGCATTACAGGTATCATAAACACCGTAATCAAAGTCAGCCACACATTGGTGTATACCATGAGCGCAAAGGTTCCGATGATGTTGATGGTCCCCGAAATCAGCTGCACCACCGTATTGTTGAGCATCTCTCCCACCACATCCACATCGTTGGTAAAGCGGCTCATCACATCCCCGTGGTTGTTGGTGTCGTAATATCTCACCGGAAGCTTCTGCATCTTTCCGTACAGCTCGTTCCTCAGCCTGAAAATGGCATTCTGGGAAATCCCTATCATGATTCTCTGCTGCAAATACTGGGCAAGCACCCCGGACACATAAATCGCCGCCATCATAAGGATTCCCCGAAGCAGGGTCGCCACGCTTCCGTTTTCATCGGTAAGCCCGTTGATAATCGGACGCAGCATATAGGAGCCTGCCAGATTTGCGGCGGTTCCTCCGATGACACATAAAAAGACGATAAAAAGCTTTAGCTTTTCTCCCGAAATATAGCCCAGAAGCCGTCCCAGGGTTTTCTTCACGTTTTTGGGCTTCCCGCCCGGTCCTATGCGCGTGCCTCTGCGTCCGCCCCTGCCCGGGCCATGCCCCATCCCCGGGCCGCCGCCTTTCGCACCGGCCGCGCCCACATCCCTGGAGGGGTTCAACCGGCTTTCATATTTTTTCTGAAAATATTCCAGCTTTTCCTGCCTCATGACATCCCACCTCCTGTTCCTGCGCTTTTTCTGTCCATCTGGGAATAGTAAATCTCCTGATAAGCCTCGCATTCCGCCAGAAGCTCTTCATGGGTGCCAAGCCCCACAATGCTTCCCTCATCCAGCACCAGAATCTGGTCGGCGTCCATCACCGACGTAATCCTCTGGGCAATAATAATCTTCGTTGCCCCCTTAAGCGTCGTGTGAAAGCTCTCCCGGATTTTAGCCTCAGTGGCAGTATCAACCGCACTGGTAGAATCGTCCAGTATCAATATTTTCGGCTTTTTCAAAAGAGCCCTTGCAATACACAGGCGCTGCTTCTGACCACCGGACACATTGACGCCGCCCTGACCCAGCTCTGTCAGGTATCCCTCCGTGAAAGAGCTCACGAAAGGGTCGGCCGCAGCGGCAGCGGCTGCGGCGCGCACCTCCTCCATGGAAGCCGCGCCGTCGCCCCACATGAGATTTTCCACAATTGTCCCGGAAAAGAGCACGTTTTTCTGCAGAACCATTCCCACGCCGTCCCGCAAATGCTTTAAGGAATAATCCTTTACGTTCACGCCGTCCACCAGCACCGCTCCCTCGTCCACGTCATAAAGCCTTGGAATCATCTGCACCAGCGTGGTCTTTCCGCTACCGGTGGAGCCGATAATCCCCAGCACCTGCCCGCCTTTTACCCGAAAGCTCACATGGGAAAGCACCGCCTCTTTATTTTCCTTATAATAACGGAAAGTCACATCCCGAAACTCCACGTCGCCGCGCATCACTTCTTTGTCGGGAAGGGCGCAGCCCTCGTCGCTTAAGGTCACCTCCGTGTCCAGTACCTCCGTGATACGGTGCAGCGACGCCAGCGCCCTTGAGCTCTGCAAAAGCACCATTGCCAGCATCATAAGGGACATTAAAATCTGCACAATATAAGAAGTAAAAGCCGTCAAATCCCCCACCGGCATATCCCCGGCCAGAATCTGCCTTCCGCCGAACCACACAATTCCAAGGGTGGTCACATTCATGAGCATCATCATAATCGGCATTGTCAGAATCACCGCCCGGAAAGCGGACAGACTGGACTCTTTCAGCTCCTTATTCGACTCCACAAACCGCTCCTCCTCATAGCTTCCCCGCACAAAGGATTTGATGACCCGGACGTTTGTGAGCATTTCCTGAATATGGGAATTTAAGGCGTCCAGCTTTTTCTGCATGACGTCAAAACGGGGAAACGCTGTCTTTATGATGACAATAATCAGAAGAATTAAAACCGGAATCACTACGAGCACCACAATGGAAAGCTGGGCGTTCATTGTAAGCGCCATAATCAGCGCGCCAATCAGCATTCCCGGCGCCCGGAGCAGCATGCGCAGCGCCATGTTAATCAGATTCTGCACCTGGGTAATGTCGTTTGTCAGCCTGGTCACCAGCGAACCCGTGCTGAACTTATCCAGATTGGCAAAGGAAAATTTCTGCACCTTGTCAAACACATCGCTTCTCAGGTCGGCGGCAAAGCTGATGGACGCCTTCGCCGCAAAATAAGCGCCGCCGATTCCACCCGCCATCATAAGAAGCGCCGTGATAATCATGGTGATTCCCATGCTGATGATGTACGGTACATTATGGTCAACCGCGCCTACGTTGATGATATTAGCCATAAACTTAGGCAAAGCCACCTCCCCGATGACCTCCACAATCATCATCATCGGCCCGATAATAAAGGCCGGCAAATAAGGTTTGATATACTTCCAGTATCTTTTCATAGCTCTCCTTTCCCGCCTAAACACATCTTGCTATCAGATACAGCGCCAGCAAATGCGCCGGATAAAATATATAAAATACGTATTTCAGGCTTATTCCCCGTTTTCCGTTGTAACAGCCTGTGAAAACAAAGGCAAACATCGCCGTGAATTCCCAGAAAAACGCCACGCACCCGGCAATCGTCTGCTTTACTCTGTCTCTCCTGAAAGCGTATAGCAGCCCCACCGCAATAATCCCGTGGGCTCCGTAATCGCACCGTAAAAGCTCCGCCGCCGCCGCCGTCAGGAAAAATACCGCCCCGTCAACTACCAGTATCTTCCAGTCCGCCCCGTCCCCGCCAAGGCCTTTTTCACGAAATCGCGTCCGGAAACGCTCCCTTACAGCCTCCATTATCCATATCATCAATAAGCCCAGAAGAAGCGTGACAAACACATTCTGGTAAGAGGCGTCAAAAGCCTTCCCCCGGAAAGCCAGATTAAAGGGGATTTCCGAAATCAAAGCAAACAGAAAAAGCCGCCCCGCGTACTTCCTCCGGTTCCCCGTTCTCTCAAAGCCCTCCACCAGAAGGAAACAGTAGATGGGAAACGCCAGCCGCCCCAGGATTCTTCGCATAATCTGGTAGAGAACATAAAGCCAACCTATAGAGCCGACGGCCACAAGCCCCTGCATATATTCCATGGAGATATTTCCAAAAGAAGTGATGCCACACCTTGCCAGAACCGGCGGAAACACAATCGCTGCCGTGTGGTCAATCAGCATAAATATCAGCGCCATAATTTTTAACGTGCTTCCGCTCAGCTCCGGTTTGTTGTTCATAGCCCCTCCCCCGTTGTCAGTTCCGTTCCTGCCTTTCCTCTCACACTTTAATAGCGTACACCATGGAGAGAAGATATTCCAATTAAAAGTTTATTAAGTTTTTCCGTCTCGGCTTCGATTACCTTTTTGTCAATCCTGCGGAATAATATCTCCGCCTCGGGAATCCGCAGCCCCACCGGGACGGATTGTTTCTTCCAGATTTGCGGTAAAGGTATCCCCAGCCATTTACACACCTTCTCCGACGAAAAGGGCAAAAAGGGCGACAGCAGCACCGCCAGATTTGCAATTATCTGAACGCACTGATACAGCGTATTTTTGCAGGCCGCTATATCGGTGTTTCTTGTGACCCAGGGCTTTTCGTCGTCAAAAAATTTATTTGCGCTTCTCACAAAATCAAAAATTTCGTCGATTGCGTCCTTGAAAGCGCCGTTTTCAATCTGTTTTCCAACTGACACAAACAGGCTCTCTATCCGTCCGTTTCTTTCCTCGTTCTCCCTCCCCTCCGGCACACACCCGTCAAAGTATTTCCCGATAAAGGTCAGGCAGCGGTTCACAAAGTTCCCGTACGCCCCCAGCAGCTCGCCGTTATGGCTGTTCACATATTCCCTCCATGAAAAATCCGCATCCTTCTTTTCCGGCCCGTTTGTCAGGAAAAAATAACGGATGGAATCCGCCTCATAATTTTCCAGCAAATCCTTTACCCAGACGGCATAATTCCGGCTGGTGGATATTTTTCTTCCCTCCAGCGTCACATACTCGCTCGATACAATCCTGTCAGGCAGATGCCAGTTTTCACCGCCTGCCAGAAGAAGAGAAGGCAAGATAATCGTGTGAAAGGGAATATTATCCTTCCCGTGCACATAATAATGCACCGCGTCCTCTCCCCAGAGACTGTAAAAATCATCGCCTCTCGCCTCTGCTGCCGTTTTGCTTGCGGACAGATAGCCCAGCACATTTTCCGCCCAGATATAAATCGTTTTATTTTCATAGCCTTCCTTCGGAACCTCTATCCCCCATTCCAAATCCCTTGTCAGGGCGCGATCCCGCAGTCCCTCGTTAATATACCTGTTTGTAAATGCAATGGCGTTTTTCCTCCACTGTGGATGAGAGTCAACCAGCGCTTTCAGTTCCTCCTTAAGCCTGGTAACGGCAAGATATAAATGTCTGGAATTCCTAAAGCTTACCGGCTTTTTGCAGACTGCGCAGACCGGCTCTTTCATAGCCTCCGGTTCGAGAACCGCGCCGCAGGCGTCGCACTGGTCGCCTCTGGTATCCTGCCCGCACTTCGGACATTTCCCCAATACAAACCGGTCGGCCAGAAAGCTGCCGCAGCCCTCGCAATATGCCTGGGGGACTTCCTTTTCATATACATAGCTGCCTTCATACAATTTACTGTGAAATTCCTTTACAAAATCCTTATGCTCCTTCGACGATGTTTTCGTATACACATCATAGCTAAAGCCCAGCTTCTCAAAGCACTCCGCAAATTCCTCATGATAAAAATCGCTGATTTCCCGGGGCGTTCTGTTTTCCTGTTTTGCCCGAATCGCTACGGGCGTTCCGTGACAGTCGCTTCCCGACACAAAATATACGTTATCGCCTGTTGCCCTGTGATATCTGGCAAGTACGTCTCCCGGCAGTAACGCCGCAATGTGGCCGATATGCGGAGAACCGTTTGCATAAGGCCAGGCTCCGCCGATTAAAATATTTCTCATTTTTATACCTCGTTTCTGACTATTATTCGTGATGCGCGCCGCAATCCGGCGCACGGCAATTTACAGTGACAACTTATTTTTTTCCATTAAAAAAGCCCTCCTCTCTGAAAAATTTCTTTTTCAGGGACGAGAGCCGACGCTTCGTGTTACCACCCTAAATTCACCTATACCTCACGATATAAGCCTTATCAACTGCGGACAAGAGATGACTCATCGACAGCCTGTCGCTGTAACGGGCGCTCCCGTCGTAGCCTTGGCATAACAGCTTCGGTACGCGGCTCCGAGACCATTTTCGGCAGTTCCTTCTGTGCCTGCTCTCACCTGATCAGGCTCTCTGTAACATATCCCACTGACTACTCTTCTCTTCACAGCCTTTGATATATTTTTTGAATTGTACTGCTATTTAGACGGATTGTCAATATCTTTTAACAATTCTGCATATAAACCCGCAGCATATAAAGCGGCACGTTCACCATCCACTCCTGTTCCCGATAACCGGACATGGAACTTCTGACCGCACCCGTAAGCCCGTATTTCCTGCAAAGAGCCCGCAGGCTTTTGGCCTGAAGATTTTCTTCCGCTTTCACCTCAACCGGAATAACCTTACCAGCCCTCTGAACTACAAAGTCAACCTCCCCGGAAGAATTTTCCGCATGGTAATAATAAAGCTCCATTCCCGAAGATGCCAGCTCCTGCGCCACAAACTGTTCTGTCAAAGCTCCCTTAAATTCCGTAAAAATACTGTTGCCCTCCAGAAGAGTAATTGCATCCAGATTACACCTTGCGCCAAGCAGCCCCACATCCGACATATAGATTTTGAAGGAGGGCATATCCATGTAGGAAATAAGAGGCATACCCGGCTTACGAATCCGATAGCTTTTATGAACCAGCCCACAGTCTAAAAGCCACTGGATTGCAAGTTCAAAATCCTTCGCCCTGGCTCCCTCTCTCACCATTCCGTAAATAAATTTCCTGTTCTCCTTTGCAAGCTGCATGGGAATAGAATTCCAGACCATCTGTATTCTTGGAACCGTCTCTTTCGGCGCATGTTTGGAAAAATCGTTTGCATAATAAAGCAATAGCTGTTGTTGGATTGTCCTCACTTCCTGCAAATCATCCGTCTCAAAATACACAGACACCGCTTCCGGCATACCGCCTACGTAATAATACCTGCGCAGCATATCCGCAAATTTTCCTGAAAAGGCGTTAATTAAAGCATGGTCTTTTCCTTCTGTCAGCGCTGACAACTCCTCCAGGCCAGCTGCCAGCAGAAATTCTGTGAAATTAAGAGGATATAATGTCAGAAAATCAACCTTTCCCACAGGAAAAGAAGTTCCTTCATGCAATGCGATGCCAAGCAGCGAACCGGCGGCAACAATGGCATACTGCGGTGCTTCTTCACAAAAGTATTTAAGCGCGCTTAGCGCTCCCGGAACCTCCTGTACTTCATCAAAAATCAAAAGCGTGTCATTTGCTTCTATTTTTTTCCCGCTTTCGATTTTAAGTGCCGATAAAATGCGCTCTACATCATAATCCATTGCAAACACATTTTTCATACGCCGATTATTTTCAAAGTTGATATAAACCACATTTTCAAAACAGCGCTTTCCAAATTCTTTCATCAGCCAGGTTTTTCCTACCTGCCTTGCGCCTTTTATTATCAGCGGTTTCCGGTTTTGCTTCCCTTTCCATTTTACAAGCTCCTGCATCAGTAAGCGTTCCATATAACTTCTCCTGTTTCAAGGTAATGAGACGGACATCTTCTTACAATCACCTTAACACTTTTCAGTCGCACTTTCAATAGAAATCTACATTTTTCAGTCGCACTTTATCCAAATTGAAAAACCTGTAAAAAATCACCCTGCAAAGTCCTGATTCCCTGGACAAAAACGCTTATCTTTGCTCCCGTTACCATGCCGAAACAATTCAAAAGCAGAAAAGGATTATCCGCGCCCTTCATATCGCTTTGATAATCCTTTCCCTTTTGTCCGTTTTCCTCCCTGTCAGGGAAAAACTGAGTATCGTTAGCATCCGATGTGCCCTTAAGGCGTCAGGCGCTTTGGCATTCTATATGAATCCCGCTGCCTCTTCCGTATTTCTCTCCTGTCCTGTCATAAAAAACTTCATAACATTTTCCGCCGAACATCAGATTTTCCACCCTGAAATATTCCCAGCTTTCGGGAATCAGCGGGTTAACCTTAAGCATTCCCCTCCCGTCGTCCCCGATTCCCAGAAGTCCCGACAGAATCAAATCACAGTACATGGAATGATTGTAGTCCTTTCCCCGCTCGTATCCACCCGTCTCCTCTTTCCAGCCGTTTTCCTTAAGAATCCTTCTGGCAATCCAGTCCCCTGTCTCGGAATCCAGATTTTCGTCAATCCAGGGAACCACTTTTCCGTTTTCCCGTTTCAGATGATGGCTTTCGGCATACTCCTTAAGGAGCCGGTAATAATCTCCTTTATGTAAATAGGACTGACGGTAATTTTGCAAAAGATTTGCCAGCGCCGCCAGAGTCTGCGTTGTGGCATAGGGCCACACAGGCCCGTTCCAGAGACATTCATGGTCTGCCGGATAGCAATACCTCTCATGCCGCTTTTCCGCAGTCCTGATACCACGCCGCCCTTTAAAACCATCCTCATCCAAAAGCTGACAGAAGGCTTTCTCATATCCTGCGTCCGGGAGATTAAAATACCACGGGATATAGCCAATCTCTTCCCTTACATTGCGTTCTTTTTCCACTTCCGGGAAACCTTCTTCCGACATCTTTCCGATATCTCCTTCTGGAATCACTTTAAAAAAGTCCTTATCCCAAAGATACTTTTGGAGCTTTTCTTTGATTTCTTCCGCCTTGTGCCGGTATTTTTCCGCCAGTTCCTTCTTTCCGTCCATATTGGCAAACACGGAAATTGCGCAGGCATCGCCGTACATGTAGGAGTTAAGGGTGGGTCTAAATCCCGGACCGCTAATGGAAAATTCCATGGCGTCCCTGTCGTCATGGGACCAGAAAAGCCCCTGGGGCCGCTTCTTTTCCTGCTCCCACATCTCGTAATTTGCGCAGATTTTATCCAGATTGTCAAGAGCAATCGTATAATCGCCTCTCACCCTGCAGTATTCCCATACCGCATCCGCCTCGCAGCACCTCCGTCAGTACCAGGTCTGAAGCCATTTGATATGCTGACGCAGGCAGCGAATGTGGTTGCGCAGAAACAGGAATACGGAAAAATTGAAGATAACAATAATGAAGAAATCCGTGAGCACTGCAGTACCACGGATTTCTTCTCTACTATTTCCAACCGTCTGTCAAATTTTTTGAAACACAGTTGGATTATGGACTTTCTGGTGGAGTATACGGGATTCGAACCCGTGGCCTCAACAATGCGAATGTTGCGCGCTCCCAACTGCGCTAATACCCCATGTCAATAAATATATCACAAATGGCCGGAAAATCAATATAAAATTTTAAAAATCTGCAAAAAAGATGTCATGGAAGTTTCCGCAATTCAATCGCGCCGCAAAACTGGTCTGGTTAAAAAGTTTTAATTTGGCACTTTTTCATATGCCACTTCTGCATATAATAAAAACAAATGAAACACAGACGTCCGCGGAACCAGAAACAGGAGGAGATTCAAATGAAAAATCAGACAGCGCAGAAAATTGCAATGACCGGCCTTATGGCCGCTTTATCCTATGTAGTGTTTACTTTTCTTCAAATTAAAATACCGCTTCCTGGCGGAGACGCTACCTCCATTCACTTAGGGAACGCGGTATGCGTGCTTGGCGCTCTTTTGCTTGGCGGCTTTTATGGCGGAATCGGCGGTGCGATTGGCATGACGATTGGGGATTTACTCGACCCTGTTTATGTGGTGTATGCCCCCAAAACCTTCCTGCTAAAGCTCTGCATCGGACTGATTACCGGTCTCATTGCCCATAAAATCGGCAAAATCACCCTTGAGAACGAGCATAAAAAAGTGGTATTCTGGACGTGTGCCGCTGCCGTCGGCGGTCTTTTATTCAATGTCATCTTCGACCCTCTTGTGGGATATTTATACAAGCTGGTAATTCTGGGCAAGCCTGCGGCGGAACTGACTCTTGCCTGGAATGTGGCTTCCACTTCCATCAACGCTGTAACTTCAACAATTGTGTCCGTGGCAGTCTACCTTGCGCTTCGTCCGTCGCTGAAAAAGGCGGGATTGTTCTTTACTTTCGGGGAAAAATGATTTACCAGAAAAGCTGCCGTATGAAAGAGTTAATCCTCTTTGATACGGCAGCCTGTTTCTCTTTATCAAATCAAAATGACCTTATAGAAAACTATCTGAAATATTCCACGCCCGATTCAAAAATCTTCAAATCCTGTTCTCCGTAGATATTGACGGCAACGCCCTTTCCACGGCGTTCCGCATGGGCCATCTTTCCAAACACCCTTCCGTCGGGAGACGTGATTCCCTCAATTGCCGCATAGGAGCCGTTCACATTCCATTCCTCATCCATGGAAACCTGTCCCTCCCTGTCGGCATACTGGGTAGCAACCTGTCCGTTCTCAAAGAGACGGTCAATCCATTCCTTCGGCGCCACGAATCTTCCCTCGCCATGGGAAACCGGCGTTACGTAGGTCTTTCCAACTTCCGCGCCCTGCAGCCATGGGGACTTATTGGAAACCACTTTCGTATACACCATTCTGGAAATATGGCGGTTGATGGTATTAAATGTCAGGGTAGGCGAATCCTCTTTCTGTCCGGCAATATCTCCGCAGGTAATCAGCCCCATCTTAAGCAGTGCCTGGAAACCGTTGCAGATACCAAGGGCCAGTCCGTCTCTTTCATTTAAAAGCCGCATTACCGCTTCCCTGATATGATGATTCTGGAATGCAGCCGCAAAGAATTTGGCGCTTCCGTCCGGCTCGTCGCCGGCGGAAAATCCTCCGGGGAACATGATAATCTGAGCCTTGTCTATTTCTTTTTCGAAAATCTCCACGGATTCTCTGATATCCTCCGCGGTTTGATTTTTAAATATACGTGTTATTACATCGGCTCCGGCTCTCTTAAATGCCTGCTCGCTGTCATATTCACAGTTGGTTCCCGGAAATACCGGTATGAATACGGTGGGCTTTGCCACTTTATGCCTGCAGACATAGACCTTGTCCGTTCTGTACACCCTGGATTCCACCGGCTCCGCACCCTTATGAGCCTTTGTGGGGAACACTTTCTCCAGCCTGGACTTCCATGCATCAAGCGCCTCTTCCATGGAAACAGTGACATCATGCCATGTGAAGGATTCTTCCGCTTTCACCTGTCCGACTACCCTGAAATTCAAATCCCCGGTTTCGTTATATTCCTTTTCCAGTAAGAGCGCCGCGCTTTTTTTATCCATCTCCAGGACAATGTCGCCCAGGCAGTTTTCAAACAGGTCGGAAGAACGCAGCTCCTTCGCAAAGTCAACCCCCAGCCTGTTTCCAAAGGCCATCTTCGACACGCCCGGCACAAGCCCTGCGCTGTTTAGCGCATAAGCCGCTTTTACCTTACCGGCCCGCATCAGCTTTGTGATAAAACCATAGGTCTGCATTACATGGTCATAGACCGGAATATCGTATTCATCCTTGTCGAACCAGAACTGGAGCAGCGTATCGCCCGCCTCCTTCAGCTCCGGCGTCACAATATCCTGCAATTTTGCCACGTCCACCGCAAAGGATACCAGTGTGGGCGGAACGTCAATCTCGTTAAATGTTCCCGACATACTGTCCTTGCCGCCGATGGACGGAAGTCCGTAGCCTATCTGGGCATCGTAAGCGCCCAGGAGCGCCGCAAAGGGCTGACTCCATCTGCCCGGCTCGGAGGTCATGCGCCTGAAATACTCCTGGAAAGTAAAACGGATTTTGTCAACCTCCCCGCCGGACGCCACAATTTTCGCCATGGACTCGGTAACGGCATAAACCGCGCCGTGATAAGGGCTCCAGGACGACAGATAGGGGTCGAAGCCATAGCTCATCATGGTGACAGTGTCCGTCTTCCCCTCAAGGGCAGGAAGTTTGGCAACCATGGTCTGCGTCTCCGTAAGCTGGTAAACGCCGCCATAGGGCATCAGGACGCTCCCTGCGCCGATGGTGGAGTCAAACATTTCCACCAGCCCCTTCTGGGAGCAGGTATTCAAATCATTCAGGCTCTTTAGCCAGGCATCCTTTATATTGTCGCCGTCCAGCGCTTTTGCGACCTCGGGAACGGAGAATTTTTTCAGGTAATTATCTTCCTTGTCGGGAATGTCAACCAGCACGTTGGTTTCCTGATGGGCGCCGTTTGTATCCAGGAATTTCCTGGCGATATTGACAATTTCCTTTCCTCTCCATTTCAGCACCAGGCGGGGCGATTTCGTAACCACGGCAACGGGAATTGCCTCAAGGTTTTCCTCCGCCGCATAACCAAGGAAAGCCGCAACACTTTCAGGGCTCACCACTACCGCCATTCTCTCCTGAGATTCCGAGATGGCAAGCTCCGTGCCGTCCAGTCCCGCGTATTTCTTCGGCACCTTATCAAGGTCCACCACCAGACCGTCGGCAAGCTCGCCGATTGCCACAGACACGCCGCCTGCGCCGAAGTCGTTGCACTTCTTAATCAGCCTGCATACTTCCCGTCTGCGGAAAAGTCTCTGTATCTTACGCTCCGTGGGCGCGTTCCCTTTCTGCACCTCCGCTCCGCAGGTTTCAATGGAGCTTTCCGTATGTACCTTGGAGGAACCGGTTGCTCCTCCGCAGCCGTCCCGCCCTGTCCTTCCGCCCAGCAGAATAATCACATCATCCGGGTCGGAATTTTCCCTGATAACGTTCCTTCTGGGAGCGGCGCCCATAACCGCGCCAATCTCCATGCGCTTTGCAACATAATCGGGGTGATAAATTTCCTTTACATAGCCGGTTGCAAGTCCCACCTGGTTTCCGTAGGAGGAATAACCGCCGGCCGCGCCTCTGACCAGCTTCTTCTGGGACAGCTTTCCCTTTAAGGTTTCCGCAACGGGAACCGTGGGGTCGGCCGCGCCGGTCACACGCATGGCCTGATACACATAGCCGCGGCCTGAAAGGGGGTCTCTGATTGCGCCGCCAAGACAGGTGGCCGCGCCGCCAAAGGGCTCTATTTCCGTAGGGTGATTGTGGGTTTCATTTTTGAAAAATACCAGCCACTCCTCGCTCACCGGCCCGTCGCCGTAATCCATCTCAACCGGAACCACCACGGAACAGGCGTTGATTTCGTCAGACTCCTCCATGTCCTTAAGCTTTCCGTCTTTTTTCAGTTTACGCATAGCCATCAGCGCCAAATCCATCAGACATACGAATTTGTCGCTCCGCTCTTTGAAAATCTCATTTCTGGTATCTAAATAGCTCTGATAGGTGGTCTCTAAAGGCGTTCTGTAATAGCCGTCCTTAAATACGATATTTTTAAGCTCTGTGGAAAAAGTTGTGTGACGGCAATGATCCGACCAGTAGGTATCCAGTACACGGATTTCCGTCATGGTGGGCTCACGGCGTTCTTCCGCCTTATAATAATTTTGAATATGGAGGAAGTCCCTGAAGGTCATTGCCAGTCCAAGGCTTTCATACAATTTATGAATCTCCTCCTCTTTCATCTCGCAAAAGCCGTCAAAAACCGCCACGTCCGCCGGTTCTTCATAGTTTGTGATAAGGGTGTCCGGCTTATCCATACCGGTTTCTCTTGAATCCACCGGATTGATGCAGTAAGCCTTGATTCTGTCAAATTCCTCCTGAGAAAAATCACCGGTAATCAGATAGGCCACCGCCGTCTTTATCACCGGCTCCTCGTCCTCTTTTAAGAACTTCACACACTGCACGGCGGAATCCGCCCGCTGGTCAAACTGCCCCGGAAGGTATTCCACTCCGAAAACCTTTCCGTCAGCGGGAACGGTAATCTGCTCTCTGTACAGAATATCCACCGGAGGCTCTGAAAACACGCCGTATAAGGCCTGCTCAAAGATTTCCCCGGACAGATTCTCCACATCATAACGGATAAACACCCGGACATCCTTAACCGTTGTAATTCCCAGATAACTGCTGATTTCCTCTTTCAGCTCCCTGGCCTTTACCGCAAAGGGAGCCTTCTTTTCAACATAAACGCGTTTTACGTTTCCCATGGTGAATTTAATCATCCTCCTTATTCATCCACTATAAGTCCCTGCATTACATACAGGATTTCTCTGTCTATCGCCGCCTCGGAAATCCCCCGTGTCTGCGAGGCGATTTTAAGGCCCTCCAGGACATACATGATATGCCTTGCGGTGCCTCTCGGGTCTTCGCAATAAAACTCTCCGTTTTCCACACCGTCCAAAATCAGCTTCTCGATTACATAAACCGCCGCGTCAAACTGCTTTTTAAGCATATTGTCCTTATACGGTTCCTGATTTTCAAAAAAATACTCATAAATCGCTTTATTTAAGGAAGCGTTCCTGCTCAGGATTTCTTTTTTCTGCTCCTTAAGCAGAAGCGCCAGAATGTCGGAAGGCGCAGCCTCCTTTGGGATATTCCCGGCAAACAAATCGTCCACGTCCTCCTGCTCGGACCGCAAAACCTCCTCGAAGAGCTCTCTGGTACTCTGAAAATACAAATAGAGGCCTCCGCGGCTGATTTCGCAGGCCTCAACAATATCCTTCATGGTAACCAGTTTGTATCCCTTTTCCATAAAAACTTTTCTTGCGGTTTCCAGAATTAATTTTTTCTTTTGTTCTGATTTTTCGCTCATACCCGCCGCCCTTTGCACCGCCTTTTATAACAAACGCCGCCACGCTTTGCCGGCCAGCTTATTATAATAAAACTGTCTGTATTTTATCATAAAATATTCATGGTGTCCAGAATATGGCTCAGAAGCCGCTCCGCCACTTCCTCCTTGCTCATAATCGGAAGCTGTATCGAAGCTTCCTTTGAAATCAGCGTCACCACATTGGTATCCGTTCCAAACCCGGCGCCGGCCTCCTTCAAGTTGTTAGCCACAATTAAATCCAGATTCTTTTTTTGAAGCTTCCGACGGGAGTTCTCCTCCATGTTTTCCGTTTCCATGGAAAATCCGCATAAAAACTGCCCTTCTTTTTTATGGGCGCCCAAAAAGCCCAGAATATCCTCCGTGCGCTCAAGCTCGATGCTCATATCGTCATCTTTTTTCTTTATTTTCTCATCGGCGGTATGCTTTGGCCGGTAATCCGCCACAGCCGCCGCTTTGATGATGATATTCTGCCCGTCCGCCCGTGATTTGACAGCCTTAGCCATATCTGCCGCCGACAGAATATTCACGGTATTTATGTTGACCGGAGGCATAAGTCCGGTCTTTCCGGTTACCAGCGTTACGTCCGCCCCGCGCAGCATTGCCGCCCGCGCAATGGCATAGCCCATTTTCCCGGTGGAATGATTACTGATAAAGCGCACCGGGTCAATCTTCTCCATGGTAGGGCCTGCCGTCACAAGAACCTTAAGCCCCTGCATATCCTTCGGCGTAAGCGCTTTAATAATGTATTCCAGCAAAAGCTCCGGCTCCGGCATTTTCCCCTCCCCGGTATCGCCGCAGGCAAGATAGCCCGTAGCAGGAGGAATCACTTCCATATGATAATGCGAAAGCAATTTCATATTATCCTGCGTAATCGGATTCCGGTACATTCTTGTATTCATAGCCGGCGCGAAAATTTTCGGGCACTCGCAGGCAAGCAACGTGGTGGTCAGCATATCATCCGCAATTCCGTGGGCGGCTTTGGCAATTACATTTGCGGAGGCCGGCGCCACCAGAAACACGTCTGTCTGCCTTGCCAGCGAGACATGCTCCACACTGTGCTGAAAATTCCGGTCAAAGGTATCCACCAGGCATTTATTTCCCGTCAGCTCCTCAAAGGTAATGGGATTGATAAAATTCGTGGCGTTTTTCGTCATAATCACGGTGACGTCCGCTTTCTTCTTTTTTAACATGCTGGCAAGAGAGGCAATCTTATACGCCGCAATGCTTCCTGTCACTCCCAGTACAATATGTTTTCCCTCTAACATCCCTGCTCCTGTTCTGTATTTTTCCGGTAAATAATTTCAAGTCCCTTCAGAGTCAGCTCGTTATCATAAACGATTTTCTTCTTGCAGTAAGGTACGATGCACCCGGCCAGCCCGCCGGTGGCAACCACCTGCGCCTGATATCCAAGCTCGTCCCATATACGCTCAATCATGCCGTCAATACAGGATGCCTGTCCCATGATAATACCGCTTTTCATACAGTCTATGGTATTTTTCCCGATGATTTTTTTCGGCGCTTCCAGGCTGATTCTCGGAAGCTGGGAGGTACGGTTTACCAGAGAATCCAGCGATACCCGAACGCCCGGAAGAATCATGCCGCCGATATAATTTTTCCTGTTGTCAACCACGCTGATGGTAGTCGCCGTTCCCATATCAATCATGATAATAGGCGCGCCGTAATAATGAAGCCCTGCTACCGCGTTTACCACCAAATCAGAGCCAAGCTGCCCGGGATTATCCATTAAAATGTTTAATCCTGTTTTAATTCCCGGTCCCACCAAAAGAGGCGACACATGCAAAAGCTTTTTGAGCGCCGCCGTCACAATATTATTCAGCGGGGGAACTACCGAAGCGACAATACATCCTGTGATGTTCTCCATCTTAATCTGATACAAATCCAGCAGCGTTTTAAAGTCCACCACATACTCAAGCTCCGTTTTTGAGCTGTTGGTGGACACCCTCTCCACAAAGTACGCCCTGTCCTTTTCCATGCAGCCGATTACTATATTCGTATTTCCAATATCCAGTGCAAGAATCATTGTTTCTCCCCGTTTCCTTCTTTATCTCACTACTTTTTCTTTCTATATTTTTCTTCTTTCTTTTTTCACTTCAGTTCCTTCACGGGCTTTACCTGCATAAGAGCCAGTCCCACGCCCGCAATCAGAATTGCTGCCACCGCGGCCTCCACAATTCCGTTAAAGCCTACAATCCCCATGATAACGTCAATTACCGTATCTCCGGCAATTCCCAACGCCTGCGCATAGGCATCCTTATATAAGATATAAATACCGCTCATAACAAACAGGGTATTGGTAAATGCCCCCGTCACTCCCGCATAAGCAAGGGCAATGCTTGCGGACGTCTTTTTCCATGCAGTCACCGTCAGGAAAACAAATAAAATAACACCCGTAATAACACCTGCCACAGTTCCGGCCATACCGCTTCCATTCCCTTTTGCCAGATTATCCACAAACGCTTTGACTGAAAATAAAAAGATAACCGATATCGCCGCGTTAATCAGGATGCGCCATACTTTCTGTTCGCTTTTCAGCAGCCTGCGAATCAGGATGTACACAAACCATGGAATGACTCCGACTAAAATTCTCGGCACGAAACAGATATAAAGACTCTTGAAAACGCCGGATACACCGATAACATTTGCCGCCAGAACCGGTGAAAAAACAAAGGCCGACGCCGTTGCCGCCTTAAAGGTGTTGTTAATCAGGCTTGTCAGTCCAAAAACAAATCCCAGAAACGCCCCCTTTTTCGGTCCTAAAAACAAGGCTCCAAGAATAACGGGAATATGGATTACCGTTGCGTTGATTACCACCAGCGGAATATAACCCAGGGGGGTGAATGCCATTATCACAATAATAGCCGTAAACAGTGCCGTGAGCACAAGCTCATATGTTCTTTCATTTTTCATGGTACGGTTCCTCCTGTTATTATTCTCTTTCCGAGATACAATACGGTGTAATCATACCATATCAAAAGCCCGGGGGCAACGATTAATTGAAAGATTGAACCATTGTCCCGGGCTGTTTTACGTTTTTACTCATACGCTATCTTTAAGAGTTCTTCCGGCGTGCTTATTCCTTTTTTCACAAGCTTTAAGCCGTTTTCCCTGAGGGTATGCATCCCCTGATTTTCCTTCGCATAGCGGATAATCTCCTCCGTGGAAGCATGGCCGCTTATCATATGGCGGAGCCTTGTGTCCACAGCAATAATCTCATGAACGGCAATACGCCCCCTGTAACCGGTATTGTTGCACTGGGCACAGCCCCTTCCTCTGCGGATTTTCTTTATCTCGCTGCCAAGCAGCTTTTGCTCCTGCGGCGTGGTATCCATCTCCTGGCTGCAGTTGCCGCAGACCTTGCGCATCAGACGCTGGGCGACCATGCCTACCAGAGAGTTGGCAATCAGATAATTTTCCACCCCCATATCCTCCAGGCGGACAATGCTGGAAGCCGCGTCGTTGGTATGGAGCGTACTTAAAACCACGTGCCCGGTGATGGCGGCGCGCACGGAAATCTCTGCGGTCTCCCCGTCACGGGTCTCTCCCACCATGATAATATCCGGATCCTGACGCAGCAGCGCCCGCAGCCCCGCCTCAAAGGTCAGCCCCGCTACAGGGTTTACCTGGGTCTGGTTAATGCCCGGAACATTTTTTTCCACAGGGTCCTCAATGGTAGAAATATTGACCATGCGTCTGGAAAGATATTCCAGTATCATATATAAAGTAGTTGACTTCCCGCTTCCGGTAGGACCCGTAATATAAATGATTCCGTTGGAACTGTTTAATAATGGAAGAAACTGCCCATAGCTCTCATCGTCCATGCCGAACTGCTCCGCATAGTCAAGCTGGGCGGCGGCGTTTAAAAGACGCAGAACAGCCTTTTCCCCGAACACCGTGGGCATCAGGGAAACACGGATATTCACGTGACCGTTTTCTGTCCGCACCCGGAAATGACCGTCCTGGGGGATTCGTTTTTCGGCAATATCCAGATTGGACATGATTTTGATGCGGGCAATCAAAGGCTGATGCACGTTTCTCTGGAGAGTTACATACTCCATAATCACGCCGTCAATTCTCATCCGAACCTTGGTATCCCTGTCAAAGGGCTCAATATGGATATCGCTGGCATTGCTCTTGATGGCTCTTTCCACCAGACTGTTAAGCAGATGGATAATGGGAGCCTCCTCGTCCACATTTTCAAGTTCTGTCAGGTCAAGGTCGTCTATTTCCTCCGCCATAAATCCGGCATTCGCCTGAGTGGCTGCTTTCCTCGCCCCGACCTCGGCAAAATAATAGGAAATCGCCTGACGAAGGGGCTTTTCCTCGCTGAGCATAATCTGCAAAAAGCACCCTGTCTGCTGGCGCGCCTCCTCCAGGGCAAAATAATTCAGCGGGTCGTTGGTCACCAGCACCATAGTGCGGTTTTTGACGCTTAAGGGAAGAAACAGATTTTTTTCCGCAAGTTCCTTGTCTATCATGGCGACCGCCTCCAAATCCACAGTCTGGGAGGCCACGTCCACGATTTCAAGCTCCAGTCTGCTGGCAAGTGCCTCCAGCACCTGCTGCTCTGAAACAAACTGCAGCTCAATTAAAATCTGCCCCACGCGCTTATCCCTGTGTTCCTTCTGATAAGCCAGCGCTTCCGCCATCTGCCGTGCATCTACATAGCCCCGCTCCTCCAGTATTTCCCCAATCCTCAGATTTGTTCTCAACTTCCTTCCCTCCCTGTGCTTTCCTCCTGCAAGGAACGCTCCAAAGTACTGACATCATACATATAAACGGCCAGCTCGCAGCTCACGTTCGGCTGCTCCACTGTGTTCCACTCCGCATCAAAATACATCTGCTCCTGCCTGTGGAGGGAACAAAGCATAATGGCCGGATAATTTTCCTCCACATCGTCGAGGAAAGCAAAAATCCTGCTTTCCTCCCCCTGCAGAACCATCCGCCCCGTGGCCGTACAGATATAATTATCCGACACCTCCCCTTCTGCATTTGCCGTCACACCGTACAGATAAGGCTCCGGCAGCGCGGGCTTTGCACCGTCTATGGACAGCGAGATGGGGAACAGACCGTGCTTTAACGCAAGTCCCGTAAGCAGCTCGTCTACCTGGCGGTTTTCCATCTTCTCATAATAAGACGCGGAAATTTCCGTAAGCTCCTTCATGCGGATTTCAGCGGCCTCCTCCAGCACAGGGATGCTTTCAATGGAAAGCTCCATCTCGCTCACCCTCTCTTCCAGCAAATCCCGCTCCAGTGTATTTTCCTGAAACCTTTCGATTCCGGGCGCCAAAAGGAACCTGACAATAAGAAAAGCAATCAGGGCGCTGCCCGCTATTTTTAACATTAAAACATCATTTTCAGTCAATTCCAGCTTCACTTGGCATCTCCTTCCTCACCGGTTTCCCCCTGTCTGTTCAAAGCTCTCCCGGAGGTCTTTCCCTCCATGGTGCAGGACAGCTCTAAGGTATATCGCTCCTCCTCATAGGCATATCCCAGATAATCCACCGTGTGAAAAAGCCCGCTCTCCTGCAGCTTTAATATATAGGAAGGAACATCTATGACCTCCCGGCTGCCGGCTTTGAAGGTCAAAACTCCCGTGGCGGCGTCGTAGCCGGTAATCGTACAGTCAATTCCCGCTCCTCCGGCATCCTCAATCCCTGCAACTACCTTCGCGGAAAAGTCGGGGTAGACGGACAGATTTTCGTCCGAAAGACGAACCGCCGCAATACCGCCGTCAATCGCCGAAAGATTCTTTTGTAATATGACTGCGTACCCGTAGTTCTCCTGCACCGTTTCAGATTCTATCCATGCCTGTTTTTTCGCTATTTCTCCGCTCACTTTAAGATTCATCAGGGCGACCGCAATAGTTGGAACAAGGCAGAGAACCCCCACCGAAAGGGGAAGGAGTAAATGCCTGAGGAAGCCGCTGCTCTTTCCCTCCTTTTCGGAGAGCCTTTTCATCTCCTCATAAAGATTAATCCGCTTTTTATTTTTTCCGCAGGATATCATGGCTCCCACACAGGAAAGCCAGTCCGTAGCCTGCTGCCCCTCCGGCATGGTAATCCTGCCGTCCGTTTCCATGGGCTTTACTTTTAAGTTCAGCGCCTCTATCCCCTCCACACTGACCTCGAAATCCTCCTTAGGGCACCCGGCATAAAACACGTCCGTGATGGGAATCTCGCTTTTTTCCGCCGCATAGAACTGGAGGATACCGGAAATGCTTCTGACGATTTCCGTACCGAAATCCAGCGTCCCCGGCTCGCCGAAAAGCCTGCTGCGTCCCGAATATAAGTAATGGCCTCTCCGGCAAAGAACGCTGGTCATGCTTCCCTCGTCAAAGAAAAGATAAATGGCCGTACTCTCTGCAAAGCTTTCAAGCTGACAGAGCACATGAAGATATCCCTCCATGGGAACAGTCATTCCCCCTATGGTAATACCCGCTTCCCGGCAAATGTCCTCAAAGCGCTTCAGCTGCCCGCTGTCCGCGCCTCCGGCACAAATATCCACGCTGCCCTTTTTCTCCGCATAAATCACCGAATAATCGGCAATCTCGTTTCTGAAGCTGTCCGCAACCTCCCTGGCCGCCAGAGCTGCCAGCTGCTTTCCCCTACTGCAGGGAAGCCTGGACACCCTGGCGGAACACATATTGACGGGAAGCACCAGCAATGCCGGCTCTGATTTCCACTGGGCGGAAAGACTCATAAGTGCCTGCTGCCAGCGTTCAAAAAAGTCTCCCTGTCCCTGGCATCTTACCCGCTCCGCCTTTGTGATGACAGGGTATCTTCCCTCCCGGCCGGCTGCCGCCAATATGCAATCCTCTGAAAAAACAATAACTGTCTGACTCATTCCTTCTCCTATTTGCAGTTTTGCATATGCCCTTCTGCACGCCTTTATCCGAACATATGCCGTTATCAGTTCCACATATCCCTGTTAAGCCGCTCCCTCGATTGCGCCGTAGGATTCATAAATCGGAAGCATCACGGCCACAATAATAAATCCCACCAGCAGCGCCATCACGCAAATCAGCACCGGCTCAAGCAACGTTACCAGCCGCTTTGTGGCCTCCTCCGCCTCCTGTTCCATAGTCATGGCAATGGAATCCAGCATAACGTCCAACCGGCCGCTTTCCTCCCCTACCAGAATGGTACTGGAAAGCTTGCGCAAAAATCCGTCCACCTCTTTTAACGCCTGCGAAAGGGGAACACCGCTGCGCACCATGCCAGTCACCTTTTCAAACTGCTGTTCCACATAAAGATTCCCCACCGTGCCCCCGGCGGTCTGCAGAGCCGGGGCAATGGGCATTCCGCTGGAATAAAGGCTGCTCAGCGTCCTTGCGAAGCGGGCTGTATAAATTACACGGTTTAACTTGCCAATCACAGGCATATGTACCTTGATGTAATCAATGGTTCTTCTCACCTTTTCAATCTTTGACACAATTCTTAAGATAATTCCCAGCATAAAAAGAATAAGGAGCGCCACATACCACTGATTCACCAGAAAATCCGAAGCCGCCATCAGAAATTCCGTTATTCCCGGAAGGCTTTCCATCTCGGAAAAAAGCTCCTCAAACTGCGGAAGAATAAAGGTCACTATCACTATCACCACCAGAATGCACATCACAAGGAGTACAACCGGATATGTCATGGTGGACTGTACCTGCTGTTTCAGGCGGCTTTCCCTCTCATAATGCAGGGCAAGCCGATTCATCACCACGTCTATATTGCCGCTCCCTTCTCCTGAACGAATCATGCCGAGCATCAGCTCAGGAAAGCATCTGCGCAGCTCCATGGCCTCCGAGAGGCTGATTCCCTTTCGAAGGTCAGCCAGAATCTCAAGATAAAGACTCTTCGCGGCCGGTGAAATTCCTTCCTCATCCGCGATGATTTCAAGTCCCCGCACAATACTGACGCCGGAGGCCAGGAGAGTGGATAAGGATTTTGAAAATTCGGAAAGCTGTCTGGAAGAAAGCTTCCTGCGCTTTTTACCGCGCCCTCCTTCCCTGGCCGTAATCAGAAACATCCCCTGTTCCTTCAAAAGCTGCTGTAAGGCGCTCTCCCCCGCCGCCTCCATAGTGCCCCGGTGAATTTTTCCGTCCATACTCTTTGCAACATATCGAAAATCTGCCATAAAAATTTTCCTCCAAACTCTCCCCGAAAGGATTTGCCTGTTACAAAACGGACAGATACCACAGTACCAGCAAATCCCCCCAGAAAAACGCAATGCCAAGTCCCAGCGCAAGAAAAGGCCCGAAGGCAAAAGCATCCTTGCGGGAAAGCTTCTTTCCGGCAAGCATCCACACACAATAAACTCCGGCTGCCAAAAGTCCGATAAACATCGCCGCCAGAACGGCCTTCCATCCAAGCAGAAAACCGCTTACCGCCATCAGCTTGATATCACCGCCGCCAAAGGCTCCCTCTATGGCAAGCGCAAGAAGCAGCATCGGCACCGATACCGCCGCAGCTCCGATTAGCCTGTCCCAAATACCATGCCCGGGAAACAGCCACAGGGCGGTCAGCCCAAGCAATCCAATCATTATATGAAAACGATTATAAATAATCCTTGTATCCTGGTCGATAAACGCTACCATGGTTAAAATTCCAAGGTAGAGAAATGCAAAACTCCCCTTTAAGGACAAAAGCCCCCACGTTCCGTATCCAAAATAAGAACCGCAGAAGTTAAAGAAAATACCTCCCGCAAACTCCACAAGAAAATACCTGACTGAAATCCTCCCGCCGCACCCGCGGCATTTTCTCCCCTGTATCAGATAGCTGACGCAGGGAATCAGCTCTTTCGCCGTCAGAGCCTTTCCGCAGGAGGGACAACAACTCCGCCCCCACACCACACTCTCCCCTTTTGGGAGACGATATATCACTACATTGAAAAAGCTGAATACACAGGCTCCCATGGCAAATCGAATCAGCCATAAAAGTCCTGAAAATACTGGAATCAAAGTAATTTTTCCTTTCTTTCACCTGCTTCAAACTGCATGAAACTCCCGCAGCCCGCCGGACAGATACCGCTACGTGACAGGGGCACACACCCTGTTTCAGTATACGGTATGAAAACTCGTCTGTATATAGGGCTGACGGTAATACACCTCGTAGGAAAGAGGCTCCTTACAATAGGTGACAGTAAAATCCCCCTCCTGATAGACAAAACGCATTACCTCATAGCCGCTCTCATCTGTCTGCAGCACCCAGAAATCGCCGGGCGCCTTGCTGCTTAAAAGCGCTTCCCGCCAGACCTCCTCCGTAACGCCTCCCACACCGGACGGGCTTCGAAAAGCCCGACCGGAGCCGTAGGCCTCCGTGGACGCCACCTGCAGCGCAATACGCAGGGACTTGGCATTGCCAAGAGCCACCTGCGCGTCCGCCCGGCGCATGACGGTAAAAATACCGGGCACGGAGGCGGTGAGAACTGCAAAGAGGATGACCAGGAGGGTGAGAAAGCGGATTAGACGCTTGCCTGATGGTTTTTTATTGTTTGGGTTGGGTGATGGTGTGTCGTTGGTCATAATTTACCGTTTAGGGTGCTGTAGAAACTGCATATTTTTCGTCATTAGCGGCAGTATAGACACACTTCTTACCATGATTTTCATATGTCAACGTACTTACAACTACTTTTTGGATTTTACTTCCGCTCCCATCATCTATATCCTCTGTCTTTATTTCTGCGGCAGTAATAGTCCCTTCTACTTCTGCCAATGCCTTAATGTTAGCAAATGAAACATCGCCAGTCTCCCCAATAGTAACATTTGTTTTTGTAGCATACTTTTCATCTACCAGTGTTTGAGCTGCCATCACAGCCTGCCGCGTTTCCGCAATAATCTGCTTATCCCTCGCCTTATCAATATACCCCGTCAGCGCCGGAATCAGCAATGCTGCCAGAATTGCCAGAATCACCAGTACCACTATCAATTCCACCAGTGTGAAGCCCTTTTTGTTGTTCTTTTTCAGTTTGTTTAACATTCTTTTTCTCCTTTTTCATAAGACCTGTTTTCCGGCTGTGCGCCGGTGTTACCGTAACCTCCTTTTGCGCAGCCTGTGTGCGTGAAGCAGGGCATGCATGGTATTACTTCCGTTTGTGTCAAAATCCCATGTATATCTTTCATCCATGTCCTGCCTACTGCCGCCAAAGGTTACATTTATCTATAAATGCAATTGAAAAATCTGCACCTATATTCTGTGTTGTCTTTCTCTGTAAACGCGTCATTATAGCTTCCACGCGGTTTACCGTATACTGCACTTTTATCATTTCCTGTCGTCAGGGCGGAGTAACTGCATCCCCTGCCGTAACCTCGTCTTTTCTTACTGCTGCGTACCGCAAATACAGCAGGACGCTTTCCTGTACCACCAGATTGTTTTTTTCCTTGTCGCTGTAGAGCTTTACATCCGCTTCCAGACAGGCAACCCCGCCTCCCGCTGATACGCCTGCCGGATAGGAAAAGGTGACTTCCAGATAATTTCCCATGTAATAATCATCCGCAAATACAGCGGCAACGGCGCGGGCAGCCGGACTTCCCGACGCGTCTGCATATTGATAGGTCTGACCGGCGACGTCCCGGGTATAGTATCTGGCAAGAAGCCGACCGGACTCCACCGCCTCGACACTGTCAATTTTGGCGCCGCCTGCCAGGATATCCGTTGCCTGGCACCCCTCTGCGGAAATCAGCATCACGTAATTGTCAGGATTTATAAATTCCAGCATCCCTCCCGCTCCGGCCCCTGTCGCTCCCACAGGGCTCTGCTGTCCTTGGGGGTAAATCTTCACATACCCTGTGGCGTTGTCCGCAATCCCCTGCAGCTCCAGAATCACATTATCCAGAATCACCTGGGCCCGCTGGAGCCTTTCCATCCGCAAAAACAGCCTGGCGGCCGGGCTTAAGATTCCTACAATCATGGTCATAATAATTCCGAGAAGAAGCATTGCGACCACCAGCTCTACCAGCGTGGTTCCCTCGCCGCCTTTGATTTGCCGCCGTTTCCATCGTTTTTTCAAGGCCTGCCACCCCCTGTCAGGGCGGAGTCAAACAGATAAAACGTCACTTTTTTGCTTCCGTCGCCGTTTGAAGCCTCTTTCTTTTTCAGCTCCACATTCACGCTGAAAACCTGTTTCCCCTCGACATTTCCATCGGCGGAAACCGCCCGAAAGTCAAAGCTGCTGCTTCCGTTGTCCTGTGCTGTCAAAGCGCTGTGGAGATTTTGGCAGATTTCGGCGTTTGCCGCACGGATTTGCTCACTTTTGCGCTGGGCATTGGTACAGAAGGAAATTGCTCCCTGCATCACTGCCATCAGTATCAGGAAAAGAAACGCGCTGACCATGATTTCCACCAGTGTTTCACCTGATTTTCCGTTTTTCCTGTCATCTTTCATGGATTTCCCGCCTCCCCTCCTGTAACATCTCCTGCCTCCTGTATGGTTTTTGAAAATTTACAGCCTGTCAGATGGTCAATGTGGGGCTGAATTTCATAGTTAATCACGGTAGTTGTGGTTATTTCAAATTCATTGCCGGTATTACTTACCAGCCACTTTCTGCTCTCACTTTCCCACTTAAGCTTTGTTCCGTCCTCCGCCTCAAAAAGCACCGCACTTTCATCATAGTTTGCCTGCTGATTATAAACCGTAGCATGATGGAAGCTTGTTTTCCCTGTGTCGGCAATCACCTCCACGGTAAGAGTATAGTGGGCAACTGCCACCTCGCTTAGCGGATCCTGAGCCGTTTCATTCGGGTCATAATTAAGCGTTCCTGTTATCCTGTCGCCTTCCCAGTCGTTTTCTTTAAAAAGAACAACCGTTATTTTTCCATAATCATCTCCCGCCGGGCTCTCCCCCGCCGAATAATGGTAAACCGTGCTCTCCGGGTAATCCGGGTTATATTCCATATATCTGGAATCCTCCAGGAACCTGCACGCGAACAGATAAAAGCTGTTTGTGGGCGCATTCTCTGTTTTCTCATATTGAAGAAGCTCCTTCTCCAGCACCCGGGCAAAGCTGACGGCAAGCTGACGGCAGCGTTCTTGCTCTATCCGCCGGTTCGCCTGAGAAAGCATCAGTCCCGCCGTGTAGACCATGGCAAGGGCAAATGCCACCAGAAACGCCGACACACATACCACAATTACAAGCGACGCGCCTTTTTTCTGCGATTTTCTCAGCGCGCGGATTTTACTCTGCGTCTGATAATGCATATTGCCCTCCTTTCACTAATTTTCACTGTCACACTGCACATTCCCGGATACCGCCTAAACGCTGCGGGAACCTGTATCTAAAAATCCACTTTATATGTGTCCGAGCGCACATAAGCGCCGCTTCCAGGCGATGTTTCATTTTCTTCCACATCCGCACAAATCTCCACCGATTGCGTGAAACGAAGCTCATCGCTTTCGATGCTGTTTCCGCCCTCCTCCTTCGGCGTCAGGCTGTCGGCGTCAGGCAGAAGCAATGTATAGGCGAATCGGTTATCCCCCTGCGCCTCCACCTTCAGTCCCGCAGTCAGATTAACCTTGTAGGGCACCTTAAAGCCTGTTTCCTTTTCATACTGCCCCTCTATCTCTTTATGGTACTGAGACAGTTCATAGAGGCCGTCATTTCCTGTGATTTCCTCCCAATCGCCGTTTTCGTTTTTCCAGAATACGGCTGCTGAAGCAGTTGTCCCCCCATTGCCATCGTCCGTAACGGTTTCTTTGATTTTAAATTCCTGCGTCCCCTGTTCCTTATCGGTCAGCGTAATATAACTGGAATCTGCAAATCTCACACTGTTCCAGCTAAGGGTGGTACTGTCGGCCGTCCAGACGCTTTCTTCCTTTCCTGCCGAGGGCGTATCTGCCTGTACGTCAATTTCCGGCGTTTCATCCTCCCCGGCGTAATACAGGCTTTCATCCTCATCTGACCTGATTTCCCTGTCTTCTGCGGGAAGAATATCTTCAACCTCCGTTTCGTTTCTCATTGTAAACGCATTTCCTGCCCGGCCACTTAACCGGGTGAAAATTGTCCTGCCATATGACCGGCCGGCCGTCGCTGCCAGATTCATCACTCCTGCGGCTTTGTTTCCGGCAAAGCCGTATGTAAACCGTGTCTTTATGATTTCCGCACCGGAAGGAACTGACGGAGCGTCTTTCCCATTCTCCGATTTGCCCTCTTCCGAAGGCTCTTTCTCATCCCCGTCTCCGGCATCTTCCGAAGGCTCTTTTTCATTCTTGTCTCCGGTATCTTCCGAAGGTTCCTTCTCATTCCCGTCTCCGGTATCTTCCGAAGGCTCCTTCTCATTCCCGTCTCCGGTATCTTCCGAAGGCTCTTTCTCATTCCCGTCTCCGGTATCTTCCGAAGGCTCTTTCTCATCCTCGTCTCCCGCATCTTCCGAAGGCTCCTTCTCTTCGTCTTCGCCATCCCCGGAAGCGTCTTCCCCTGAAGGTTCTTTTTCATCCTCTTCCCCGGAGCCGTCCTGATTCTCCGTTTCCTTTTTCACCTTAAAAGCAGTCGTATCCTGCAGGTCCGGATTAAAGATGAGCGTCACATCGCGGTCATATCCCTCGTTTGCCACCGTAACCTCCGGCGTCTGGAGCTTCACATAGGGGAGCCGCCATATTCCGCTGCTCTCGTCAGAGCACACCCACGGAGAACTGATATTGCCCTGACCGGAGGAAATTCTGGCGTAAAACAGAACATATTTCCCCGCGTATTCCGCCGACAGCCCCAAAAGGCTGTGACTGTACTTATCGGCGCTTTCCGTATCCATCTGCGCCGGAACCAGAGTATCTTCCTGAAGTGGCGGGTATACCTCCAAAAGTCCCTCAATATCCGTAATGCTTCCGCTTTCAATCTCTGCCTTTGCATTCTTTGCCGCCTCTTCGCTGTCGAACACATAAGCTTTCGTCAGGTAGCTGCTGCCGCCGGGAGGAATACTGTTATTTTGGGCATTCACCGTCACCTTCAGTCCGTCAGCTTCCTCCTGCCCTTCTCCCTGAAAGCCTTCCACGGTTTTCGCACTGTCCCGCTCATACTCCCAGTTTTTCTCCCAGGTGATTTCCGGTTTTTTCAGACGGTCCGGCACATCAAGTCCATAGGTGACGCCGTCAACGCTGTGGACATAAAGGGCGCTGTCCCCTGCCGGATGGGCTTTGATATAAATAAGCACTCTGCGCCCGGCACAGTCCTTGCTGTTTTCTCCCACCTGCTCCAGATTCACCATCTGCCTGTATATGCCGTTTTCATCCGCATTCGGCTCGCCCGCGTCATTTCTCACCGGCACTTTTACCGCCATGATACTCTCTCCCAGCGTCATTCCGTCCTCATTGTAGGGCTGCACATAAATTTCATAATACTCGCAGCCTTCCTCGGGCGTGATTGCGGGAAACTCTATCTCGTAATTTAATTCATTAATATCAGGGTTGTTGACCCCCGGCTGCGCCGGTCTCGAGAGTCTCCGTTTTACTCCGTAGGTCCTGGATGAGGTCAATCCAATTTCGTTTTTGCCCGCGTCGCCCTTCCGCGTCACGGTAAGCTCCACCTCATTGTAAGACCAGTTTTCCGCGTCCAGCGTGATGAAATTGGCAGGCTCGCCGCTTCCCGCTGCCGGCAGCTCTCTGTTTGTCACAATGGAAACCCGCCGGGTCACATTGCCGTCCTCGTCCTTTACAAGGCCCGTCAGAGAAACCGTATATCTGTTCCCGGGGTTATACTCATTTTCATCCCACTTAAAGGTATACTGCAAATGGCCGGTATCCGGGTCGGTTGTGGGCTCCAGCGTATCGCTGCCCGCCAGAAGCTCCATCAGCTTCGGAGCCGGAAGAAACGTAAACAGCGGCTTTTGGGAAGTCCACCGGTAATCTGCCAGGGTATTTCCCTGCCATACCGGCGTATATTCGTATCGCCAATCGTAGCTGTACTGCCCGCCATCCGGCGTTTCCGTAAGGGTTCCCGTCAGTATTTTGGCAGCGTTCGGAGAATTTCCGTCAGCCTCGCTGTCATCCGCAAGGTATTTTGAATAAGTGTACACCGGACCGAGACCGGATTCCGCATACCATACCCTGACATGCAAATCCGAGGCATCTACCATATATTCCGGCAAATCTGTAAAGACTGCCGTAGCCGCACCGCTTGTGGTCGCCAGAAGGTCGCTGCTCTGGAAAACGGTATTGCCGTAAGTGTTTCCGTTCTCGTCCTTCCACGTTCCCATTAACTCCGCCCGGTACACAGTAGGCGTTGTAACATTTCCGCCCTTTCCTTCAAGAGTAACCGCTATCCGCAAATCCTCCAGACTGCTTCCGGTAACGGTACAGGAAGGTTCCACCCACGTTTTTCCGCTGTTTTTCAGTGAAATTGCAGGCAGAGGAGCCGGGAGGTAAACGGGAACGGATACCTGAGCTGAGGACATTCCCTTATCCGCCGGGGGAACATTGATTTCTTCCACCCACACAAGGAGCTGCTCAAGAGATTCTGTCCTTAAATCCGCATGTACTCCCTTTTCATTCAGCTTAAAGGATATCTTTGTCCCGTTCATCATCTGAACAGCCACCTGCAAATTGGCATATCCCGGATTATCCGTATATTCTTCATAATCCTCCAGATTGTCCAGGCAGAAACGGTAATTTCCCATGCTATTTTCGGCTCTGGTCAGCTCGATACGGATTCTCGGCTCCGGCAGGGTATTACCTACAGCCACAAGGTTGGAATCCACCTCCGGCGATTCTTTCCCCCCGCCTTTTTGAACGGCTTTCACCTTTACAAACAGCTCTCCGCCTTCATTTATCACCTTTTCGGAAATTTCAAAGGTACATGTTTCCGCGTCAAAGGTAAAGGAATCTCCCGGCCCTGCCTCTGCATCCGCCCCCAGGGTAATCTCCGAAAGCCCAATCCGCGTTTCTTCTCCTTCCTTCACACCCTTTCTGTATAAAGCCGCCACATATTCCACTTCTTCCCCCGGATAAGCAGGCGCTTCCACCTCAATGTTCAGCCGGTTATCGGCCTCCTTTGACAAAGTAACCTTTTCGGGCGAAAGCAGCATTCCGGCCTGTGTATAGCAGAAGGTACGGACGTAGGTGTCAAAATCGCTGCCGGGATTTACCACAGAAGCCATATTGTTATATTGCGTTGATGTTATGAAAAGGACACGGCCTATAACTTTTCCACCCTTCTCCTTCATCTCATCTCCGGCTTGCAGTCCGCTAAATGAAACATTATTTATGCTTCCGACACCCGTATTCAGATATATGAAATATTGCTCTCCATTTTTTTCTGTGCTGTATACCCAGCCTGTATTTGCCCTCTGTAAAAGGTCATTTTTATTATTACTATTAACAGTACTATTCGTCAGGAAACTTTCAACGGTGTTTTCGCTGAGGAAATAATTGTAAATATTCTGTGTATCGCCGCCATTTATTTTTCCCGGCTTACTATTCCCTGTAGCGTAAGAAATAACAGGATAATCTGCTTTATTATAATTACTGTTCTGGCGGTTTACTGAAAAACAATATTTCAGCGACGTCTTTGCCGACCCTGCCTCCCCATATCTGTCTCCGAAAATTCCGGCCACAAACTGCTGCCCCTTCAATACCGCCGCATAATTCCGGCACCTTTCTATATTCAGAGCAATATTGGCGGTAGATGTTGCGATGCCTCCTGCGTCGGGGCTATCGCAGGAAAAGAACCCCACAATGCCGGACGCCATTGACCCCGAATATATCTCGACTCCCGCGCCGTTGACGCAGTCCGTCACATTAATGGCATAATTCTGCGCACTGGCGCTGTTCCCGGTTCTGTAAGCAGTCACATTCCCGAGAATTCCCGCGCTGTCATTGGCGCAATCAGCAATATCTCTCCCATTTCTTCCATAGATATTTCCGTAGTTTCCGCAGCTTAAAATATTGTACTCATTGTTCTCACAGGCATGATAGAGCTGCGCCACGATTCCCGCAGCGGCTCCCACCCATCCTGCCTGGTATGTAGTCTGCAAGTTTCCATAGTTATAGCACTTCTCTATGGTTCCGCCGCTGCTGGTCCACTGACCCATAATGCCGCCTGAATAATGGGTATTGCGGCAATACACCGTTCCGTAATTGACACAGCCTTGTATCACCCATCCGCTTCCCGTGCTGTTGTTCTGGTTTCCGATAATCCCGCCTGCGAACCGGTTCGTATCTCCGCCGGAAAGCTCTCTCCCCACAAATGCCTGATTCAACAGGAAGGACAGGTTCTGCCCTGACTCGTTCATTCCGATAACGCCCCCGGTTCCCACGCCAATCGCCTGAGACTTGTTGTTCAGATACCAGTTTCCGGTGGCGCAGTAGTTTACCCTGCCGGAAGGCGCATTATAAGCCGTAATGCCGCCCAGGTTGCCGTTAGCGGTGACGATAAGAGAAAGACTTCTGCCGTCGCTTACTTTACCGGAACCGCCCGCATAGCGCTGATTCTCCAATATCCCACTACTCCACGCAACATAATTTCCGTCCGCCCTGATTCCGGCATTTTGAGCATTTGCAATTAACTCCTGAACGTCATTGATTCTGACGTTTCCGCCGCCGTCTGAGGCGTCATCCTGCATCAGCCGCTCTGTTACCTTATCCCCGGACATTTCAATACTTCCCTTGTTATATCCGGCAATACCTCCTGCCATACCGCTTTGCGCATGAATGATATTTTCTTTTTTGCCTGTATTTTCAATCAGGCATCCGATAATCCGGCCGCTCTCTTCATTCTTCCCGGCAATACCCCCTATGTGAGCGGAAAGCCTCTCCTTTTCTTCCGCCGTGCTGGTGCTGACTGCGGTATAAACTCCCTGAATATTCAAATCAATTTCCTTAATCCCGGAGTCCTCCAGTATCCCGCTGTTTCTTCCGGCAATACCACCGTAGCAGTTGCCCGCTTCGCTGCCGCTTTTCTGCTCAATTTTCACGTTGTCGGCAATACAGTCCTTTACTCTGGCGCCGCCCTTGTTTTCACCGGCAATGCCGCCTAAGTAACGGTAGTTTTTAAAGTCTTCAAAAGAAAGACCCCGAACCGTTATCTCCTCAATTCTCGCCTCTCTGCTTTCCGGTTTCCCGTCAGTCCCGGCTGCGTCTCCCGGTTCATCTCCGCCGCCCAAAGCCCCGCCTTCGTTCAAACCGGCAATACCTCCCACCGTCAACTGGCCGGCGCTGATATCCAGCTTCGGCATATAAGTAACTTCAAATCCTGACTGACAGTTTTTCCCGATTACGCCTCCCGCGGCATTCTTTCCGGCGATTCCTCCAATCATATCCGCCGTTCCAGATAGAATGACTTCCGCTGTGCCTGCCGTAATATCCCTAACCGGAGCGCTGTCCCGGATTTGACCGTAATTCACCGCGCAGACCGCCCCTATGGCATCGGCTCCCTGACTGCGGATAAGTACTTCCTTTGCTCCGCTTTCATCGCCCACGCTGCAGTTTATGATTTCCCCGAAATTCTCGGCGGCAATCCCCCCTGCATAGCCGTGGTCGCTGTTCACGTTTCCGATATTTTTGCATTCCTCCAGGGCAAAGCCTTCGGCATTCACCGCCACGATTCCGCCTGCCCGCCCGTTATCCGCCGTAACGTCCGCACTTTTGTTTACCGCCCTCAGAATCTTCTTTGACTGAACTCCTGCTTCTTTGTTTCCGGCTCTTGCCTCCCCGATAATTCCGCCCGCATAATCGTCCGCGGCATGAACAAGCTTCGCCTTACATACCAGAAATCTTATGCTGCCGTCGCTTTGAGAGGTATCCAGTACGCCCTCGTTAATCCCCACAATACCGCCCACTTTTTCCCTTCCGCTGACGGTAACGTTACTGCCTACGGCAACCACTTCCGGTTCCGCTTTTGTCTCATCCGCCCCCGCATACACACTGATGCTTCCGGTGTTTTTGTTCCATCCCGCAATACCGCCAATTCCCTCTCCGGCATCACCGGATATGGTAATGTCTTCAATATCTCCCTGTGCCTGACTGCCCGATGCTGTTAAAATATTTCCACTGTTTATCCCCGCAATACCGCCCGCGTAGTTTCCGGCAGCCATAACATTCGCCCTGTTTTCATTGGCCTCCAAAACCGCCCCGGAAAGATTAAAGCCCGCAATGCCTCCCACGCAGCTGTTACCGGAAATATTCCTGTTTTCCCGGGTAAGGCATCTGGCAACCATACCGGAAGTATAACTCCATTCTCTGTTCAGGGTATCCCTGTACAGGCGTACTTTTCCTCCCTTTCCGCCGGTTTCCAGTCCGTCCGCCGATGTCCCTGTATTATTCTCACCATCCGCTCCTCTGGCGCCGGCTTTCACATTCAGTCCCACAATACCGCCGATATAGGAAAGCCCCGCATTGCCGAAGTTGTCGGAAAGCTCGCAGTTAAACACACCTCCCGCATTGAATCCGACAATGCCGCCAAGACCGATAAAACCGTTCATGGTTCCCGTATTGACACAATGGTCGATAATCTGATTGTCCAGATTGGCTCCGATAATACCGCCCCCCACGGATACCCGGATATCCTCAGCCTCAAGCTCCGAGATGTCGGCGTTTACTTCCCCGCTTTCAAGATACGCCTGCAAAGATACATTGCCGGCAGCCTTTTCTGTTCCTGAACTATTTTCCGCCCCGCTCCCGTCCTCCGTGCCGGAGCCTTCTTTCCCGCCATATTTGGAGAGCCTGCCGGAGTTTTTACAGTTTACAATCACCAGCTTGCTGTTCCGCTCACAATAGCCCACGATTCCGCCCACATAAAGGTCGGAATAAACCGGTATATTGTTATTGTCGTCCGTAAGCTGTGCCGATGTATTCCTGTCATTTCCGATTGTCAGAGTAAAAGTATTCTCAGAAGGCAGAACCTTTGTGGGAACATTCTGTCCGTCCAATCCGGGCAGAAGCGGAAGCAGATTTTCCCCCGCAGCGCTGCTGCTGTCAAAGTCCGCCCCATCCTCCCGCTTTCCGGTCATGTCCAGATAGACAGGAAGCGCTACGGTCTCTCCGTCTTCGTTCTTTAGCTGCTCCTTTTTGTAGGTTCTCTGGTAACCGATAACGCCTCCTGTAAACGCCCGGCCTGTAATGCTGCCTAAGGTGTTATCCGCCCGGAAGCCTTCCATGACAATATCCTGCGTCTTTTCCTCACCTGAGCCGTCCTCCGCCGTTAAATCCACTACATTTGCCCCGATACAGCCGCCCACGTAATAGTTGCCTGTAACTTCAGAAGGCCTGATGGAAAGCTCTTTTCCAAGGATTTCCGTGGAAGCGTTCAGGCCGATACAGCCGCCCGCCCCGTTTCCAAAGGCATAAATCCGCCCGCCAATCAGGGTATAGTTGACATCAAGCGTTCCCTTATCGTCGTTAAATCCGATTACGCCGCCTACATAATCCCTGCCAACCACAATGCCGGACACGGATTTCACCGTAATCTTTTCACTTTCTTCCGTGAACTCAATTTTACCGTTGTTATATCCCACGAGCCCGCCGGCGCAGTCACCGGTTGCCTGCCACTTATCTGTAATGGTTGCAAGCAGTTCTCCGTTGTAATCGGAAAGATAGCTGGCGCAGTCCAAAAGCCTGCCGTTTTCACCGTTATAGCCTGCAATACCGCCGATAAAGCAATCATAGCCAGCCGCCACGCCGTTGTTGACGCAGTTGGTTATGGTTGTTTCCTGCTCTCCGTCATTTTTTCCCACAATGCCGCCAACATATCGGTTGCCGATTACATAACCCGCATTGGTGGTAACGGCAATTCCTGCGGTTCCGGTAATGGCCTCTCTGGCATCATTTGACAGGCCTCCTGCAATGCCTCCCACATAATCGGAACCAAGCACATAGCCTCCCTTTTCCGTTTTGCACCCGGCAATCCGGCTGCTGTTTCCGTATCCGATAATTCCGCCTACATATTGTCCCAGAAGTACCTGCTCTTTCTGGTCAAAGGTATATCTGTAATTTTTTGCCCGCCCGGAGGCGCTGGTGGAATCGTTAACCCGCACCTTATCTCCAAAGCCCAGAATTCCGCCAAAATATCTCCCTTCCAAAGCGTTATCTTCTTCCTTCTTCTCCGCCGAGCAGAGTATCAGCCCGTCGTTTTCACAGTTGACAATACTTCCGTCCTGCTCCTGTGTGTTTTCCGTCAGAGCCGTATCAAAATCATCACGCAGATAGCCGCAGATGCCTCCGGTAAAAAGATTTCCTGTTATACCCGCATGATTTTGGGAATTTTCAATCTGCACTCTTTTACCGGCGCGCTCTCCCAGCCAGCCGTATCCGAAAATACCGCCGATGCCATAGGAATATTCCGTCGCCCTCTGCTTCGGGCTCTTTTCCTCCGCCGCCCTGAAGGCTGACGCCATACCGCCTTCCGCCTGTACGTTAAGACTCGCCTCCGCATAGGGGGCAGGCAGAATTCCCATAATACTGCCTTCCATGGTCAGGCCGCTGATTTTTACCCCGGCATCCGTCAGCGCCTCCAGGGTTCCGTCGTCTTTTTTTCCGGCAAGCACACCTACAAGACCGCCGATTGCCGCCGGTTTGTCATCTGGCGCGTCTTCCTTTTTCTGTTCCCTGTTTTTCAGGCATACTGCGACAACCGGGCTGTCCTTCCGGGAGGTTTTTACGGAAATATCCTCCAGCGTTCCCTGATTTCTGCCGCTTAAAATTCCTGCGCCGTATAAGGACGCAAAATTTTCCGCCGCTTTTGTCTCCGGTATGCCTTCCGCGTCCTCTGCAATATTCCCAAGGGTGAGAATCGGATTTGACAGGGTAATCCCTTTTATCGTTCCTTCCGTTTCGCAGAAAAGCCCCAGATAGTTCGTCCTATGGCTCTCTTCCCCTGCCGGATAAAGCGCCTTAACCTGGTCGTCTCCCGGCATGGAAGCCTCGCCCAGACTTAAATTGGAAATTACCGTAGAAGCCCCCCTTCCCGACAGGGTATGGTTTTCGGATAAAAGCTCCACAGAAGGAAAATCCAGAACCTCATCCCCGTTCCTGCTGCCGGTAAATACCAGAGTTCTTAAGGCCTCCCCGCCGCCTTCCCCGGGCACTGCCGCAGAAAGCCCATACACGCCCACGCCGGCAGCCGTCCAGTCAAGATTTCCTGCGTTCAGCGTAAACTCCGCTTTTTTGTCCGCATCATAATATCGTATATTGGAAAGATGGCGGAACCGGCTGATTTCCGCGCTGAAAGAGCCTCCCTTTTCCTCGCTTTTCCCATAAAGGGTATTCTCCACATTGGATTTTACTGCGCCGCCGGGCGTGTACTCTATAAATTCTCCGCCTGTAATGGCATAGGTGGCCTCCACCTCTATTTGGGCATAAATATCTACGGGCTCTTTTAAAGCCGCAATTTCGCCGCCCAGCCTTGTAATGCCGGTGCTGTACTGTCTGGCAATCCCCACTCCTGCCGCCGGAGATTCATTTTCCTTTGCCTTAATACTCTCCATAAGCTCCGCCGTCATCATTCCGTCCAGCACAAGAGAAAATCTCCCGCCGGACCTTCCCTGCGTCTGATAGCTCAAAGGAAACGTCCAGTTCCCTATGTCCCTGCTGCCACCGTCCGGCTGCGGTGTTTTCAGTGCAAGGGAAACTGTCTGGCTGCCCTTTTCCCCGGTCTTTACAAGATTTTTCCAGTCCACCTCCGTGGAAAACAGCTCTCTGTCGCCGTTACTGTCCTTCTGATAAAAGCTGATTAAAAACTTCACATCCAGGTTGTCGTGCCTGGAATTGCTAGTCCAGTTCAGGGAAAGCGTTTCGCTGTTTACCAGATTGATTGTGGTTACTTTCAGCCGAACCGGTTTCAATTCCACTACGTTGGTAACATCCTCCACCGAATAATAGCCCAGAAGCCGTCCCCGCCGGTTGTCATAGGAGCGGTTGTCATCCGCCGCGCTGATATTCAGCTCTCCGTTTTCATCCGTTCCGCTGTAAGAGAGACTGCTGCACCTGGTTCCATAAAAGGCCGAATACACCTGTCCCGTTTTCACGTCGATTTCAATGGCGATGGCGGCATTAAAAAAGTCCTTGCTGTATACGTTCTTATCAAGCAGCTCCATGGCAAGAACGCCTGACGCGGAATACGGCTGACCGTTTTCTATGGTCACGGAATAAATGCGCCCGCTCTTATCATCATCCGCCGCAAAGGTATCGTTCAAAGTCCCTTTTTCTGTCACCTTCCGGCAAAAGCTCTCCCACTCCCCTGAACTTCGATACCACGCAAGGGCTGCTTCCGCCGCCAGATAGGCCGTCCTGGCATTTTCCTCATTTTTGCGGAACTCCGCCAGTTTTATAAAATGCGAAGCGGTGGGTATTCCTACAGCTGCCAGAATGCCCACTATTACCAGTACTATAATCAATTCTACTAATGTAAAACCCTTTTTGGAAATACTTCTCATTACACTCCTCTTACTGCTTAAAACTTGCTTTCTATGGTTTCCCCGTCCTGCGCAAAGGCCGCCGCCATCTGCCTGGTGATTTTCCCGTCCCGCACAAGCCCGGCGATTGCGTCGTCCATGGTAATCATCCCTGCCCTGCGGCTGGTCTGCATGATATTTGCAATCTGATGGGTCTTTCCCTCCCTTATCAGGTTGCGTATGGCAGTATTGGCATGCAGAACCTCAAAGGCCGCCGTCCGTCCGCCTCCGTCCAGCCCTGGAATCAGCTGCTGGGAGATTATCGCCTCTAACACATTGGAAAGCTGAACCCGAATCTGCTGCTGTTGGTGGGGCGGAAAAACGTCGATTACCCTGTCAACTGTGCTTGCCGCCCCGATTGTATGTAACGTGGACAATACCAGATGCCCTGTTTCCGCCGCCGTGACGGCGACGCTGATGGTCTCGTAATCCCGCATCTCCCCCACCAGAATCACGTCCGGATCCTCCCGAAGCGCCGCCCGCAGCGCATTGGCATAGCTTTTCGTATCAATTCCGATTTCCCGTTGATTTACCATGGACATCTTATGGGGATGAAGGTATTCAATCGGATCCTCCAGCGTAATAATATGAGCGTCGCGGTTCTGATTCACCTTGTCAATAATTGCCGCAAGAGTCGTTGATTTTCCGCTTCCGGTAGGTCCCGTTACAAGCACCAGCCCCCGCTTTTTCTGATAAAGGTCGATGACAGAGGCCGGAACTCCCAGCTCCTCCGGCGTGGGCACTTTATTTGCAACCAGACGGAAGGCAAGCGCCACAGTTCCCCGCTGCCGGAAAACATTCACCCTGTACCTGCCCTTGCCGGGAATGGAAAATGCCAGGTCGTATTCTCCCCGTTCCTTCAAAGTGTCCATTTGCTCCGCGCTCATCACACAGCCTGCCGCTTCCATGGTGTCCTCCGGTTCAAGAACCGGATAATCCATAGGCCGCAGGCTTCCGTTCACACGCATTCTGGGCGAAAGCCCCACCGTAAGATGTAAGTCGCTTGCGCCCGCCTCGCCTGCTTTTAACAAAATTTCTTCTATCCGTATCATAGCTTTTCCTCATTTCTTCTAATATTTACGTCGGCAGATTTAAAAGCACCCGCACCAGAAACATTCCGTTTTCCACCTGAAAATCTGTTTCCCCGTCATAGCGGGACGCTGTTTTTACTATACTTGACGTGCCGATGCCGCCTCCCCGGACAGACTGCGGAAGCCCCTTATGAAAACGGATATTGTCTGCGCTGGAATTACGGCACTGAATGACTATCTTATGTCCTTTCTGAGTGATATCTATCCGTATTTCCTGCTGCTCTTTCCGGGACTGGATACAGCCCTGAATGGCATTTTCCAGTATATTGGCAAGAATAGCCACCAAATCAATATCACGGATTGCCAGCCGTTCCGCCACCGATACATTCATTTTTACCTGAATATCTTCCTTTTCCGCATAACCGGCATAAGCCGAAAGGATTCCGTTTACGGATTTATTGGCGCTGATGCGTTTCGGCTCTGTGCTGTCCACCTCATCCTGATATTGTTTTAAATAGGCAAAAAGACTCTCGGAATCTGAATTTTTCAAATATTCGCATATCATCAGATAATGGTGGCGCATATCATGACGGATTCTGGCCATTTCCTCCTGAGCTTTCCTTTCCAGCTCCAGCTGACGCTTCAAAAGCTGTTCGTTCATTTCAAGAAGCTGTTTTTCCGCCTGATAGCAATGCTCTTTCCCAAGATGGATATATAAATGCAGAATCAAATACTGAATAAGCCCTACCATCAGCATAATGGCAAGCATACGCAGCATACCGTACATGGAAAAAACACGGTTTGACGGCAGATAGGCCACAAACGCCGCTATGATAAAAGAGATAATCAAAGTAGCGACACTCAGCATATCTATCTCTTCCCGGAGAAAATCCACATTTTCAAAAAAATATTTCCGAAAATACCTGGCAATTAAAACGATAACCCCTGAAAGGAACAGACAGCGCACCAGCAAATCAATCCACATATTATCGTTAAATAACCATCTGGCAATGTCAACTCCCAGGAAAACACACATGGAAAGCAGATAAAAGGCCAGAGAAATCTTATACAGCGCCAGATAGACTCCGTCACCGGAAAGCAGCATACAGTAAATTCCGATGACCACAAAAGCCAGAAGCCCCGAAAAACGTACAAAAATATCCGGTTTCGACAGATACCAGACACTGAATAGCGTAACCACCATAAAGCCAAATACTGTGTGGCATAAAATTGCTTTTTTCATGGCTACCTTAGGTCTGTCGAGCATCAGAAAAACCGCCAGCATTAACCCTGCGCCGATTCCGTTGCGAAAAAAAGAAACCCAAAAATTACCGCCCAGCATCCTTTATCCTCCTTACAGAATAATACCCCAATATACCGATTTCTTTCTGTAAAAAATTATAACAAAATTGCCTTTCTTTCGATATGCCTCGGGTATGGATTGCACTTTTTGGGGGATAGATTGTAAATGAAATGCCATAGAATAAAGCCGGGCAACTGCCATGCCAATTTCCGGCACAGCCACCCGGCTTATCTTATTTCCTTATGATTCTTCACAGTAATATTTGAAATACCGCTCCCGCAGCGGCTGATACGCTCCTCTCGGCAGAAATATACTTTCCTCGCTGTCCAGACAGATTTCCTGTGCGTTCAGGCTGTCCACATGATTTAAATTTACGATATAAGACACGCCGACTCTTGTAAATTCCTGCCAGGGGGAAAGGATTTCATGGATTTCCGCCATAGTCATCCGAAGCTGCTGCCACTGTCCGTCTAAAAGATGCAGACGCTGATTCTTCCCCTGTGCCTCACAATATACAATATCGTCAACATTTATCCGGCAGATGCGCCCGTCAATACGAAGCAGCACACAATCTCTGCGTTTTTCCTGCGTATTCTGAAAAAGGCTGTCAAGCACCCGGAACAAAGCCTGCTCGTCAACAGGTTTAATCAGATATTGAACCGCGTCCACTTCAAAAGCCTCAAGCGCATGTTCCCTGGATGTGGTAATAAACACTATCGCCCCTTCATTTCCCAGCCTGCGCAGCTCTTTCGCCACTGTAATACCTGTTTTGTCCGGCATATAAACATCAAGCAACATCAAATCCGGTTTATATCCATCATTCCTTATACGCTCAAGCATCTTATCCGCACTTGTGAAAAATTTCTCATCCAAATCACAGTCAGTATGCTTTTCCTGCCATCTTTCCAGACAATTTTTTATTTTATCCAGCGCTGCGATTTTGTCATCGCATATTGCAATTTGATACATTCCGTTAACCCTTTAACTGCTTTTTTATATAGAATGTATCACTTTAAAGCAAAAAATACAAGTTAAGTTAAAGATTTTACGTTGGTTTATGTATCCTGGTAAACGTCCTGAAGGCAAATCGCAAATTAATTACTTTGGTGTTAGTCAGGAAATGGGGTGATAGGCAGTTAAATCAAATGTCTAACAGCCCCCTCATCTTAACATCGC
>QZDS01000001.1 GCA_009917455.1 bacterium 1xD8-48 | reverse complement strand
TTCTGGGAACACCGGCTATTTTTTAGCCGGTGCTGGGTGCGTTGTTTTTAGAAGGAAGGCTGAATAGTTACCAATAGATAACAAAAAAGCGTCTTCTTTTATTGACTTCCCGCAAAAACTCTCGTATAATCAATCATATAGCAATTTCTGAAAGGTTAAACATATGTTCTGGAAAATGACGAATCTGCAACTGAAAAAAGGTTACATTTTTCCCCTTCACGGGGATAGTGCGCCCATTTTTGGGAGGATTCGTGAACGGAACGGACAGCATGGCGGCGCTTTGTGAGGATTTTGTTTCCTGACGTAAAAAGCATCTGTCAACGGCTGCATCATCATTAACCTGGCGAATTCCATAAAATCAGCGCATTGTCTCCTTAACGTTTACTACGAAATTAAAAGTTAAGGAGATTTTATTATGCTTAATATAAAAAAACAAATATCGAGACTCTATTTATCTTCCGCGCTCTGGAATCTGTCACTGACCGGCGCGTGGGTGGCAATACTGGCGGCAAGAGGGTACAGCCTGCCGGAAATCGGCTTTGCCGAGACAGTCTTTCACATAACAAGCCTGATTTTTGAGATTCCGTCAGGCATTCTTGCCGATTTGTTCGGAAGGAAAAACATGCTGATTGTAAGCACGGTCATGAAAATAATCGGAAATATTGTAATGATACTTTCCGGTAACCTGTTCATGGTCTGCGTGGCACTTGCATTCTTTGCCATGAGCTACAATTTTTCCTCCGGCTCAGGGGACGCCCTTGCCTATGACTCCCTTAAAATAGCCGGAGACGAAGCATATTATGAAAAGTATGCGTCAAACCAGCTTATTATCCACCGCTTTTGCGGAGGCGTGTCAACCTTGTGCGCGGGATTCGCTCTGTTTATCGGGCACAGGGCGGCGTACGGAATTGACGTTTTCATGTGCGCCGTTCAGATAGGGACGCTGATACCGCTGCGTGAAGTATGGGCCGGCGCAAAGGGCAGACAGAGCGAGAGAGGTGTGCTTGGTTCCATAGGCAGGGAATTCGTTAAATGCTTTATGGAAAGCCTGTCTTTTATAAAGCGGGAGGGAAAAACAATGGTTTTAATGCTCTCCAATTCGCTGGTTGGAGCTGTTGATGTCCTGCTGTTATTTTTTCTGCAGGCAAAGCTGCCGGATGCCGGTATGCCGGGCTGGGCTCTTGGCTTCGCCCTGTTTTTCATGGAGATGGGCGGCGTGTTGGGAGCGAAAATTATCCTTAAGTGCAAAATGCGATACAGGAGTGTATTTGCGGCTGCCGCGCTGGCCGTGCTGTTCGGGGTGCTTGCGGAGCATTCGGGTATGTATCTGATTATGGCGCTGGGAGGTTTTTTGGCCGCGCTTGGCGACGATGCGCTTCAGGTGAGGACGAATTCCATGCTGCAGGAGATGTTTCCCTCAGAGCAGAGAGCAACGCTGATTTCCATTGAATCTTTTACGTTTTCAATGATAATGATTGTAATGTCGCCTCTTGCGGGAATTGTTTTTTCCTGGTGGTAAAGGGGGATGAAGTTCAGTACCCTGTCTGCAAGGTTTATCTTATTCTTGCTGATTTTGCCTGACCGGATGGAAAAGTAAAGGTATAGATAGAGACACCTGATTTAAAGGATGGATTTCATAATGCAACGTGCTATTTACCGGAATATTTATGGGAAGATGTGAACGGATACTCTGCTGCCGGGATGGATTATTTCAAAGAATTTGTCCGCAATAATGCGCATTTAATGCTTGAGTTTTCTAAAGAAGGAGGTATTTTGAATGCCTCAAATTTTCAGGATAGGCTCATATATAATTTACTTCTGGTCAAATGAAAACAATCCGCCTGAGCCGGTACATGTACACATTGCAGAAGGATAGGCAACGGCAAATGCGACAAAAATCTGGATAACAAGTTCAGGAAACAGTATTATTATCAACAAGTGGTATGCTCAGTTTAGAGAAATCAGTTATTTTTGCTGACAGATTTTTTAACAACAGAAATGCAGAACTTTGATGCAATTCAAGGTTCTGCATTTTTTGCCGGAATGCCGACATTCTGTTACATTTCTCAAATAAAGCGCGGTCAGATACTTGCGAATCCGCGCGATTCATTATATGATAAAAAACGAAAGCAACAGAGCGCTCACCGCCGTAATTTACAATAACGGATTTTCAGATTCTGATGCGGAAAAGAGGATAAAAATGGACTTACTTAAGCTGCGCGAACAGATTGACGCAATTGACGAACAAATTGTGGATTTATATGAAAAGAGAATGGATATCAGCCGCCGGGTGGCCGAGTTCAAAATAGAGACAGGCAAAAAGGTATTTGACAAGGTGCGGGAGGACGAAAAGCTCCGCAAGGTGAAATCTCTTACCCATAATGATTTCAACAGCCGGGGAATCGAGGAGCTGTTTGAGCAGATTATGTCCATGAGCCGGAAGCTTCAATACCGGCTTTTGGCGGAGCACGGCAGTATGGGCAATCTTCCCTTTATCGGGGTGGGGGAACTGAGTGAAAAGGCAAGGGTAGTGTTCCAGGGGGCGGAGGGAGCTTACTCTCAGGCAGCTATGGTACAGTATTTCGGGGATAAGGTGAGCAGCTTTCATGTGGACACCTTCCGGGACGCCATGATTGCCATTGACGAGGGCAGCGCGGACTTTGCGGTGCTTCCCATCGAAAACTCCACGGCGGGGATTGTCAGTGAAATTTATGACCTTCTGGCGGAATTTGAAAATTATATTGTAGGCGAGCAGATTATCAAAATAGAGCACTGTCTGATGGCGGTGCCGGGCACGAAAATGGAGGATATCAAAACGGTTTACTCTCATCCACAGTCCCTGATGCAGTCGGCAAGGTTTTTAAACGGCTACAGCTGGCAGCAAATCAGTATGCAGAACAATGCCTTTGCGGCAAGGAAGGTGGCGGAGGATAAGGATAAGACCCAGGCGGCCATTGCCAGCGAATATGCGGCCGGGCTTTATGGGCTTTCCGTGCTTCAAAAGGGCGTCAATCAGTCCAGCACCAACTCCACGCGCTTTATTATTGTTACGAATCAGAAAATTTTCTTAAAGGATGCCGGGAAGGTCAGCATTTGTTTTGAGGTTCCCCATGAAAGCGGTTCTCTTTATCATATGCTGTCTCATTTTATTTACAATAATCTGAACATGAACCGAATCGAGAGCAGGCCCATAGAGGGGCGGAACTGGGAGTATCGCTTCTTTATTGATTTTGATGGAAATCTTTCGGACAGTGCGGTAAAAAACGCGCTGCGCGGGCTGCGGGAAGAAGCGCGGAACATGCGGATTCTGGGAAATTATTGACAAGCGGTAAGCTTGCTTAAATCTGCGTTCAGAAAGAAGAATACGAAGTGCAGGCAAAAGCGGCACAGGAATGAGGAAAAATGAGAGAAAAGGAACTGATTGTATATAAGGAATTTCCCGGGCAGGAGGGCGCTCTCTTTTATGATATGGCGTGGCTTTTGGAGCATTATGCGGAGAAGGTAAAAAAGGAGGAGGCGCGGACGGTCTGCTGCAGCTGTATGCACCGGCTTTTTGAAATGGCGGAGAACCACGGGTTTTACGGGAATCTGTGGCATTGTTATCTGGCCAATCTTCTGGTGAACAATGAAAACAGCTACAGCAGAGCCTGTGAAATCAGAGGGAAAGTGGGGGGAACCATCAATCAGGCGGCGTGTCATGACATTGAGATTTTCAAGGAGTTTTTCGACTTTGACTTCCGGAAAATGGCAAAAGAGCTCCATATGGACGAGTTTAAAATGATTCTGGACTATGAGGGCGCAGACGGAGAGAGCAAGGTGTACAACAGCCGCATCAGGGACAGAATCTGTTCTCTGGCGGTGAAGTTCACCAAAGACCACACGCCGGAAGAAATGAAGGATACTCTCACGGAATTTTACCGGGATTACGGCGTGGGAAAGTTCGGGCTCCACAAGGCGTTTCGGGTAGTTCATGGGGAGGCCGGGGTTGAAATCGTACCCATCAGGAATATTGCCCATGTCCATCTGGATGATTTGGTGGGTTATGAAATCCCGAAGAAAAAGCTGGTTGAAAATACCCTGGCCTTTGTGGAGGGAAGAAAAGCCAACAACTGTCTGCTTTTCGGCGACGCCGGCACAGGAAAATCCTCCAGCATAAAGGGAATTGCCAATGAATATTACGACAGGGGACTTCGTATTATAGAAATGTACAAGCATCAGTTCCAGGATTTGAACGAAGTGATTACACAGGTTAAAAACAGGAACTATAAATTCATTATTTATATGGATGATCTGAGCTTTGAGGATTTTGAGATTGAGTATAAATATTTAAAAGCCGTCATTGAGGGCGGTCTGGAAAAGAAGCCGGAGAATGTGCTGATTTACGCCACCTCCAACAGGAGGCATCTGGTCAGGGAGAAGTTTTCCGACAAGGAGGAGAGAAGGGACGACCTTCATGCGGGGGATACGGTTCAGGAGAAGCTTTCTCTGGTGTCGCGCTTTGGCGTCACGATTTTCTTCGCCGCGCCAAATAAAAAGGAATTCCAGAATATTGTCCGTGTTCTGGCGGAAAGATACGGGGTTGAAATGCCAGAGGAGGAGCTTTTACTGGAGGCAAACAAGTGGGAGCTTGCTCATAGCGGATTATCGGGGAGATGCGCCCGGCAGTTTATCGATTATCTGCTGGGGACGCGCAGGAAGGAGGAGGTATGCAGGTAAAAACTTTTGCCGCAATCGACGTGGGTTCTTATGAATTGTCTATGAAAATTTTTGAGGTTTCAAAGCTTCGGGGGATGCGGGAAATCGACCATATCCGGCACAGCATTGATATGGGGACGGAGACCTACGGGGAAGGCAAGCTTTCCTATGAAAGGGTGGATGAGCTCTGCCATGTGCTGAAAGAATTTTCAGGGATTATGAAATCCTATCAGGTGAGCGACTACAAGGCCTATGGCACCAGCGCCATCAGGGAGTCGAAAAATACGATTATTCTGCTTGACCAGATTGAGCAGAGGACGGGAATCCATATCGACGTGCTGAGCAATTCCGAGCAGAGATTTTTAGACTATAAGTCCATTGCTTTTCAGGGGGAAGGGTTTCAGAAAATCATTGAAAGCGGAACCGCCATTTTGGATATCGGCGGGGGCAGCATTCAGGTTTCTTTATTTGACAACGATACCCTTGTATCCACCCAGAATATGCGGATTGGGGTTTTAAGGCTTCAGGAGCGGCTTTTTCACCTTGGGGTCGGCTTTTCCAGATACGGGGAGCTGATTCGGGAGATGGTGGAATCCCAGATGAATGTGTACAAGAAGCTTTATTTAAAGGACAGGGAAATCAAGAGTATTATTGTGGTGGACGATTATCTTTCCAATGTGGTGAGGCGCAAAAAGGACAGCGACGTCATAAGGGGCTTTGCGGACAGGCAGTCCATGGATTATTTTCTGAACATCTACAACACCAAAAGCCTTTCGGAAATCGCAAAGATTCTGGATATGCCGGAGGAAAATGTGCCGCTGCTTTATATTTCCATGATGATACTTTACACCATTATGGATGCCATGGGGGCGGAGCAAATCTGGTCTCCGGGGGTGACCTTAAGCGACGGTATCGCCTACGAGTATGCGGAGAAGCATAAAATTATCGCGTCCACCCACGACTTTGAAAAGGATATTATTGCCTGCGCCCAGAATATCAGCAAGAGATACCGGGGCAGCAGGAAAAGAAGCGAAACGCTGGAAAAAATCGCGCTTACCATTTTTGACAGTATGCGTAGAATCCACGGGCTTGGCAGGAGAGAGCGGCTGCTTTTACAGATATCCACGATTCTTCATGACTGCGGAAAGTACATCAGTATGGTAAACCTGGGGGAGTGCTCTTACAGTATTATCATGTCAACGGAAATTATCGGGCTTTCCCATATCGAGAGGGAAATCGTGGCGAATGTGGTGCGGTATAATCATCTGGAATTTGATTATTACGGAGCGGGGAGTCTTGATACCATTGACAGGGACGCTTATCTGAAAATTGCGAAGCTGACGGCGATTCTGCGGCTGTCAAACGCTCTTGACAGGAGCCATAAGCAGAAATTCAGGGATGTGAGAATTTTCTTAAAGGAAGACAAGCTTATTATTTCCGTGAATACAAACGAGGATATTACCCTTGAGCGGGGGCTCTTTGGGGCGAGGGCGGATTTCTTTGAGGAAGTATATAATATCAGGCCGGAAATCAGAAAGAAACGTTAACGGCGGCAGGCCGAAAGAACCGGCTGACAAGGTCTGTGCATAGTAAGCCGGTTTGAAATGTGGAGGAAAATTACTATGAGCAATACAACCAATTATGACGACCCGAAATATTACAGCAACAGGGAGCTGAGCTGGGTGATGTTCAACAAGAGGGTGTTAAGCGAAGCCAGGGACAAAAACAATCCCCTCTTTGAGCGGCTGAAATTCTTAAGCATTACCTCTTCCAACCTGGCAGAGTTTTTTATGGTCAGGGTGGCGTCTTTGATGGATATGGTCAACGCGGGCTATGAAAAAAGGGATATTGCGGGAATGACCGCAAAGGAACAGATATCCGCGCTAAGCCAGGTGACTCACGAGCTGGTGGCGGAGCAGTACGGCATTTACAATAAGGAAATTCTCCCGGGGCTTTTAAATAACGGTCTCCGCGTAATTAAACGCCACGAGGAGCTTACCGGGAAGGAAGCCGCATTTGTGGATAAGTATTATGAGGAAAACGTTTATCCGGTGCTCACGCCCATGGCGGTGGATTCCTCAAGACCCTTTCCCCTTATCAGGAATAAGACGTTAAATATCGGCGCTCTTGTCAGAAAAAAGAACGGCGAGGGGGATTTGGAGTTCGCAACAGTCCAGGTGCCGGGGGTTCTGGACAGAATCGTGCAGCTTCCGGCAAAGGAGGGCGCCGGTTCCAAAAACAGGAAAAAGACGGTTATTCTTCTGGAGGAGATTATTGAGAGAAATATCCATAAGCTGTTTATGAATTATGATATCGTGTGTTCCTGTCCTTTCCGCATCATGCGCAACGCCGACCTTGACATTTCCGAGGACGAGGCGGAGGATTTGCTGCAGGAAATTGAAAAGCAGCTCAAGAGAAGACAGTGGGGGCAGGCAATCCGGCTTGATGTGGAGGAGGGGATTGACGAGCGGCTCCTTAAGATTATTGAGGAGAACCTTAACATTTCCGAGGAGGAGATTTACAGGATTAACGGCCCTCTTGATTTGAGCTTTCTCATGAAAATGTACGGGCTGCCGGACTTTGAGGATTTGAAGGAAAAGAGGTATTCGCCGCCGCAGCCGGTGCCGGAGCTTCCGGCGGACTGTGATATTTTTGAAAGAATCAGGGAGAAGGATATTCTTCTTTTCCATCCGTACGAGACCTTCCGGCCGGTGGTTGATTTTATCAGACAGGCGGCAAAAGACGAGGATGTGCTTGCCATCAAGCAGACCCTTTACCGGGTCAGCGGCAATTCTCCCATTATCGCGGCTCTTGCCCAGGCGGCGGAAAACGGAAAACAGGTGTCCGTGCTGGTGGAGTTAAAGGCCAGATTTGACGAGGAAAACAATATTGTATGGGCGAAGAAGCTTGAGAAAGCGGGCTGTCATGTGATTTACGGCCTGGTGGGATTAAAGACCCACAGCAAAATCACGCTGGTGGTGCGCCGGGAGGAGGAGGGCATCAGAAGATATGTGCATCTGGGGACCGGGAACTATAATGACAGCACTGCCAAGCTGTACACGGACATCGGGCTTTTGACCTGCACCCCTTCCATCGGGGAGGACGCAACGGCAGTATTCAATATGCTTTCCGGTTATTCCGAGCCTCTTGGCTGGAACAGGCTTTCTCTTGCGCCACTGTGGCTAAAGGACAGATTCCTTTTCCTGATTGGAAGGGAGAAGGAAAACGCACTTGCGGGACGGGGCGGCCATATCATTGCAAAGATGAACAGCCTGTGCGACAAGGATATCATTGAAGCTCTGTACGAAGCGGGTGCTGCGGGCGTGAAAATTGAGCTGATTATCAGGGGAATCTGCTGCCTGAAAACCCATCTTCCGGGAATCGGGAACCATATTACGGTGCGCTCCATCGTGGGGAATTATCTGGAGCATGCGCGTATCTTTTACTTTGAAAATAACGGAAAACCGGAGTATTACTGCGCAAGCGCCGACTGGATGCCGAGGAATCTGGAACGCCGGGTGGAAATCATGTTTCCCATAGAAAGGCCGGAGCTTCAAAGACGTCTGATGGATATTCTGAAAATGCAGCTTGCGGACACGGAAAAGGCTCACGTCCTGACCGCCGACGGAACCTATGAAAAGGTGGAAAAGCGGGGAAGGGGGAGCTTTAATTCTCAGCTTGAATTCTGCCGGCTGGCTGCAGCTGCGGCCGGAAAGCAGGAGGAGCTTGTAAATAACAGAGTTTTTATACCGGAGATACATCATGAATAAGGTAATACTGGCTTCCGCTTCCCCCAGGAGGCGGGAGCTGCTTACGCAAATCGGAATGGAATATGAGGTGATTCCCGCCCTCTCGGAGGAGAAGCTTCCTTTAAGAAAGGCAGGGGGCAGTCTGGGCTGTGCCGGGGATTGCAGAGACGGCGAAAGGGAGCCGCTGCCCTCTGAAATTGTAGAGCTGCTTTCGGCGCAGAAGGCGGGCGAAGTCCTTGAAAGGCTTTTGAAGGAAAAAAGAAGCTTTTTTACAGTGATAGGCGCGGACACTGTGGTTGCTTTAGATGGCGTGGTGATGGGAAAGCCGGGAAGCCGCCAGGAGGCAATATCCATGCTTACCCGGCTCCAGGGAAGGAGCCATCAGGTTTACACAGGGGTCACGCTGATTGCGCAGAACGGGGAGAATGAGCCTCTCCTGCAGGTTATCTTTCACGAAAAGACGGACGTTGTCATGTATCCCATGAGCGAGGCGGAAATCAACGCTTACGTGGATACCGGGGAACCCATGGACAAGGCAGGCGCCTATGGGATTCAGGGAAGGTGCGCCGCGTTTATCAGGGAAATACACGGAGACTACAACAATGTGGTGGGACTGCCTGTGGGCAGAGTGTATCAGGAATTGAAAGGGATGGGGCGGAAAAGATAAGGAAAATGAGGAGAAATTATGATACGACTGATTGCATCGGATGTGGACGGGACTCTGATTAAGGATTCCACACCGGATTTATACCCGGAGATGGTTCGGGCCATCAGAGAATTGAAGAAAAGAGGAATTTTATTTTGCGCCGCCAGCGGCCGGCAGTATGAAAGCCTCCGGAATGTTTTCCGGGAGGTGGCGGACGATATTGCCTATATCGCGGAGAACGGCGCTTTGATTTGCTACCGGAATGAAATTATCTCCGTCACGCCCATGAGGCGGGAGCATATTACGGGAATCATGGAGATGCTGCGCCCCTATTACGGCCGATGCGAGGCCGTTGTGTCAACGACAAAAGGAAGTCTTGTGGAAAGTAAAAATCAGGAGTTCCTCGACCTTCTCACCTACGGCTATCACAACGCTTTCAGAAAAGTGGAGGATGTGCTTAAGGAAGATGATGAAATCATAAAGATTGCGGCATGTCAGAGGGGCAGCATCCGAAAGCTCGGGGAAGATATTCTGATACCTTCATGGAAGGATAAGGTGAAGGTGTGCATGGCCGGTGAGGAATGGGTTGACTTTATGGACAAGTCGGTGGACAAGGGCGTGGGGCTTAAGCTTCTGCAGGAGACTCTCGGGATTAAGAGAGAGGAAACCATGGCTTTTGGCGACAATGATAACGATATCGGCATGATGGCGGCGGCCGGGGAAAGCTATGCGGTGGACACGGCCACACGGGAGGTAAAGCACGCCGCGAAAGGGAGCTGTCCCGGGTGGGCAGAAAAGGGCGTTTATCAGATAATTGATACAAAAATTTTATCTCAGGTATTGACTGCATGAGAGCATTAACGCATAATAATATTACCAGTTGGATTGATTTTAACGGAGGAATAAAGTATGCATGAATTTGATGATGCGGTATTACAATGCTTTTTAGACAATCAGGGACAGTTGTTTCCGGAGGAGGATGTGGCGTCCAGCATTGAGGAGGCCGAAGCCTTTCTGGAGGAAAGCCTTGCAGTGGTAGTGAATTCCATCGACGAGGTATGGGATTTCTTTGAGGAAGAGGGACTTGACGTGGACGGAGCCCGTGGAGATGAAATTCTTGAGGCGAACGAAGTGTTTGATATTGGCGATGGAAGATATCTGATAGTTGAGGGCTAAAATAACATGTGAGGACTGCTGTCATCAAAGGGAAGATGAGGAAATCACTCTTTTGCGGGAATTGTAAAGGATATAGATGAAAGGGGCTGCCGGTCGGGCAGCCCTTTTTACAATAAGCCATCTCGCGGAGCGCGACGGTATGCGATGTATGGAAGCGGCGGATTGCCGTATCACCTGTGTAGCAATTCATAAGCCACAAAGGCAAACCTTTTGGAATCCGGCGCCCAGGAATTGACATTTACAGAGCCCTGTCCGCCGAAAAAGTCAAGAAGCTTTCTCCGCCGGGACCCGTCCGGTTTCATTGCCCAGAGGGATACCTGCATATTGGGAAGATGCTCGCTGGCGTCGAGTCCGTCTTTGCTGTAGGCTAAATTGATAACCGTCTCCCCGTCCGGCGATACGTGGGCAAACCAGTTGTTCTGTTCCTCAAAGGTCATCTGCACCTGACTGCCGCCGTCCCTGTCCATTTTCCAGATTTGCATCAGGCCGGTCCGGGTACTGTTAAACCAGATATGTATTCCGTCCGGGTCGTATTCCGGCCCGTCGTTAAAGGCAGCATGGGAGGTGAGCTGCGTCTCCTTTCCATAAGAATGACCGGCGGGGTCCGGCGTCTGCCCGTCCGCCTTTGCACCTTCTGCCAGAGCACCTTTTACCGGAATGCTGTAGATATCCACGGAAAGCGCTCCCTCATGTTCCCTGAAAGCGCAGTAAGCAAGCTCTTTTCCGTCGGGCGACCAGCCGTGAAGATAGCTCGGCCCTTCAGGGGTGACCAGTCCTGGCGTGCCGCCGGTGACGGGAAGAATATATATTTTTGACTCCCAGGTTCCCGGCTTGCTGTGGCTGACCGCGATTTGGGTATGGTCGGGGGAGAGAACATGGTCGTTGTTACAGTTATTGCATTCCCCCGAGGGGATTTTGCGCTCCGTATCCTCCGAAATCTGATAATTCCAGATAAATCCCTCCGAATTATAAATAATGGTGTTTCCGTCCCGGCGCCAGTTGGGCGCTTCTATGATTCTGTCAAATTCACGGAGCCTTGTCACCTTGCCCGTTTCCATGTCATAAACGCAGAGAATGCTCCTGGTGTTGCTCCTGCACTGGGTCAGGGAGCCGAAAAGCTGTCCCGCAGCCTGAATATCCGCAGGAAAATCATTTTCGCTGCCGTCCATATCCGCAAACTGGGGCAGCTCCATGGCGCGGGCAAACTGGAAGCAGGCTTCCACGTCCAGCAGGCCTTTTCCAATCAGGGTTTCCGACAGAGAGCCGTCCGCATTTTCCTTAAAATCCTTGTAATGGAGGGAGCAAATCCTGTCTCTGTTCCGCCAGAGAAATGCCTCCACGTCCTCCCCGCCATAGAGCAGCCACCCGGCGTCGGGCTGCGCGCCGATAAGACAGGGGCTGGCATTGCCGCCTGACTGCGTGCCGGCGAGGACTGAACCGGCGGCGCCGTTTTGCTGTGAACCGGCAGGGCTGCCGGGAGCAGGAATGACGCTGGAAGAAAGAGCGCTGCGGCAGCAGTTATCGCAACAGTCGAGAAGATATTCATAGGCGGTCTTTCCGTCGATTCTTGCAAGGCTTTCCTCCGGGCCGTTGTGGAGAAGGAGGCGAAGGGGAGAAGAGGGATTTGGGGCAGCGGCAGGCAATATCCGGGAGCCGTCCGGCTGCGGCAGGCTGTCACGGCTTTTTTCGATTCTGTCTGCGAGCTTTCCGGCAAGCCGCACTAATTTTTCCGCATAGGCAAGGCAGCCCTCCCTTGTGGTTTCCGAATGCCCGGCAATCACAAACTGCGTAATGCCGAAGTCCTCGCAGAGCCTTAAGATTTTGCCGGGCAGCAGTTCATCCTCAAGGTCGGCAAAGAGATGGCAGGAAAGGATTTTCAGATGGTATTTCTCATAATGCGGCTGCATGGACGCCAGCTCGTCCATGGTCCATACAGGCAGTCCTTCCGCCCCCTGCGGCCGTTCGCCTGACCAGAGGCAGGGCTCGATTAACTGATAACGGGCCTTTGAAAGGGATTTAAAAAATTTTTCGGGGTTTTCCCGGCACAGCTTTCCGGGACCGAATAATTGTACGCCGAATCGCATAGTGATTCCTCCTTGATGTGTCAGAAAGTTAAATATAACTTTATTATAAAGAAAAGGGAGGGAATTGTATATCACTTTTGCAGAAAAACGGAAAAGGGATTTATTGATTTTAGCCTGCGAACCGGATATACTGGATATATAAATTTTTGTGACAGGAGAATCAGAGAATAATGCGGACGGTCGGAATTGGCAATCAGGACTTTGAGACAATTCGAAAAGAAGGCTATTTTTATGTTGATAAAACAAATTTTATACGTGAGTGGTGGCAAAGTGGAGATAATGTGACATTAATTACCCGTCCGAGACGTTTCGGGAAGACATTAAATATGAGTATGGTGGAAGAGTTCTTTTCCATTAAATATGCCGGAAGATGCGAGCTGTTTGAAGGGCTTTCCATATGGAAAGAAGAAAAATACCGCAGGATTCAGGGAGTCTGGCCGGTGATTTCTCTCAGCTTTGCGAATGTGAAAGAAACCACTTATTCTAATGCAAGAAAAAAGATATGCCGAATTATCAGGAATTTATATAATCAATATGATTTTCTTGTGGAAAGCGGAAGACTGAATGAGGATGAAAAAGACTTTTATCAGAGCGTTTCGGTTGATATGGAAGATTATGTTGCAACAGATTCTTTAAATATTTTGTCAAACTGCCTGATGAAGTATTATGGAAAGAAAGTAATTATTCTTCTTGATGAATATGATACTCCCATGCAGGAAGCCTATGTAAATGGCTATTGGGATGAACTGGCGGCATTTATCAGAAGTTTTTTAAATGCCACTTTCAAAACGAATCCGTATCTGGAACGGGCAATCATGACAGGAATTACACGAATCAGTAAAGAGTCGATTTTTTCTGACTTGAATAATTTGAAAGTGGTAACAACTACTTCGGATAAATATGCGGATTGCTTCGGCTTCACACAGGAGGAGGTTTTCGCAGCATTGGAGGAGTTTGGGTTATCTGATTATAAAGAGCAGGTAAAGGAATGGTATGACGGGTTTACGTTTGGAAATAGAAAAGATATCTATAATCCATGGTCTATTATCAATTTTCTTGATGAAAGAAAGGCAGGTATCTACTGGGCAAATACCAGTTCTAATAGTCTTGTAAATAAACTGATACGCGAGGGGAGCAGAAATATTAAGGAAAATTTTGAACGTTTGCTGCAGGGAGAAGCCATTTGTGTATATGACCTGTTAGAGAACGATGAGCAGGCTGCCTGGAGCCTTTTGCTTGCCAGCGGCTATCTGAAGGTAAAAAAATATGAAGCAGGTATTTCGGAATTTGGCGAATGGAGAGAAAGGTATGAGCTGCAGCTAACCAATTTTGAAGTAAAAGCAATGTTCCAGAGTATGATTCGAAAGTGGTTTGGCAGTGTAAAAACTGATTACAGTGATTTCATTAAGGCTTTGCTCATTGGCGATATCGGGGCGATGAATGTTTACATGAACAGAGTGACATTGGAGATATTTAGCTGTTTCGATGCAGGAAAGAAGCCGTCAGCTACGGAGCCGGAGCGTTTTTATCATGGCTTTGTACTGGGATTGATGGTAGAAATAGCGGATAAGTATGTGATTACATCTAACCGGGAGAGCGGTTTCGGAAGATATGATATCATGTTGGAACCAAGAGGCGAAAAAGATGATGCTATTATTTTGGAGTTCAAGGTTCAGGATGCTGATGAGAAGGAGCTGACTGAAACTGTTGAAGCTGCTCTTCGACAGATAGATGAACGGAATTATCAGGCAAATCTTGTGGCTAAAGGCATTACAGAGGAAAGGATAAGGAAATATGGGTTCGCTTTTAGCGGAAAGAAAGTGCTTATAGGTGATAAATAATCTACAGGAGGAATAAACGTGATTATCACAGTGACAATGAATCCCGCTATTGATAAAACAATTGAAACAGACAGGCTTTGCCCCGGCGCCCTTCACAGAATCAGAAATGTGGCGTGGGATGCCGGAGGGAAGGGGATTAATGTCTCAAAGACGATTCGCGAGCTGGGGGAAAAGAGCATCGCCACAGGCTTTCTGGGAGGAAATGCCGGAAAAGCAATAGCCGATTCCCTTTCGGAGAGAGGAATCGAGCATGATTTTATATGGCTGGAGGGCGAGACGCGGACGAACACAAAGGTGCTTGAAGCGGACGGACGGGTGACGGAGCTTAACGAGCCGGGGCCGGAGGTGCGCAGGGAGCAGATGGAACAGTTATTGGAAAAGCTGGCGGGCTATGCCGGTTATGCCGGAAAGGGAACGCTGTTTGTCTTATCGGGAAGCTTGCCGGCGGGAGCGGATAAGCAGGTTTACGCCAGAATTATCCGTATGGCCCACGAAAAGGGAGCGGAGGTGCTTTTAGACGCGGACGGGGAGGCTTTCAGGAACGCCCTTAAGGAAGAGCCGGATATCATAAAGCCCAACCGGGAGGAGCTTAGAGAATGCGCCGCATTTTACGGATGGCTGCAGGAAGCGCCAAAAGGAGACGGAAAGCATTCCAGAGAGGCAGAGGAGGAATACGGAAAAAACGGGAGCCGTTCGGAATCCCCTGGGAGCCTTCTGAAAATGGCCGGAAAATGCCGGGAGAGAGGCGTGGGAACAGTGGTCGTTTCCATGGGAAGTGAGGGCGCCGTGTTTGTAAAGGACGGATACGGAGTATATGCTCCGGCAATTCCGGTGCGGGCGCATTCCACTGTGGGAGCCGGGGATGCCATGGTGGCGGCTCTTGCCTGTGCATGGAACCAGAAGCTTGGAAATGAAGAGACGGTCCGTCTTTGTATGGCAGCGGCCGCGGGGGCAGTGACAACGGTGGGGACGAAACCGCCAAAGCGGGCGCTGGTGGAGGAAATGATGGAAAAGGTTTTGCGAATAAAAGAGATATAAGTTATAATGGAAAGAGAGTGTACTGTAATGTTTCATACAAAACGTCACACGCAGGTTGATTTATTAAACGGCCCGATTTTCCGGTCCATGCTTCAGTTTGCCGTTCCGGTCTTTTTTTCCAGCGTATTCCAGCAGCTTTATAATACCATGGATACTGTAATCGTAGGCCATGTCCTGGGGGATACGTCGCTGGCGGCTATTGGCACGGCAACCCCCGTATATGATTTGCTGATTGGCTTTGCGCTGGGGCTGGGGAACGGCTTGTCGATAGTAACTGCAAGAAGCTACGGTTCAGGGGATAATAACCTGCTCAAACGCTCGGTTGCGGTTTCCCTTGTAATCGGAGCGGGAATCAGTCTGTTTATCACATTACTGACAAGAGTAGCGCTTTACCCTTTTTTACAGCTTTTACATACGCCGGAGGAAATCATCGGGGAAGCCTACAGCTATGTTTCCGTGATTACGCTGTACACGGGAGTGATGTTTGCCTATAATCTCTGCGCCGGAGTGCTGCGGGCCATCGGCAACAGCTTTATGCCGCTGATGTTCCTGATTTTTTCATCTGTGCTTAACATCGGGCTTGATTTTCTGTTTATTGCGGGCTTTGACATGGGAATACAGGGAGCGGCGGTGGCCACGGTGATTTCACAGGCAGTTTCCGTTGTCCTGTGCGCCGTTTACATATTAAAAAGAGCGGAAATTCTGGTTCCGGAAAGAGGGCATTTTAAGGCCGGTAAGGATTTGTATAAGGAGATGGCGGCTCAGGGATTTTCCATGGGCTTTATGCACAGTCTGGTTTCAGCCGGAAGCGCGATTCTGCAGGTGGGGATTAACGGCCTTGGCTATCTTACCATAGCGGGGCACACGGCGGCGAGGAAGCTGTGTCAGTTCTGCCTGATGCCGATGACGGCAATGATTTCCGCAGTAAATACCCTTGTTTCCCAGAATTACGGCGCCGGAAAAGCGCAGCGTATACGCAGTGCCATGAAATGCGCTTATCTGTATAATGCGTATGTGGCGGTGGGGCTTACGATTCTGCTTCTTATTTTTGCGCCCGATATGGTGCGGATTATTTCGGGCTCTGACGAGCCGGTGATATTGGAGAACGGAGCGATGTATCTTAGGGTGGTGGCTCCCTTTTATTTCATCTTGGGCCTGATAAACGATACCAGGACGGCACTGCAGGCTATCGGCCAGAAGCTTCTTCCCATTATCTCCAGTATCATGGAGCTGTTCGGGAAAATTTTGTTTGTCGCCGTTTTTATCCCCCGGTATCAGTATATGGCGGTGATTTTCTGCGAACCGGTTATCTGGTGCTTTATGGCGGTGGAACTGCTAGTTGCATTCTGGCTGAATCCTTATATAAAAGGGGCAAAAAAAAGGACAAAAAGTAATTCGGCTTATTGACACCGGGTAAACGGATTGTTAGAATAATAATATTGCATACTAATTCATGTACAGGAGGAACGGCATGTATCATTGTCAGATTCATTTCTATCTGTTGGGTTATCAAAGCAGTATATTTGAAACAATAAAGGGAATGTCTCCACTTGCACACTTTACTCATCAATTTTCGGAAAGTGTCAAACCGGATGGGAAGCTTATAGCTGCAGCCGATGTAATTTTGATGAACTTAAAGGATATGAATGTGGCGGAAGCAATACAGGCGGTAAGGGAGAGCAAATCGGAAAGGGCCGAATTAATTTTGCTTGCCGAAAAGGAGCAGTTTTCGCTCTTAAAAGACAGCCTGAATGAAATAAAGGATATATGGACGCTGCCCATGTCGGAGGAGGAAGCGGCCTTTCGTTTCCAGCGCTGGCAGCAGAGCTGTAAGATGGGCAGGGATTTCTGGGAAACCAGTCAGTTTCTGGAGGTGGCCATTGACCACAGCCCCAATCTTATATGGTTTAAAGACAAAACAGGTGTTCACGAGAAGGTAAACAACAGTTTTTGCGATACCGTGGGAAAAACCAGGGAGCAGGTGCAGGGGCAGAGGCACGCCTATATCTGGGATGTGGAGGAGGACGATCCGGTCTGCATCGAATCGGAAAACGAGGTTATGCGGAAGAGGGAAACCTGTAAATCCGAGGAAATCATAAAGACGGGAGAAGGCCTCAGGACGCTGTCTACCTACAAGTCCCCGCTGTTTGACCTTGACGGAAGCGTTATGGGAACCGTAGGCGTGGCTATTGACGTGACACTGGAACGCAGATATGAACAGGAGATTCTGAACAAGAACCAGAATCTTGAGATGATTCTTACCACCATAGACTGCGGCGTGATGCGTCATACCCGGGATGGAAAACGGATATTAAGCGCCAACAGGGCGGCGCTTGAAATTCTGGGATATCGTTCTTTGGAGGAACTGGTGTCCGACGGTTTTGATATGGTTGCGTCTACAGTGCTTGACGAGGACAGGGAAAGAATTCAGGAAAGTATAGGGAGCCTGGAAAAAGAAGGCGATATTGTCAGCGTGGAATACAGGGTACGCCATAAAAACGGCGAGCTTGTGTATGTGGTGGGCAATGTCAGAATGGTGGAAGATAACGGCGAGCTGGTTTATCAGCGTTTCCTTCTGGACTGTACAGAGCAGAAGATTCAGGAAAGAAGAAAAGAAAAGCGTCAGACGGAACTGGTTCAGGCGCTTTGTGTGGATTATAAAATTGTATGTTATTTCGATCTTGATACAGGAAAGGGTTATGCGCTTCGAAATTCAAAGCAGAAGGAATGGAAGTCCAGGAATGTTGAGGAGGAAGAATTAACCCTTGAAGAGGCGATGGGGGTATACATACAGGAATATGTTCATGAAGACGACAGGGAGATGCTTAAACGCGCTTCCTCGATAGCAGGGCTTAAGGAAGAACTTGAGAAAAAGAATGTGTTCTGCATAAATTACCGGAGAGTATGGAAGGGGGAAACCGTCTACTTCCAGATGAAGGCCGTCCGTGCGGGGATATGGGAAGAAAGCCACGGGATTGTCCTTGGCTTCCACAGTGTGGATGAGGATATCCGCAGGGAAATGGAAAAGAAAAACCTTCTGGAGGATGCGCTTTCCCAGGCAAACCGCGCCAGCAAGGCGAAAAGCGTGTTCCTTTCCAACATGTCCCACGATATCCGCACGCCGATGAACGCCATTGTGGGCTTTACGGCGCTTGCGATTACTCACATCAACCAGAAAGAGCTGGTGGAGGAATACCTCAAAAAGATTATGACCTCCGGCAATCATCTGCTCAGCCTGATTAATGATGTACTGGATATGAGCCGTATCGAAAGCGGCAAAATGCATCTGGACGATAAGCCCTGCGGATTACCCGATATACTCCACGGGCTTCGCAGTATTCTTCAGGCGGACGTTCATGCCAAGCGGCTTGAGCTTTATATTGACGCCGTGGATGTAAAGAACGAGGAGATTATCTGCGATAAGCTGCGGCTGAATCAGGTGCTCCTTAACCTTCTTGGCAATTCCGTAAAATACACGGAGGCTGGCGGAATTGTAAGCCTGCGGATTACGGAAAGGGGCGGCGCTCTGCCGGGCTATGCCAATTACGAGTTTCATATCAAGGATACGGGCATCGGTATGAGCCAGGAATTTGTGGATCATATTTTCGAGCCCTTTGAGAGAGAAAGCACCACCACCAACAGCGGCATTCCGGGCACCGGCCTGGGGATGGCGATTACCAAAAATATCGTGGATATGATGAACGGAACCATTAAGGTAATCAGCGAGCCGGGCGTAGGGACGGAATTTATTGTTTCCTTTGCGTTCCGAATCAACACGGACGTGAGGAAACCGCAGGATATACCGGAGCTTAAAAACTGCCGGGCGCTGGTGGTTGACGATGATTTTAACACCTGCGACAGCGTGACTTTTATGTTACAGCAGATTGGCATGCGTGCGGAATGGACGCTTTCAGGAAAGGAAGCGGTGCTGCGCACAAGACAGGCTGTGGGCCGTGGAGACCTTTTCAGCGTTTATGTGATTGACTGGATGCTGCCTGATTTAAACGGCATTGAGGTCACAAAGAGAATCCGTAAAGAGGTTGGCGAAGAGGTGCCTGTAATTGTACTTACGGCATACGACTGGGCGGATATTGAGGAGGAGGCAAAAGAAGCCGGCGTAACGGCATTTTGCAGCAAGCCCCTGTTTTTATCCGAACTTCGGGAGTGCCTGTATTCCATTATCAACGGGGATAAGGAGGAGGAAAGCGTCAGGGAGCCGGTGAAGCTGCAGAAAGGACGCATTCTTCTGGCAGAGGATAACGAGCTGAATCAGGAAATTGCCGTTGAAATATTAAATGACGCAGGCTTTATAACAGAAGTGGCATCCAACGGGCAGATTGCCGTGGATATGCTGAAAAAATCCGGGCCGGGTTATTACCAGCTGATACTCATGGATGTGCAGATGCCGGTGATGGGCGGTTATGAGGCGACCAGGAAAATCCGGGAGCTTTCCAATAAGAAGCTGGCTTCCATCCCGATTCTGGCAATGACGGCAAATGCCTTTGAGGAGGATAAAAAAGAGGCTTTGGCATGCGGCATGAACGGCCACATAGCAAAGCCCATTAATGCAAAATACCTGTTTGAATCTTTGGGAAGAGTTTTAGCTTAAATCCATCCATACCCGCATCTGATTTTCACCCCTGTTTCCCCAGGTATAATAGGGAACGGCGATTGCACGGCAAGGGGTTTTACCGGGGCGGGTATTTGTGTAAAGGCTGTCGGGAATGGTCTTACGCAGCGCGTCCACGGAAAGGACGGCGGCGTTTTCCGGCAGCCCTTCTTTTAAACCGGCCCTCTCGCCGGCGGTAAGAATACGAGGAGCTTTGTCGGAAATTGAAAGTGAAAGCACGTCTCCTTCATTATCCATCCCTTCAAAGCAATAGACCAGAGGACCCCGGCAAAGGGCGACTTTCCCTGTAAGACGGGGGATTTTGGGCGATGCATAGAAAAAATAAGGAGTTCCGTCCAGGGTCAGGGAGACGGTGTCGTTGTCTTTGACATCAAGGCGCGCGTAACCCTTCTCGAAGCAGCTATTGGCGCGGTTTATCTTTTCTCCGTTTATCCTGATTTCAAAACAGGGACTGAAGGCAGGGATTCTCAGGGCGAGCTTCCCGCCTTTTTCTATTTGATAAGTAACTGTGAAGTCGAAAGGATAGCCGGTTTTACAGGTAAACCGCATTCCGTTTTCAAGGTGCACTCTGCCCTCCGCAAAGAGATGGCAGAAAGCGGTGTCTTCATTTTCCCCGTAAGCATATTTCCCGAAGGAAGAGATGAGCCTCGCTACATTAGGCGGGCAGCAGGCGCAGGCATACCACCTGGGTCTTGTGGGCAGGTCGTGAAGGTGGGTGAGAGAAACGCCGGAAATTCCGGGCACCACTTCCAGGGGATTGACATAAAAGAACCGCTTCCCGTCGAGCTGCATTCCGGCAAGAACGGTGTTGTAAAAGGCGCGCTCCATCACGTCTGCATACTTGCTGTCAATCTCATTTTCCAGCATTTTGGAGGCAAAGAACATCAGTCCGATGGATGCGCAGGTTTCCGCATAGGCAGTATCGCAGGGCAAATCATAGTCCGTGGTGAACGCCTCGCCGATAACGGTGGCGCCGATGCCGCCGGTTATGTACATGCGGCGCTCTGTGATGCTTTCCCACAGCCTTTTGCATGCGGCAAGAAGCTCCCTATCGCCGGTCATGGAAGCCAGGTCGGCCATGCCGGTATAAAGGTAGACGGCGCGGACGGCGTGGCCCACGGCGTCAGACTGGCTGCGCACGGGCAGATGGCTTTGGGTGTACCGGGTATTGCAGGGGTCGGAGTTCCAGATATTCCATCCCCGGGCTTTGGATTCTTTTTCGTAAAAATGGGAATCCACGCCTCTTACGTTGATGAAATGCTCCGCCAGGGCAAGGCATTGCTCATTTCCGGTGGCGCGGTAGAGCTTTAGAAGGGCAAGCTCCACTTCCGGGTGTCCGGGAAATCCCTCATGGCCTTCCACAATGAAATGTCTGTAAATGTGCTCGGCATTTTTCTCCATTACGCGGAGAAGCCTGTCCTTGCCGGTGGCTTCATAGTAGGCGCAGGCAGCCTCCATCATGTGGCCGCTGCAGTAAAGCTCGTGGCCCTCCTGAAGATTTGTCCAGCGCTTTTCCCTGTTTTCTATGGTGTAGAAGGTGTTGAGATAACCGTCCGCATCCTGGGCCTTTTCAATCAAATCAATCAGCCCGTCCGCCGTCTTCTCCAGCTCCTTATCGGGAAAGAGCAAGAGCGAGTAAGCTGCGGCCTCCAGCCATTTGGCGGCGTCGCTGTCCTGGAAAACCATCCCGTAAAAGCCGTCCGCCGTATCCTCTCCCCGGAGAGCTGCCCCGGCGTTTTTGAAGTTTTGGATTACATGGCTTTTTTCCGTATCAGCGGCCTTATCGCAAAGAACGCTGTACTGGTAGGGGATTACGGTATCCCTAATCAGCCTCTGGTAATCGCCGATGAAGCCGCCCGCCTCATAAGCGGAGACTTTGGCGGGGGATAAAAGTGGTTTGTTTTTCTGCATTTTCATTTTCCTTTCCTGAACAATAAGCAGAGGCGCGAAGCGAGACTGCGTTTGTTTCCGTGATATGGTTGACAAATATTGATATATGTATTATGTTCTTAAAAACATTACAAATAAATGGATAATATGCGGATTTATATGGAGGATTATCGTGAATGAGATTTGCTTAAATAACCGGATAATGCCTCTTTTGTGCGGGATAGACATGAGCGCCGCCTCAGAGCCTTTTTTTCATGCGGACAGGAAACTTTCCTTCCATGTACTGATTTATGTGATTGAGGGGGTAATTTATGTGACGGAGGAGGGGACGGATTACGAGGTGCGGGAGGGAGAGCTGCTTTTTTTAAAGAGCGGATGCCGTCATTTCGGGAAAAAGGAAGTTCCCAGGGGGACAAGATGGTATTATTGCCATTTCTTTTATGAGGAGGAAAAAGCGCCGCCCTTTCTGTCGAAGGAGGCGTCTTTTCTGTCGGTATGTCTGCCTAAAAAGCTGGAAGGGCTCAGGGAAAGTGAAATTGAAAGAAAACTGGCGGATTTGACAGCCTTTGCCCGTTCAGATAACCGGAGGAAAAGCTGGGAGATAAACGGCAGATTCTTTTCCGTACTTGAGGAAATTGCTTTCTATAACGAGAACGGAAACGATAATATCCGACTTTCCGATAAAATTGCGGATTTCCTGAAGGAACATCTGACGGAAAATTTTTCGGCGAAGGAGCTTGAAAAAAAGTTTTTTTTAAGCTATAAGCATATGGCGGCCGTCTTTAAAAGGGAAACGCAGACGACGCTTTTTCAGTATCATCAGAAAGCGCGCATGGACGAGGCGTGCCGGCTTTTAAAATCTACGGTCCGGCCCGTAGGGGAAATCGCCAGGTCCCTTGGTTATCAGGACATGCTGTATTTCAGCCGGTGCTTCCGTCAGTTTACGGGAATGAGTCCTGTTGCCTACAGAAAAAGCGCGTCAGGAATCTACTGAAATACCGGAGGTTTCGGTTTTATGTATGTTTATCAAAACCTTTTGAGGCGGGCGCATGGGCCACAATGCTTTTTAAGGACGCTTCCATAGTGAATGAAATATTGTCAATCATATCCTCCCGGGAGCGGACGCTTCTGTCAACAAACCAGTCAATCAAAAGGCCGGAAAAGGCGTTGGCATAAAAATTGCAGAGGAACTGGCGGTAGCGTATGTCGATAGTTTTATGAAGCTCTTTTTCAACATTTTCAATCAGCAGGTTTACCGTCTGCTCAAGGTCCGAGAAGAAAAAGCGCTTCATGCCCTCCCGGCCCACGGCATCATAGACGCAGTTGACAAGATGTTTGTTGGCATCCACATAGTCGATAATAAAGTGAAGCGCTTTCCTGTGATCTTTCGTGAGGTCAAAGTTTTTGACAATATCTATCGCCTCCTGTTCAAGCGTCCAGCGCATCAGCGCATAGACGTCTTCAAAGTGATAATAAAAGGTTTTACGGTTGAGCCCGCAGCTTTTGCAGAGTTCGCTTATGGTGATTTTGGAAAGCGGTTTTTGTATCAGGGCATTTTTAAAAGCGGAAGAAAGGGCTTTTTTTGTTCGCATGGAAATTTCTTCCTGGGTCATGATGGCATCTCCTTAATCCTTGCCTTTCCGGCGTTTTTTGCTTGTGCATATGAGAATGAGGGCGGCGGAAAGAAGCAGAGCGGCGCCAAGGCACAGGGCGATAACGGCGCCGGAACCGGCGGTTTGCGGACGGTCCACGCAGCCGAAAATTATATCTGATTTCTCGGAAGTAAATACATAATAACTCCCGTCTCTTACGGCGTCAACCGGCTGCCACAGGCTGTCCTTATAAAGCTCAATTACCGGATGCTCCATATAGTCAGGAATCAGGCAGCGGACAATGTAGGGGCCTTCTGATGCTCCCGACAGAGTAAGCTTCCAGCATTCGGCCTTTGTCTGCGCGTCCTGCGGGTATGCGTCCACTGATTGCAGCGTCAGCTCGTTTTCCGGTTCAAAGCGGCCCTCCAGAAGCAGAACAGGGCGTTTGCCAACGGTCTGACTGCTCTCAAGCGCAGTAATATATTCTGTATAAACGGCCTGTATCTCCTGGTCAAAGGTAACAAAGGCACTGTCAAAATCCTCCCAACGCCCGATATAGCCTTCCTTTGCAGGAACCTTTGGAAATTGACCGTCGGGAAGGGAATCTCCATAGTTCAGGGAGACGGCGGAAACAATTTTATCACCGGCGAGAAAGGTCAGGGATATTTTCCTGAAAATATCCGGCAAATCCTCTCTGGCCATCAGTTCTTCGTAGGAAAGCGCCTGTGCTTTCTCCTGATAGCTGATACCGTCGATTCCGGCGGGGCCTCCTTCCGCAAAATAATTATTGCTGACGGTATCTGAATCCGGAGCGTCGCATTTTCCGGCAACAGAGCCCAGATAGCTTTCTCCGGCGGAAATGAGAACCATGCTGTAACAGTCGGAAATGTTGGTTCCGTAACCGGCAATGCCGCCGATTTGGTTTTGTCCGGAAAGAGAGCATTTTGCGCTGCTCTGACGGATAGTGGTGGCAGAATAACCGGCAATGCCGCCCACCATATCCCCGTTTTCGCTGCCGATATTACCGCTGCTTACGCATTCGATAATGCTCCCAAGCGCCATTTCACCGGCAATGCCGCCCACCCTGTCCTTTTTGCCGCTTACCGTGCCGTGATTCTGGCACTGGCGCACCACAATCCGCTCCTTATAACGAAAATTCAGAGTGGCATTTTCCAGATGGAAATCATTTTCGGGGTCAAGATTGTTTTCCCTTGAGAGTGTTCCGGCAATTCCCCCTACATTGATATCTCCGCTTACTTTTCCATTGTTAATACAGTTGGACACCTTACCGGTGATATCGCTCAGGGTATCTTCGTCCGAAACGTCTGCCAGAACTTCGTCCGGGTCAATGGTTTCCGGTTCTGTGATAATGTTGCTGATTACATGAATCTCATCGATAATTGCCTGTATATCGTCAAGAAGAATCTGATTTTCACTGTTCAGCAGACTGTTCAGCGTCCGGGTATCGGTAATAATTGCGGAAATACTGCCGCTTAAGGAATTCTGAGCGGCATAAACCCGGGCGCTCATGATGGAAGCCTGGTTTTGGACAATGCCCTGAAGCTTTTCCAGTACATGAGAAGCGTCCGCATAGATATTTTCCTGAACACTGTTAATGTCATCCTCTATTTTTTCGCGGTCGATGCGGTCGGACAGCGCGTCGGCATCTATGGAATAGGAGGGAAAATTATCCGGCCATCCGGCAGCAAAAGGATTATCGGGAGTTGCGGAAGGCGTTGGCGTTGGTATGGTATTGGAATCCGCATCGGTATCTGCGGCATCGTCTGGGGAATCGGGATTCCCGTTATCCAGATTCTGTACGGGAGCGCTCTCAGGAGGCTCGGCCCAGAGAATTTCGGGGGAAAAGGAGCCGGTGGAAAGAGACTCTGCGTCCGCATCGCTGTCTGCCCGAAGCCCATTGGTTCCGGTAACCGGCGGCGTGCCTGCCGGTAACGGCGTATCCGTTGGAACAGGCGTGCCTGCCGGAGCCGGTGTTGCTGACGGTATGGCGGACGGAACAGGCGAACCAAAGGGCCATGGGCTGACAGAAGGCCATGGGGAAAAAGAGGGCAGGGAAACCCCATTTAAATCATCCAGAAATTCAAGAGAAACTGGTTCCGGGGAGGGAAGGGAGGCCAAATCGGTAAGATTTGCAAAATCCTCCAGATGATTTCCCATACCGGCAATAATTTCATCAACCGCATGCTGCGCGTTTTCCACGGAGGAAAGCAGCGTGTCTACCTGACCGGTCAGCACTTCCGAGGAGCCTTTGGCGTCCGCATCCAACCGGGTGAGCAAATCGTGGAGCCTGTCAAATTCCTTGTCCAGTCTTGCCAACATATCCTCGGAAAATTCCAGCTCGCTGCTGGGTTCCATCTGTCCGGCGATGCCGCCGATATCCTTGCGCCCGTTCAAAGAGCCGTGATTGACACAGCCTTCAATGTAACCGGACTGGCTTCCGGCAATGCCGCCGATGTTATAGCCCACATGGGGGTAGCCCACGGAACCTTCATTGGTGCTGGAACGGATTATGCCGGAATTATTGCCGGTAATCCCTCCGATATCCGTCACTGACGCGGCGTTTTCCGTGGTCAGCAAATCCGTCAGGGAGGCGTCCGCGCCGAGAATATTCAGCGAGGAAAGGCTGACCTTATTATCGTCGGGGGTGGTGTTTACAAAGCTGAGGTTGACACAGTTTATAATGGTTCCTTTGTTTTCGCCGGCAATGCCTCCGGCAGAATGCCGGCCGTTTACCGTGCCGCCTGCCTGACAGCTGGTGATGATGCCGGAAACTTCATTTACTCCGGCAATCCCTCCGGCCTGCCTTCCGCCCGTGACGTTGCAGGAAACGGAGCAGCCGGAGAGCAGTCCGCTGTTAGAGCCGGCAAGCAGAGCAAGCGCGGAGTGGGATTTACCGGCGTCAGCATTTCCCGAAACATAGAGCTGGTAAATCTGTCCGCATTCCTGCACGTAACGGAAAAGCCCGGAATTGTCGCTGCCTGCTTTCAGAGAAAGCCCGCTTATGGTGTGACCCTGTCCCAGAAAAATCCCGCCGAAGGTAGGAACCGATGAAAAGTCGGTTCCGCTTAAATCAATATCGCTGTCCAGAATAAAAACTTTGTCCTGCGACCAGACATCGCTGGAACATCTTTCCGCAAACCGGATAAAATCTCCGGCATCGGAAAGATGTACTGCATTTTCTGCCAGCAGAGCGGTCTCTATTGCGGAGTCGGTTTCATCAGAGCTTTCTTTTACCGGAGGGAGAGCCGCAGAAATTTCTTCTGATTTAGTGTCTGCCACAGGGAAAGAGACGGCTTCTTCCGAAAAAGCGGAAAGGGGCACGGAAAGACTGCAAATGGCCGAGAGCGAAAAAGCAAGGATTTTTTTATATGTTCGTTTTATTTGTCTGTTCATTTGCGGATTCTCCTTTCACGATATTTTCAGGCGCCTGATTTTCTTTTCCGCCGGAATCGGAAAGAGTGGGAGTATCCGCCCCGGCATAGCTTTTCCCCTGATATTCCGCTTTAAAGGCTTCCTCCGTGACGGCTGATGCCTTGCCGGAGATGATGAGGGCTTCCATATCTCCCCGAATGAATCCGTCAAAGCTTCCTTCAACGATACCGTTCACATTTCCTCTGATACGGCCCTGGACACGGGTAACGCCGGAAAAGGATTTGGGCGTCAGATTGATGTGGTTCAACTCAAAGCTGGTACGTTCTATAATCTGGTCGCCCAGCACCAGAATCTGCGGAAGCACGCCTAATACCAGTCCGATGGAAATCAGGGTTCCCCGGCTTAAGCACACCCCGATTGCCGAGATAATGGGATTGGTGGTCATCTGGCCAATCAAAGCCCCGGCTCCGGCAAGAATACTGCCGGAGGTGAAAATCGTGGGGAAGGCCTCGTTTAAAGCCTCTACAATGGCCTGCTTCGGGCGCATTTCTTTCTTTAAGTCCTTATAGTGGCTCGAGATAACGATTGCATAATCAATGTTTGCGCCCATCTGAATTGAATTTACAATCAGGTAGCTTAAAAAGTAAAGAGGCGAGCTCTGAAGGTACGGGAAGGAGAAATTTATCCAGATACTTCCCTGAATCACCAAAATCAACAGGACGGGAAGTCCGGCGGATTTAAAGGTAAACAGCAGGATGACGATTACAAACAACGCTGATAAAATGCTTATCAGAAGATTATCCTGGCCAAAGGAGGAGGACAAATCGTAATCGCTGGTGGAATTGCCAACCACATAAACATTGTTATCGTCATAATATCTGCCGGCTTCCCTGTGGATGAACTTCAGAAAATCAAAGGTTTCCTGGCTTTCCTCCGGGAGGTTTAAGTAAACCACAAGGCGGGAATAACTGTCGGTTTTCAGCTGCAGCCTTGCCTTTTCCAGCTGGTCAAACAAATCATCCAGAGTTTCCTGAATGTCCTCTTCCAGCGTGATGTTTCCCCTTTCCATCTGCTCCTTCAAAAACAGGAACATGTCAAACAGGGGAACCTGGTATTGGTCCAGCCCTTTCAGAATCTGTCCGTACTGGTCGTCATTTACCGCATAGGCGGAGTAAAGGAGGCTGGCAACCTCATACTCAATACCGGCAAGCTCCGAAAACTGCCTTGGATTTAAAGCGGAGGTCAGGGTATAGTCGTCCATTGCCCTGATGTTGGCAAGTCCCATGGCGGACTTCACTTCGGGAGCGCTTTCAAGGGACTGGAGGAGAGAGGCTTCGGCGCGGTAATTCCCGGAAGGTATGATAACCGCCACCATATTGCCGGCGCCAAAGGTGTTTTTGATTTTCTGGTAGGCAATCTGGCTCTCGCTTTGCTTTGCCGTGGTCAAATCGGTGAAGCTGTAGCAGTAGGGGCATTTGTTGGCCCATACAGCGGTAACGCCAAGGATAACCACGAAAACGGGAGGTATGATATAGCGGGTGAGAACGTCAAATCTGCCGATAAGCGTTATCTGCGGGAGCAGCTTGCGGTGTCCGGTTTTGTCAATCAGCTTGCTGAATAACATAAGAAGGCCGGGCATCAGCGTAAAGACGGACAGGAGGCTCAATAAAATCGCCTTGATTAAAACCGTGGACAAATCCAGACCGATTTTAAAATGCATGAAGGCCAGGGCGGCAAGACCCGATATGGTAGTGAGGGAGGAGGAGGATATCTCGGGAATCGCTTTGGAAAGCGCCGCGATACAGGCTTCCCTTGCTTCCAGGGTTTCATGCTCATCGCTGAACCGGTGGCAGAGAATAATTGCATAATCAATAGCCAGGGCAAGCTGAAGCACCACCGTCACGGAATTGGAGATGAAGGAAATAGTTCCGCAGAGGAAGTTGGTTCCCATGTTGAGGAGAGCGGCAACCCCAAAAGTGGCAATCAGCACGGGGACCTCCGCGTAAGAACGGGAGGTCAGGGTGAGAACCGCCACAATGATGACGGCGGCAATGACAATGATTACCTGCATTTCCTGCTTTAAGTCCGCCGCACTGTCAACACCAACCTCTGTATTTATATAGACATCGTAACCGGCAAGGGCCTCCTTCACTTCATGCATGGCATGAACGCTGATTTCGTCGGAAGCGGTACCGTCAAAGGTTATGTCGTACAGGGCCGATGAATTTATGTAGTGCCCGGCGGAACTGTCAAAGGCGGCCTCGGAGACGCCCTCTATGCTTTCTATTTTTTCTTTCAGCATTTCTCCGTGCGCAAAGGAAATATTGGACACCATGACCCTGGCGGAGCCGTAGGTGACGAATTCCTCATTCATGATGGTAAGCCCCTTTCGGGTTTCGGTTTCTTCCGGCAGATATGTGGTAATGTCGTTTTCAACATTGACCCAGCCGGTGGAGAAAAAACAGAAGACAAGTGCAAAGATGTACAGAAGGAAGAATAAATTTCTCTTGTCCACAATAAAAGTGGCCAGTTTTTCCATGGGTGTAAGATTTTGTTCTTTCATGCAAAAATCAAGTCCTTTCTATTTATAGAAGAGTATAAAATTTCAGGGGAAATAACAATACCCAAAACCGGTCATTTGTCCGGTGTTTTAAAATTGAATTTGATTTTGTTGTCAATCAGCCTTTAAAGCGTTATAATAATAGTCGGAAGTAAAAAGACCTGTGAGGAAAAATAATGTTACCGGAACAGTTTCTGGCCAGAATGAAGTGTATATTGGGTGAGGAATATCAGGATTTCCTGGAAAGCAGCGAAAAGCCGCCCTGGCAGTCCCTTCGGATTAACCGCTTAAAGGGCGGAGGAGAGCCTGAAAGAAATCTGAAAGCCTCTATGGAACCGGTGCCATGGAATGGTGACGGCTACTATTATAAGGAAGAGGCAAGACCGGGAAAGCATCCTTTCCACGAAGCGGGAGTCTACTACATTCAGGAGGCAAGCGCCATGCTTCCGGCGGTTTATCTTGACGCAAAGCCTGGCGAAATAATACTGGATTTGTGCGCTGCACCGGGCGGGAAAAGCACCCAGATTGCCGGCGCTATGGGCGGGCGGGGACTTCTCGTCTGTAATGAAATACATCCCGGAAGGGCAAAAATCCTGTCGGAAAATATAGAAAGAATGGGAATCCGCAATGCCGTTGTAACAAGCCACGAACCGGAGGTTCTGGCGGAGAGGTTTCCGGGGTATTTTGACAAAATTCTGGTGGACGCGCCCTGTTCCGGGGAAGGTATGTTTCGCAAGAACGGGGAGGCGGTTTTTCAGTGGAGCCCCGAAAATGTCACAATGTGTGCAAAAAGGCAGAAATCCATTCTGGAAAGCGCGTCTTCCATGCTGAAGGACGGAGGAAGAATCGTTTATTCCACCTGCACCTTTTCAACGGAGGAGAACGAGGAAAATATCGGCTGGTTTCTGGAACGGCACCCGGAATTTTTCATAGAGGAGCCGGGGGAGCGTCCCGGACCGGAAAACATTTCCGGAATCATGCCGGGGCTGACCGCTTTCGGAAAGGCGAAAACAAAGGGAATCGAGAATACCGTAAGGATCTGGCCCCATAAAGTAAAGGGAGAAGGGCATTTCCTTGCAAGCCTGAAAAAGCAGGGAGAAGGCGGTTTTTCCTGCTCTGGCGGCGAAAGAGGCATGCCGGAAAAGGACTGCGCGCTCTGGCTTGAATTTCAGAGGAGATATCTTCGGACAGAACTTCACGGGATTTATATCAGCTTTGGCAGCCAGCTTTATCTTTTGCCGGAAGAAGCGCCGTCCCTGAAGGGACTTAAGGTTCTGCGGCCGGGGCTTCATCTGGGGACAATGAAAAAGGACCGGTTTGAGCCGGCGCATGCATTGGCTCTTGCCATAAGGGCGGAGGATGCGGTTTTAAGCTTTGACCTTTCCGTGGAGGAAGCGGAGAAGTATCTTGCCGGGTATGCGCTGACGGCGCAAAACGATTCTATGCAGAAAGAGAAAGGCTGGTATCTGATAACGGTGGAAGGCTACAGTCTTGGCTGGGGAAAGCTGTCCGGCGGAATTATGAAAAATCATTATCCAAAAGGACTTAGAAAATAAAAGAGGAGAGTAAAAATTATGACGGAAGAAAAGAAACAAAAATTAATGGATGCCGGAATTGATTTTGACGGGCTGGCGGCCAGGATTCCTTTAAAGGAGGACTTTATCTTCAGACTTCTGGGGAAATTTCCGAAAGAACAGTGCTATGACGGTCTGGTAAAGGCCATGGAGGCAAAGGATTACGAGGAGGCATTTAAGCATGCCCATAATTTAAAGGGCGTTTCCGGCAATCTGGAAATGACAAGGCTGACGAAGGTGACCACAGAGCTTACGGAAAAGCTTCGCAGCAAGGACTTTACAGACCTTGACGGGGACTTCGAACTGTTGAAGAAGGAGTACAGGCAGGTACTGGACGCGATTAACGAACACATTTTATCCTAGCGCAGCGAAGCTGGCAAGATTCAGACAGGATAAGTCCGGTTAATCACAAAATGTTGCACTGACATGGGTAAAGCGGAATATGAAAAAGCATATGCGAAAAAGGTACGGCGCGGCGGCGCTTGCAGTAACTCTTGGGGTGCTGCTTGGGGGTTGCGGCGTCGGTAAAAATGAAAATTACAGCGCCGGAATGGAGGCGGTTGCGGCTCTTGAGTATGACAATGCCATTGCGCTTTTTACGGCGGCCAGAGAAGCCGGTGAAAACGAGCGGCTCATAAGCCGTGGAGAAGGACTGGCATATATGGGAAAAACCATGTATGCAGAGGCAGCGCAGGCTTTTGAAACCGCGCTTTCCTACAGCGACGGCAGAGTTAACAATATGGATTATGACATCAATTACTATCTGGCCACCGCCTACTATAAGCAGGGAGAGCTGAACAGGGCAATCGACGTCTATAATGCCATTATTGCCCTCAGGAGAGAGGAAAAGGACGCCTACTATCTGCGGGGAGTCATGTATGCAGAACAGGGAAACCTTGACATGGCAAAGGCGGATTTTGACAGGCTGGTTTCCATTGACAAAAACGATTATGACAAGCTGATTAATATTTACGGCGTTCTGGATGAAAACGGTTATAAGGAAACGGGGCAGCAGTATCTGCAGACGGCCATGGACGCGGGAACCAAGGGCATGACCAACTATGAAAAGGGCCGTATCTGCTATTATCTGGAGGACTATGAAAACGCCAGAACCTATCTTGAAAAGGCGCGGGAAGAAGGCGGATATGAAGCCGCTCTGTTTCTGGGAAAGACCTATGAGATTCTTGGCGACCTCAACTATGCCATCAGCGTGTACAATTCTTATCTGGAAAATGAGGAGCCCAATGCCCGGATGCTGAATCAGCTCGGACTTTGCAAAATGCGGGCGGAGGACTATGCGGGAGCCCTGACAGCTTTTCAGAGCGCCATTAATATAGAAGATAACGGCATGATGCAGACCCTGAAAATGAATGAAATTGTGGCTTATGAACGCCTTGGCCAGTACGAGGAAGCGGCTTCCCGCATGAGCAGCTATCTGTCCAGCTATCCCGACGACGAGGCTGCTAAGAGAGAATACGAATTTTTAAAGACAAGATAAGCTTCTTTTTTCAGGAAGGATGTTGTCGGCCCGGAATACCGGAGTCGGAGTGGAAAAGAACGGAGAGAAAATGATTAATAAGCTGATTTCGAAAATTAAAGCTACAAACGCCCCCATAGTGGTGGGGCTGGACCCTATGATGAAGTTCGTTCCGGAGCATATTCAGAAAAAGGCCTTCCGGGACTGCGGCGAGACCCTTGAGGGCGCCGCTGAGGCAATCTGGCAGTATAATAAGGAGATAGTGGATAATATTTATGATATTATTCCGGCGGTAAAGCCTCAGATTGCCATGTACGAGCAGTTCGGCATCCCCGGCCTTATGGCATTTAAAAAGACCGTGGACTACTGTAAGGAGAAAGACCTGGTGGTGATTGGCGATATAAAAAGAGGCGATATTGGCTCCACCTCCGAAGCCTATGCGACGGGCCACCTTGGAAAGGTAAAGGTGGGAAGCAAATCTTACTATGGCTTTGACGAGGATTTTGTGACAGTCAACCCCTATCTCGGCTCCGACGGCGTCAATCCCTTTATCAAGGTTTGCCAGGAGGAAAAGAAAGGTATTTTTGTTCTCGTAAAGACCTCAAACCCCAGCAGCGGCGAGTTTCAGGACAGAGCAATAGCCGATGCACAGGGAAGGCCGCTTTATGAAATTGTAGGAGAGAAAGTGGCAAAATGGGGCGAGGAGCATATGGGAGATGACTACAGCTATATCGGGGCAGTTGTGGGAGCTACTTACCCGGAAATGGGCGAGGTTCTCCGCAAAATCATGCCGAAAAGCTATATACTGGTGCCGGGCTACGGTGCGCAGGGCGGAAAAGGAAAGGATTTGGCGCACTTCTTTAACGAGGACGGACTTGGCGCAATTATTAATTCCTCAAGAGGCATCATCGCCGCTTATCAGCAGGAAAAATACGCGTCCTTCGGTGCGGAGCGCTTCGGAGAGGCCTCACGGGCGGCTGTGGAGGATATGAGGGACGATATTGCGGAAGCGTTAAATAACAGATAGAAAGAACTATTTTGAAAAGTAAGGTTCCCTTTAGCAGTGTGATAAAATATGGCAAATGAATGCCGTATTGCTTTTATTTTTGTTTGCAAATATATTTTTCTTTGCAGGTGTTTTATTGTTTCGGCTGGATAAATTTCAGCTTGCGGAAACTGTCTATTATCTGCAGAGCATTTATTTCATTTTTGTGCTGTTATACCTCTTAAATATCTGGCAGAAGTCGAAAGACGATATGAAAAGAAAGCAGGAACAGGCGCAGAAAACCAGACAGTACTGCGAGGCATATGACGAACTGCGGACACTGGTGCGGGAAAGACAGCACGATATGGATAATCATTTAAGCGCCATTTTCGGAATGATTTATACCATTGACGACCGGGACGAGCTGATACGCTGCAGAGAGGCCTACTATGAAGAATTGAAGGAAGGCCGCGAGGAGATTAAGCTGTATCTTGCGATTGAAAGCCGCCTGATAGCCGGTTTTCTTTTTGTGAAAATTCGGGAAGCAATGAAATATCAGATTAAAGTGACGAACAGAATTATCATGAAAGAAAAAGCTTTGCCGATATCAGAGTACGATTTTGTTGAAATGACGGGTATTTTGCTGGATAACGCCGTGGAAGCGTTAGCAGGCAGCAGAGAAATACCAAGGAAAATCCATTTGGAAATTATAAATGGAAAAGAAGGCCTTTTTATTACGGCCGCCAATACCAGCCGCCCCCTTTCTACGGAGGAAATGACCCTCTTTTTTCAGGAGGACTATACAAGCAAGGGCGGAGGAAGGGGAATCGGACTTAAAAAACTGAAGAAAATGGTGTATGGTATGGGCGGGAATGTCATTGTATCGGGAGAACCGGCGGATGAAGCCTGGTATATAAAGTTTGAGTTGACTATACCTGGTAAATGAAATTGAGGATAATATATATTTTTATATTGCTAATTTTGCAAATGTGCAAAAAATGTGCAAAAAATGTAAAAAAAGTACTTGATTTTCTCGATAATACCCTTTATAATATAACTTGCGTTTCGGGGTGTGGCTCAGGTGGTAGAGCGCTACTTTAGGGAAGTAGAGGCCGCAAGTTCAAGTCTTGTCACTCCGACTGCAGAATACCCACAAATGCTGAATATAGTGTTTGTGGGATTTTTTATGCAGAGAATTGCTGTTTAATTACGCGGTGAAATACGGACAATTTTATGAGACTGGAAATGATGAAAAAATTATCGGATTTATGAATGGATATTGTATTAGGAGAATACAAAAATGGAAGCAATGGGGCTCGAACCCATGACCTCTCGCGTGTGAGGCGAACGCTCATCCCGGCTGAGCTATGCTTCCATGAGATTATTATAACACCCCGGGGGAAAAAGTCAACGTACTTTTTACCGGCTTAAGGAGAGAAATTCCCATGATTGATAAGGAAAAGTTTCACATTTTCAATTATCTGAAAAAGGAAGAATATACCGCCAGTATGGACGGCATGAGATATATGCTCAGGAAAAAGGATACGGAGGACGAAGCCAGATTAGAAGTCATTGTCTGGCCGGAGCCCTATTGCTATGCCAGGACGGCGGAGGAGAAGAAGAGACGGAAAGAATTTGACTTTTCCTTTGACGGAGTGATGGAGGCTGCGGACTGGCTGAATGCACAGTACACGGAATGCAGGCCTGCGTGGGATGAGGCAAAAAGAAACGGGATGAAGTTTTAGTTGAAACCGGTGGCGCATATGGTATATAATGTCTGAAAAGGCAGACGCAGGGGGATGAATAAATGACGTCGATTTTTGGAGATCAGACTTTTAACAGGGAAATAAGCTTTTGCAGAGTTTACAGTGTAGACAGCAAGGACAAGCTTGAGAAGCTGTTTTTGAAAAATCAGATATCCTATTTTATTGAATGGCAGGAGCCTTCTTTCTTTGCAAAGCTTTTTGGCGGCGATAAGCAAAAGAGCACTTTTACGGTCAGAATCAACGAGGCCGATGTGGAGCGTGCCACAAAGCTTGTCCATGGGCTGGAAGCCGTCAGATTAAAAAAGATAAAGGAAGACAGTTAAGCCCCAGGTACCACAGCCTGGGGTTTTGTTTAGTATAAGGACATGTAGTGTATAAGCGGCAGGCGGAAGAATGAGGCAGGAAAATAATTGCAGTTACAGGAAAAGGAAAACAGAATGAATCAGAAATATTATGCAGGAAAAAAAACAGTTTCAAATAAGAAGAAAAATATGCAAAAGCCGGATTTGCGGCAAACGAATCAAAAGCGGACGAATCCAAAACAGTCGGGCACAAAGCAGTCGAATTTAAGGCAGGAAAAACAAAAACAGAAGAATCAGGTTCAGCAAAATACAGGAAATCTTGATTGGAAGCGTTCAGGACCGAAAAAGCAAAATCAAAAGCCGGAAAAAAAGGAGGCCATTCTCTGTCCGGTTTATAATAAATGCGGGGGCTGCCAGCTTTTGCATGTGGATTATAATAAGCAGTTAAAAAGAAAAAAGGAAGACGTTGCGGAGCTTTTAAAAGAATACGGCAGAATTGAAGGCATCATTGGGATGGAAAAGCCGGAACACTATCGCCATAAGGTACATGCAGCGTTTGGAAGAGACGTACGGGGAAATATCATTTCCGGCATTTACAGGGAGGGCACGCATAGCATTGTTCCGGTGGACAGATGCCTGTTGGAAAATGAAAAGGCCGACGATATTCTGCGGACAATAAGAGGGCTGTTAAAATCCTTTAAAATCAAGACCTACGATGAAGATACGGACTACGGCCTTCTTCGTCATGTGCTCATCCGGGTGGGATACAAAACGAACCAGATTATGGTGGTTCTTGTCCTAAGCTCTCCCATCATGCCCTCCAAAAACAATTTTGTCAGGGCTCTCCGAAAAGAACACCCGGAAATTTCAACGGTTGTAATTAATGTCAATAATCAGAAAACAAGTATGGTGCTTGGAGCAAAGGAACAGGTGATTTACGGGCCGGGCTATATTGAGGATGAGCTGTGCGGCATGACCTTTAAGATATCGCCGAAATCCTTTTATCAGGTAAATCCCGAACAGACGGAAATCCTGTACCGGAAGGCGATTGAATACGCCGGCCTCTCCGGGAAGGAAACGGTTCTGGACGCCTATTGCGGGACGGGAACAATCGGGATGATTGCGGCCCGAAAGGCGGGGAACGTTATCGGGGTAGAGCTGAATCAGGACGCTGTCAGGGACGCCATTGCCGGGGCAAAACGGAACGGACTTTCCAACGTGCATTTTTATCAGGGGGATGCAGGAGAGTTTATGGAGGAGATGACGGACGCGGGAGAAAAGGCGGACGTGGTACTCCTTGATCCGCCCCGGACCGGCAGCAGCGAAAAATTCCTGTCGGCGCTTGTGAGAATGGCGCCGAAGAAGGTGGTATATGTCTCCTGCAATCCCGAAACGCTGGCGCGGGATATGAAGTATCTGTGCGGGAAGGGGTATCGTATGGAAAGAGGAGTGGCGGTGGATATGTTTCCGTTTGTGAAGCATGTTGAGGTAATAATAATGATGCAGTATTGTGGAAAAGAGAAGAATTAGGGGGTCTAAACCACAAGATGTTGTGGTTCGAGGGCAAAAATTGGAGTGAAAATCGACCAGCTTTTGCCCTGTTTTTTTGCCCGTTTTTATAGATGCATAGTGCTTGCCCAAAGGCATGCACGATCCAAAATCGGTTTTGGGGACGATTTAGGGATATTTTCAGAATGAGAAGGAGGTGGAAACCAGATTGAAAGAAGAGATGAATCCATTCTTTTTAGCGGTAGCGGAACTGGCAGAGAACAGGGGGTTTGAAGTCGATGGCGTAAGAGGAGGAGCCTTGAACCTAAACTCAAATGGAGAGTTTGCGGCAGAGGTTGATGAAACCGGCGCAATGAACTACCATCCGTACAAAGAGGTTTTCGATATGATGGATGAGGTAGCAAAGCTGCGGGAACGAATATCGGAAAAATAATAAAGCGTACATAGGTAATTGCATAGATGAAAGTTTATGCATATAACTATAGAATGGTAAAAAAAATGTAATAAAGCGTTTGAATAATAATTTGAAACTGACAAATAGCCGAAGAATATTATGTTAAAGGCATGTATTAGAATTACATAAAATTATTTAAGAAATAATTAATTGAAAAGCGTTAAAACTTAAAGTATGATAGAAGAAAAGAGGAGGAGGGATTGAATGACACGAATCAAAGAAAAGGCGGTTGAAATGATTCAGCGTATGCCAGATGATGATATGTTTTATGTAATCAATATCCTTCAGAATTTGGAAGAAATGACAGCAAGGAAAGATACTGAAAGAGAACAGGCTATGGCAGCATTTCAGGATATACTGAAGTATAGAGGAAGACTGCCGGAAGACTTCGATGCGGATAGGGAACTGGCAGAGGCAAGGGAGGAGAAGTATGGTAATCTTGGTTGATACAAATATTCTTATGGATGTTATTGCCAATCGAGACGTATGCTGAGTATGGAAAGAGAATATTGGAAAAATGTGCCAAAAAGGAAGTGACAGGCATTATGGCGGCTCATAGTATTCCAAATTTGTTCTATATCCTTAGAAAAGATTTCCGTCAGGAAGAAAGGCGAGCTTTGTTAAAGGATTTATGTTCCATATTCCGCATCTCCGACCTGAATACGAAGAAGATAATGGCTGCATTGGATAATGATAAGTTTATTGATTTTGAAGATTGTTTGCAGGAGCAGTGTGCGGTAGAAGAGGTAGCAGATTACATTGTGACTAGAAATCCAGATGATTTTATAGAATCAAGGGTAAAAGTTATTCAGCCAGATGAATTGGTGAGTCTTTTTTAGGTTTAGCCATAATGGTATAAAGTATGATAAAAGGATGGAATCGGAAACTTTATAATGGGTTCATATGAGTACAGGTGATAACAAAGTAGCAGCAGGTCCACGGACCTGCTTTTTGCCATTAAGTATGACGAGAAACAGTTGTATATAACAAAATAAATCATTTAAAACTATGGAGTACATCGAATGGATTATGAAATTGAGTTTAAAATGATAGAAATAAAAGACATATCTAAAATACAGAAAGGAGAACGAGTAAAAGATAGTGCGTTAGGAACAGAAACGACACAAATAAGTAATATTACAGATGAATATTGCAAGCTGGTTATGAATCAGGTTGGATTGTTGATGGATTTAGAGCATCAAATAAAGTATATTGGTTGTATAGACAGAATTGGAAATTTCGAGTTTAGTATAGCCCATGATACAATTGAATATGTGGTAATATTTCAGCAAGATACTTATGAATGGAATACACAATTGACAATAAAAATTGGCTATGCGCAAAGTCGAAATGGTCTACCGGTATTATCTATGAAAGAAAAACTGGATGACTATGACTATTTTTTGGAAAGAATAAAATTGAGCATTAAAAATGTAGTAATTAGGGATTGGTATAAATGTGTATGGATCAGTGACATGCAATCACTAATGTTATCAAGAGAAGTATATGCTGAAATATATATGGCTGAAAATGAACTTCGTGCATTTATAAGTAAAGTGATGATAGAGCATTTTGGAATTGACTGGAATGATAGACCGGAATTTTACAAGTTGAATGCAAGTATCAAGGAAAATAGTGCAAATATAAGAAGAAACGTTCCAAGTTTCGATAATATAGATATTAATCTTTATACAGTAACATTAGAAACACTTATGGAAACGGTAAAAGCAGATATTTATTCAGATACTCTGCCAGAGGCATCAGAGATTCAGAGGACAATTAAGGAGAAAGTTTTTGCCACGACACATTTAGATAAAATGCAGTCAGCATTGGCTTATTTAAAAAATAGGTATGTGAAAAAGTATAATATATGGGAAAAATATTTCTTGCCATTGGTTTCGGAACCTGAGATATGGGAAAAGTCGATTACCAGTTTTATTGAGAATAGAAATCATGTTGCACATAATAAGCTGCTTGATTATGCAGCCAAAGTGATTATGTTAGATGATACAAGGAACTTTCGCAGGCATATTCAGGAGGCCGTTACAAAATTTGATAAAGAGATTGTTTCAGAAGAAGTGGAAGAGACGATACAAGCGATTATAGACCAAAGAGAATATGAGAGAGAATCACTATTAGAAATTATCGAGTCAGAAACTGGCGTTAAAATACGAAATAAAAGTGAAATAGTAAATATCTCAAACTTCCCACACCGATTGGTGTGCTGAACCTTGAAAAATCAATACTTTAGTCCATAAAAAAGGCACAAACCTGCACTTGATGGTATAATTGAATTGCGAATAACAATCACACAGCAAGGAGATTTATGCCATGTCAAGTATACCATATAATGCTGAAAACGGAAATGAGATTTCTGGAGCGTGTTTGAAAATTATTATTCTTTAGTTATTTTAACCAGATTAGAATTGAAGCCAAACATACAAACCCCATGTAGGTAAATGCCAGCTTGTCATAACGGGTGGCATTCATCTATATGGGATTCGTGTGCCTTGCTTCAATCCTGATATGGTTAAAATGACCAATAGCTGGTAATTTTCAAACACGCTCTAGGGTGCAGTAGCCATATTGTTGGTTTCAAGCGAAGCCAGAGCATCATAAAAAATCCAAGACTTAACGAATAAGTCACGGGGCGGTGCATCTTTATCGCACACTCGTGGCATGTGGAGACTGTGGTGTTGATACAAAGGAAAAACTCGTAGAAGTCCTTGAGTTTACGCACTTTGCGAGGATTTTTAAGTTTAACCGAACACCTGAATATCGGGAGGATAGTTATAAGACTATCCTGAAAAAAGAGGTTTCTCACGAGATTAAAGTGTCTGTAGTTATGGAACTCGTATGAGTGGACACAAAAATGTATCGTTCACAAATTCAATCATTACAGAAAAAACTTATCAACAACTGAATAATAGGTAAGTCATGCGAATGTTTGGTTCGCATTTAGACCGCTTGTTTTCTATATCCTTATGGTGTGGAGCAGGCGGTCTTTTTGGTTTAAAATTGCCAGCATTCATCAGATACCTTGATAATCAAATTTAAAAGCAGGAGGATTAACAGATGGAGCAGACAAGCAAAAAGAGTATGGGATATGACGAAAGTAAAATGAAAAGCATGAAATATAAGATGACAGTCTATGACGAATTTCTGAAAGAGTTTGATTATCGGAAGAAGCATTTTGGAGTGAAGGAGAATATTAAGAAAAAGAAGAGAGATAAGGAACGGTGATTTTTAGTAAAGAGAGTGCAAGATAGAAACGGCAGAGGTGCATATGATTGATGACAGCATTCAGAAATACAAATTTCCGAAGAAATGATATGGTGATTTGTAGCAGAATTCCATTGATAATCGCAGATAAATTAGGTACAATATCAAATATCAATGGATAAAGGGTGATGATAGTGGCATTAGTAAATATTGGTTCTGAAACCGAGCAAATTGAATATAAAAAGAGTATTGGCGAGCTAAAGGAAGCGATGTTTTCTATTGCTGCTATTTTGAACAAGCACCAGAAGGGTGAATTGTATTTTGGTGTGAAAAATGATGGGACAGTAATCGGGCAGGAAATTAATGATGAATCGCTGCGGAAAGTAAGTCAGGCAATCGGAAATCATATTAAACCTGCTATTTATCCGGAAATAAAGATACAACAATTTGGTGACAGAGAGACTATTTTAGTTCGCTTTGAAGGCAGCAGATGTCCGCATCTTGCCTATAATGTTCCAAGAATAAGAGTAGCTGACGAAGATCTTGTTATGGATCAGGATACTTATGATTTTATGATACGTAAGCGTGATAATGTTGATTATTCATGGGAGAAGAGGGTATCTAAGTATACAATTGACGATGTAAATGAAGATGCTTTTGCGGAGTATCTGAGAAAAGCAAAAGATGCTGGGCGAATTGATTTTGAGGACACGGATGTAAAAACTGTTTTGGATAAATTGGAGTTGATAGAGGGAAACTATCTTTTAAATGCAGGTGCTGCTCTTTTTTTGTGATTGTGGTATTGTCAATGAATTGCAGATTGCGAAATTTGCATCTGATGAACGTTTGACATTTACCGACATACGAAGGTACAGCGGTTCTGTTATGGAATTAAAGAAAAAAGCGGAACAGTATATTATTGATGCTATGGATTGGCGCGTCGAGTTTGGAAATTTGACGAGGAAGGAAATACCAGAAATTCCCTTGGATGCGATCAGGGAGGCAATTACAAATTCTTTTGGGCATAGAATGTTCGATAGTGGACAGAGCAATGAAATTACTATTTTCAAAAATAGAATTGAAATCTATAATCCAGGTGCTTTTCCCGCAAATAAAACGCCGGAAAGTTATGTGGTGGGAAATCAAAGACCAATTCGTAGAAAGCCTCTAATTGCCCGTACATTATATTATTCTGAAGATATGGAAAGCTTTGCAACAGGATTAAAGCGCATTAAGGCTGCTTGCGACAAAGCGGGATACAGAGTGGAATTTGAAACGCCGGATGAGGGTTTTGTTGTTGTGTTTTATCGGCATGGTACTCAAAAATTGAGCGGTACCCCTCAAAAAACCGCTCAAAAAGAAGAAACGACCGCTCAAAAAAACGCTCAAAAGGAAGAAAGGATCAATGCGCTGCTTGAATATTGCAAAGAACCAAGAGACAGAGATGAAATGATGAAGTTTCTTGGTATAAAACACAGAACTACATTCAGAAGCGATTACCTGAATCCATTATTGGATGAAGGGAAAATTGCAATGACAATACCTGATAAGCCACGTAGCAAAAATCAAAAATTTTATTCTGTTTAACTTTCGCTAACTTTCATGGTGTCCCAAATTGTTATTGATGTTGATGGGAACATGCAAGATATTTATTTTTATACGCCAGAGCCTGTTCCGGTTTCTGCCATCGGGAATATAGGTTATTCAGGTACAAGTAAATTGTTTTGCCATATATTTTTGGAGAGAGAAATGCCAGTGAATGTGGTAATATGGTAGAGGGCGAAATATGGGACTATAACAATTCAGAGGAGTTGTTTCGTGGGACCGGAAATACATGAAAAAATCAAGAAGATGCCAAATGGCAAGAAGAAACCTGTCGCTAAAAGGGTTCCGGTGGAAGTGAGACAGTGAAAACCGGCAACGCAACCTTGATTGTTCCATTGCGAGTGTCGTAGGAATGCAAAGGAAACATACGTAAAAGCGCGTTGTTTTCGGCAATTTTCAGGTGTCTTGTATTTATACGGAAGACGGAGGATAAAGTCGGAATAAGAAGTTTGGCAGGAACACATAGGAAAACAATGGACGCAAATTAGAAAGGATGAAAACCAGGATGGCGAAGAAGAAACCTTCTGAAAAAGCATTGAACATAGATAATATGTTATTTAACTGCAGAGATATACTGCGTGCAGCACGTAATTCCGGCTCATTTTTTGAAAAGAGAGATATGATGCTTACACTTGTTTTCCTGCGTTTTATCGGTGAGAAATACGAAGAGGGGACAGAGAGGCTCCGACAGACTTTGATTGAACAGGGACTTGACCCTGAAGATGAAAATATCAGAGCGGCTTTTTTCGATGATGCAACCTTTACGGACGGTACCTACAATTTGCAAAAAGAAGCAAGATGGTCAACCATCATCAATACACCTGCGCCGGGACTTAATGTTGCGCTTGATACCGCTCTCCACAGCATTGCAACAGGGTCAAATGATTTGAAGGGATGTTTTATTGAAGGTACATTTACAACACGCAATCTTGCGCCGAACGATATTAAAAAGCTTGTGGATGAAGTGAATAAAATCAGCCACAAGGCTTTTGGTGAAGAAAAGGATTTGATTGGACGGGTGTATGAATACTTCCTCAAGGAATTTGCGATTAATGCTACAAAGGAAGAAGGAGAATTTTATACGCCCCATGACGTGGTTCAATTGATTGCGTCTATGATTGAGCCTTATGACGGTACGTTGTACGAAATCAAAGTGCAGAGTTTGATACAATTCAGCGATAGCCTTGCCGCCTGAAAATCAGGGGGGTGCAAATCCATTTTAGGGGGTGCATTTCACAGGCAGGGGGTGCAAATCCCAAAATACAAATCAAGAGGTCACAGATTATGACTTCACAGGGAGAAAAGACATGAATGAACTACAAAACTACAGCGAAGCTGTTCAGATAATAAAATCAGCGATTTTGCAGAGTCAATACGATGCGGCAAAAACTGTCAACGAAAAACAGCTTATGCTCTACTATGGCATTGGCAAGTACATATCATTAAATTCCAGAAACGGTTTCTGGGGTAAGGGTGCAATTGATGCTATCAGTGAGCAATTGGACAAGGAACTGCCTGGACTTAAAGGCTTTTCTGCACGAAATCTCCGTTACATGAGAACCTTTTATGAAGAATGGTCTATGCTTGACAGCACATCCAAAAAATTGGAAGAAATCGGAGATTCTAATTTGGCACACACATGTGCCAAATTGCCGGATGGCAAGTCAAATGAAATTTGGAACACGCTTGTGCCAAAAGTTCAGTCATTTCCTATGGATGCTTTTCTGAGCATAGGATTCTCTCATCATCGTCTGATTTTGCAAAAGGTAAAAAATGAGGATGCGAGAATATTCTACATAAAAAGATGTGCGGAAGAACGGTATAGTTATGAGGTTCTTGGAAAAAGTATAGCTGCAGATGATTACCATCATCAGGGAAATCTGCCGAACAATTTTGCACGGACTCTTTCTGCCTCGCAGCAAGCATTGAAAGCCATCGGAACTTTCAAAGACGAGTATCTGCTTGACTATATTAATGTGGAAGAACTGGATGTCAGGGATGCGGCTGATATTGATGAAAAGGTCGTAGAGAACGCCATCATCCACAATATAAAAAATTTCATTTTGACATTCGGAAAGGACTTCGCCTTTATCAGAAACCAGTATCATCTGGATGCTTTTGGTGAAGATCAGTATATCGACCTTTTATTCTTCAACCGAGAACTGAACTGCCTTGTCGCTGTAGAATTAAAACGTGGGAAATTCAAAACATCATATCTGGGACAGCTACAGGGTTATCTTAGCGTGTTGGATGGGTATGAGCGCAAGCCACATGAGAATCCCGCAATCGGCATTATTCTCTGCAAGGACATGAACAAGTCTTTTGTGGATTATGTAATTCAGGACTATACCAAACCGATGGGAGTAGCTACCTATAAAACATCCAAGGATATGTCTGAGAAATTGCGGAAAGCTCTGCCGGACATTGAAGATTTGAAGAAACTGCTTGATGAAAATGAAGGATAGAATCTGTGGAGGTGCGATGTGGCAATTGTACAGGAGGCGTTTGACATTCCGGCTGACATCATGACAAAACTGCTCACGGGGGAATACCGCAGAATAGGTGGAGTCGTTAGATATGCCATAGGTCCGAAAAAAGGGCAGATCGTTAAGCATTTAGACCCCGTTGATTTAGAAGCAGCCGAGCAAGCTCAGAGCTTTGGAGTAAAAGCACTACAGTTTGCGAAAAATAACAAAAAAGGGATTATTATTGGTGCAGCAATAACTGGAGCAGTTACTGCGGGAGGATATATCTATTACAAACTGAAAACTCGTGAGCCTGCGGTTGTTGCTGAATTCCGCTCCAAGCTGCGTATTTATATCGAGGAAATCAGGAACGGAAACTTAGAACTGGATACAATAAATGGTCTGATGGCGGCATTGGACGCGCTTAAGCAGCATAAGGACTATGAGAAATATAGCATTGCTCTTTCGACCGACGATCTTGATGTACTCGTAAATCGAATTTACGACTATACTATTAAACTGGCGGAGAACAATGATATTGAACTTACAGAGAAAGAGCGTACCCAGACCGATAACTCAATTATTAATCTACAGAACTATCTAAAAGTTCAAAGACGCATTTTTGAATACGCCGCATGAAAAAAGCTCCCGACCATCGGTATCAATCCGACAGCCGGGAGCTTGCCTTTTTTTGAATCATACCCCGATTTCCGTCCCGTCCTTCATGGTAAACCGAATGTCCTCCTTGCTGTACACCGTCACGAATTCCACCATGCCGTGCCAAAGGAAGACGTCGTATTCCGTGACGGCTTCTTTGCGTTCCGTGAGGATTTCGAGGTAATGCTCGATGGACTTGCGGCGGGAATGCTTGTCATGGATTTCAGCCTCCACCTCGTCAAGGCGGCTCTTTGCTTTTTCATACCGCGCGGTCAGGCTCTCGTATTCCCTGTTGTAGTCCGCCTGGTTCTGTGCCACATGGGCGTTCTGGTAAATGCCGTCCTGTACCAGTCCTGCTACGATATTCAGTTCATCGGTCAGTTCCGCTTTCTCCTGTTCAAGAGCGGAGGTGTCAAAAACCGTGTCCTGAATAAGGCGGAAGGTCTCAATGACTGTGTCCTTGTCAGCGAGAGCCTTGTTTGCCACCGTGACGAAAGCCGCCTTTATCTCGTCTTCGGTCAGGTGCGGAGTGGAGCATTTCTCTCCGCCGTACTTGTGGTTGCACCGCCAGATGACCTTGCGGTATTTGTCGGTGCTGTGCCAGACCTTCGAGCCGTACCAGGAACCGCACTGGCCGCATTTTATCTTGCCGGAGAAGTCGTGGACTCCGCTGTGCCGGTTCTTGCCGGAGCAGCGTTTCTCAAGCTCTATCTGAACACGGTCGAAAACGGCGGGGTCGATGATTGCCTCGTGGTCGCCCTCCACATAGTATTGCGGAATCTCGCCCTCGTTGACCTTAGTCTTTTTCGTAAGGTAGTCCACGGTGTAGGTTTTCTGCAAAAGGGCGTCGCCCTTGTATTTCTCATTGGAAAGTATCCGCTTGACCGTGGTGGCGTTCCATTTCGGTTTGTGGGAGGGACTGAGGTCGCCGTCCGCTTCAAGCTGCCTGCATATGCCGTATGCGGCCTTGCCGCCACCCGTCCGCCGCCCCGCTTGGCGTGGCCGTGTTCCAGAAGGTGCGCTATCTGGTAGCGGTTCCTCGAATGCACCACCAGGTCGATGGTTTCGGAGGATTCCTTCACGGTCTTTACCGACCACGATTTCTTGTATTTCCCCGTGCGTGACGGAGCGGAGCCTTGGATGTCCTTGCGCACCGACTGCGCCGTGGATTTTACGGCGGCTTTCAGTTCATCAGCGGCAAGGTCGGAATACTTCGTCAGTTCCTCCATAATGGCATCCGCCATGCCGTCCACGGATACCCGGCGGCTCATGACTTAGCCTCCAGTTCGCAGGAAAACTTGATGCTGTTATGCTTGAAGCCCATCGGGTTCACATAGGTGATGTTATAGGTCTTGCCCTCGCAGACAATTCTGTACTTCGTGGACTCCACATCCGCCAGTTCCTTGCACCACCGACAAGTGAAAGCGAGGGATTCCTCGGAGCGGATAACCACACCTGTTGACTCCGTGCCTGTCCCCGTGCCGTTTATGGCATTGTTGGAGCCTGCGGTCGCATAGCAGGAAAAATAGTCCGCCCATGTCTGCTTGCGGTTCCCGTACTTGTCTGACACGATGGTGTTCTTCTGAAAAGTCACCCTCACACGCATAGCCGCTATGTTCATCAGAATCCCTCCTCCCGTATGCCGAACAGAAGGGAGCGGAGCGTCAGGTTCAGCGCGCTGTGGTCTGCCTCCTCACGATGCTCATAGAGATACGCCACCGTAAAGAGAACGGCTATCCGCACACAGGCAAGGGTATCTTCATCTGAGGCAGTTGCGCTTGCGGATGCTGTTCCAGAAAGCAGTCCTGTAGGTTTCGGATGCCGTGCCGGTCTTTTCGTCCTTATCCTCTGCGGCGCCGGGCTTTGCGGTCAGCGGAGAGGAAGTCGGAGCGTTCATCATCTTCTCGATTTCCTCCTGACGCTGCAGGCGCTCGATGTCGTGGGTAAGGTCGGTGACTTCTTTTTCCATCCTGTCGTAGGTGGCGGCGTCCTCCGCGGACACATTGCCGCCGTTGTCGGAGTGGCTGTCGAGGAAGCTCTTCGCCGCCTCCCATGCCTTTGCTCTCTTCTCCATAAGTTCCATAATCTTGGTCATGATAAATACCTCCATAAAATTAGTGTGCGAGAAGCGACAGGCGCTTCTCAAGGTCGGTTACTTTGACTGTGTTCTTTGGTTTTTCCGGGCGTTTCGGGATCAGCTTTGAAAGCAGCGAGTCCGTCACAGCCTTGCGTGAAAAAAGCATCTCAATGCCGTCATCGGAAGGTTTCTCGTCCTTCTTCCCGGCAAAGAGAACCTCATCGGCAAAGCCCAGCTTCACGGCTTCCTTTGCGTTCATCCAGGTCTCCGCGTCCATGAGCTGCGAAATCTTGTGGCGGGACAGCCCGGACTTGATTTCATAAGCGTTCATGATGCTTTCCTTGACCTCGGCGAGCATATCGATAGCCCTCTGCATCTCCTCGCTGTCGCCGATTGCGATGGTGGCGGGATTATGCACCATCATCATCGCCACGGGACTCATCAGCACCTTCGTGCCTGCCATAGCGATAACGGATGCCGCCGATGCCGCGAGAGCGTCAATCCTCCGGGAACTTGTCGTCAAGAGATGCAAACTTATGCAGCCGCACGAGGTCAAAGGCGTTCAGTAGCTTTCCGCAGACGGGATCGGTGGCGTGGTGGCTGTATGCGAAGCGGTCTCCGTAGATGACCACACCCGCCGCCGAGTCAGCCGGAATATAGTCGTAGCGGTTCTCCATAGAGGACGGAGCATAGATGTCGGATAAAAAGGTGTCGATGGCGTCTGCCATGCCGTAAGCCCGGCAGAAATTGCCGACAATGCCCGGCTTTGTGAGCGGATCGGCCATTTCCTTTGAACCGTGGTGTTCCACGGCGGACTGCCTTGAAGATACAGGCCATGTGGACTCGTCCTGCCAGTCGTCATAGCGGTTAAGAAACTCGTCGGGATCGAGGTCGCAGCCGTCCTTCTCCTGATAGAAGAAGTCTCCGTTCATGGACGTAGATGGCCAGTACATCAGCCTGTGCGCCTCGTAGGTGGAATCGTCAAACAGGTCGATGCCGATGTCCTTTGCCGCCATCCTCGCCACGGCGGGGTACTCAGCCTCGCTGACTTCACGGGAGAGAGGAATGACGATCCGCAGCCTCGGCTTTTCCTGTGTATGCTTGTGCGTGGAGTAGGCGCAGCAGCGGTATGGCTGCTTTGCGATGACCTCGTCCCACACATCCGACGTGCCGTAATCCATATCAAGGGCAAGCGCGGAGCGGCAGAGAACTGTATTTTTCTTGCGCCTTCCGCCTTTTAGGTGGCCTGCGACAAAGCCGCCCTTGTCCTTGACGTTCGCCTGCTGCGCCTTCGTCATCTTGCGATATTCCTCAATGGTCTCCGTGGTGCGGATGGTGGAGGATACACGCTTTTTGAAGTCCTCCCATGTGATCTCGCTGTTTTTCCACTTTGTCTCAAAGCGGGAATTTCCGTAGGATATCTTCATAAAGCCGCCTCCCGTCCTTCCTCCAGAACCTTGGTGATGAATTTGAACGCTTCGATGATGGTGGACAGTTCCGCATCGCCGCCGAGGGCAATCTCAATGCCCGACGTGTCGCCGTACTTGTCCTTCATGACCCTCGCGCTGATATCCGTGCCGCCCTCATCGCTGATGCGGATGTATGTGCGGCCGCCGTGTCCCGTGTCGCCGCCCTGGTAGCCGTTCGTGCCTGCCTCGACAGACAGGATGTTGGCGTCGATGATCTCACGCTCCCATGTTTCCACATCCACACCGTTTATTCTTCGTGTCCTGCTTGCTACTTCGTACATTGCATTACCTCCTTCAAAAGACTCAGAGGGCATACATCCCCCTGAGTCCTCCGTCAAAAGAAAATCCCTGAATCCGTACCCCTTAATCGAAGAATCTCACAAACTTCTTCAGTTCCGGGTTCTCGGCGAGTGCCTTGCGAATTTTGCCCAGCGTTTTTCTGACCGCGCCTTCGGTCACACCGCGCTCACGGGCAATGCTTACGATGGTTTCCTTGTTCTTGAGGACGCGCTCGTAGATCTCCTGCCACGACTCCGGCCATTCGGACGCGATCTCGTCCGCCATTTCGATAAAGCCCGGCTCCGAGTCGTTGGCGCGGTACGCCTTCGCCAGAACGGCGGACTTGTCGCCTGCGGCGCTGTCATCGTCCCCATCGCCATCAAGAATCTCATTGAGCGAGGCAGACCAGTTCCTGGGGAATCTCTCATCGGCGGCATCATTCACATCCGCCGTGTGAGGCTCGTAGCCGTACTGCGCCTTAAAGTCGCGGATGTATTTTTCCTTCCACGCCGCGATTTTCGCCTTCTCTTCGGCGGTACGCTGCGGACGGCGGGCTTTAAGGTTTTCATACACCTCGTGGTCTTCGGCGGCGTAGAAACGACGGATATCTTCCTCGGTTACACCTTCATCGCCCGGTTCAATCTCCGTGACCTCGATGCAGTCCTCGTGGTAGCGGTAGTAGCGGATGGTCTTGCGCTTGTCCCACGGAGTTTTCACAAGCTGCTCCGATTCGTTGCCTTTGCGGTAGATAAAGTAATGTTTCATAATCGGTTCCTTTCTGAGCGAAGGGAGCCGAGAAATAACAAAGACCGGAATCTGAAACGCAAAATGGCCGGATAACCCTGAAACACATCTGCGTTTCAAAGTCATCCGGCCATTTGGTAGTTCGTCTCGACTCCGTTGCTCGGTATGCTTTGTTTTATTTTGTTACTGAATTATGATTGCCGGTTTAACCTCTACAACCGGCAAGGTGCGGATGAGGGCTCTGCTTAACAGCGGACTCGTCACATGGAATTTTGACGATCTTATTGCAGTTAGGGCACTTTAGCTCGATGAACAGCTTTTCCTTCGGAATGCCGGATACATCGCAGGCTCTCTTCCCACAAATAGGACACTTGAGTGGTTTGTTCATGTTTACCTCCTTTCAAGTAGTAAATAAGCGTGTTCGCTGATTTGCTACATCAAGTGTAAAAAAATATGGGAATGCACTCGCGGTACGGAAGTACACTCCCGTGTTAACAAAAGTATTCATCAAGAGACAGCTCTTCCTTTGAAACCAGGTTAAGCTCCTGCAGGCGGTACTTCATAGGTGTATAGTTGACACTGAATTTCTCTGCAAGCTCGGAGATGACATCATCTACATCCGATGTTCTGAGAATAGGAACAGAGGGAGCCGATGTCAGACCCATCTGTTTAATGAACTCCGCCGTTGTAGCCTCTCGTGACATTAAAAACGCTGCTGCACAGTAGTTCGCCTGATACTCTATGATTTCCAAGGCAGACATATTTGAACGGTCGCCTGTCTCAGCACGGAACGCTTTCTTCTTGCAAAAATGCTGATAATTTGCGGAACGGTTCATAAAACAACGGGGATGTAGCTTTTGGTGAAAGCACTCGTGAATGCAGCTGAAGTTTTCGACTCCTCGATTAGGTCCCTCGTTGATGCTTCTGTCGATGATGATAGTTCCTTTAGCAACGGGCGTCTTTTTAGGAAACATCCCATTAAAGATTATCTTTTCCGGTGGCTTTTCGTTGGACTCGTTCAACGGAATCCAAGCATAGTAATAGCCATCGTTATATGTGGTCAGTCCAAGAATAGACTGATCAGGCGACAGATAAATCCAGTCCGGGGTACAGCCGATGAAATCCACTACATCGTAGACATCAATAGGCTTTGCCCTAATCAAGCGTTCTTTGTCAAACGCCTCATTCAGTTCATCAGCTTTTGCTTCAAGCTGGCTTTTGCTGTAGTCATAGTATCGCAAATTACTCGTTTCCTCCGTTACCGTTTCCAGATTCCAACATATCGATGATTCTCTGCCAGTCCTCCTCACCTGCCTTAATGTCACGCGCTTTGCGAAGAGCAGTGCGGAGATTGTCAACTCCCATGACATAATCGGAAAGGTCAGGAGATACGCCGTTAGCCCTTGAATAAGCGGCCAGATCGAAGAGAGTATCAGTCTCTTCCTTATCAAGGTGAAGAACCTCGGCGATTTTATAAATCTTCTCCTTATCCGGCGGATAACGCCGCCCCTTCTCGATGTCGCTCATGTACGCCGGGACAATCTCCAGTTCCTCGGCGAGTTTTCGCAGGCTGATATCTCTCTCCAGCCGTTTTGCTTTTACGAATTCTCCGAATTTGTTTTCCATGATTAACCTCCTTGTAGTATGTGAGCGTGTTCGCTGAAATACTACATTAAGTATACACGATTACTTTTCAAATTGCAAGAGGTTGAATGTAAATTTTTTATGAATGCAGCAGCGGGTGTGCTATCATCAAGGTTACGGCACAAAAAATGCGTTATAGCGGATTTTATATTTGATATTCGGTTGACTTTTACCGAAAAAAGTAGTATAATGAATAAGTACTCGTGCCAGTAGGCAATTCTGACAAACGGGAGGACAAGTCATGGCAGTCAGCTATAAAAAATTATGGAAGCTACTAATTGATAGGAATATGAAAAAGAAAGACCTTAGAACAGCGGCAAATATCAGTACAACGACTCTTGCCCGGCTCGGTAAAGATGAAAACGTAAGTACAGAGATTTTATCCAAAATATGTACCGCCCTCAACTGCGATGTGGGCGACATTATGGAAATGGTGCCTGATGACATAAGGGGTTCAGAAAATGAGTGACAAAGAAAATACACAGACAAGGAGCCTTTTAAATATGAAACAGTCAACTTATAATGCCTTGAAATCTTTTATTTGGGGAATCGCCAACGATTGCCTGGTTGATGTCTATGATGTCGGCGACTACAGAAAAGTCATTCTTCCTATGCTGGTTATCCGGCGTTTTGATGCCGTGCTTGAACCGAAACATGACGCTGTTGTTGCGGCAAAGAAGAAGTTTATCGCAGATGGCATTACTGTTGACATAGACCCGGCACTCTGCGGTATCGCTGATCAGGCTTTTGTAAACAAGTCGGATTTCACCTTGCGAGACCTGAAATCCAGAACCAATCAGCAGCAGCTTAGAAGGGACTTCATTGATTACCTCGATGGATTTTCCAAGAATGTGCAGGAAATCATCAACAAGTTTCATTTCCGTGACCAGATTCCCCGCCTGTCAGAGCAGGACAGACTTGGACTTCTTATCGAGAAGTTTGTTGATCCGAGCATCAATCTCAGTAACAAGCCGATTCTGAACGAGGACGGCACGGAGAAGCTGGAGGCTCTTGATAACCATACGATGGGAACGCTGTTCGAGGAAGTCATCCGTATGTTCAATGAGCAGACGAATGTGACCGATGCCGGACGCCACTTTACGCCCAGGGACATCATCGAGCTTATGGCCGCTCTTGCCTTCATCCCGATTCAGAACAAGATTCAGAGTACCACTTACCGGATTTATGACGGAGCCTGCGGCACGGGTGGAATGCTCACGGTTGGCGACTCCTGCATCAAGCAACTTGCAGAACGCCGGGGTAAGAAAGTCTCCATCAACCTTTTCGGACAGGAAAACTTTGACGAGACCTATGCCATTGCCTGTGCGGATATGTTGCTGAAGGGCGAAGGAACGCAGACCAACAACATCTTTTTCGGTTCCACAATATCTAACGATGGCTTTTCGAAGGAGGAGTTTGACTTCATGCTCTCTAATCCGCCCTTCGGAACTTCCTGGAAAGCGGAGCTTAAAGCATGGGGAGACATCAAGAAGGATGAAATTACAGATTCGCGTTTCATCATCGATTATGATGGCAATCCGGAGTTTACCCTGTTGCCCGATATCGGAGACCCACAGATGCTGTTTCTTGCCAATAACATAAGCAAAATGAAACGTAATACACAACTTGGAAGCCGGATAATTGAGGTACATAATGGCTCATCATTATTTGCAGGAAAAGCAGGAAGCGGCACCAGCAATCTGAGGCGTTACATTATAGAAAACGATATGCTTGAAGCAATCGTGGCTTTGCCCGAGAAAATGTTCTACAACACTGGGATTGGCACGTATTTATGGATTTTAACCAACAAGAAGGATGCTTCCCGCAAAGGAAAAATCCAGTTAATCGATGCGACATCCATGGGAACTGAACTGAGGAAGAACATCGGTGAAAAAAGTGTTGAGATCACACCTGCTATAAGGAAGAGAATTCTAGAATATTATGTGGCGTATGATAAGGCTGATTCGAGATACAGCAAAGTGTTTACGAACGAAGAATTCGGATACTTTATCGTAAATATTATGCGACCTTTGCGACTGAGAGTTATTCTCAATCATACAAACCTGAATGAACTGAAAACAAGGAGCAAGGATGACGAGCTTGTTTCTGTGATTGAGGAATATAAGAAGAAAACGCAACAGGAACTTGTTGATGACTTCAATGTGTTCATGGATGATATTCAAGCAATCGCCGATAAACATGGTCTTAAATTGACCGTAAAGAGGAAGAAGGCTATTCAGGAGGCACTAACGGAGAAATGCCCAGATGCTCTGCCTGTTTTGGATGCTTCTGGAAGTACAGTGCCCGACAAGGATTTATGTGACACAGAACAAGTGCCGATGACATATGAGGGTGGTGCTGAACAGTACTTCGAAGATGAAATTAAGCCTTATTCAGAGGATGCTTGGCTCGACTTAGATTCAGTAGGAATCGGATATGAAATAAGTATCCTCAAGTATTTTTATCAGCCTGCACAGTTAAGGAGTATGGATAGCATCATACAGGATATCTATGAGATTGAAAAAAAGACTGATGGTTTAATTTCCTCAGTTCTTGGGGAGGAAAATCATGCAAAGATATGAAAACTACAAGCCTGTGGATGACCAATGGCTTGGTGAGATTCCGGCCCGTTGGAATGTGGCGTTTTTGTCCGCACTGTTTGATGAGCATAAGGAAAAAAACGTTGGAATGAAGTGTACAAATTTATTGTCGCTTAGCTATGGGCGGGTAAAAAAGAAGGATATTAATACGACATCTGGATTGCTACCAGCTTCTTTTGAGACATATAACATTATTGGCGCTGGAGACATCGTATTAAGATTGACTGACCTGCAAAACGATCAGCGAAGCCTAAGAACAGGTTTGTGCAAGCAAAGTGGTATCATCACGTCAGCTTATGTAACTTTGAGAAAGAGAAATGATGACATTAACTCTGATTATTATCATTACTTTCTCCACTCATTTGACACGCATAAATGCTTCTATGGAATGGGTGAAGGCGTAAGACAAAACCTATCATATGAAGGAATTAGCAAATTAACGTTATTAGTCCCTCCAACGGAGGAACAGGAACAGATAGTAAAATACCTTGATTGGAAGACAAGTCAGATTAACGAACTCATTGCTGCTAACAAAAGGCAGATTGACTTGCTTGTTGAATATATGAATGCGGCTTTTGCAAGGGCAAGAAGCAAAGCAAAGAAATTTGTAAAATTAAAAAATCTCGTTCGATTGGAACAAGATTATATTTCGCCAGAGCCGGATGAATATTATCAAAAGGCTGGAATGTATAATCGCGGACGAGGCATCTTTACAAGAGAGGCAGTAAAAGGAAGAGACCTGGGGGATTCTAAATTTCAAAAGGTACTGAGCGACCATGTAATGATAAGTGGACAGTTTGCATGGGAAGATGCCACATATGTAACGACTAAAGAAGATGAGGTTGCAATAGCATCTCATAGATACTATTTACTAAAGGTCATGTCGGCTGAATTGAGGCCAGAATACATCTGGGCTTATTTCATGTCTGATGAGGGGTTTATGCAGCTTAACATTTGTTCGCACGGCTCAGCCGGTAGAAACAGACCGCTTAATATAAACGAACTGTTGAATAGTGTAGAAATACCTATGCCAGATTCTGAAGATGATTTAAGAAGCGTTGTTGATGTCGCAAGATTAGTGATGGCTTTCCGCACGGTCGACAAGCAAAAAACTGCATTGTGGGATGAATATAAAACTGTACTTATTTCGGATGTTGTTACTGGGAAATTAGATGTAAGAAACATAGAGGTGCCCTCATACGATTTTGTTAGCGAATCTGATAACAATAAAGAGGAAAATGAAAACGAGGAGGTCGATGAATAATGCCGAGCAATACGAAAGAAAATGGCTTCGAGACCCTCATCGTTAACTGGCTTGTTAATGAAAATGGATACGAGCAGGGAACAAACGAGGATTATAACAAGGACTACGCCATCGATGAGACTCGTCTGTTCCGTTATCTGGAAGCGACACAGTCAAGAGAGATGGCGGAACTGCGTATCCTTGACACTCCGGCAGAGAAGAAAAAATTTCTTGACCGACTCAGCAGAAAGCTGTCCGATCAGGGTGTTATTGAGATACTCAGAAAGGGCTTCAAATACAAAAATAAGACGCTGGAGTTTTACCAGGTGCTTCCGAGCGAAGGTAATCAGAATGCACGAAAACTGTATGAGGATAATATCTTCAGTGTCACGAGGCAACTCCAGTATTCCAAGGAGTACGGTCGCCTTGCACTCGATCTCTGTATTTTTTTGAACGGGATGCCTATCATCACGATGGAGCTAAAAAATCAATTTACGCTTCAAAACACGTCGGATGCGGTCAGACAGTATATGAACGACCGAGACCCTGCGGAGAGACTCTTCAGCTTTAAGAGATGTATTGTTCATTTTGCCGTGGATGACAACGAAATCATGATGTGTACCGAACTGAAAAAGGACGCATCCTATTTCATGCCGTTCAACAAAGGCTATAACGATGGTGCGGGCAATCCTCCGAACGACAGCGGGATAAGGACCGATTATCTGTGGAAGGATATCCTGACGAAGCATGAGCTTTCGAATATTCTGGAGAACTATGTTCAGATTATAGCGGACAAGGATGAAGACACCGGGAAGGTAAGCTACAAGCAGATTTTCCCAAGGTATCATCAGCTGAAGGTTGTGACCATGCTTCTTGACCGTGCGCAAAGAGAGGGCTCCGATCAGCGTTATCTGATTCAGCACAGTGCGGGTAGCGGCAAGTCAAATTCAATCGCATGGTTGGCGCATCAGCTTGTCGGCATCAAAAGTAACGGTAAAAATGTATTTGACACGGTCATTGTCGTTACCGACCGTATCAACCTTGATAAGCAGATAAAAAATACCATCAGACAGTTTACACAGGTGTCCTCCACGGTAGGCTGGGCAAAGTCTGCCTCTGATCTTCATACACTTTTGGATGAGGGCAAGAAGATCATTATTACCATTGTCCACAAGTTCCAATTCATCCTGAACGACATCTCTACAGATTATAAGAACAGGACTTTTGCAATCATCATTGACGAGGCGCATTCCAGTCAGAATGGCAGTCTTGCCGCAAAGATGAACATTGCCATCTCCGGCAGCGTTTACGAAGATGATGATGAGCTTGAGGACAAAATCAACACAATCATCGAAGGTAAAAAGATGGCGAATAACGCCAGCTATTTTGCGTTTACGGCTACGCCGAAGAATAAAACTTTGGAGATGTTCGGCGAGGTACTTACGGACGAAAACGGGAATCCTATTCTGAACGAGGACGGAACGAAAAAGGCAAAGCCTCATGATGTCTATACCATGAAGCAGGCTATCGAGGAGAAGTTCATCCTTGATGTCCTGAAATATTACACGCCGTACCAGAGCTATTACCATCTCACGAAAACCGTAAGCGATGATCCACTCTTCGATAAGAAACGGGCAAATAAGATTCTACGCTCTTATGTGGAAAGCGATGAACACGCCATAGAAGAAAAAGCAGCAATCATTGTCGAGCATTTCTACAATAACGTCCGAATGAGAATCAAGGGGAAGGCTCGTGCGATGGTTGTAACCCATCAGATTCAGAGAGCCATAGAATACTACTTTGCCATCAAGAAAGAGTTGGAAGAACGCAAGAGCCAGTACAAGCCGATGATTGCTTTCTCAGGGGAAGTTCGGTACAAAGGCGAGACATACACTGAGACAAAAATTAACGGATTCCCCAGCGCAAAAATCGAAAAGGAATTCCGCAAAGACCCGTATCGTATTTTAGTGGTAGCAGACAAATTCCAGACTGGGTACGACGAGCCGCTTCTTCAGACTATGTATGTTGATAAGAAGCTGTTTGATATAAAGGCCGTGCAGACTCTTTCCAGGTTGAATCGCTGCGCGCAGTATAAGACCGATACATTCGTACTGGACTTTATAAATAACCCGGCGGACATTCAGAAATCCTTCGAACGCTATTACAAGACGACCGTCCTTTCGGGCGAAACCGATGCAAATAAGCTGAACGACCTGGTTGATAACATGGAGCCGATGCAGGTATATACAGATGAGGATGTAGATACCTTTGTGGGACTTTATCTTAATAATGCTGACCGTGAGCAAATTGATCCGATTATCGATAAGTGCGTTGAGTTGTTTAAGAAACTGGAATATGACGATAAGGTCGAGTTTAAGAAGAGTGCTAAGGCATTTGTGCGTACTTATAATTTCCTGTCATCAATCCTTCCGTATGGCTCTCCTGATTGGGAGAAGCTGTCAATATTCCTGACCTTGTTAGTGCCAAAGCTACCGAAGGTCGGTGACGAGAACGACGACTACAAAAAGATTATAGAGAGCGTAGATTTGGACAGCTATCGTGTTGTTGCACAGCAAACGATGTCTATCTCTCTTGCAAACGAAGATGCAGAGGTGAAGCCGGTGCCTGTCCAGACCGATATTGGCATACCAGTTCCGGAACTGGATACTTTAACACATATTCTTGAATCCTTCCACGATGTATGGGGTAACTGCGACTGGACGGATGAGGACAAGATTAAGAAGCAGATTCAGGAAATTGCCGAGGAAGTCAAGAAGGACGAGCGTTATCGGAATGCTATGCAGTTTTCTGATATCCAGAATGCCCGCGACGAAAGTGAACGCGCCACTTGGGAAGCTATCCTGCGCAATATGTCCAGCGGCATGGAGCTTTATACGGCTTATCAGGGAGATACCCGTAGCAGGAGAAATCAGACGTTCCGCGATTGGCTTCTTGACCTGATATTTAATGCTACCTACGAGAAACCAACTGTGGATACATCAGACAAGAAGGTATACCGATACCCTGAGTATGAGCCTCCGCTTTCGATGGTAGCCGAGGACACGGTGCCGTATGGAGCGACACCGAAAGACGAATAAACATGATGTGAGGAGCAGATGAAATGATAAAACAGGTAGCACATCCTACGGTATCCGATATCTTTGCAATAAACAGCAATGTGGTTTATCGGATACCAAAATATCAACGAGAGTACACATGGGGAATCAACGACTGGGACGCATTGTTTAATGACGTGACCGAAAATGACTACGGGTATTTTCTCGGCTCTTATATCTGTGTCAACAGCGGTTCTCTTAACGGTACTACTCTTGAGGTGATTGACGGACAGCAGAGATTTACTACGATTATGCTGCTTCTCACAGCTTTGTATGAAAAGCTGAATGCTCTGAAAGAACAAATGGATGAGGACGAGCGGACTGACCTCGCTAATTTGCGGAGCGAGCTTGCCAATAAAAAACAGACATATACTTCCGATGGAACGAAGAAAACGGAATATGTCCAGCGTCTTATTCTCCAAAAGCAAAATATGAATGACGAGGACTTTTCCTTTGTCCTTTCCGATAAGGGGATTATTACTGGACAAAAAGGTCATCCGAAAAACTTCGGTAACCGTAGAATTTCCAAGGCATATAAGCACTTTGGAAAGCTGATAGATGAAAAAGTGGCTGATGCCAAAGAAGAAAATCCCAACATAAATGATGTCGGTGCTTTATTTGGTATCGTGCGGAAGTTTGAAAACGCCATCATGGTTGGAATTGAAGTCGATACCAACAAAGATGCCTATATGCTTTTTGAGTCCCTTAACCATAGAGGTGTTCCGCTTTCGGCGATTGATTTGATAAAAAACACCTTGATTGCGTCAGCAGAAAGCAAAGCGGATGCGGATAACAGCTATGAAATTTGGAAGCAAATCCTGTTCAATGTAGGTCAGGAGGATTATTCCGTACAAGAGCGTTTTTTCCGTCAGTACTATAACTCCTTCAGAGAGGAATTGAATGCGCCATATAAAGGCTCGGATAAAAAGTACTACCTCGGTTACTTAGCCACGAGGACAACTCTGCTTGATATTTACGAGAAGATGATTAAGAGCGATTACAAATCGCTACTTGACGATCTTCTGCAAAAGTCGAAGATTTACGCCCTGATTACGAACAACAGCGAGGATGAATATGTTTACACAACTTCTCTTGCTGACCTTGAAAGAATAGCCGGTGCTCCATCATACATTCTGTTGCTGTACGTCATGTCAAATCAGGATGAACTTGACCTGGCAGACGGGAATCTTGATGAGATCATTAAAACCCTCATCACCTTCTTCGTTCGCCGTAATGTTACAGATGTCCCGAACACGCGCAAGCTCACGCAGCTATTCATCGACATCATTAGCGAGGTAAAAGTTCTGCGTGGAGCAGAGGTGGTTTCTGCTGTTCGTGAGAAGCTGATTTCTGTTTCCGCAACGGATGAGGCATTTGAAAGCAAATTGCGCGGCTCGATTTATGATGAGAATCCCGAAGCGACAAGGTTCATTCTTTGCAGCATAGAGGCACAGCATCAGACAAAGGAAATCTATTCTGACCTTTGGGCACGTGACAACAGTAATAAGTATGTATGGACAATTGAGCATATCTTCCCCGAAGGAGAAAACATCCCAGACGCATGGGTTGATATGATCGCCGTCGGCGATAAGGACCGTGCAAGGCAGTATCGCTCTGATTATGTCCATACCCTCGGAAATCTAACCATCACGGGATATAACCAGAACTTGTCCAATATGTCCTTTGAGCAGAAGAAAGACCGAAAGTCGAAAGACAAGACAAAGGATATGGGATACCGAAACGGTCTCTACCTTAATCAGACTGTCGTATACGAGGACTCATGGACGATAGATAGGATTAAAGCCAGAACCGATATGCTCGTGCAAACGCTGAAAGATATGTATAAGTGGTAAACTTTTCAGCGTTTACACATTTTTCAGCGATAGCCACACATTTTAGCGATAGCAGAAATCTCACAGGAAGGGGGTGCAAAATGGCAATGGCACAGACAGCTTTCAGAATACGACCGGCTTTCTGCCGTCACAGCACAACGGTAGCAGGTCGGTCGCAAAGGGCGGAAATGCCTTTATTTCAAGCCTTTTTACGCCCTTCTTCCGTGAAAATCACAGATGGGCTTTGTATCAAAGACGCTACTACGATAGACCCTTGTTGTGGTTCCGGCGGTATGTTTATTCAGAGCGCCGCCCTTGTAAAGTCAAAGCAGGGTGATATCAACCGAATCAATATTTACGGACAGGAGAAGGATGCGGCCACCTATCGTCTTGCAAAAATGAACCTTGCGCTTCGCGGACTCAGTCACAACCTCGGCGAAACAAACGATTCTTCCTTCACGCATGATTTGCACAGGGGACTGTATTTTAATTACATTATGGCTAACCCGCCATTTAACCTGAAAGGCTGGTATGATGATAATCTGAAAAATGACCCTCGTTGGACGGAGTATCAAACACCGCCGGAAAGTAACGCAAACTATGCCTGGATTTTGCATATGCTTTCACATTTAAAGCCTGCTAATGGCGTCGCCGGATTCCTGCTTGCCAACGGTGCGTTAAATGATAGTGATACTTTGGAAATCCGTAAAAAACTCATTCAAAATGACAAGATTGAAGCTATTATCGTTCTTCCGAGAGAGCTGTTCATTACTACCGATATAAGCGTTACCCTTTGGATTTTGAATCAGAATAAAAAAGGAGGCAGCTATCACGGCAGAAATCTTCGCAACCGCAAACATGAAATACTTTTTATGGATTTGCGTCAATGGAGAGAAAATCCTGTTAAGGGTGAAAATAAAAAGAAAGTGCGTTTGACAGCGGAACAGATAGAGAAAGCCGCCGGTATTTATCATACCTGGCAGAGTGAAGGAACTGACGGAACAAAATACGATGTACCTGAACTTTACCGTAGTGTAGGTATTGCCGAGATTAAAACCAAAGGCTGGACGCTTACTCCGAGCAAATATATTGAGTTTATCGACCATGATTTGGATATTGATTATGAAAAGGAAATGGCCCGTATTCAGGCAGAAATGAAGGAAGTCATGAAGCAGGAAAGAAAATCCCAGCAGATGCTGGAAGACGCATTTAAGGGAATTGGTTATGGGATTGACTAAATATAAACTTGGAAAACTAATCGAGCTTGTTTCAGATACCAATTCGGAATTGATATATGGCTCTGATGATGTGAGAGGTATGACAATCACAAAGGAAATAATACCTACGAAAGCTAATGTGACAGGAGCAGACTTATCTAAATTTTTAGTTGTAAGACCGGGGGAATTCATTTATAATCCCAGAACACATGGTAAGAGAATTGGTTTCGGTTATAATAATACAAATGATACTTTTATTATTAGTTGGAATAATGTAGCGTTCAAAGTAAAACCATCAATGGAAGATGTTGTTTTGGCTGACTATTTGTTTTTACACTTTAAGCGGGATGAGTGGGACAGGGAAGCCTGCTTTCAGTCATGGGGAAGTTCAACAGAAGTATTCTCCTTTGAGACTTTATGTGATATGGAATTGCACCTCCCGCCACTTATAGTCCAGCAAAAGTATGCAGATGTCTACAATACCATGCTTGCAAATCAGCAAAGCTATGAGCGCGGGCTGGAGGATTTGAAGCTGGTTTGTGATGCTTATATTGAAGGTTTAAGACGTAAAATGCATTGTGAGGCTATTGGACCGTTTATTGAACGACATGATGTAAGAAATGGTTCTAATGGTACAAAAAACGTTATGGGTGTAAGTACGGCTAAGGAGTTTCGGGAGCCTACTTCAAAAGTTAATCGAAACGAACTGGCTAATTACAAAGTAGTTAAACCACGTCAATTTAGTTTTGTACAGACCACACACAACGAAAAGGTTTTTGCATATGCCTTTAATAACACCAATGAGGATATTGTTGTAACATCGGTAAATGAAGTGTTCTCTGTAAACGAAGATAAATTATTACCTGAATATTTATCCATGTTTTTTAACCGGACAGAATTTGACAGATACGCAAGATTTCATTCCTGGGGTTCCGCAAGAGAAACATTTACCTGGGATGATTTAATTAAAGTTGAAATACCTGTTGCGGATATCAGAAGTCAGAAGTTTATTGCTGATATTTATACAGTATATAAAGAACGCAAAAAAATCAATGAAAAACTGAAAGCACAAATCAAAGACATTTGCCCGATACTTATAAAAGGCTCTGTCGAGGAAGGAAGAAAAACAAAGGAGGCATAGCTTATGGCTAAGCTAAAAAATTACAATGGTCGCTATTGTGAATCAGAATATGAATATGCCTTCATTGGATTTCTGGAAGCGGAAGGCTGGGAGTATACTTCCGGCAGTAAAATTTCCCGTGTAACCAAAAGAGATGTGCTGATTGCCGATGATTTTAAGAAATTTATAGCCGATACAAGTTCGGGCTTAACCAATGATGAGATTACGCAGATTTTTGATAATGTGCGTCTTGCAGGCAGCGAAAGCGACTTTGCAGCTTTGCACAAGGTGTACGGATGGATGGTCTGCGGCGTTCAGTTTACACCGCAAGACGGATTGGCGAGAATGATACCGCTCATTGATTTTGAAAATCCGAACAAGAATATATTCCGTGTGGTAAACCAGTTTACAGTAGAATATACAGACAACGGTCAGAAAGAAAACCGCAGACCGGACTTGCTTTTGTTTGTAAACGGTATGCCGTTATGTGTGATTGAACTGAAAAATCCTGCCGATGCGAATGCGACTGTTTATGACGCATGGGAGCAGATAAATATCCGCTATTGGAGAGATATTCCGCATTTACTGCATTATTGCCCCCTTGCCTGTATTTCAGACGGCGTAAAAACAAGACTTGGAACCGTCCGTACACCCTATGAGCATTTCTATGCCTGGCGCCGTGTAAAAGACGGTGATAAAATATCCACTCTGCCTTTTGCAGAGACGGAAACAATGATAAAAGGCGTATATAGTTCTGCCCGTTTCCTTGAAATTTTCAGAGACTACATTTACTTTCAGGACAGCATTTATGACAGCTCCGAGATTGAAATCGTATGCCGCTATCCGCAGTTTTTTGCGGCAAGGCTGCTGAAACAAAGTATCATAGATTCTGTTGTAAAAAGAAGCGGCAAAGGCGGTACCTATTTCGGTGCGACAGGATGCGGGAAAACCTACACTATGGCGTTTCTGGCCCGGCAGCTTGCCCTTCGCTGTACCGATATCCCGCAGATTGGCTCGCCGACAATTGTTCTGATTGTTGACCGTGATGAACTTCAAAAACAGGGAGCAAAGCTTTTTACCAGGAGCAAAGAATTCCTGAATCTTGGCGAGGTTTCCGTTGTAAAAAACAGAGCAGAGTTAAGGCAGGAACTTGGAGCAAGACAAAGCGGCGGTTTCTATATCTGTACCATCCAGAAATTCTGCGACCGTAAAGATGACAAAATTGGTCTCATCAATGACCGGCGGAATATTATATGTTTTTCCGATGAGGCGCACCGGACCCAGCTTGAACATTCGAAAAAGATTCAGTTCAGCAAGGATGCAGATAAAAATATGAAAGCCATGGTGTCAAAGCCCTATGCAAAGGTGTTGAAAGAAGCATTTCCACAGGCTACTTTCGTAGGCTTTACAGGAACTCCGATTGCAGAAACCTATCAGACTTTTGGTGAGGAAATTGACCGATATACCATGGACCAGGCGGTTGCTGACGGACTTACGGTATCTATCAAGTATCATCCCCGTATCGCAAAAGTTTTGCTGAACAAAGAAAAAGTAAAACAAATTGAAGATTACTATAAAAAATGTGCTGATGACGGCGCGACACAGGAGGATATTGAAGCCAGTAAAAAAGCAATGAGCTCTATGGAGGTCATTCTTGGAGAACCATTACGCCTGGAGCGTCTTGCCGTCGATATTCATGACCACTATGTTTCTTCCTGTGCCGGCGACCCGGATAGAATTCAGAAAGCCATGGTAGTCTGCTCAAACAGGAAGATAGCGTATGCATTATTGCAAAAATTCAATGCGAAATACCCGGAATGGTTTGAGGAAAAGAAAACTGCTGACGGAGTATCAGCAACGAAAGAAGAACTGAAAGAATTGAAGCCAATGCCTTTTATTGCCATGATATCAAGTGTCGGCAGTAATGATGAGGCTGAGATGTACAATTATCTCGGCGGCAGCCATAATGATAAGCGTTCTGAAGAACTGGACGCAGCGTTTAAACAGGAAAAATCAAATTTCCATATCGCTATCGTTGTCGATATGTGGATTACCGGATTCGACGTACCGGCCCTTACATATTTATATAACGATAAACCGCTAAAGAAACATGTGCTGATTCAGACCATCAGCCGGGTAAACAGAAAATACCCCGGGAAAGAGTTTGGCATGGTTATTGACTATATTGGCATTCGTGATAATATGCGGGAAGCTATGAAGGTTTACGGCGGCGACGCTTCTGTCGCACCCACAACTGATGATGTCGAGCAGGCAACCTCTGTATTTCGGGAAGAAATGGCAATTTTAAAATCCCTGTTTGCGGATTATGATTTAACACCTTTTCTTAATCAGGATTGTGACCCTATGGAGCGTTACAGACTGCTTGCAAAAGCCGCGGAATACGTATTTGTGTCAACACAGGAATTGCGGACGGAAGGGAACAAAGGTACTCAAAAGGTCTCATTTAAGACATACTTCTTACAGACAGTAAAGAGAATGAGAATTGCTTTTGATATTTGTCAGCCTTCCGGGTATCCTGGTGAAGAAGAAACCGCACTTGCACAGTGCTTTATGGCTATAGCAGGCTTTGTTCGCAAGATGAGCGGAACAGGCGAAGTGGATACCGATACGATGAACCGGGCAGTTGCCAGGATGGTTGAGGAGGCTCTTAAATACAATCGGGTAGAAAGTGTTCTTGAAAGCGGCGAGGAAGAAGATATCTTTTCTCCGGAATATTTTGAAAAATTATCTGATGTCGGAATGCCTGCAACCAGGCTTGAGCTTCTTGTAAAAATGCTTCGTAAGCAGATAAAGGAGTACGGAAAAGTCAATCAGCTGGCGGCAAGGACTTTCCGGGAAATGCTGGAAAAGACCATTGCGCAATACCATGAAAGACGCAGGCAGCTTGATGCGGAAGAAGCCGGAGAAGCGCAGGAGCATGCATCTGAGGATATTATTAAGATTGCAACTGAGCAGGCTTTGACTATTTTACGTAAGATGAATGAAAGCAGAGAAAGCTTCCGCAAGATTGGTTTGACTTTTGAAGAAAAAGCTTTCTACGATATTCTTATAGCCCTGCGCGACCAGTACAACTTTGAATATGGAACAGATAAGGAAGCAGACGGCATCGTTATTAATGACAAGTGCAAATCCCTGGCTAAAAAGGTAAAGGAAATAATTGATACAAAATCATCCTTTGCCGATTGGCTTAATAATAAAAATGTCCGTAATCAGCTGAAGCTTGATATCAAGATATGCCTGGTTAAGAATGGCTATCCGCCGCAGTACAGTCCTGAAGTATTCAAAAAGGTTATGGAACAGGTTGAAAACTTTGAAGAATATTCTGATACCTCCGCATCCGGTTATGTGATTCCTATATCTTCCAGGACGCATCAATATGTGCCGATAAAGAGCACAACGATAGCTGCTGACGAGCCTGCAGAGTATGATAGGAAAAGAGATGGTGAGGGTTGAGTTTTACAATATTTATGATGTGATAGTGCTTTATTTAGGATAATTTTAGGAGGAGACACCAAAATGACCACCCCCCAATACACCTTAGAACTGGAACGCGCGATTTTCAACTGGTACTATGGCGGCGATGATGCGGCGCCGGAACCGGTGTTTAATGTAGTGGCAAAGGGGCTGAATAATGACATGCAGGTCCTGGCTCCGACCGACATGCCGGATAAAGACGGACATTACTTTATCCCTCTTTTTACAAGTAAGGAGGAGATGGAAAAGGGCAAATCGTCACCGGCTGTCAACCAATCGCTGAAAGCCTTATTCGAAGCGGCCGGCAGCAGTCCGATGTGCAGCGGTTATATTATCAATCCCTGGGGACAGAAGCTTGTTTTGGAGAAAAGCATTATCCGAAAGCTTCTGGAATATCAGCCGAAGGCCCATATTACCTTTGTGAAGGGCAGCGTTGTCGAGATGCATGTAAATGCGATTGTCAATGCGGCAAATGAGAGCCTTCTTGGCGGCGGAGGCGTGGACGGCGCAATTCATCGTGCCGCCGGGCCGGGGCTGCTTAAGGAATGCAGAGCCCTTCGCGGATGTCGTACCGGGGAAGCAAAAATAACCGGGGCGCACGATATAGATTATGCGGATTACATTATCCATACGGTGGGCCCGATTTACAGCGGGAGGAAAAGCGATGCCGATATGCTTGCCTCCTGTTACAGGAATTCTCTGGATTTGGCGCTTGCAAACGGGTGCGGCAGCATTGCATTTCCAGGAATATCCACGGGAGTGTACGGCTATCCGTTAAACGAGGCGGCAAAGATTTCCCTGCTTACAGCGGTGGAGTGGCTTGACGAGCATCCCGACACGGTAATGAATGTGTATTTCTGCTGTTTTAAGGACGCTGAAATGGACGCCTACATGGCGCTTGTAAATCAATGCCACAAGAAAAAAATATAAAAATGACAAGGAGGATTTATCCATGCTGTTTTTGCAATACCCTAAATGTTCAACCTGCCGGAAGGCAAAAAAATGGCTTGACGCAAATAAGATTGCCTATACGGAACGTCACATTGTTGAAAAGAATCCCACCTGTGACGAATTAAAGGAATGGTATAAAAAAAGCGGTTTGCCGCTGAAGAAATTTTTCAATACCAGCGGTCTTTTATATAAGGAAATGCAGCTAAAAGACAGGCTTTCCGCCATGAGTGAGGATGAGCAGATAAAGCTTCTTGCCGGAAACGGTATGCTTGTGAAACGTCCCATTATCGTTGACGGCAAGACGGTGCTTGCAGGCTTTAAGGAGTCTGAATGGGCAGAAAAGCTTGGCGGCTGTATATTGGAACAAAATTAAGGAAAAGACTATGAAAGTGTATTTTGACCGGGAGGGGCTGGTTCAAAGCCAGGAATTTTATACAGATGAGGATTTGCCGTACTCGTTGTTTTGCAGTATCAGTTCCGTATTTCCTTTTGTGAAATATGAGCAGGAGCTGGAGGAAATCAACGATTACTGCTTTTTCATATTGAGCCATCTGGAAGATAAAATAAAGACGCTGATTAGCGATTCGGATGTTTCTTTTGAACTGATAAAAGGTGGTCGGCCGCAAAGAGAGTATACGAAAGAGGAACTGAAAGATTTGTTTAATCCTGCCTATATGTTCTCTCCGGTACTTACGTGGGAGAGGCTTTCCCGAGATGTCAATAAATGTACGTTATTGCTGTTGATACTTTCTTATCTGGAATCTTCCCTGAATGAAATTGCAAAATGGTTCTGCGAGGAAAGGTCGATTGCCCTTGGGAAAAAGGAGAAGGGCGTCAGTGAAATTGCATTTTATTTAAAGAAAATCGGACAGTGCTGTAAGTGCGATTTGGAAAAAACACTGGAAAACGAGCTGGCATATTTAAACAGGGGCAGAAAAATACGCAATCAGTTTGTGCACAGGGGCTGGTCCATGACGGAAGAAGATTACGATGAGTTCCGTCTGTGCGAGGTGATTGACGCGGCAGCGAAAATATTTGCAGAGACAGAGAAGGCGGCCTGTGACGCAGGGATAATTCAGAATTAAGGCGAAGGAGTCATCAAATGAGGAAATCTGTTTTTTCCTATATTGAAAAGAAATATAAGACCTCCCCGGAATACCCCTGGGCGAAAGACGACAGGGACGCCGTATTCCGCCACATAGGCAACAGGAAGTGGTTTGCGCTGGTGATGGAAGTCAGCAAAGAAAAGTTAGGGCTTTCGGGGGACGGGTACGTGGACGCAATTAACCTGAAAATCGATGACAGGATGTTTCATGACATACTCACTCGGGAGCCGGGCATCTTTCCGGCTTATCACATGAACAAGGAACATTGGATTACCGTACTTTTGGACGGCACGGTGGAGGAGGAAAAAATCTTTGAATTGATTGACACCAGCTTTCAGGCAACTGCTCCAAAGCCATCAAAGAAAAGGAGCGGCGTTTCCTAAGCCAGGTGGTGAGAATATCCCCGTCCCGGGTATTTCGGTTAAACATAAGAGGCCTGTCCCATAAATCCTCGGGGGAAATGGCCTCTTTTTCCGCAAGGGGGCTGTCTTTGCGCATTAAAATTCCGTAGCTGTCAGGGGTGGGAAAGCGCAGGTATTCATATTTAGCTGCGTCCACCTGGCCGAAAACCAACCCGAAATCAATCAGGCTGCGCAGTCCCGGAAATGCTCTGTTCTCTTGTGACTGCAAGAAAATATTGTAATACCCGCAATTCCATTCTGATATTCTTCGGTTTATTGATATTCTTATTATAAAAGAAAACAGGAAATTTTTCTGAGAAATTTTAGTATATTAATTTCTTGTATTGCAGGCGGTTTTCAAGTACACTGAATATATAGAAGAAAGCGGGGATTTGAAAATGAATGATAATGAAATCAGGCCGGCGGTTAAGATACGGAATGAAAGGAAAGAGGATTATCGTATTGTTGAGAAGCTGACGGGAAAAGCCTTCTGGAATGTAAACGAACCCGGCTGTAACGAGCATTATCTGGCGCATATTCTGTGGGGTACAAAGACTTTATCCCCGAGCCTGATTTCGTAGCGGAAATTGAGAGGCAGTTTGAGCCGATGAAAAAAGAATATCTTCCGTGCCAGGGGGAATTTTATATTCACAGCCATTCTGTGATTGCGGACGGGTGAATCTGTCCCGGAGAACAACAGATATCAATTCGGCAAAATTCTGCCAACAACATCAAGGGAGGAATAAAAATGCTGGAATTACCGGAAGTGTCAGCCAGAGCGGCTCAGATACGGGAACACATCACAGGGAAAACGGTAAGCTGCGTCCGGCCGCCGTCAAAGGAGCATAAATTCTGCTGGTATAACGGAGAGCCGGCCGCGTATCACAATGCTTTGGCCGGAAAGAAAGTTACCGGGGCGGAGGGCTTCGGGATATTTGTGGAGATATCCTTTGAGGATGACATCAGGCTTTGCGTGAATGACGGCGTCAATATGTTGCTGATACCTGTTTCAAAGGCGCCGCGTAATTATCAGCTTCTGATGGAGTTTTCGGACGGACTGGCGCTGGTGTTCACGGTTGCGATGTACGGCGGAATTTATCTGCATAAGGGAGATTATGACAACGAATACTATATAAAAAGCAGGCAGGCAATTTCGCCCTTTGCGCCGGAATTTCAGGAATACTTTTCCAGGCGGAGAACGGAAAGCAAAAAAACGCTCAGCGCAAAAGCCTTTCTGGCGACGGAGCAGCGTTTTCCCGGAATCGGAAACGGTGTTTTGCAGGATATCTTATTTGCGGCGCGGATTCATCCAAAAAGGAAGATGGAAACGCTGTCGGAAAAAGAATGGGAGATACTTCCAGGTTCCGTTGTCTCCGTGCTGCGGGAAATGACGGACAAGGGCGGGCGCGATACGGAAAAGGATATCTTCGGCAGACCGGGCGGATATCAGACGAAAATGTCGAAAATGACTTATAAGTCAGGCTGTCCGCGTTGCGGCGGAAGCATTACAAAAGAGGCATATATGGGCGGAAGCGTGTATTATTGCCCGGTGTGCCAGCCAAAGGAAGCAGAATGATAAGAGGAGGAACACAAAATGTTACAAACAGGAACAAAAGCACCGTCGTTTTCATTACCCGACCAGAACGGGAAGAGCCATACGCTTGAGGATTACAGAGGCAAAAAGGTGATTTTATACTTTTACCCGAAGGACAACACGCCGGGGTGCACAAAGCAGGCGTGCAATTTCGGCGAGCTGTATCCGCAGTTTCAGGAAAAGGGCGCGGTAGTGCTCGGCGTCAGCAAGGACAGCGTGGCGTCCCATAAGAAATTTGAGGAAAAGTACGGACTGCCATTCACCCTGCTTTCCGACACGGAGCTTTCCTGCATTCAGGCTTACGATGTATGGAAGGAAAAGAAAAATTACGGAAAGGTGAGCATGGGCGTGGTGAGAACCACTTACCTGATTGACGAGGAAGGGATGATTGTGAAAGCCTTCGACAAGGTAAAGGCGGCGGAGAATCCGGCGCAGATGCTGGATTGTATCTGAAAGCAGGGAAAGTTAAGCTTATGAAGATAATTATTTCGCCGGCAAAGAAAATGAACGTTGACACGGATTCTTACGAGGTGCGGGGATTGCCGAAATTTATTGACGATACCCGAATCCTCATGGAGAAAATAAGGACGCTGTCCTTTCAGGAGGCAAGAGAGCTTTGGAAATGCAACGAGCGCCTTGCGGAACTGAATTACCGGCGTTTTCAGGAGATGGATTTGGAGCGTGCATTGACGCCGGCGGTAACAGCGTACGAGGGATTGCAGTATCAGCACATGGCTCCGGGGGTGTTTACAACCGGAGCGCTTTCTTACATAGAGGAGCATTTGCGGATTCTTTCCGGCTTTTACGGAATTCTTGCGCCTTTTGACGGAGTCGTGCCCTACCGTCTGGAGATGCAGGCGAAGCTGTCTGTGGGCAAAAGCCGGGATTTATATGATTTCTGGGGGAACCGCCTGTATAAAAGTCTGACAGAAAGGGACAGGGTGATTGTCAATCTGGCTTCCAGAGAATACTCCCGGTGCATTGAAAAGTATATCATGCCGCAGGATAAATTCATCACCGTTGAATTCGGGGAGCTGATAAACGGAAAGGTAAAGCAGAAGGGAACTCTTGCTAAAATGGCAAGGGGCGAGATGGTGCGCTTTCTGGTGGAAAACGGAATTGAAAACCCTGAGGATATCCGGGAATTCCATGAGCTGGGATTTGTTTTTTCCGGGGAGCGGTCTGCGGAAGATAAGTATGTGTTTGTCAGGACGTCCAATTTGGAAGATAACGATTGACTTTCTCTGCAGAGATGGTAATATCCTCATAGATAAAAACAGTGAAAGCAGAACGGAAACGGAGGAGAAAGATGAACAATATTGAACGCCGCGACGCCCAGATGGCATACATATCGGACGAGACGATTTTTAAGGAACAGCTGGTATGCAGGAAGCTGCTCCAGAAGCTGAATTTTATGGACAGGTCGGATTTTGAAGGCGTAGCAGCTGTGGTAAAGGAGCTGCTCGGCAAATCCGACGGCGCTTTTATCAACCCGCCTTTTTACTGTGACTATGGAAAGCACATTGAAGTGGGCAAAAACTTTTTTGCAAACTATAACTGCACCCTGATTGACGTGGCAAAAATCAAAATCGGGGACAACTGCCAGATGGCGCCCAATGTGGCGATTTATACGGCGGGACATCCGGTGCATCCCGTCAGCCGAAATTCCGCTTACGAATACGGAAAGGAAGTTACCATCGGCGACAACGTATGGCTTGGCGGCAATACCGTGGTATGCCCGGGCGTACACATCGGAAATAACGTGGTGATTGGCGCGGGAAGCGTTGTCACAAAGGACATTCTCGACTGGACCATAGCGGCGGGGAATCCCTGCCGGGTGATTCGCAAAATTACCGACGACGATAAAAGGAAGCTGTTTAAAAATGAGGAAATCGACGAGGAAGCCTGGGCGGATATCGTCCAAAGAATGGAATTTTAGGTACCTATGAACCAGATATTCATGATTATTATGGCGGTCAGCGCGGTAATCGGCGGTATTGACAGGATACGGGGAAACAAGTGGGGATATGGAGCCAAATTCGAGGAAGGCTTTCTGTTCCTTGGGCCTACCGCCCTGTCCATGGCGGGCATGATATGCCTTGCGCCGGTACTTTCCGATGTTCTGGGGAAGGCGGTTATCCCCTTTTATCGTATGATTGGCGCGGACCCGGGGATGTTTGGAAGCCTCCTTGCCATCGACATGGGAGGCTATCAGCTGGCGGCGGAACTGGCGGAAGATGCCCGGATTGGCAGTTATGCCGGAATTGTTGTAGCGGCGATTTTCGGCTGTACCGTGGTTTTTACAATCCCGGTGGGAATGGGAATGATTGCGGCAGAGGACAGAGGATTTTTTGCCAGAGGAATCATGTTGGGAATCATTACCATGCCGGTGGGACTTGTGACGGGAGGCATCCTTGCGGGGTTTTCCGTCATAGAATGTATCCGGCAGAATCTCCCGGTATTTGCGCTGGCGGCTTTGCTCCTTCTGGGACTGTGGAAAATACCGGAGAAAATGATTCGGGGCTTCTGCGCTTTTGCAAAAGGAATCCAGTGGGTGATTACCGCGGGACTGGTGCTTGGCGCAGTAGAATATATGTGCGGCATTTCTCTGGTGAAGAATCTTGCGCCCCTTTCGGAGGCGATGGAGACCGTATCGTCCATCGGAATCGTGATGCTGGGCAGCCTTCCGGCGGCGGAATTTTTGCAGAGAATTCTGAGAAAGCCTTTTTTGCTTCTGGGAAAGCGGCTGGGCATGAATCCGGCGGGAATGACGGGGCTTTTGGTGGGAATGGTAAGCGTGATTCCGGCAATCGCCATGTATAAGGATATGGACGAAAAGGGTAAGGTGGTAAACGGAGCCTTTCTGGTCAGCGCGGCAAGCATGCTGGCGGCTCACGCGGGCTTTACCTTAAGCCGGGAACCGGAGCTTCTGGGAGCCATGCTGGGCGCGAAGCTTGGCGGAGGGGCGGCGGCTTTTATTCTGGCAATGCTGGTATTTTGCGCTGATAAACGGAAACAGTGAAATAATATTTTGTTGCGAGGGAAAGAGGACAAAATGAACATGATAACTAACGAAGATTTAAAATTTTTTGAAGAATACAAGGAGATTTGCGCCGCCTATCAGCTTGCCGGCAGCACGCTGTATTTTGATTTGGCAACTGCAGCCCCCAAAGCGGGGGTTCCCTACAGGAATAAGATGCTTGCTGTTTTGTCCGGCGAAGCCTTTTCTTATCAGATGAAGCCGGAGCATTTAAAGCGTCTGGAGGATATGTACCAGAATGCAGGGGAGGAAAGCGAACTGAAAAAGGAGCTGGCGCTTTACTTCCGCCTGATTGAGGACGTAAGAAAGCTTCCCAAGGAAGTGTATATCAGAAGAAAGCAGATTCTGGCGGACAGCCAGAGTATCTGGGAGCAGGCAAAGGCAAAAAATGATTTTTCCATGTTTGCGCCATATCTGGAAAAGGTGATAGAGAGCCAGAAGGAGGTTCTTAACTTTCTGGATAAAAGCTGTTCTGATTACGACTATCTGCTTGACCGCTATGAGATGGGAACAGGCGCCGAAATGTACGACAGCTTTTTTGCCAGAGTGAAGGAAAAGCTGCTTCCCCTTATCCGTGAAATTCAGGAGAGGGGCAGGAAAATCGACGATTCCGTCCTGTTTGCCGATTATGATGTAAAGGAGCAGGAAGCCTTTCTGGAAGAACTGAAGGATTACATGCAGGTTGACAGAGACTGCTGCTATATGGGCGTTTCCAAGCACCCTTTTACGGAATTTTTCTCCGCAAAGGAGGCCAGAATCACCACTCACTATCATAAAAACAGCCTGATGTCCGCCATTTTATCGACAGTCCATGAGTACGGACATGCCCTGTACGCGCTGCAGGTGGAGGAAAAATATGACGGAACCGCATTAAAGGACGCAATCGGCTCCGCCATGCATGAAAGCCAGTCCCGGCTGATGGAAAATCATATCGGCAGAAATCCGGCCTTCTGGGAGAGCAATTACCCGAAGCTGCAAAAGCGTTTTCCGGATAAGCTTGGAAAGATTTCTTTGGAATGTTTTATGGAAATGGTAAATGTGTCCAGACCTTCCCTTATCCGCACAGAGGCGGACGAACTGACCTATCCGGTGCATGTGCTGATTCGTTATGAGCTGGAGAAGGAAATCTTCGGCGGTCATGTGGAAACATGTGAGCTGGAAAAGCTCTGGAACGACAAATACCAGTCATATCTCGGCGTTTGCGCCGCCCGTTCCTCGGAGGGGATTTTGCAGGATATCCACTGGAGCGCCGGGGATTTCGGCTATTTTCCGACTTACGCCCTTGGAAGCGCCTATGCTGCTCAGTTTTTCCATGCCATGGAGAAGGAAATTCCTGTTGTGGAAGCGTTGCGAAAGGGAGATTTCCATGTTATCAGCAACTGGCTGAGAGAAAAGATTCATCGGTACGGCGCGGCTAAAACAGCCGACGGGATTCTGGTTCTGGCCACAGGGGAGCATTTCAATCCCGATTATTACATTAATTATCTGGTGGAGAAATATACGAAGCTGTATCATTTGTAGGAAAGAATTGTAGAAGTAGAATGGCAGATGCCTGAGAGCGCACGGAAGAAATTGAGGACACGAAATAGCATCAGTTTCTTCCAGACAAATGTGTGCCAAAGGGCATCTGCGGAACTATAAATCGAGGTATGGAATGAATATTTTAGTAATCGACGCACAGGGAGGCGGTATCGGGAAACAGGTCATCACCGCCATAAAAAAGAATTTTCCCGGCCAGCCCGTGACTGCGGTGGGAACCAACAGCGCGGCAACCTCCGCCATGCTGAAAGCCGGGGCCGACGAGGCGGCCACCGGAGAAAATGCGGCAGCGGTGTGCTGCCGAAAGGCGGATATCATCATAGGGCCTATTGGAATCGTCATTGCGGATTCCCTGCTCGGGGAAATCACGCCGGCTATGGCAGTTGCAATCGGACAGAGCCGGGCAAAACGGATTCTGATTCCGGTGAACCACTGTGATAATTATGTCGTGGGAGTTTCAGATTTGTCCATGGCAAGGCTGATAGACGGGGTGGTGGTGGAGATTCGGAAGATTATTCCCGCAGGTAATGAGTCAGGCAGATAAGAAGCATCCATTTGACGAATGCAGCGGGGCAAAAGCTTAATAACTGGTGCGTAATATATGAAAAAATGTCGGGAGAAATCCCGGCTTTTTTTATATGATACAGACTCTTTATTATGTAATAATTCCGTATATATTGGAACTTGTAAAACATTGTCGAAAGGAGAGGATATGGGAAATATATACGGATATGTGCGTGTAAGCGACAGAAATCAAAATGAGGACAGGCAGATAATCGCCATGCAGCAGATGGAGGTGCCGAAACATAATATTTATACCGATAAGCAGTCAGGCAAGGACTTTAATCGGCCTATGTACAGGCAGCTCATGAAAAAAGTGCGGCCGGACGACGTCATTTTTATTAAGAGTATTGACCGTCTCGGCAGAAATTATGAGGAAATTCTGGAACAGTGGAAAGTAATTACGAAAGAAAAAAAGGTTGATATTTGTGTTCTGGATATGCCGCTGCTTGATACCCGGCGCGGAAAAGATTTAATGGGAACATTTCTTGCGGATATTGTACTTGCACTTTTAAGCTATGTTGCGGAAAACGAGCGAATAAACATCAGGCAGAGGCAGGCGGAAGGCATTGCGGCGGCAAAGGAACGGGGAGTGCGGTTTGGCAGAACCCCAAGGCCTCTGCCGGAAAATTTTCATGAAGTCTGTCAAAAATGGTGTATGAAAAAACTCTCTGTAACAGAGGCTGCCAGAGAGTGCGGAATGCCGCAGACAACATTTTATGAGAGGGCAAAAGTATACGAAAAAAGCAGGAATGTGGAATTATAAAGTGCGGAATCGCGATAGCAAATTTTTTTACGGCTTCTGACTACCTATAGCGGGATAGTGAGATACCGTTTGTTCTATCTGCCGGAATTATTTCGGAAAAGTACACTTTGGCGAATGGGAAATATGGAGACATGCATACGCAACCATTTTTGATTTAAAACTGTTTCTAACTGCATTATATGTATTTTTCCGCATACTGTCAACCTGTTTTGTTCCCTGTATGGGAAAAGAAATGCCATTCGCCAAAGTGTACTTTTCCGAACAGGCAGCAATTATGGTGGCTTAAGGGTATGTTGAAAAAATGGAAAAATATTTGAACATTACATTGAAACCCCAGAAAGTAGAGTTTACGGGAAAAAGTATTAAAATAACGGATACAATATCAGGAAAATTTCAGATTCCATATAGAGAATTGGCTTCTGCATATATACGAATCTGCGACAGGGAAACAGGCGGATATTATGAACCTGAACTTGCAGATATTACAGGAAACATGGACGGAGAGCTGATTTTATATAATTTTCAGAAATGCAGGTGGAAGATATACACAGACGAGACAGGAAAAACGGCGGGAAGTATGTTGTCGGAATTGGTGAAACGTGCGCCTTACATTTTGTCTGGCGGGAATTCGTGGATTGATTTGGAAAATGAAGAGGATTTTTCTGAAATTGAAAAAATGGTAAAGCTGATGCGCCAATGCCGGTAGGAGGGCGAAAGGGCATCATACACATAAGGAACAAAAACACATGAGAGGGGAAATTGATATGTACAGGGGAGAGTGTGTTGAAATGTGTCCGCCAGGCACATCAACCTGTTGTCATAAGCTACCATTGCCAATGGGGATGACAGCATATCCATAACCAGACTGCCCCGGAGGGGGAGCTACGCTTTTTTTAGTTGGTGCAGATTATGGGTATTGTGAAAAAAGGCAAAAATAGACACGGCGGCAATCCTCCTATATGCCGCCGTGGATTTACACGGTGTTAGGTCGTCGTTGATTTAGGATAGACGAAAAGGAACGGCGGCTCTGAAAATCAAAGCCGCCGTTTCATAGGCGCGTGAAAATGTGTCTGCTGTACGACGGCTTTTTTTCTTTTGCCGTCGTGCGGCAGCTATATTTTAGGTGATAATCAATTATCTATTCTCTTTATTGCGGTGCTGTATATTCTTTTTGTACGGCTGTGGGAAGCTCGTCATACTGAACTTCAACCCATTCCAGCACTCCACGAATGGGCATTACCGTCAGACGAATAAAGGCGTCCTCTTTCAATTCCCTCGATGTTCCAAAGGTAATGTCCTTTTCGTTTCCGTCCTCGTCATAACAACGCAGCGTGTAGGAGTAGTCCATGCTTCCCCCAAAGTTAATTACACCTCCGGCAGATCCCGTCTGCTCGATCTTGGTGTTGTCGATCTGTGAATAGTAATAGGTGCTGCCTGCACCTGAAAGCAGGAAAATACCAAAACAGATTGCCACGAAAGCACCGGCACCAATCCCAATCAATATTTTTTTCTTCATGTGTAAGTCCTCCTGTTTACCAGCCTTTTTTGAGGGCGGTTTTTTTCGGCTTTTTAACAACTTTTGCGGATGAAACATTTTTTGTTGTAACTACAATAGCCACAGAAATCAATAAGACGACTATCATACTTAGGCTGCATAAGCCTATATTCCAATGAACAGCCGCATCATGGCTTCGGTACTGGATCAGTCCCATACTCGCTGTAATCGGATAGAGATTTGCAAGGGACATATTTCCGGCTGCGAACATTCCCCCGTAGCCATAGACAAATGCAAGAATAACACCTATCATGTGCCCGTTAGGAATACGGGCGGTAAAGGCTATAATCGGAGTTACGGCTATATACAAAAATAAGGTATTAAGGGTGATCTGTATCAAAGCCTGTATTACGGCTGTTACCGAAAATCCCGGAAAGCCAACAAGTAATTCCGCAGCGACAGTAAAAAATGTACTTGCCATACCCAAAAATACGGACAGGAAACCGCAAACAATCAGTTTTCCGCCAATCAACGCAGGGTAGGAAACAGGTATTGTCATAATGCTTTTTAAGGTATCATCTGATTTTTCACGAGCAATGATATATCCTGCAATCAGAGTAATGCACATAGGAAAAATGGTTGTCGTATTATTTTGAATGACGCGTTCGACCAAATGAGGGAAAGTCCAAACTGTACCATCTAATGCAGTAGAAGCAAAAAGAGTAATTCCAACGGAAAGAAGCATTAGCAGAATACCAGCCCAAATGATATGATACCGCTTTAACTTCCATAATTCTGTTTTAATGATCCGATACATTTTATTCCCCCCTTTTCTTGTATAAGAAGTCGATCAATGAGATTGATGCAACAGCCATTATCCCAAGAATGATAACCGTCTGAAAGGTTGAGGGAATAATTGCTTCCAAGGCATTTACATTCAATGGAAACCCATGTTTCACCATATCTCCCGCACCCCAGAGCGTTGTAAGCGGGATAGGCATGAGCCAACATAACCATTTAGGCAATGTTCCGAACAATGTTTCGACGGTAAGGCTCACTACACTGTAAAACACACATAGCAGAATGGAGAAGATGTATGTTTTGCTGAAAAAGACCACAAGTACGATAATCGGCAAAGTTCCCGCTGTAATGAATATTCCAAGTTCAACTGCAACAAGTAGTTTATAGGTAAGACCATGCACTTCCATTGAGAAACTGCCGCAAACAATGGTAGCAAGCATGGAAGCAAGGCAAAAGATAACTCCAAAAATAAATAGCACAATGATCTTTGCCATAATCATCTGTGTACTTGTTACCGGGATTGTGCGTAAATTTTTGAAAGTGTCATTGTCCCGTTCCATAAAAAACAGCATTGCTGCAATGACACCGATGATACACGGCAAGAGAAAAATAACGCCATATCCCATAACCATATTGAACAATCCATCAAAAAGGACTGATTTATTTGGGTACTTCTCCAACATTCTCGGTGTTGCCATCAGAAAGGTAATGGGAATAGGAAATAAAAAAGCGGACAAAAACACAAGCGGGATGATTTTTTTTCTCTTCAATTTCGCGAACTCACATTGAACCAGTTTAAGCAATTCCCTCACCCCCTGTTACTCTCTTGAAATAATCCTCAAGACTTTCTTCACAGGTATGCGCCTCTGATACCTCCAATCCGTTTTCTACAAAGGCAGTTACAATTTTCCCCACAGGTAGATCAAGGTTGTGCAGGCGCAAATTGTGGTCGTCCTGTATGGAGAAATGGTTTTCATGGAAATTGCGTTCCAAAATTCTTGCCGCCTGTGCAGTATCAGAGAGCGTAAACCGGATATGCTTACTGCTTTTTTGCTCCAGCTCAGCAAGGCTTTCTTCTTCCAGCAATGCGCCGTGGTCGATAATCCCAATATCGTCAGCCAGCAGGGAAATCTCCGAAAGAATGTGACTGGAAATCAGAATCGTTTTTCCTCTTGCGTCGCAAAGCTCCCGGATAAAGGAGCGTACTTCTGCAATACCGATGGGATCAAGTCCGTTGATTGGCTCATCCAAAATCAAAAGTTCTGGATCGTGCATCACGGCAAGGGCGATGGCAAGCCGCTGCTTCATACCAAGAGAATACTGAGAAAAGAGCTTTTTATCTTTGTAGGGCAGTCCTACCAGATCCAGAGCATCTTTGATGGCATGATTGTTTGGTACCCCCCGCAGGGTGGCAAAGATACGCAGGTTCTCTGTGCCGGTCAGATTAGGATAAAAGCCGGGGGACTCAATCAGGCTGCCGATACGGGGCAGCCTGATTGAGTCCCCCGGCAAAGATTTTCCCCAGATTTTTACCTCTCCGGAAGTCGGCTTCGTTAAGCCCAACAGCATTTTCATGGTAGTGGTTTTTCCGGCTCCGTTTCTGCCCAGCAGACCATAAATTCTCCCACGCTTCACATGGATATTTAAGTCAGCCACACTCTTTTGTGAGCCGTATTGCTTCGTCAGATTTTTTGTTTCAATGATGTAATTTGTATCCATATTCAAAACCTCCTGTTCTGTAAGGTATTCTATCACGCCAACCTTGCATTAACCTTGCCACAACCTTGCATTAACCTTGCAATTTGAAATCCGGCAAAATGACAAAGGCTCCCGCCATAAAGACGGGAACGCGCTTAAATCTCCAAAGGAAAAAGCAACATAAATGCAGTTCCTTTTCCCGGAAAACTTTCAACTGTTATGCTTCCACCCATCTTTTCTACAAGCTGATGGACAATAGAAAGACCAAGACCGCTGCCTTTTTCAGACCGGCCTTTATCACACTTATAAAGCCGTTCAAAAATGTGTTTCAAATCTTCTTTCTCAATTCCCACTCCATTATCCGCCAGCAGCAGCTCCATGTTATTTTCCTTCTTTGACAGGACAATTTTGATTTTGTCCGCATGGCTGTGAGCGATTACATTTTGAATGAGATTATTGATGATCCTCATATAGCTGTCCATGCAATATAAAACCGCATGCGCTGATATTGATGAAGCCTCTTGCAGGAATCGGGAATGTTGCGGCAAATGAAAAATATTCCCGTCCCGGAGGGTATCCCACCTCTCTGGATGTATTGAAGTATCTGGGTGGAGAGCTGGATAAAGATGCCATAGAGGGATTGAATGATAAGTTCTGGAATAAATTTGACTGTGCAGACTGGGGAAAATCAAAATTTATTATTACCTATATGATAGAAGATGATTTTGAAAGCGGCGTCTATGACGCTTTGATTTCCCATCTTCACTCGGCAGGAGTGCAGGTATATGGAAAGGGAATCCATGGCAGGCATGGAGATTCCCAGACGGCAACCGCCAACTGGTTTTCAAGGCAGTTTCAAAAGATGTTAAAAGAAGATTTTTCCGAAAGGGAAGAAAGCGTATGACAGGGGAAAAGTGGACAATCTACTGGAACGAATATTCTTCTGACACTTACCTGTACGGCTCAGAGATAACCTACCATAAGAAGGACGACGTGGAATTTAAGAATGAACTGATGCCGTCAGGTACGGTTATCAAACAGTGGTATTCCAAAACCAATTATCAGAGACAGAAAATAGAACCGTCACTTCCCATGATAGACGGAGAGAGCCGGTATCAGATTACTATCAATGTTGACTGCCCGGCAGGCGAGGCGTGGCTTGCAAGGCTGGTATTTTATGACAGATATGAGACAGAGGCGGGGAGCCTGATTATAAGAGATATGGTAACGGACTTTCAATGCCCGCTTAAGACATATAGCTACAGACTACAGTTAATCAATGGCGGAATGACACAGTTTCACTTTCATTCTATTGTAATTCAGGAAATTGTAAATGAGATGGACGGGGAAGATAAAAAAACTGAATAAGGTTGTCCGGCAGGTTAAGAGCTACAGAGAACAGATGGCTGAATTGTCAGATAGGAAATTGTCTCATTTAACGGTGGAATTTAAAAAACGTCTGGAACAGGGAGAAAATCTGGATGATATTTTACCGGAGGTATTTGCGGCTGTATGCGAGGCGGATTACAGGGTTCTTGGAATGATGCCTTATGATGTGCAGATTTTAGGCGGGATTGCGCTGCATCAGGGATATCTTGCGGAGATGAATACCGGGGAGGGCAAAACACTGGCGGCTACCATGCCTTTATATCTGAATGCGCTGACAGGGAAAAGTACAATACTGGTAACGGCGAATGAATACCTTGCCTTAAGAGATGCAGAGGAAATGGGGCAGGTTTACCGCTTTATGGGATTATCCGTGGCGGCAGGCGTCTGCCGGAAGACTGGAGAGAGCTTTACAAACGAAGAGAAGAAGGAAATATACTCGGCGGATATCGTATATACCACACATGGGGTTCTTGGATTTGACTTTTTACTGAATAATCTGGTAACTACAGCAGACAAACGTTTTTTACGGGACTTTTATTATGTGATTATCGATGAAGCGGATTCCGTTTTATTAGACGCTGCCCAGACCCCGCTTGTAATTTCGGGGGCGCCCAGAGTACAGTCCAGATTATATCAGATGGCGGATTTTTTTGTTACCACATTGATAGAAGGTGTGGATTATGAAAAGGAAGATAAGAAAGTCTGGCTGACTGACGCGGGGATACAATATGCGGAAACCTTTTTCCAGATTGCCAATTTTTACAGCGAAGAGTTTTTCGAGATTAACCGGCATGTGATATTGGCTCTTCGGGCTCACACATTGTTTCAGAACGGAGAAGATTATATGTTTTCAGGCAAGAAAGAACTGGTTTTGCTTGATAACGGGTCGGGGCGGATGCTGCCAGGAGTAAAGCTGAGGGGAGGACAGCATCAGGCGATTGAAGTGAAGGAAGGTTTATGGCCTTCGCAGGAAAGCCGTTCTGTGGCGGCAATTACCTTTCAGAATTTGTTTCGGATGTTTCCGAAAATGGCAGGAATGAGCGGTACTCTGGCGGACGCCTCGGAAGAGCTTATGGATGTATATGGTGTAAAAGTGCTGGTGATTCCGCCGAACCGTCCGATACGCCGGAATGATTTGCCGGATATTTATTTTAAGGATGCGGCCAGTCAGCTGCAGTCTGCGGTATGGGCGGCGCTGGAAATCCACTGGACCGGCCGTCCGGTACTCATTGTTGTGTCAACAATAGGAGAGACAGAACTTGTGTCCGAACGGCTGATGAAGGAAAAGGTTCCCCACAATGTGCTGAATGCCAATAATGCCGCATGGGAAGCGGAGATTATAAAGGAAGCCGGACAGAGAAATGCGGTTACGGTTTCCACCTCAATGGCGGGACGGGGAACAGACATTAGGCTGGGAGAAGGGGTGGAGGAGCTTGGAGGGCTTGCAGTAATCGGTATCGGAAGAATGGCAAATAACAGGTTGGAGCGTCAGGCGAGAGGGCGGGCGGGAAGACAGGGAGATGCGGGAACAAGCAGATTTTTTGTATCGATTCAGGACGGAGTCGTAGAAAGCAACGGGCCGCAGAAACTTGATAAATACATAGAAGGCAGAAGAAAAATCAGCAGGCGCAGGATGAAAAAATTATCGACAAGGCGCAGGATTTAGGAGAGGAAACGGCTGTAATATCGAGAAAGCAGGCTACAAATTATGATAAAGTGATACAACGTCAGAGAGACCTGATTTATGCCACAAGAAATCATCTCCTTGACGGAGGCGAAATTCAGATAGAAAAAATTATGGAAATAGCGCAGGAAAATATCAGGCGCTTTCTGGAATCAGGAACATACAGCGATGGGAATTCCCTTAACAGATATGTTCTGGATAATATTTCTTACCGTCTGGATAAGGATATAACGGATATGGCAGCCGAAATTTCAGATGGCAGGCTGTCTGTTCATGATGATTCCGTAGAGTGGCGTCTGCTTGAAAAGGTGAAGCAGCGCCTGTCGGAGCAGGAAAAATCTCTGGGAAGCAGAGGAAGCATGAATGAGTTCATGCGGGTAGCGGTGCTTAACGCTGTAGATAACGCATGGGTGGAGCAGGTTGATTATCTACAGCAATTACAGGCGGCAGTGGCAGGAAGGGCGACAGCTCAGCGCAATCTGTTGTTTGAATATCAGGTCGATGCTTTTGAATCGTTCAGCAAGATGGAGAGGACGGTTAAAGAGAATGCGGTAAGGAATATTTTGCTGAGCGATGTGTATATGGATGAAAATAATAAACTACATATATTTTTTCCGTGATAAGAATTATGAGAGGGGAGGAAAGTAATTTGCAGGTACATATTACGAATATTTATGGACAAAGTTTTACAAGTACTGCCTTAAAAGCGCAGAACAGGGTGACTGATGTTGCAAGAAAACTTAATTATAAGGAATTAGGAATTTATCATTATAATGTAGCTTCTGATTCCCCGGAGATGCTTACTTCACGGCTGGACGGGATTATAGCGTCTGTGGGACATGGTGATATTGTCATTTTTCAGTTTCCGACTTGGAATGGTATTCAATTTGATGAAGCTTTAGTTAAACGTTTAAGAAATTACAAAGAACTAAAAAAAATATTTTTTATTCACGATATACCTCCTTTGATGTTTGAAGAAAATAGTTCCCTTTTGAACCGATATATTTCCTTATTTAACCAGGCGGATTTAATTATTTTATCTTCACAGAGAATGATAGACTTTTTATATACCAAAGGGATGATTGTGAAAAAGACAGTAGTACAGAAAATGTGGGATTTTCCGATTACAATCGATAAAACAATAGTTCCCAAATTCAGAAGAGTAATTAATTTTGCGGGAAAGCCCGATTTACCCAAATTTGAATTTGTAAAAAACTGGGATTATGATGAGGTTGAGTTAAAAGTTACAGCAGAAAAAGAAGAATGGGGACAAGGTAAAAATATCGGTTATCTCGGCTGGTTCAAAAATGATATTTCGCTCCTGACAGCACTTAGGGAAAGTGGTGGTTTTGGGCTTGTTTGGACAGAGGATTCTTATTTTGGAGAATATATCAAAATGAATACTAATTATAAATTCAGCGCGTATCTGGCGGCGGGAATTCCGGTAATTGTAAGCAATAATATAGCCGAAAGAGATACCGTTGTCCGTAAAAATTTAGGATTTACAGTTGATTCGCTGGACGAAGCAGTTAGTAAGATAGTGAATATGAGTGAAAGCCAATATAATAAGATGGTATCTGACGTGAACAGGTTTTCTGACTTAATCAGGGAAGGGTATTTTACTCAAAAGTGCCTGACAGATGCAGTTTTCAAATTGTTATACGAATGATGAAAAATAGTTGAATTTTGTAGATGTGGAGGAAATAGATATGGTTTATAATTTCAATTTAGGAATCGGTTGGGCTAGCAGCGGTGTGGAATATGCCCAGGCCTACAGGGCGGAAGTTCTGCGAAATATCGGTCAGGAGGCTAAATTCATTTTTACAAATATGTTTCCGGGGGATAATATTCAACATATGACAGAGAACATCGGATTTTTGGATTCGGAAGTTATATGGCTGTATACTTTTTTTACGGACTGTCAGATTTCTCCTGTTACATATACGTTAGAGCAGCTGGAGGAAACTTTCGAAACCGGGAATTTTACCAGTACGAAAGAGACGGATAAGGTAAAATATTTATTTCCCAATACAGGCATTTACTATATGGCATATCTGGTGAACGGCTCGAAGAATCGTGTGCACAGGGTAGAGATGATATCGAATGGATGCCTGATTCGGAAGGATTATTATACATATTGTCGGATTTATTCTGAATATTATGCTCCTCTTGATAAAAAGGCTCATTTATATCAGCGCCGTTTCTTTAATGAGAATGGAACAGTGGCTTATGAGGAAATTACGGATAATGATGTAGTTATGTACCGATTTCCGGACAGGATGATGTGCTCAAGAGAGGAACTGGTAGGATATATGGTATCCCGGCTGAATCTTACGCGGCGGGATACGGTTATTATTGACAGGACAACGGGAATTGGACAGAGTATTTTGAAGAATGTTTCTCCAGCCAGAGTTGGGATTGTGATTCATGCAGACCACTTCAATGAAGAAAGCACAGATGACAATTACATTCTTTGGAATAATTATTACGAGTACGCCTTTTCCCAGCACAGACATATAAAATTTTACATTGCCTCCACAGATGTCCAGAACCGCCTGCTAAAAGAACAGTTTAAAAAGTATAAAGGTGAGAAGCCCAAAATCGTGACGATTCCTGTAGGAAGCCTTAAGGAACTTAAAGTGCCGGAGAAAGACCGGAAAAGGCATTCCATGATTACGGCATCCCGGCTTGCGAGTGAAAAACATGTGGACTGGCTTGTGGAGGCGGTAGCGGCGGCAAGAAAAAGCATTCCCGACGTTTCGCTGGATATTTACGGAAAAGGGGCGGAGGAAGCAAGATTAAGGGAACAGATTAAAAAGCTGAACTGCGGCGACTATGTGCATCTTTGCGGTCAGCAAAAGATGGACGAGGTATATATGAATTATGAAGCCTATCTTGCAGGCTCTACCAGCGAGGGCTTCGGACTGACCCTGATGGAAGCGGTTGGTTCAGGGTTGCCTATTATTGGTTTTGATGTGCGTTATGGAAATCCCAATTTTATAGATGACGGTGAGAACGGGTATCTGATTCCGGTACATGATAAAATGAAGAAAAAGGAGCGGATTCAAAAACTTACGGAATGCATTGTGCGCCTGTTTACAGAGGCTGATATGGAAGCCTTTCATAAACATTCTTATGAAAAGGCCGGAGAATATCTTACAGAGGAGGTGGAAAAGAAATGGAAAGAGCTGTTAAAGTAAGCGATGCTATTTTACTTTTTGATAATTATGGGCAAGATAGCCAGAGCCTGCATACTTCTTTTAAGATTGCAGGATATAATCTTCCGGCGGTGGTGATTGAGGATGATGGTTTTCAGCCGGATGAGGTAATGTCGGTATATGGATTTTTCCTCGGTGATTTTAAGTCGGCATCCGGAGAAAATGCAAAACCGAAATATTTTAATGAGATTACGGTGCCGGATTACTGGGAAATCAGCGGCAATAATAGTAACGGCAAAGTACAGGATATGAGTCGGGAAAGAGGAAAGATTTTTTATGCGGAGCCGAAACATAAACGTCTGGTGAGAATAGTGGACTGGTATGACGAAAGGGGAATCGTCCGTTTCAGCGACCATTATAACCAATATGGCGCTATTTTTGCCCGGACAATCTTCAGTGAAAAAGGAAAAAGGGTGAATAAGACCTATTTTTCACCGGAGGGCAGGGAAATTATCGTGGAGAACTTTGTAACCGGCGATATCATTTTAAATGAAAGTAAAGAAGTTAGGATTTTCCATACAAAAGCGGATTTTGTCCTTCACTTTTTTGTGAAGGCGGAATTGAAGCAGAAGAGGATTTTCTTTAATTCACTGTCAACGCCTTTTTTTGTGTCCAACAAACTGAGCGCTTCTGCAAAGCGGGATGTCCTGTTCTGGCAGGAGAGTGTTAACAAGGAAATTCCCGGAAATATGCAGATGATTTTTAACGGACAGGCAGCCCGTACCGCGACGGTTATGGTGCAGAAAAAGCAGCCTTATGATAAGCTGCGCACGCTGGGGGCAAGACGGGATATGGTACACAGGCTGGGATTTATTTATCCCTTTGAAAAAGAAAACGGGCATAAGAACGAGGCACTTATTTGCACGAATTCCGACAGGATTGAATATTGCGCAGAACTGGTAAAAGCACTTCCGCAGATGCATTTTCACATCGCGGCCCTCACGGAAATGTCGTCGAAGCTTATGAGCATGGAGGATTATGACAATGTAAGCCTTTATCCGGGAGTAAAGGCGGATGTTCTTGACGAATTGTTTGTAAAATGCGATTATTACTTTGATATCAACCATGAGACAGAGATTGTATCTGCCGTCCGCAGAGCATTTTTGCATAATCATCTGATTTTCGCTTTTAAGGAAACGGCTCATAACAGGGATTACGTGGCGGAAGAATATATTTATCCGTCAGAAGAAGCGTCGCGGATGCTTGGGGATATACAGGCGGCTATGGCGGACGAAGCGGTGTTAAGTGAGCATTTACGGAGACAGAAAGAGGCTGCTTTTTCAGAAAATGCGGAGAAGTATTGGGAGATTTAGGCCGAAAGAATAGACCACAAACTAAGAAGAGGCTGTATACTGCTTTACAGTCTCTTCTATGTATACTGATTATATAAAATTAATAAAAACGCCTATAATTCCAACAACAAATCCTCCTATACCAACCCAAAGGGATATGTTCGATACCTTATCCTTTTTTGAAGCTTTATGTTGTAAAAAAGCGGCAGCTTCTTCCGCCTGTTGAAGTTTATCATTTAATTCTTCAAATTGTCTATAAGCGTCCTGATATAGAGCAAATAAATCATCCTCTGAGATATTAGATGTTTCCGCAATTTTTGCCTTTTGAAGGTCTCTTCTGGCTTCTTGACATCTTTTTACATTATCTGTAAGAAATTTTCCGTTTTCTAAATACGTTAAATCTATATTTTCATATCTGTTCATAAAATCATCATAATTATCCGAACAAATAATACTGGTATATTTAAAACAATCTAATAGAGCTCTTTTGGAATGAGACTTCATTTTTTCTATATTTCTATGAACCTGCTCAGAGGATGTTGACATTGTTGCTCTTACCAGATGTCCGTATATTGCCCTGATTTCATTTTGTACTTCTATGGGAAATTCGCCTTTAGAAACTTCAAATCTGACGATAAAAGGATTTATATCTTCTATATACATTCGAAAAATAGTATTTAACAATTCTGATTGTTCTGATAATACAGAACTGTTTATCTCAATTGTTTTTTCTGGTTCCATCTAACGCATCTCCAGTATTTTTTTATCGATATCTTCCATTGTACAAATTCTTTTTCTTGACATCAGGGGATTACCCCTTCCCTGCATACGAATATCTACATCTTTAGAAAAAACAGGTCTTTTACCGGTTTTTAATTTGATAAAGGATACTTCGTCGATTAAATCCATTTGTGACAATTCGTATATGCTTTTTCCAATAAATTTTTCTAAAATTTTTTTTGTGTCATTCTGTAAATACATAATCAACACCTCTAATTGCTGTTATAGTATGTAAATTCTCTTGAATTTTCAAGTTTAGTATTGTATCATATATTTTAAATATGTATGATACAATATAAAGTATGAAATTAATAGTAGCTACTTGCTTGTTCAAAATAAAAATGTTAATTTTAATTTTTGATATAAATAACCAAAAAAGTACTTGGGAATTATGCAAAATGCCAATTAATATTTGAAATATAGATATAATATCATACGTGTTATTGTTTTTCAATATATTTTCAGAAAAAAGCGTTTTTTGCAGAACAAATCAGGCAGCACGAAGCTGCCTGCCGGAGCCGAAGCTCCCAAAAGCATTAAAGTTTGACATTGTCAATACAAAAGTCAGACTCATTATTCGCAGAAATAAAGTATGTACATGAAGGCATACGACCTCTCAGAAGGAGGCTGTATGTCTTTTTATGCGTCGAAGAACGGGAGGCAGATTGAAAATTGCTATTTTCAGTCTGCAGGTTTGTGTCTGCACAGCATCCACAAACTTGATATGCACAAAAGCTGTGCGGAAATGAGGAGCAGAATGAAAAAAAACATCTCAATATTAATAATTACAGCCATGCTTTTATCCATGGCTGCCTGCGGCGGGGAAAACACAAATAAGGGCGGAGCGGGCACGGAGACGGCAGAACCGGGGGCGGAAACAACAGACAGGACTTCCGAACCGGTGACATTAGTCTACGGAAGCGGCGACTATACCCGCATCAATCCGGCGATGGACGAGCACGGAGAGATAAATATTCTGTTATTTGGCGGTCTGACGGCTCATGACGGAGATAATCAGGTGATTCCCGGGCTGGCGGAGAGCTGGGAATTTGATGAGGAAACCTGCACATACACTTTTCATCTCCGGGAAGGGGTAAAGTGGCATGACGGGCAGGCGTTTACCGCCGATGATGTGAAATTCACCATAGAGGCGATTATGAATCCTGACAACGGCTCGGAGAATGCGCCCAATTACGAGGATGTGGAGGAGATTAGCGTGGCGGATGAGCACACCATTGCCTTTCGGCTTTCCGCGCCTAATGTGGCGTTTCTTGATTATATGACTATGGGGATTCTGCCCCGCCATCTTCTGGAAGGGGAGAACCTGCAGGAGTCTGATTTTTTCCGAAATCCTGTGGGCACAGGGCCTTATAAGCTGGAAAGCTGGGATGTGGGGCAATCGATTACGCTTGTGAAAAATGAGGATTATTATAAAGGGAGCCCGAATATAGACAGGATTGTGTTTAAGATTGTTCCCGACGATAATGCGAAGGCAATTCAGATGGAGTCCGGGGAGCTGGACATGGCGCTTCTTACGCCTAAGGATGCTCAGGCCTTTGCCGGTAGGGAGGGTTATACCTGCTATGACATGGAGACCTCCGATTACCGGGGAATTCTTTTTAATTTCCAGAATGAATACTGGACAAAAAACAGGGATATTATTCCGGCAATCTGCTATGCCATTGACCGTCAGGCAATTATCGACGCCGTGCTTTTGGGACAGGGAATGGCTGCTTACAGCCCTCTGCAGAGGAATGTATATAATAAAGAAGAAATAGAGCATTACGATTACAATCCGGAAAAGGCAAAGGAAATTCTGGAAGGAGCCGGCTGTGTTATGGGAGAGGATGGTTTTTACACCAGAGCCGGGGAAAAGGTAGGATTTATAATCAGCGTGGGAGCCGGAGACCAGGTTCGTATTGACATGGCGCAGGCGGCGGCATCGCAGCTTCAGGCAGTGGGAATTGACTGCTCGGTGGAGATTCCCGCTCAGGTGGACTGGGGCGGGCAGATGGCGTATCTTATCGGCTGGGGAAGCCCTTTTGACGCGGACGACCACACCTATAAGGTTTTCGGGACAGGCAAAGGCGCAAATTATTCCGGGTATTCCAACGAGAAAGTGGACAGGTATCTGACGCAGGCGAGAGAGTCCGACGACCCTAAGGTACGGGCTGAAAACTACGGCAGATTTCAGGAAGAGCTTGCCGCTGACCCGGCCTTTGCGTTTATCTGTTATATTGACGCAAACTATGTGGCGAAGTCAGGCATAAAAGGAATTTCAGCAGATACGGTAATGGGGCACCACGGCGTTGGAATTTTCTGGAATGTTTCGGAATGGGAGTACGAGGGAAATCGTTAAGATGGCGGAACTTAAGAAGTCGGAATTGCTGGAGGTTAAAAATTTATCTGTCAGCTTTTTCTCACCGCAGGGAGAAATCTGCGCCGTGCGCGACGTAAGCTTTTCCTTAAAGAGGGGAGAAGTGTTGGCAATCGTGGGGGAGTCGGGCTGCGGAAAAAGCGCTTTGTGTAAAAGCGTTATGAAGCTTTTGCCGGAGCATGCAAAAATAAAGTCGGGCAGTATTTTAATCAACGGGGCGGACATCACAAATTACGGGGAAAGAGAGATGCAAAGGCTGCGGGGCAGTCTGTTTTCCATGGTTTTTCAGAATCCTTTGACTGCGCTGAATCCCACAATGTCCGTTGGCAGGCAGATTGTGGAGGCGGTCAGGCTTCACCGGCCGAAGCTCTCCCACAGGGCTTTGGAGGAAAGGGCGCTGGAGTTGCTGGAGCTGGTGGAAATAGACAGGCCGAAGGAGAGGCTTAAGCAGTATCCTTATCATTTGTCAGGAGGACAGCGGCAGCGGGTTGTGATGGCGATAGCCCTTGCGGGCAATCCTGACATTCTGTTTGCCGACGAGCCCACCACGGCTCTTGATGTGACGATTCAGGCGCAGATTCTGAATTTGTTCAAAAGTCTTCAGAAAAAGCTGGGAACCGCCACGGTTTTTGTAAGCCATGACCTGGGTGTGGTGGCAAAAGTTGCGGACAGGGTTGCAGTCATGTATGCGGGAAAAATTGTGGAAATCGGGACGGCGGGAGAGGTTTATCATGACCCAAGGCATCCTTATACCTGGGGGCTGATGCGCTCGCTCCCGTCAATGGCGAAGGGGCGGGATATTCTGTACACAATTCCGGGCATGCCGCCTGCTCTCAGAAATTCGCTGAAGGGAGACGCTTTTGCCTGCCGGAACGAGTACGCCCTTGCCATAGATTATGAGAAGGAACCGCCCATGTTCCGGGTTACGGATACTCATTATGCCGCCACCTGGCTTTTAGACGAGCGTGCGCCGAAGGTGGAAAGTCCCTTCGGCAAAAGGGCAGGAAGCTTCAAGCAGGAAAACAGGGATTTTGCACAGACACATGCCCGTAAATCACCGGAGTCTGCGAAGATACTGCCAGAGCCTGCGGAGACCTTGTCAGAGAATTTTTCCGGCGGACAGGGACGGGAACGGAAGGATAAGGAAATTTTACTTGACGTGCGCCATTTATCCCACAGCTTTCCTCTGGCCGGAGGCGGTTTTATAAAAGCGGTGGACGACGTTTCCTTCCAGATACGCCGGGGGGAAATTTTCGGTCTGGTGGGAGAGTCCGGCTCCGGAAAGTCAACGCTGGCACGGTGCGTGATGAATATTTATAAGCATGACGGCGGCAGTATTCTCTATAAAGGAATCGACGCAGGAAGCATTACCAGGCGTAACAGGGCTTTTTGGCAGAACAGGAAAATTCTCCAAAGCACAAGGCAGATTATTTTTCAGGATTCAGATTCCAGCTTAAATCCGCGCATGAAGGTGTGTGATATCATTGCGGAGCCCATGAAGCTCCAGAAAAGGACACCGCCGCGAGGCTCCTTCCGTGCGGAGGCGGAGTTTCAGATGCATTATGTGGGGCTGGACGCAGACTATCTGGATAAGTATCCGCCCGAATTATCAGGCGGTCAGCGGCAGAGGGTGGCAATCGCCAGAGCGCTTTCCATGGAGCCGGAGCTTCTGGTTGCGGACGAGCCTGTGGCCTCCCTGGATGTATCCATTCAGGCGCAGATTATCAATCTGTTCCGTCATCTGCAAAGGGAGCACGGGTTTGCCTTTCTTTTTATTTCCCATGATTTGAGCGTGGTGGAGTTTTTGTGCGACAGGGTGGGAGTGATGTATCAGGGAAGGCTGGTAGAGGCCGCGCCTGTGCGGGAGTTGTTTGAAAATCCCAGGCACCCCTATACGAAATCATTGATAGCGGCTATTCCCGTGCCCGACCCGGGAAATCAGGAGAGACCAGATGTCAGAGCATAACCGGATACGTTATTTTTTTCGAAAAATTTTAACATTTACCGCCAGCATTTTTCTGCTGTCCTTCCTTGTCTTTTATATTTCAAGGCTGACTCCGGGAGACCCGCTGGTATCCTATTACGGAGACCGGGTGGAGAAAATGAGTCCGGGGGAAAGGACCTGGGCGGAGGAGAGGCTGGGGCTTAGAGATTCAATTACCCGCCAGTATTTCCGGTGGCTGAGCGGAGCCGTGCGGGGGGATTTCGGTATTTCCTACAAATACAAAATGGACGTCACAGAGGTGATTGCAGGGAGAATCGGCAATACCCTGATTCTTGGCGGGATTGGATTTTTGCTGATTTTTATTCTTGCGCTTCTCCTTGGGACTCTGTGCGCATGGTATGAGGATAAATGGCCGGATAAAATTATCTGTAAGGCAGGCACGGTTACAAGCTGTATTCCCGAATTCTGGCTGTCGCTTATTCTGATTTTGATTTTTTCCGTGTGGCTGCATCTCCTTCCAAGCTCAGGGGCTTATTCCGTTGGGGGAGGAGGCTTTGCGGACAGGGCGGTTCATCTGATTCTTCCGCTTACAATTGTTGTAACGGGGCATCTGTGGTATTATGCCTACATGATTCGCAATAAGCTTCTGGAGGAGGTACGGGCGGACTATGTTCTTCTTGCAAAGTCGAAAGGGCTTGCGAAGCGCAGCATTATGTTCCGGCATTGCCTTCGGAATGCGATTCCTTCTTATTTAAGTATTATGGCAATCTCTGTTCCACATGTGCTGGGAGGAACCTACATCGTGGAGACAGTTTTTTCCTATCCGGGAATCGGCACGCTTTCCTATGAAAGCGCCAGATATAAGGATTATAATTTGTTGATGGTGCTGTGTCTTCTTACCGGCATTGTGGTGATTTGCAGCAATACCGCTGCACAGATGATAAGCGAATGGATTGACCCGAGAATTCGAGCGGAGGTAAAAGAGTCTTGAGCAAGCAGTTTGAAATCGTAGGAATCAGGCAGCTCCCGGAAACCCCGTCCCGGCAAATGAAAAAGCAGTACGGCGGGAAGCCTCTTTTTTCTGTCATTATACTTGGCGTGATTGTTACAGGCTGTCTTTGCGCCGGATGGATTTCGGCCAAAGACCCCTCTTATCTGGATTTGCAGCATTATAATCTGCCGCCTGACAGGGAATTTCTTTTTGGAACGGATACTATGGGGAGGGATATTTTTTCCATGATATGGCACGGGGGAAGGCTGTCTTTGGTTATTGGAGCCTTATCAACCCTGATTTCCACAGTAATTGCCGTTATTTTCGGGGCTGTCAGCGGAAGCGCGCCGGCATGGCTTGACGGGCTGCTCATGCGCCTTGCGGATATTATTTTAAGCGTGCCGTCCCTTCTTCTGGTTATTTTCCTGCAGGCGTTTTTGGGGAAAGCCAATGTGCTTACAATTTCCATGGTAATCGGCGTTACCGGCTGGATGAGTATTGCAAAGGTGGTTCGGACGGAGGTGCGGCAAATCCGGGGCAGCGAATTTGTGCTTGCGTCCAAATGTATGGGCGGAGGCTTCTTTCATGTACTTTGGAAGCATCTGGCGCCTAATTTTGCGGCTTCCATTATGTTTATGGTGGTGATGAACGTGCGGAGCGCAATCGTGGCGGAGTCAACCTTAAGTTTTATGGGCATCGGGCTGCCCGTGGAGGTGATTACCTGGGGAAGCATGCTTTCTCTTGCGGAAAAGGCTCTTCTTACAGGTTCCTGGTGGATAATACTGATTCCCGGGCTGTTTTTAATCGCGACGCTTATGTGTCTTACGAATATCGGGAATTATCTCAGGGGAAGCGGAAACCGGAGGTGCAGGAATCTTTGAATAAGTGCCCCGGGTTAAAATCACCTTTCGGCAGCAGCCGTATTTACAATCAGCCCTGTTTGTTACAATAAGCTGACATGCGAAGCATGCCAGCGTTTGTTTACATCATCCTGTCATCTCTCAAAGCTTCCGCAAGTTCCCCCCTGAGAATTTTTCTCCCTCCCAGAAAGTAAGCCAGTGCAACAAATACGAAGACCGTCAGAACAAACAGCAGAATCGGTATGACCGGCGCTTTTGTAATAAATTCCATGGGTGCCAGGTAGCTTGCCTTTATCATGAAAGCGGTGAAAACGGCAGTTAAAAGGAGCGACAACAGAACAGGCTTTCCGGCAATAACAAGGGCTTCGATACAGAACATTTTCCGAATCCCTTCCGGCGTCAGGCCCACGGACTGATATCTCGCAAATTCTCTTTTTCTCTGGTACAGAAATCCCAGTGTATTGGAAAAAACATGGGCGACGCCGATAATGGCAAAGAAAACGCAAAAACCGCCAAGAATCAATTCGTAGCCGCCTATCATTTTTTCATTGGTAATCCGCTCCTGAATCCGGTTCTCGCTTTCAAGGGCGTAGTCCATCCCGATGGCTGAGAGGACGTCTTTTTCCAGTGCGTCAAGCGCCTCGGGGGAGGTACTGTCATTTGCCAGAAGCCTGACATAAATATCCTTTTCCACACCGCCGATCCGGCCTTTGATTTCCTCCCACAGGGACAGAGGAAGGAAAGTGACCAGCGCGTAATCCTCATATTCCTCCCGCAGGGCAGGAGCGTCCTGCGTATAAGCAAGCACCGGAATTTCCGTTCCGTCTGTCTGATTTTCATTTTCCGGGACGGATGCGTCGGCGGACGGGGTATCCGCAATCCTTTGCAGAGTGATGGAGTCCATGCTTTCCGCGACATATGGGATGTACTGCGCGTAGCGGAAGTTACTGTTTATGCTGTCCCATATCCGGTTTAAAAGAACAGTTCCCTTTTGCCCCGGGGCAATGCCAAGTTGTCCGCAGTATTCGTCAAAGCTGTTGTCGTCCATGATAACAAGGGAAGCGTTTACCCTGTAGCAGGGGACGGAACGGAGTGGTGGCAGACCGGGAATCAAAGCCTCCAGCCCTCCTAAGGAAAGCAGCTCCGGGCTTTGCTTATCCGAAGGAAGGAGACACTCCGCCTTCGCCTTCTGATAGATGACGGCGCTGCGGCAGCCTGATAAATGCCGTGTATTTTCCGACGGTTCAAAATCCTCTATTGCTGTGTCTTTCACCGTGACCATGACGTCCCATACATTCTGATACCGTTCAAAGTAAGTATGGTCAGTACTGATTCCCGATAGGGTAAAAAAGCACTGCATCAGCATAAATCCCAGAAAGGCCAGAGTCAGGGAAAGGGAGGTGGTGCGAAGTGCCTTTTTCTGCGCTTTCAGTGCGGCGCCTGCCAGTTCGCCTTCCATTCCAAACAGCGCGGACAGCAGGCGGGAACGCTTTTTCCTGTTTAATTGCAGCTCATCGGTGCCGCGGATGGCTTCTAAAGGCGAAAGCCGGCTTAATCTCCGGGCCGGAAGATAAGCCGAGACAAGAACCGTAATAAGGGAAAGAAGCAAAATTCCCGCAAATATCAGCGGATGAAAGCCAAAGTCCATAGGGCGTCCGCCGGGAAGCTTTGCAACTGCGGCGTTCATGATGACGACAATGCCAAAGCTGAGAGCCAGGCCAAGTAAGAGCCCCGCCAGAAGCGGCGCAAGGGAGAGAAGCAGGGCTTCCTGCACCAGAGCAGCCCGGATTTGCGCCGGAGTGGCGCCAATACTGGAAAAGATACCGAACTGGTGAATCCGGCTGTTCATGGACACGGCAAAGGAGTTATGGATTATCAGTATCAGGGAAATACAGACAAGGGTCACAATTGCCAGATAAGCGGGCAGGATGAGCCGCGGCTTATTGTCTCCCGGAATGCGGATAAAATACAGGGATAAAAGCTGATAGTTGTAGGTAACGGAGCTTTCCGTAAGACCTAAGGCATCTGCAATCAGCGGCATATCCCGGGAGATTGTCCTTTTGTTATGAAAATGAATATCCACAGCAGACTGTCCGTTTCGGGACAGTTCCGCATTGATTTCGGCTTTTTCCACATTGGCAAAAAGGCGGATGTCAGTTAAGTCCTTCTCATTGATTTCTCCTGTAATCCGTCCGTGCCAGTCGCCATCCTCCTGTTTCGTCCCTTCAATATTGTCCAGCCAGAAGTTATAAAACAGGCTGCACAGCAGGGAAAGGAACAGGGCAGCGATAAAGGAGGCGGCCATAATGGAAAGGCTGCCGTTTTTGTTATTTTTGGCGTAGTCCAGAGAATAATTTTTCCACATAAGCTTTACCCCCGTTTCCTGTCGCTGATAATGCGTCCGTCTTCAATGGTGACAATCCGGTCTGCCTCCAGCGCAACCTTTTCATCATGGGTAATCAGCAGAATGGTCTGGTTCAGGCGGCGGTTGGAGAGCTTTAGCATGTCGATAATCTCGCTGCTGTTTTTTCGGTCCAGATTCCCGGTGGGCTCGTCCGCAAGGAGGAGGGCAGGACGGTAGATTAAGGAACGGGCGATGGCAGCCCGCTGCTGTTGCCCTCCTGAGAGTTGGTTTGGAAGAGCGTCCAGTCTGTCGGCAATGCCAAGGGAGCTTACCACCTGCTCAAAATATGCCTGATCAGGTTTCTTTTTATCCAGCAGCAGGGGCATAAGAATATTTTTTCGGATGGTGAGGGTGGGAATTAAATTGTAGAACTGGTAGACAAGCCCCAGCTTTCTGCGCCGGAAAACAGCCGCCTGTGTGCGGCTGAATGTGGAAATGTCAACGCCTTCAATGAAAATTTTGCCAGAGGAGGGCTTATCCACCGTACCCAGAACATGCAGCAGCGTGGATTTCCCCGAGCCGGAAGCACCGACGATGGCAACAAACTCGCCCTTTTCAACGGACAGGTTGATTTCGGAAAGGGCCGTCACCTGGCTGCCTCCGCGGCCGTATATCTTTTTTACGCCTTCACATTTTAAAATTTCCAATTTTGAATCTCCTTTCAGTCATTGAATTTGGTGTTAATTTCAGTATATCAGGGCAAAGTGACAACTCAGTGACTGTAAAAGCGGATTTCAAATAAAGCGCCGCCCTCCGGCAGATTCCGGGCCGTGAGAGTGCCGTTCTGGCTTTCAATGATAGCCTTGGAGATGGCAAGGCCGATGCCGATACCGCCCTCTGCGGCGTCTTTCCCACGGTAAAACCGCTCAAAAAGCCGGGGAATGTCCTCCCTGGAAAATCCGTTTCCGGTATCCCATATGCGGATTCGGGTGTAAAGAGGGTTTTGCTCGCAGTCGCAGTGGACAGCGCCGCCCTTTGGTGTATGCTCCATGCAGTTTTTCATAAGATTAATGAGGGCTTCCATCGTCCAGTCCAAATCAGCATTAATAAGGATTTCGCCGGTTTCCGGGATGTGGAAGGTAACCTCCGCTTCGGCGGATAACTCCTGAAGATTGTCGGAGGCCAGCATAAGGAGGGTAAAGACATCGACCTCTTTTCTGTTAAGAGACAGGGAGCCGGATTCGATGCGCGAGAGTAAAAGCAGCGCCTCCTCCAGACGAATCAGCCGGGAAAGCTGAGTGTCAATCTGATTCAGATGATACGGCGCAGTCCGATTCTGTCCGCCGAAGGAAGCCTTACAGAGGATATCCCGGACTCTCTGGACGGATAAAGAAATAGAAGTGACCGGCGTCTTAAGCTGATGGGCGATATTATAAAGATTTTCCGAAAAATTATTTCTGGCCTTTACGGCAGACTCCTTTGTCTGCTGCAGCTCAGCCATCGTTTTGTAGATTTCATCCTGCAATTTTGAAAAATCATCCTCGATATTGTATCGGCCGTTTTGCAGAAAGATGCCGCCGATTCCCATATTCACCCCTTCCACATATTCGGTCAGCGCGTTTATCCGGGAGATATCCTTTTTATGCCTGTGAAAGAGAGTTACAAGGAAAAGAGCCGCGCCGGATAAAAAGCCTGCCGCCGCCAGAAAAGCAATTTTTTTTCCGGCAATCTGTACAAAATCCGCCTGCCGGTAGCCATAGGCCAAAAAGAGGCTTTTCTCCGGCGGAAGGGGAGAGTGGTATTGATATTCTTTCAGCACGGATAAAATGATGTCCCTTGCCGCAGGCTCGTTCTTTATGATTTCCCGGCACAGGCCTTCGGTTATGTGCATCTGCAGGCAGCTGAAATAATCTGTAAGGAGCATGGCGGTAAGGGAGACGGACAGAAGGCTGACGGACAGGACGAATCCCGCCAGAATGATAAGATTTTTCTTTGTATTCATGATTTTGCAGTCCTTTCAGAAGGAATAATTTCATTCTTTCAATTACGATAATCCGGCTCACGAAGGGTGTCGGCGTTTGTTTCCATGCGGTAGCCCACACTTCGGACAGTTTTCAGACAGGCGGGCTGGTGCAGCTTTTCCCGCAGACGCTTCATGGTAACGGTGAGGGTATTGTCGTTTACAAAATTGCCGTTTGCGTCCCAGATTTCAGTAAGAAGCTTTTCCCTTGTCACGGTTTTTCCTTTGTTCTGCAATAAATACAATAAAAGCTGATATTCCGACGGGCTTAAAGCAACTTCCTCGCCATTACAGAGAACCTGGAATTTCTCCTTATCAAGAGAAATGGAACCGCAGGATAAGTATTGTCTGGAAATATCGCCGCTGCGCCTTAGAAGGGCCTGAATGCGCAAATGCAGCACGTCCAGCGCAAAGGGCTTCACCACGTAGTCGTCCGCGCCGCTTTGGAAGCCCGAAACCATATCGCGGGAATCGCTGCGGACGGTAAGAAAAATAACGGGAAGCGCCTTCCAGTTGGAACGAATCCACGTGCACAGGGAATTGCCGCTGCCGTCAGGCATGTTCCAATCGACCAGCACAAGGGCGGGCAGGGCGTTTTGCAGAGCCGCCTTTGCCCCGGCGATTGTGGGAAAGAGACAGACCTTATAGCCCGCCTCCTCCAGATATTCTTTTATGGTATAGGAAATTGATTCATCATCTTCTATATAATATATTGTAAGCATTTTTTTCTCGCTTTCCGGCATCTGACATCAGCCCTATTATAGGGAGTTTATTTTCAAATGGCAAGTCCCCGGCGCGGTGGTTGACTCTGAAAAGGTATCCGTGATAAGATGGAAAGCATAAAATTATGAGAAAGGACAGTGTTAGGAATGCGGGCGAAACAGGTTGATTTTTCAAAGGGAAGCGTCACTCAGAACATTATCCGGGTGGCGGCTCCCATGCTGGTGGCGCAGATACTGAACTTAATGTATAATATTGTTGACAGGATTTACATAGGAAGGATTCCCGGGGAAGGCCTGTTGGCGCTGGGGGGAGTGGGACTGTGTTTTCCGTTTATTTCGCTGATTACGGCTTTCACCAATCTGTACGGAGCGGGCGGAGCGCCTCTCTGCTCTATTGAGCGGGGAAGGGGCAATCAGGAGGAAGCGGGAGAAATCATGAACACCTCCTTTTATCTGCTTGTGATTACGGGAGTGATTTTGACAATTCTGGGAAGCATTTTCTGCCGTCCGATCTTAATTCTGTTCGGGGCCTCCGGGGCATCCCTTCCCTATGCCATGCCCTATATGCGCATTTATCTGATGGGAACCGTGTTTGCCATGGTGGCGCTTGGGATGAATCCCTTCATCAACTCTCAGGGCTTTGCAAATGTGGGCATGACCACCATCTTTCTCGGAGCGGTTACCAATATTGTGCTGGATCCGATTTTTATTTTTGTCTTTCATCTCGGCGTCCGGGGAGCCGCCCTTGCGACGATTTGCTCGCAGATTCTGTCCGCTGTTTTTGTGGTGCGTTTTCTTACGGGCAAAAGGGCGGAGCTTCGTATCAGCCTGAAAAGGAAGCCGTCCTTTGGAAAGAGGCGCGTACTGGATATCGTGGGTCTGGGAAGTGCCAGCTTCGTTATGCAGTGTACCAACAGTCTGGTGCAGATTGCATGTAACAGGATGCTGGGCGCCTTCGGCGGGGATGTTTACATTTCCACCATGACAATTATCAACTCCGTGCGGCAGATACTGGATACGCCGGTGCTTGCCATTGCCGACGGCGCGTCTCCGATTTTGAGCTATAATTACGGCGCCAAAAGATACGATAATGTGAAAAAGGCAATCCGTTTTATTACTTTGTCCGCGCTCGTTTATACCGGAGCTACCTGGGTGCTTATCCTGCTTTTCCCGGAAATGTTTATCGGCATCTTTAATAATGACGATTCTCTCCTGACCGTTGCAGTACCGGCTCTGCATATTTACTTTTTTGCGTTTATTTTTCAGGCGCTGCAATACAGTGGACAGACGGTGTTCAAATCCCTGAATAAAAAGAAACAGGCGATTTTCTTTTCGCTGCTTCGAAAGGTAGTGATTGTGGCGCCTCTGACGTTTTTTCTGCCTTATGTGGGAAATCTTGGGGCAAACGGCGTGTTTGTGGCCGAGCCGGTTTCCAATTTTCTGGGAGGGAGCGCATGTTTCCTTGCCATGATACTTACGGTGATGCCGGAGCTTGGCGGCAGACGAAAGGAACAAAGAGAACGGACAGACTGACAAAGAGAAAGACCGGGATTCTGTGATGTAAAGCAATGTACAGATGAGGAAGGAAAATAATGAACTATACATTTTACGAAGCCGCCGCCCTGTTTTTTACCTACGCTTTTTTCGCATGGGTAACGGAAACCATGGCAGCCACCATAAAAGTAAGAAAATTCAGAAACAGGGGATTTGCCTCCGGGCCATTTTGCTTTATCTACGGATTTACCGCAGTAATCCTCGGAATGTTCCTGCAGGACCTCCGCAGGGAACCGTTTTTCCTGTTTCTGGGCTGCGGGGTAATTGCAACTGCCGTGGAATGGTTTACCGGAAAGCTTCTGGAGAAGATGAAACAGAAAAAGTGGTGGGATTATTCCGGAAAGAAGTGGAATTTTGCCGGATATATCTGCCTGCAATATTCCATCCTCTGGGGACTTTTGGGCTTTCTGAGCGTTCAGTATTTGAATGAATGGATACTGGATGTTTATCATATCCTGCCCGGCGTTCTGGGAAAAGTAATTGTCTGGACGCTTACGGCTGTCAGTCTCATAGATATTTCCGGTTCCCTGATGGCGGTTTATCATCTGGAAAAAAAGCTGCCTTTTCTGCTGGGGTGGAACCGGCGTCTGCAGGGATGGACAGCGGGAATTACGGAAAAGCTTACGGGTCGGATAGAGGGGCGTATGCAAAAGGTTTATCCGGCGATTGCGAAAGAGCCGGAAGCCGAGGAAGCAAAGGGCGGGGAAAAATGCGGAATCGTCCGGCTTTTCTGGCTGTTTTTTATTGGCGCCTTTCTGGGAGATATTGTGGAAACGCTGTTTTGCCGGGTTACGGCGGGAGTCTGGATGAGCAGAAGCAGTCTGGTATGGGGGCCTTTCAGTATTGTTTGGGGGCTGGCGATTGCACTTTTCACGGCCCTTCTTTTTAAGGACAGGGACAGGCCAGATTTTCATATTTTCTGGGCGGGGACATTCCTTGGGGGCGCTTATGAATATCTGTGCAGCGTCTTTACGGAAATTGTATTTGGAAAGGTTTTCTGGGACTATAGCAGTATGCCCTTCAATCTGGGAGGAAGAATCAATCTTCTTTACTGCTTTTTCTGGGGGATTGCCGCCGTGGTGTGGCTGAAAATCCTTTATCCGAAGCTGGCTGTCGTCATTGATTTTCTGCTGAAAAAAACGGGGCAGGCGCTGACCGTATTTTTTGCCGTGTTCATGGCAATGAATATCTGTATGTCCATGATGGCGCTGATTCGGTACGATACCCGGGCAGACGGAGCAGCGCCCGCTTACAAGTGGGAGCGGGTGATGGACGAGCGCTTTGGCGATGAGAGGATGGAAAGAATTTATCCAAATGCGATGCGGAGTTCTTAGCATTCGAATAATTTCTTTCCGTTTCCGTCACCTCTCCGGCATTTTAAAATCTGAAAGGGCTCTGTTCAGATAGTCGTTAAAAGGCTTCATGGCTCTGAAAATCTCCGCTGCCCTTGCAGGAAACATTTCTGCGTCTGCCACATCTTCATCTCTTAGCGGATATTCCAGATACCAGCTCTTAAATTTCAGATATTCCGCCTGTGGATGCTCTTTTTCATATCCCGCAGGGACATTTTTAAGTGCGGTTCCCTTTACAGTGAAATATTTTTCAAACTCCGGGTCATGTATAAGCTGTTCCCATTCGTCGCCGTTTCGGACAATATAATCCCGAACCATCGAGGTGGCGTCCTTAAACATATCCGCAAACAGGCCTCCGCCCAAAAAGGACTGGTTGCCGGGCTTTATCATAAGATAATAGCCCACAGGAACAGGCAGCTTGCCCCGGGAGGAAATATGGGCGCGGAAAGCGGGATTATAAGGGGATTTGTCGTGACTAAAGCGGGTATCCCTCACAAGCTTAAAGGTAAGGTCCTTCGGATTATTATGTAAAATACTGCCGTCAAATTTTCCGATTTCCAGAATCAGCGTCTGTATTAGTTCCTCAAATTCGTCGTTTGCCTTTTTATAGTCCTTCTTGTTTGCATGGTACCATTCACGGTTATTATTCATGCCAAGTGCGGATAAATAATCAATAATTAACTGTGTATTCATAATCTGTCATCTCCTTTTTGCGCCTTTTGGATAACGGAAAACGGCATAGAATCTAAAAATTCCTGTATGAGCCGCCTTGTGCGGTCAGGAGACCGGTAAGGCTTGCAGAAGGAAAAATCCTGCGATAAACCGTCGATATCCTCCATGGCATTTTTTACATCCGTTATGGTCTGAATGGGGATTTCCGAAGCTGCCGCATAATCCAGATGCAACGGGTTTATCCTGTGGTTTTGAATGGCATAATTTATTCTGTCTATGCACCGGCATCTGCCGCCGCCATATTCTCCGCAGTACTGTCCGAGAAAGTCTGCCATTTTCCGGCGTGCCCGGGAAAGACGCTGGCGGTATGCCTCCGGGCTCATTTCCAGGATTTCCCCTGCAATACGGCTGTCAAGCTTAAACATCGTACCCAGAATGAAAATGCATCTGCTTTCCGCATCAAGGCATTGCAGCATCACGTTGGTGCATGACATTTTCAGCTCCTCCGCCAGGATATCCTTTTCCACATTCTGCGTTAAATCCGGCACATCAAGGATTTTGGCGTTTTCTATGTCGTCTCCATAGTATTCAAAGCTGAGCGGACAGCGGGCGAACATATGCTTTTTGTAATTTTTCAGATGGTTAACCGCAATGCAAAAGACCCATGTTGTAAATGAACTGTCGCCTCTGAAAGAGGAAAGATGGGTAATCATTTTCAGCAAAATGTCCTGTGAGGCGTCCTCCGCGTCCGCAAAGGCGCCAAGCATCCGCAGGGATAAATTAAAAACCATGTCCTGCACATCTGTTATAAGTGTTTCAAGGGACTTTTTATCTCCGGCCGTGGCTTTATCTATTAAAGCCTGTAATTCTTCTTTTGTTTTTTCCATAGATTTTACCTCCTGTTTAATTAGACAACGTCCCCTTGTCTGTGTGACAGAAAAAATTTATTTTTTTATTTTTCTGTACTCCTTCGGACTAATCCCGAAATGCTTTCGGAAGGCCTCGCAGTAATAGCTGCTTATGTTATTATAGCAGACAGTGGAAGTATTGAAAACAGGCGGATACTATCGTAAATGACAAGATTATTCCTTTCGGCGGTATTACTGGCGGGGCAGCCACAGGGAAATCAATTCAATTGCCATAAAAATTACGGAAAGCCATTGTGGGAAATTACAAAGATGTCTATACTGTAATTATAGATTTACGCGTAAATAGTCTGCATGAGGATGTAATTGATAATGCTTTACAAGGAGTGGTTGCAGAACATATTTTATCGACAGGCATCAGAACATAAATTATACCAGGAGCCAGGGAATAAAGCGAAAAGGAGAACACAAATGAAAAAACACGGAAAGAAAATTATTTTACTTGCGCTTTGCCTTGCGCTGCTGTTTGTGGCAGCAGCCTGCGGGGCAGATAAGGGATACATGCCAGAGGATGGCGACAGCGCAGACAGTGAAATTATCTTAACCGACCAGGCCGGAAACGAAGTAAAGCTGGACGCCCCGGCAGAGAGGATTGTAAGCTGTTATTACATCACCACCTATGCGTGTATTTCCTTGGGGCTTACGGACAGGCTGGTGGGAATAGAGAGCAAGGCGGACAAGCGTCCTGTCTATAAGATGGCCGCGCCGGAGATTCTGGAACTGCCGGATGTGGGAACCTTAAAGGAATTTAATGTGGAGGCTGCGGCAGCCGCAGAGCCGGATTTGGTGATTATGCCCAAACGTCTTTCGGATTCCGCAGAGGCGCTTAAGGCGCTTGGGATTCCGGTTCTGATTGTTTATCCGGAAAGTCAGGAGCTTTTGGAGGAAATGCTGACACTTATCGGTAAGGCTTGCGGCGCGCAGGAAAGGGCGGAAAGCCTTTTGAAATATTACGACGAGGCGGAAAAAGAACTGGCCGGCTACGGGGAGGCGGGAACAGGAACGAAGGTGTACATGGCCGGTGTTTCTTCCTATCTGAAAACTGCGCCGGAGGGCATGTATCAGGCGGAGATGATTCATAAAGCCGGAGGGGAAAACGCCGCCGGTGATATGAGCGGGGACACATGGCTGGAACTTTCCTATGAGGATATTCTGGCAATGAATCCTGACGTAATCATTATACCTGCCAGCGCGGAATATGGCAGGGAGGATGTACTGGGCGATGCAAATCTTGCAGAGACAGAGGCCGTAAAAAACGGGGCGGTTTACCAGATGCCAAAAGGGCTCGAGGAGTGGGATTCGCCGGTGCCGTCGGGTATTCTGGGGGTTCGCTGGCTAGGCAGTATTCTGCATGAGGACGCCTACAGCCGGGAGGAAATGGAGAAGGATGTGCGGGAGTTTTACCGGACGTTTTACGGTTTTGAGCCGGAGAATATTGTCTGGTAATACCGCGGATAAGTTACAGACAAAGGGACGGAAGTTTTAAAGTAAATCGGAGGATAACTGCCATGCGGGCGAAAACCACGGGAAAAATGATAGGAGGCGGAATACTGCTGTTGATTTTGCTTTGTGGTCTGTCGGCCTGTATCGGCAGCTATCCTCTTTCGCTGCCGGATATTCTGAGGGTGATTTCGGGAAACGCCGCCGGAGAAATGGGTGAGAAGGTGTTTTTTACCCTGCGTCTGCCAAGGGTTTTGATGGGAGTGACGGCGGGGGCCAGCCTTGGGCTTTGCGGCGGCGTGTTCCAGCTTCTTTTCCGCAATCCGTTAGCGTCGCCTGATTTGGTGGGAGTGGCCAGCGGGGCGGGAGCGGGGGCGGCCTGCGGGATTGTGCTGGGAACGGGAAGTATGGCTATGGTGATGGGCGGCGCTTTTCTGGGGGGAATGGCGGCGCTTTTTGGGGTATTTCTTCTGGTATGGCAGAGTGGAAACAACCGCCCCGGCAGCTACATTTTAGGGGGAATACTGATTTCCGCGCTGGCGGACGCGGCGATTATGCTGTTAAAGCACGGAGCGGACTCGGAAGGGAAGCTGGCGGCCATTGAGTTCTGGACCATGGGAAGCCTGTCCTCCGTCACCGCTTCCAAAACGGCCGGCGTTCTGGCTCTTTGTATTCCGTGCCTTGCGCTGCTTATCCTGTTTCACAGGGAGATTGTACTTTTGAGCCTGGGCGACGAGCAGGCCGGTATGCTGGGACTTCCGGCGGGAAAAATGCGTATGCTGCTTTTAACCCTTGCGACCCTGTCCGTGGCGGGGGTGATTTCCGCAACCGGGGTGATTGCTTTTGTGGGACTGCTTGCCCCTCACGGCGCCTATCTGCTGCTTCGCAGAAGAAACAGGGCCTTTCTGTGGATGAGTATGGTATCCGGCGCGGCGCTTACGGTGGCGGCGGACTGCTTTGCCAGGAGCGTCACGGACGGAGAGCTGCCTCTTAGCATCTTTACGACTTTCTGTGCCGCGCCTTTTTTGTTTTATTTTCTGAAAACGGCAAAGAGCCGGTAACAGGTGGAAAGGGGTTGCGATGGAACTTTTATGCGTGGAAAATTTTTGCGTCGGCTACGGAAGGCAGAAAGTGGTGGAGAAGGTTTCCTTTTCGGTTAAGGAGGGAGAGACAGCCGGAATTTTCGGTGAAAACGGCTGCGGAAAAACGACGCTTTTAAAGGGCATTGCGGGACTTATACCGGGCGCTGCCGGAAAGGTATATGTGGGCGGCCGGGACGTTCCTGGCATGACGGCAAGAAAAAGAGCAGGTTTAGTGTCCATGCTTTTTTCGGGAGCGGAAGTGCCGGAAGGGATTCTGGCGGAAGAAGTCCTTGAAATGGGCTGGTACGCAAGGCTGCGCTTTCTTCAGCCGCCGGGCGGGGAACTGCAGCGGGAAAAGGAAGCGGTGGTCAGGGAGCTTGCGATTGAAGGACTGCTTTCAAAGTACTTTGGCGCGTTAAGCCAGGGACAGAAGCAAATGGTTTTGACGGGGCGCATGCTGCTCCAGAATACGCCGGTATTCCTGATGGACGAGCCGGATAATTCGCTGGATTTTAAGCACAGACACGGGCTTTTGCGGAAAGTAAGGACAATGGCTGCGGAAAAAAGAAAAGCGGGGCTTATTGTGCTTCACGACCCTTCCCTTGCCATGTCCTACTGCGACAGGGTATTTTTGATGAGAGAGGGGAGGATTGCGGATGTGGTCTGTCCCGGGGAGGAGACGGAGGAAGAGATAGCGGAAAAAATAAGAGACATAACCGGCTTAGTCCAAGTGACAAAACAGGGAACATCTGTTATAATTTCCCCTGAATATTTTTCTTCCCAAAGATAACGATACTGCAAAACAGGAGGGATAGCGCTTGTTAGAGATAGCAAAGTATGTCAGGGCGGAATCGCTGGAGGAAGCTTATGACCTGAATCAGAAAAAAGGAAACGTTATTCTGGGCGGGATGCTCTGGTTAAAGCTCCAGAACCGCCGTGTGAACACGGCCATTGATTTATCCGGGCTTTCGCTGGATAAGATAGAGGAAATCCCCAAGGACGCGCCGGAGGTTACAGCGGATAACGGCGCGCCGGGAATGCCGGATGGGATAAGGGAGGCGGCGGACGGGCACGGAGGCTACAGAATCGGCGCAATGGCCACGCTGCGCCAGCTTGAAAAGCATGAGGGCTTGAACCGGCTTACAGACGGCGCCATAAAGGATTGTGTCAGGGATATTGTGGGAGTTCAGTTCCGCAATCTGGCTACCGTGGGAGGCAGTCTTTTCGGACGGTTCGGCTTTTCCGACGTGCTGACGCTGTTTATGGCGGCGGGGGCAAAGCTGGAGCTTTATCATGGCGGCATCGTGACGGTGAAGGAATTTGCCCGGATGCCCTTTGACAGAGATATACTCACCCATGTGATTTTTCCGGGAACAGAGCAGCACATTGCCTGGCAGTCTTTCCGAAATGCCAGAACCGATTTTTCGGTGCTGAACTGCTGTGTTTCCTTAGAGGAAAAGGAAACCCGTTGCTGTGTCGGCGCGCGTCCCATGAAGGCGGTCTGCCTGCGGGATGAGCAGGGGATTTTGAAAGACGGGATAACGCAGGAGTCAGCCCGGGCTTTTGGACGGTATGTGAAAGAAAATGTGAAAACAGGGAGCAATCTGCGGGGAAGCGGAGAGTACAGGAGCATGCTTGCGGAGACGCTTGCGAAGCGGGCGCTGCTTTCCGCCGCGGAAAGTTTGGCGGATAAAAGGTAAATACCCGGCCGCCGCTACAGGGTGCGCCGGGAAAAGAAACGTATGCATTTCAGATAGAGGAGAAAACGGAGCGAAAATGCAGATAGAATTGTGGATTAACGAAAAGAAGGTAAAAGGAGAAATTGAGCCAGACGAGATTCTTCTTGATTTTCTGAGAAAGCAGGGCATGACCAGCGTGAAGCGTGGGTGCGAGACCTCAAACTGCGGGCTTTGCACGGTATTTCTGGATGAAAAGCCGGTTTTATCCTGCAGTATCCTGGCGGCAAGGGCGGCGGGACACCGGGTTATGACCCTTGAGGGACTTCAGAAAGAAGCGGAGGAATTCGGCGCGTTCATTGCCGACCAGGGGGCGGAGCAGTGCGGTTTCTGCAATCCGGGCCTTATTATGAACGCCATCGCCATGTTCCGGGAATACTGCGGGGAAGCTTTTATGGAGATTCCGGGAAAAAACAGCGGAGAATTTTCCCGGGATGATTCCGGGGAGCCCCTGGCAGACTGTTCCGGAGACTGGCAGATTCCCACAGAGGAGCAAATCAAAGAGTATCTGGCCGGAAATCTCTGCCGCTGTTCGGGATATGAAGGACAGCTAAGGGGAATCCAGGCATATCTGGCTTACAAAAGGAAGAAAGGAGCGTCCGTATAATGGAAAAGAAAGAAAACTCCGTGGTGGGAAAACCAATCCGAAAAAAGGACGCTATGGCGCTTCTTTGCGGGAAACCGGTGTACGTGGACGATATTACGCCCGCCGGGTGCCTGATTGTGAAAATGCTCCACAGTCCCCATGCCCACGCGTGGATTGAAGAGATTCATACAGAGACTGCCATGAAGACGCCGGGAATTGAGGCAATTTACACCTGGAAGGATGTGCCGGATAAGCGTTTTACCATGGCGGGGCAGACTTATCCCGAACCCAGCCCCTATGACAGGCTGATACTGGACAGGAGAGTGCGCTTTGTGGGAGATGCTGTGGCAATCGTGGCCGGAGAAAGCGAAAAGGCGGTGGACAGGGCGCTGAAGCTGATTAAGGTGGATTATCAGGTTTTGGAGCCGGTGCTTGATTTCCGTAGGGCAAAAGACGGAAAGGTTTTGGTTCACCCGGAAGAAAACTGGAAAGCCCTCTGTCCGGTAGGAGCGGACAACCAAAGGAACCTTTGCGCTTCCGGTTCGGACGAAGACGGAGAGGTGGAAGCAGTCCTAAAGGAATGTGATTTGGTTCTGGAGAACACCTATCACACCAAAGCGAACCAGCAGGCCATGATGGAAACCTTTCGTACCTGCACCTGTATGGACACTTACGGCAGGCTCCATGTCATCAGTTCCACCCAGATTGTGTTCCATGTGAGAAGAATATTGGCGAATGCCCTTGCTATCCCCAAATCCAAAATCCGTGTGACAAAGCCCCGAATCGGCGGCGGTTTCGGTGCAAAACAGACCTGTGTGACGGAGGTTTTTCCCGCTTTTGTCACATGGAAAACGGGTAAGGCGGCAAAGCTGATTTTTACCAGACAGGAAAGCCAGACTGCAGGCTCCCCCCGGCATGAGATGGAGCTTACGGTGCGCATGGGCGCCATGAAAGATGGGACAATCCGGGCAATCGACCTTTATACCCTGTCAAACACCGGGGCTTACGGGGAACACGGCCCTACCACGGTAGGGCTTTCCGGCCACAAATCCATTCCTCTGTATAACCGGAATCTGGAGGCTTACCGTTTTTCCTACGACGTGGTTTACACGAATGTACAGGCGGCAGGCGCCTATCGGGGATACGGAGCCACTCAGGGGATTTTCGCCATGGAGAGCATGGTCAACGAACTGGCGGCAAAGCTTGGCATAGACCCCGCTGCTATCCGGGAAAAGAACATGGTGCGGGAGGGGGAGGCGGTTCCCTCCTATTACGGCGAGGTGATGAATGCCTGCGCGCTGGACAGATGCATGGCCCGGGCAAAGGAAATGACCCGCTGGGACGAAAAGCCCCTTGTCCAAAATATGGGAAACGGCAAGGTGCGGGCAAAAGGAATGGCGCTTGGAATGCAGGGCTCCGGTATTTCCGGAATGGACGTGGGCTCCGCTTCCATTAAGTTAAATGACGACGGCTTTTACGCCCTCACCATCGGAGCGGCGGATATGGGAACGGGGTGCGACACCACCCTTTCTCAGATTGCGGCGGAATGCCTGGAATGCAGTGTGGACGACATTGTGGTGTACGGCGCGGATACGGATTTTTCGCCCTATGATTCCGGCTCCTATGCTTCCAGTACGGCTTACGTGACGGGCAAAGCGGTGGAGCGGGCCTGCCGGGAGCTGAAAGAGAAAATGACTGTGATTGCATCAGAGCTGCTTTCCGTTCCGGCCTCGGACCTTGTATTTGCCGCCGACGGAATCGGTACGGCGGACGGAAAAGCAAAGGTTTCGCTGGCAAAGATAGCGGCAAAATCCATGAACGGGAACAACGAAGCGGTTCAGGCAACGGTGAGTCATTCCTCCCCCGTATCGCCTCCGCCTTTTATGGCGGGCATGGTGGAGCTGGAAGTGGATAAGGAAACAGGCGCGGTGGAAATACTGGATTATGCGGCCGTGGTGGACTGCGGAACACCACTTAACAGCAATCTGGTAAAAGTCCAGACAGAAGGCGGCCTTGCCCAGGGCATCGGCATGGCGCTTTATGAGGACGTCACCTATAATGAAAGGGGAAGGATTTACGAGGATTCCTTTATGCAGTATAAGATTCCCACAAGGCTGGATGTGGGAAAGCTGCGGGTGGAGTTTGAGAGCAGCTATGAGGAAACGGGGCCTTTCGGCGCCAAGTCCATCGGGGAAATCGTGATTAACACGCCCTCACCGGCCATCGCCCATGCGATTTATAACGCCACGGGGGTATGGCACAGGGAGCTTCCCATTACCCCGGAAAAAGTGCTGCGGGGAATCCTGTCCCATGAAAATTAGGATGATTTATCTGGCGGCTGGCAACAGCCGCCGTTTTGGAAGTAATAAACTTTTGTATAAAACAGGCGGAAAGCCCCTGTTTGCCTACGGACTTGACGTGCTTATAAAGGTTTTGGAGGAAAGGGAGGATACGTCGCTGACGGTGGTGACGAATTTTGCCGGGGTTGCGGCTTATGCGGCGGCTGGCAGGCAGAGGATTTGCCGGGAACGGGAGGGCCTGTCCGGCAAGGGAACTCTTTGGCAGGAGCGCATTTCCATCGTCAAATCCCCCCACAGCCATAAGGGGATTTCCCATTCCATCCGCGCCGGGCTGTTGGGCCCTGGTAAAGACGCGGTTGCATCTTTCGATACCGGAGTTTTTCGTCAGCCGGGCAGAGGTTCCGGGAAACTTTGCGCTCCCGGCCCGGACGCGGACTATTACCTGTTTTGCGTGGCCGACCAGCCTTATATCAATGAAAAAACAATTATCAGCCTGATACAAAAGACGGCGGAGAGGGGCTGCATTGGCGGCTTTGTGGAATGGGAGGGCAAAAGCGGAAATCCCGTTGTTTTTTCAAAGGAACTTTTCGGGGAACTGCTGGCTTTGGAGGGAGACAGAGGAGGAAAAAGGCTTCTGGCAGGCAGGGAGAATGTGTGCCGGGTCAGAGCGGGGAGTCGGGAAGAGATGGAGGATGTGGATTACAAAAAATGCATAGAAGAATGATAAAAATGGCGTAATGGAAAGGAGACTGTCATGGAACTGATAAGTCAGAAAATGAGAAAACTGGCCCCGGAGCTTGACCCGCTCCGCATAGGAACCGGCTGGAAGCCGGAGGATTTGGATAAACCGCAGATAATGATTGAAAGCACCTTCGGGGACAGCCACCCGGGCAGCGGCCATCTGAACCTTCTGGTGGAGGAAGTCAGAAAAGGCGTGGCGGAGGCCGGCGGGTACGGGGCGAGATATTTTGCAACGGATATCTGCGACGGCGAGAGCCAGGGAACCGACGGCATCAATTTCAGTCTGGCAAGCCGGGAGATGATTGCCAACATGATAGAGATTCACGGCAGCGCCACGCCCTTTGACGGAGGCGTGTATCTGGCAAGCTGCGATAAGGGGATGCCCGCCAATCTGATGGGACTGGCAAGGCTGAATATTCCGGCGGTGGTGGTGCCCGGAGGCACCATGAACGCGGGGCCGGAGATGCTCACCTTAGAACAGCTTGGCATGTACAGCGCAAAGTATCAGAGGGGAGAAATTGACGAGGAGAAGCTAAACTGGGCAAAATGCAACGCCTGTCCGGGCTGCGGGGCGTGCTCCTTTATCGGGACGGCCTCCACCATGCAGATTATGGCGGAGGCGCTGGGACTTGCGCTGCCCGGAAGCGCGCTGATGCCGGCGGAAAGCCCCGACCTTCTCGCCTTTGCAAGACAGGCCGGGCGGCAGGCGGTAAGACTGGCGAAAGAGCCGGATATGCGGCCCGGAGATATTGTGACACTGGAAAGCTTTGAAAACGCCATCCTTGTCCATGCGGCGGTTTCCGGCAGTACCAACTGTTTGCTTCATCTTCCGGCAATCGCCCATGAATTCGGCATAGAAATTACGGGGGATACCTTTGACAGGCTTCACAGAGGAGCCCGCTATCTTCTGGATGTGCGCCCGGCGGGAAGATGGCCGGCGGAGGTATTCTATTACGCGGGAGGCGTTCCGGCGATTATGGAGGAAATCAGGGAGCATCTTCATTCTGACGTGATGACCGTTACCGGAAAAACGCTGGGGGAAAATTTAAGGGAGCTTAAGGAGAACGGTTTTTACGAGCGGTGCGGACAAAGGCTTAAGGAGTTTAACTGCCGTTACCAGATGTCGCTGACGAAAGAGGATATTATCCGCCCCTACGACAGGGCAATCGGAACGGATGGCAGTATCGCCATACTGAAAGGAAACCTTGCGCCGGAGGGAGCGGTTATCAAGCATACCGCCTGTCCGAAAGAGATGTACCGGGCCGTTTTAAAGGCAAGGCCCTTTGACAGCGAGGAGGAATGTCTAAACGCGGTGCTAAATCATCAGGTACAAAAAGGCGACGCCGTGTTTATCCGCTACGAGGGTCCGAAAGGCTCAGGCATGCCGGAAATGTTCTATACCTCAGAGGCTATCAGCAGCGACAGAGAGCTGGGGCGGAGCATTGCCCTTATTACGGACGGACGGTTTTCCGGCGCGTCCACCGGGCCGGTGATTGGACACTGCAGTCCCGAAGCCGTGGACGGCGGCCCTATCGCCCTGGTGGAGGAGGGCGACCTGATTGAAATCGACGTGATAGAGAGAAAGCTCAATATCATAGGGATTGCCGGAGAGCGGAAAAGCCCGGAAGAGGTGGACGCCGTGCTGGCGCAGAGAAGAAAGAACTGGAAGAGGCGGGAGCCTAAGTATAAAAAAGGCGTACTGCGGCTGTTTGGCGAACTGGCGGCAAGCCCTATGAAGGGGGCTTATCTGGAGTATGACCGTTAAGGATAGATGAACAATCGTGATATAAACAGGAAAGAAATTGACCTGACGAACGTATATGCTCAGGAAATGGTATTTTCTGCATTTGAATACCGGGTACGGAAAGGGAGTTCAGAAGTAATGCTGTATAAATAAAGTTGAAAGGAAAGATAAATTTATGTGGAAGAAAGAGAATAAATATTTGATTCCAGGTATTATTCTGTTAGTGTGGATGGGAGTTTTTTGCTTTTTAAATGGGAACTGCCAGTCGTTTTGGGCAGATGAAATGGCATCTGTAGGTTTTGTAAGAACAGGGGTAAGTCTAAAGGAAATGCTGGAAACTTATTTATATGCAGAGAACAATTTACCGCTATATCCGGCACTTCTGTACGGGGTTTATAGAATTGTGCCATATGGTGAACAGTTTTTATTAATTCCGTCTATACTGTTCTGTCTGTCGGGAATAGTTTTTATGGCAATGGCCGCCGCAAAGCTAAAGGGAAAAAGGGCGGGATTTCTGGCATTGTGCATGGGAGTCTCGTCCAGCGCCGTGATAGGACAGGGGGCATGGGAAGTGAGATGTTACGGTATGGCGTTTTCACTTTCGGCACTTGTATTGTATCTTTATATAAAAAGACATCTTGAAAATACTTCTGTATTGTTCGGGGGGGGGTTGGCTGTTTTTCTCTGGACACATTGGTTTGCCTGTGTTTTGACAGCTTTGTATTTTGCAGTTGATTTTATATTAGCTTTAACGGGAAAAATTTCCTGGAAAAGGTTATTGTCTTATGTTCCGGGGATAGTGCTTTTTTTGCCATGGTTTGCAATATCTTTCTATAACAGACAAGCTGAATTTCAAAGTTTCTGGGGCGAAGTGCCGCAATGGAAAAATATGTTCTGGACGATTTTATTTTACTTGGGCGGCAATCGGGTATTATGGTATCTGTGTCTGGTGACGGGAATTGGAATAATCATCTGCGCGCTCTGCCAAATAAGAAAACCTTATTCAGAGAAGAAAGTTAAAAATTTGTTGTCGGCAATCTGTGTGCTTGCAACAGGCTGGGTAATTGCTGTCATATTTTTCTACAGCCGTTATGTGAATCCGGGAGGGTCCCTTTATATAGAGCGGTATTTTATGGTGATAGCGCCCCATATACTTTTAATTACTGCGTTAGGGATTGATTATCTTCTGGATACCCCGGACAGGGTAAGGGCGGCTGATATTTTCAGAAAATTTTCGGCTTTACAGAAGGCAGGCATATGGCTTGTAAGGTCAGGGATAGTTGTTCTTCTGGTATGGACTTTCGTGAAATGCTACAGGGATGAGTACATAATCATCAGAAAGCCATTTCAGCCATTTCGGGAGGCATCAGAATATCTGGTGGAAGAAAAGGGGATTTGGGATGAAGATTCGTTGTTTATAGGGTCAAACAGATATTGTATGTTGGATGGATTTATTGATTATTATTTTGAAAAAAGAGGATATGAACCGCCCTTTAACACTATTGATGGTATGGTACATACTGAACAGGAAAGCAGATTTTACGACAATTATAAAGAAATTACAGAGCAGGAACTACTTTCATATAATAGAATCTATTGTCTTAAGATACATATGGGGATTGCAGATGAGCTGGAGCAGTTTTTACAGGAAAATTATGATAAAGTGAAAGAAAAAGAGGATAACGGGATTGAAATATGGGAGAAGAAAAGCAGGTGAATATTATCCCCCTTGGGAGCCGCCCGAATGTAGTCGGATAGAGGAGTAAGAGCCTCTTTTAAGAGGTTGTCAAGACAGAATAATAAGTACATTTGGGTTCCGGTTGATTTTATGTGCGATACGAAATCAGCCGGAACTTCTTTTTTTATATCTTATCATAAAAGGAATAAGCAAAGTGCTGTAATCCAAAGATAATCCTGTAGTTTTGAATTACTCTGTTCAGATATAATTACTTTAAGATAAAGGAAAAGCTCGGATTTGAGCGGAAAAAGGAGGGAAATTATCATTATGAAAAGAAAACTGGCGGCAGGATTTCTGGCAGCGTTTACAGCAGCCACTCTGATGTTAGGCGGATGCGGGAAGTCAGAAGACGAAGCAAGTGACCAGGCCAAAGCAACAAGCGAGGCAGGCAGCGGTGAACAGACAGCTTCGGCAGAGGGCGAGGCGGGCGGCGCGGCCACAGGAGACGAACAGGAGCAGGTGACAATTAAATTTACCTACTGGGGAAGCGGAGATGAGAAAAAAGCGATAGAAGAAGCCGTGGAAAAATTCATGGAAACCTATCCGAACATTACCGTGGATTTAATGCACATACCAAATGAAGACTTTCTGACGAAATTGAACGCCATGATTGCGGCGGGAGAAGCGCCTGACGTAAGCTATTCCGCATCATGGAAATGTCAGATGGGAGAAGACGGACTGATTTACAACTTCTTTGATTTGCTGGATGATATGGGACTTGAAAAGGACGATTATGTTTCTACCTGTTGGTGGAACTGGTCTCCTGATGAGTCAGCCGGACCGGTGCAGGCCAATGTAACTACGAATTTGATGTATAATGTGGACTGTTTTGCGGATGCCGGGCTGGCGCTCCCGCCTACAAAAGTAGAAGAGGCATGGTCATGGGAGGAATTTGTTGACGTGGCGCAGCAGCTTACGGTTGATACCAAAGGGAGGAATGCAAAAGACCCTGAATTTGATGCCAATAACATTCAGCAGTACGGTATTATGTTCGGAACAGACTGGAATGTGTACATGCCTTTTGTGCTTTCGGCCGGAGGCGGCTATTTGAATGAAGCCATGGACGGACTTGGATTAAACGAGGCCAGTGCGGCGCAGGCCATACAGAATTTCGCCGATTTGATTAATGTGTACCATGTTTCTCCCACAGCCGTACAGAAAAATGCAATGCCCAGTGCGGCTACAGCGCTGGCTTCAAAGCAGACGGCAATGTACATTGACGGGAGCTGGAACCATCTTGATTTAATGAATTCAGGATGCAACTGGGGAGTGGGCGTGCTTCCGATAGATGAAAACTACACCACTTTCTTTGACGGCGGCTCTTTGATTATCTTTAAGAGCACCCAGCACCTTGATGCGGCGGAAAAACTGTATTTATGGCTGACAAACCCGGAAAGCGCCGAGAGAATCACAGAGCTTTACAGAACGTTATGGCTGCCGGTACAGACAGAGTATTATACGGACGGGGAAAAGGTGGAATTTTGGGCTTCCGAAGAGCTTCCCGCAAGACCGGCAGGTTTTCAGGACGCCATTGTAAAAGCAACCTATGAAAATTCGGTTATCGCGACAGAAATTGATGTAAAGAATTTCAACGAGATTAATACCCTTGTACAGTCTGCGTTAGAGCAGGTATGGTCCGGAAAGAAAACGGCGGAAGAGGCCATGACGGAGGTAAAGGCCCAGACTGATTCGCTGGTTGACGGAACATATTCAGGAAATCGTTCCTGATGATAAGATGGAAACTTAAGCAGGCCATGCTCTGCGGCAGGCGGAAATACAGAATGCCTGCCATCATGCAAAAACAGGAATAGAAATGACATCGGGTTGCCGTATCAGAAAGCAATTCCCTGTGCGGCAGCCATAAAAATGATTTGCGTGACAGAAACAATGGTATGGAAATGAGGAGAATTATGCAGGAAAAAATAAAATGGAAATTGACAAAGAGGGAAAAAAGAGAAAATCTGTGGGGCTTTCTTTTCAGTCTGCCATGCATTCTTGGTTTCCTGATATTTGCGCTTGCTCCTATGGTGGTCAGTCTCGTCCTCAGCTTTATGGATTACAATTTTACCAGAGGAGGGGAATTTACAGGGCTGGCCAATTACGGAAGATTATTTAGCGGAAATGACCCGTATTTTTATAAATCGCTGCTGGTTACAGTCATATATGTGGCAATGTCCGTCCCGACGGCAATTATATTTTCCTTTTTTATTGCGTTGCTGTTAAATACGGACGTTAGGGGAAAAGGATTTTTCCGTACGGTTTTCTACCTTCCCACGGTAGTTCCCGTAGTGGCAATGTCAGCTATCTGGATGTGGATTTTTAATCCCGATATGGGTCTGGCCAATAATATACTGAAATCAATGCATCTGCCTGTAAGCACATGGCTTTCAGGAGAAAGCTCGGTTATTCCCACTCTGGTTTTTATCAATCTGTGGACGACAGGGTCAACGATGGTAATCTTTCTGGCCGGGATTCAGGATGTGCCGAGGGAGCTTTTAGAAGCGGTGGAGATTGACGGCGGCGGTTTTTGGGCCAAACTGCGGCATGTTACAATCCCCATGATGACGCCCACTATTTTTTACAATGTGGTGATGGGAATCATAAACGGGCTTCAGATATTTACGCAGTCTTATGTGATGACGCAGGGCGGTCCCAATAATTCCAGTCTGTTTTATGTATATTATCTGTATCGTGAAGCCTTTGAATTTGGAAGGATGGGAAACGCCTGTGCGGTTGCCTGGGTATTGTTCGTCGTCATTATGATATTGACGGCAATTATATTCAAATCTTCCAACCAGTGGGTATATTACGGGGGTGAGCAGTGATGGAAAAGAAAAAGAATATAATACGGCGCATTTTGACATACGCTGTACTGATATCGGGTACGCTGTTCTGCCTTGTCCCGCTGTACTGGATGGTGAGAAGCTCTCTGATGACAACGGTGGAGGTGTTTATGATGCCGCCAAGATGGATTCCCTCAAAGTTTATGTGGGAAAATTATGCGGAAGTTTTTGATACCCTGCCCTTTACCAGGTACTTCCGAAATTCCTTTATTATCACAGGCGGATGCGTGGCGGGAACCATGCTTACAAGTTCCCTGTGCGCTTACGGACTGGCGAGAGTTAAGTGGAAAGGAAGGAATATTGTGTTTGCCTGTATCATCAGCAGTATGATGCTTCCTTTTGCGGTGACGCTGATTCCCACATTCCTTATGTGGAGAGGAATCGGCATTACAGACAGCTTTATTCCGCTGATTGCCCCGGCATGGTTTGGCGGCGGCGCCTTTTATATCTTTCTTTTACGGCAGTTTTACATGGGGATTCCAAGGGACTTTGACGAGGCGGCCTATCTTGACGGCGCGTCCCACGTTCAGATTTTTTCAAAAATCATTATGCCGATTACCCGGCCGGCTCTGGCAGTGGTTGGAATGTTTGCATTTTTGAATTCATGGAACGACTTTTTGGGGCCGCTGGTTTACCTGAATTCGGAAAAGAAGTATACGGTGGCCCTGGGGCTTCAGCTTTTTACCGGTTCCTACAGAGGAGAGTGGAACCTGATGATGGGGGCGGCCTGTCTGGTACTGATTCCGGTAATTATTGTATTTGCCTTTGGCCAGAGATATCTGATTGAAGGAATTACAATGTCCGGCGTGAAAGGATAAAAAAATACAGCAGAGATTACAGGGAGGAATATCATGCATCTTAGAGGAAATATTGGTTATCATACATGGGAGGAATTTTGGGAAAAAGGATATCGCTCGCCTTATTTCAAAGCAGAATACGACGATACCTCGGAAAGAACGGACTGGTCATTAAGCGAAAGACAGCTTTTTACTCAGTCAAACGGGAGAATACTGATTGGGCAGGATACCATGGGGAGGCTGCATTTTGCCTGTACGCCCCATGAGCGGATTTACGCGGTTCCCTCCGGCGGGCCGGATGTAGGGGGACAGTTTAAGGGGCATATCGGGCAGTATTATCAAAATGATACGGCTCTGTTTCTGGGAAAAATGAAATATGAGATGGAACTGGATAACGGCCTGTTATTGCATATGGCAAATCAAAAGTCGCAGACCAGATATATAGATTATTATTTGCCGGCGACTTTTACGGAATATCCGGGAATTGAGACGAAAGTGTTTTCCTTTGCGCCGGTACTTGAAAAAGAGGCCCGGGCGGTTTCCGACATTCATCCCCTTCCCGGTCCGGCAGGCGTTTTCTTCTGCGCGGAGGTAAAAAACACATCGGGATGTACCTTAAGAGGAAGATTGCGATTATCCTTTGATAAGAAGTTTGTGAACCAGTTCGAGCATTACGGAAAGCGGTTTGAGGACTATGCGGTAAATCCCTATAAGATGGAATGGGAGCAAAAGCTTCTTGTGATGTGGCACCCCGAAGCCAGTGCGGCAATTCAGCTTTTAGATTCCGTGACGTCAGGAGAGGCGTCAAATCCGTTTATTTACGTGCCTTTCGAGCTGAAAGAAGGGGAAAGCAGGCTGTTTACAACCATCCTTGCCCTTACGCCGGAAAGAAAAGATATTCATGCCAATCTGGGAATTTTGTATCAGCATACGCCCCTTGAATGGCTGAATGTTACATCGGCGTTCTGGAAAGAAAGGCTGGGAACTATACGTACCGGGATACGGGAGGATAAGGAGGCGGGTGAAAAGTATGCAGATATGCATATCCGCTTTATTCTGGATAATTTCAATTGCCTTTCCTTTGACGAATACGGAAATCTTCTGACAAACTGGCAGGGAGCGCCTTCTCATTCCTTATCCAGATTGTGGGGGATTGACATTGAGCCTGACGTGGTAAGCGTTATGTATGCGGTTCCGGAGGCTGGGCCTAAGGCCATGGAATATCTGGCAAAAAGAAATACGCCCAGATACAGCCTGTATACGGACCACAGTATGTTTTTCTACACTGCTTTTTTGGTGATTGCAGGTAAATATCTGGAATTGACAGGCGATGTGGAATATTTCATAAGTCACAGGGACATAAGCGATAAAGCCGAAGAAATCTATCAGGGAATGTTAAAGCACAAGCATGGGGAAAAGGCGCTGTTCAGCAGCAGGTACGCCAGTGATTTGATTGTCTTTAAGAAATATGATTACGGCGCCAATGTCCAATGTTTTTACGCGCTGAAATCCTATAAGCGCATAAGGCAGGCCCTGGGAAAAAGCACACAGGAGGTTGACAGGCTGCTTGCGAGGATGCCTGCCGATATGAAGGAGTGCATGGAGGCGGAAGGGCCTTTCGGAAGACAGATTACCGGAGGCAGCAGTCTGGGAGAAAACCGGGAAGAGAGATTTTATATTCCGGAGGAACTTTATTATTACGGCGGTGAGGACACGGCAACGGTGCGGGCGCCTCTGTACGGTCTTTACGGGTTTGATTATGAGCCTTATGTCAATCTTCACCGGTTTGCCCGCTCCCTGTTTATTACCAGCTATGACCCGGAATTTCAGACAATGCGGGAGCTTCATTTCGGAATGAATCCGTCTGCCACAGGCTGTATCTTAAGGCTTGGAGGCAGTTATACCAGAAAGGAAATGCTGGATACGCTGAAGATTCTCTATGGGAGGCTTGACGAGACCGGTTCTTTATTCTGGTGGCCGAGGGCGGATAATAAAAAGAGATGCTTAACCAGATGCAGCCAGGGACAGGGAGCCTGGGTGCAGCAGAGCGTGGAACAATGGTTTGGCCTGTGTATGGACGGTGCAGGGAAAACCCTTACAATAAAACCTCAGGGAGCCCTTACTTCCTATGAATTGACCGGCGTCCGTCTGGGAAATTTCTGCTTTGACATTCAGTACGAAGAAAGGCGCGGAGAAACCATATTCAGGGTAAGGAACCGGAACGGGGAAGCGCTGGAACTGGTTCTGGCAGTCAGGCCCTATGGCGCGGCGGCAGAGGGAGAACCGGCATATGACAGGGAAAGACTTGCGCCCGGCCAGATGCTGGAAAAGAGGTATAAGACGGAAGACTATCCGGTGCAGGAAGCGGAAATTGTCAGAAAGGAATGCAGGCTGCTTTCAGAAGGAAAGGAAATTTTTGCACCTTATGGTATAGTCATGCCGAAATTATATTCAGGAAACTGCAATATTTTTCTTCTGCGGTTTGTGACGGCACATCTTGAAGAGGAAGAGTGGGAAGAAACATCCGTGGAGCTTACAGTGCCGGAGGGATGGAAAGCGGCGGAAAAAAGCTTCTATCACTGGGATTACCAGCCGGTATTTTCCGGGCGGAAAGCAGTCTGTAAAATAGGCGGCCAGGGAAAGGAAACCCACAAGGTGGCCGGGTTTTATGTCATGCTGCCGGACCAACTGACAGGGGATGAGAAAAGCGTTATGCTGTCGGAGCATCCTTTCCCGCAGACAGGAGACGGGGGGATAAGGAATGTCAGCCTGTATGTGGAAGGGCAGAAAAGCGGGGACGGACAAATGGTAAACGCCAGCCTTACAGTGAAGGGAAAAGTGAGAAAAACACTGGAAATTCCGGTGGAAATCCTGGAGAGGGAGGCTTACAGACAACAGTATGATATAATGTACCATGGAAAATAAGGTATGGATGTGAACCGTCAGGTAAAATGATGTTAATGGTGAGAGAATATGTACAATATACTGGTAGTAGATGATGAAAAGATGCATCGGAAAGGGATTCTTTCCCTGCTGGAGGAGTTTTGTCCGGAGGATATGCTGTGGGAAGCGGCAGACGGCACGGAAGCAATGGAAATCATGCAAAACATGCCCTGCGAGATTGTCATAAGCGATATCCGCATGGCCAGAATGGACGGTCTATCCCTTTTGCGGGAAGTAAAAAATATCAGGCCGGAGGTATCTTTTATCATTATCAGCGGATATGCGGATTTTGCCTATGCCCGGGAAGCCATTGCATTTCAGGCATCCGCATATCTGCTCAAGCCGGTAGATAAGGCGGAACTGGAAAAAACCATCACAGAGGTGAAAAGAAAATACCGGGGCAATGAAGAGACAAAATACAGGGTCAGCAGTCTGGAAGAACGGTTGCGGGAAACGGTTCCGGTATATATGGAATGGCTTTTAAACCAATACATCACCTGTTCGCGGGTACAGTCCCGTGAACAGCTTGACGGCTTTTGGCCGATGCGGCAGAGCGGTTTTATCATTCTGACGAAAATAAGAAAGAAAAGCAGGCTGGAGGAAGAGGAACGGCGTGAAATCGGTTATGTAATAAAAAAATCCATGGAACCGGCTTCCGCAGTCACCTTTTCCGTCAATCATCTGTACAATACGCTGGCTACCCTGGTGCTTGCTCCCGAAAGACCCGCGGAAAAGACGCTGCGGAATATTGTATACTTACTGGAAGCAAGAGAAAAGACGACGGCAGACAATATTTATTTTGCAGTCAGCCTCCTCCATGAGGATATGAGTTTAAAGGGAGTGGAGTCGTTTTCGGAAGCCGCCTGCGCTTTAAAGTATGCCTTTTACGGGGACAGACATATCCTTTGGGCGGAAGATTATCCGGAAAATACAAGGGAAGAAACGGTCTGGAATGGGGAGGAACTCGTAGATGCCCTTCGTCAGGGAAAAACGGAGCAGGCGGACAGGCTGTACAACAGGCTGCTGGAAAAGGGTATCCCAGGTAATTGGATTTCACCTGAAATTATGAAAAGAAAAGTGGTGTTTCTCTTTTTCAGGATTTTAAGAACGTTAGAGCCGTTTATGGAGAAAGACGCCGTCCCAAAGCTGAATGAAAAGGATGGCAGGATAATGGAGACGGAGTGGTATGATGATTTGCTCTCGGAGGGAAGGCTTTTGCTTTTTCAGATTGGAAGAAGCATTGAAAGGCAAAAGCTGTCCGGGCAGATAAATCCCGTACAGAGATGTAAAGATTATCTGGAAAAGAATTATAAAGAGGAAATAAGCCTTGAAACGGTTGCGGGCGAGTTTCATTTTAACCCGTCTTATTTAAGCACCCTGTTTAAACAGAGCTTCGGAACCTCTTTTTCAGAATATTTAAGCGAGGTGCGGATGAGAAAGGCGCTGGATTTACTGCTGCATTCTGACTGCAGGGTAAAGCAGATTGCAGGGATGGTCGGCTATAAGGATTCCAATTATTTCATCCGTTCTTTCAAGAAGAAATACAAAGTGACGCCGGATGAATTTCGGAAAAGAGGGAAAAACAGCGTACCGCCGAAAGGAGAAGAAGAGACATGAAAAAATTGTATAAGCAATGGAAATATGCCAGGCTCAGGACCTGGCTCATTGTATTTTTTCTTATGTTTTCCATTATTCCCCTGGGCGTGCTGGGAATCATAGTTTTTCGGTTGTCAAAAGCGGAGCTGACAAAGCAGGCGCAGGAGCATTTCTGGCAGAATGCGAAAAATACCAGCGCGCTTTTGGATAACGAGCTGGACTATATAGAAGAATTTTCGCTGAAAATGAACGCAGACAGCCGTCTGTATGATATTTTCCGGGAACTGGATACTGAAAATGGTTTACAGTTGGAAGAGGCGAGTAAACAGATTACCCGCATTTTACTGAATTATCTCCCATGGAATAATTCGGTTTATTCAACCCATCTTGTAACATCCTATTATCGCTTCGGGGAAGAAGAAAAAAATTTCTATCCCAAAAACAGTTTTGTGGAGTCAGGGATGCTCAGACAGGCCAGAGAGGCGGACGGAAAGCTGGTATGGATACCGACCTATAACTATGTGGAAATGTTTCAGATTAACGGGATTAATCAGAATAATCTGGAATATAAAAGGCTGTTTTCCGCTGTGCGCAGGCTGAACCCCAGCAATATTTCGTCGGGCAGAATACTTCATCTGGATTCTGACGTGGAACGTCCCTATCTTGTAGTCAATTTTACAGAAGAAAATTTAAGAAGTATGCTCAGGGAATATGTGCGTAAGGAAAGTGAAGCGCAGTATTTCGTGGTGACAGAGCAGGGGGAAGTGGTATGCAGCTCTTATGGGGACGGCGACGGGGAATTTGCGGATATTACAGTGGAAGATATCGGCATCAGCGCAGAATCTGACTGCGTGAGAAGGAAGATTAGCGGGGAGGATTATATCATTGCCTATGCGGAAAGCGAAGTGACAGGATGGTACGTGGTGGCAGCTTTGCCGGTAAAAATACTGACGGAGAAGATTGCGGATAATCTTATGAGAGTCATTCTGGCACTGATATTGCTGATGACGGTTTTATCCTTTGGGATATCCTTTATCATTTCAAATAAATTTAACAGAAAAATTTATAAGCCGCTCAATATGATAGAAAGCGTGGGAGCCGGGGATTTCAATACGGTAATCACGTATCATCCCCTGGACGAATTTGCCTTTTTTTATCAGAAATTAAATGAAATGAACCAAAACCTGAAAAGTCTGGTACATGAGAATTATGAGGTAAAACTTCAGAAACGGGATACGGAAATTATGGCGCTTAATATCCAGATGAATCCTCATTTTTTATATAATTCATTAAATATAATTAACTGGGCGTGTATGAAAGGGGACAGTGAAAAGGCAAGCGGGATGCTTCTGGATTTGTCCAGAATGCTTCAGTATACCAGCCAGAACAGAGAGCTGATGGTATCCTTGCGGGAAGATTTGGACTGGCTTGAAAGATATCTCGGTATCATGGGAAAACGGTATGAACAAAGATTCCGGGCCGGTATCAGTATTCCGGCTGCTATGGGAAGATTGCAGGTTCCCAAGCTTTTTCTGCAGCCATTTGTGGAAAATGCGATTATACACGCGTTCAAGGATTATCAGGAGGACGGCGAGATACGGATTTTTGCCGAGGAGGAAAAAGAGGACATTGTTTTTTATGTGGAAGATAACGGGTGCGGTATTTTGCAGGAAAAAATAACGGAAATTTTCGGACAGAAAAACAATTCCATAGGTATTCAAAATACAGATAAGAGGCTCAGGATGATTTACGGGGAAAAGTATGGGGTTTCCATCAGTTCTCAGGTAGGAGAGGGGACTACGGTATTTATCCGGATTCCTGACAGCAGGAAAAGATATAAAATTAATTGATATTTTGGCGGAAAGAGATATAATATTATTACGAGAAAACAGTAAGGTATAAAAGGCGGAAAAGACAGAAGATGGAGTGTTTTGGGCTTTGTTTATTCGATTGCCGAAAACTGGCGGCAGGTGTGCATATATTGTCCCAGATGGTGTTTTAGTTCAAAAGGTATAGATGAATTTGGAGGGAATGCTGTAGGAATGTTATATGTGCAAGTGGAAAAAATAATATTTACCGGAAAGCAGAATATTCAATGGGATGCAGTAGAAAGATATTTGAGTAAATTTTTGGACAGACTTTTGTAATAAAAGAATACGGGGATAAAGTGTATATTAACTCAGCTTTTGCAGATGAATATGCAGAATCAAAATACACGAAAGCGCTAAGGGGAAGTCTGGCAAAAGTAAAAGCGAATATCGTTCAAATATTGCCATGCCTCATTGAAAATGCAACAAATCGCAGATGGATTGAAAATAAGAACATCAAACATGTAAATAATGCCAATGGGGGATGGTATAGATATGATACATATTTTTCAGTACCAGTAAAGGCAGAGAATGAAGATGATGTTTGGAAAAATTTTTATATGGCGACATTAGTTGTTCGTATAAATGACCAGGGACTGTTTTTACATGATATAATAAATATAAAAAAGAAGCACATAAGCCGCGAGAATCAAATATGACCACCCGGTAAAAAACTGCCTCTTTTACTAAATAGTATGGCATAAATTACGAGTTGTCAAGGAAAAACTGATTTTTTTAAAACTATAAAAATAAATTGAATAATTGGCAAAGCGCAGAAAAGAGATACAGGAATCACCTTGTCATTTTCCAAAGAAATCATTATAATAATACCTGTTGGAAATAATATCTGAAGACAGGAGCCTGTATGAAAAGAAAAAGAGTTATGAAAAAAATCCTATACGAAATCCTTGACTGGTCCAAAGTACTTTTAACGGCTCTGGTTATTACCTTTGTCGTGAGCCGGACGCTGGTTGCAAACGCGCAGGTGCCCACAGGTTCCATGGAGACCACAATCATGTCGGGAAGCCGTGTTTTGATTAACCGTCTGTCATACGTTGTGGGAGAGCCAAAGAGAGGCGATATCATAGCCTTTTATTTCCCGGATGACAAGTCGGAAAAATATTTGAAAAGAATTATCGGACTTCCGGGGGATAAGGTTGAAGGGATTGACGGCGGAATTTATGTCAACGACGTACTTTTGGAGGAAAGTTATATCAGGGAGAAAATCAACGAGGATTTCGGTCCTTATTATGTGCCGGAATTGTCGTACTTTGTAATGGGTGACAACAGAAACAACTCGGATGACTCCAGATTTTGGAAAGACAAATTTGTGGAGAAGGACGAGATTATAGGGAAAGCTGAAATTGAATACTTTCCCGAATTAAAGAGGTTTTAGAAACTGGAAACAGCAGGCGTCTGCGGACAAAGTCCGCAGGGAATGAGTCAAAAGAACAGGAGAATTGAAAAATGGAAAAAAGATGGGAAGAATTTAAAGCGACTTTAAGCGATGAAAGGTCAATGAGCAAAAAGGAATTTTTGCTGATGATGGCTGTATGCGTACTGGGAGGAATTGTGTTTGGCATGTTATTCTCCCCAAGAAAATCTATGGTGATAGGCAGCCATAACGGAAACGGCTATGACGAGGACGACAAAAAGGCAAAGGACAAAAAGTCTAAAAAGAAAAGCGGCGTTGTGGACTGGGAAGAAGTGGAGCAGAAGGAGTTATAATCTGGCTTGCTTTTGAGTCAGTATACGGCATGGAGGATTAGTTTAAAATGAAAATTACATTAAAGGACGGCTCTGTCAAAGAATACGACAGTGCAAAAAGCGTTTATGAAATTGCGGCGGATATAAGCGAAGGCCTTGCCAGAGCGGCATGTGCCGGAGAGGTTGACGGAAAGACGGTGGATTTACGGACGGTTCTTGATAAGGACTGTTCCTTAAATATCCTTACGGCCAACGACCCCGAAGGGCTTCGTGTGGTAAGGCATACCTGCTCCCATGTTCTGGCGGAAGCGGTCAGGAGGGTTTTCCCGCAGGCAAAACTGGCAATCGGGCCCGCCATTGATAACGGCTATTATTACGATTTTGAGCACGAGCCTTTTTCCAGAGAGGACCTGGATAAGATTGAAGCCGAGATGAAAAAGATAATCAAGGAAGGGCATGAGCTTAAAAGGTACACGCTGTCCCGCCCGGAGGCAATCAAATTCATGGAGGAGGCGGGGGAGCCTTACAAAGTGGAGCTTATCAGGGATTTGCCTGAGGATGCGGAAATTTCTTTCTATAATCAGGGCGGCTTTACCGATTTGTGCGCCGGCCCTCATCTTATGAGTACAAAGGGAATCAAAGCTTTTAAGCTGACTTCTTCTTCGGGCGCTTACTGGAGAGGCAAATCCGAAAACGCCATGCTGCAGAGAATTTACGGAACCGCTTTTAATAAAAAGGACGAACTGGCGGAATATCTGACTTATCTGGAAAATATCAGGCTTCGCGACCATAACAGGCTTGGGCGGGAAATGGAGCTTTTTACCACGGTGGACGTTATCGGACAGGGTCTGCCGCTTCTGATGCCTAAGGGAACGAAAATGATTCAGACCCTGCAGCGCTGGATTGAGGATTTGGAAGATAACGAGTGGGGCTATGTGAGAACCAAAACGCCTCTTATGGCCAAGAGCGATTTGTACAGGATTTCCGGCCACTGGGACCACTATAAGGACGGCATGTTTGTTTTGGGAGACGAGGAGACGGATAAAGAGGTATTTGCCCTCCGGCCAATGACCTGTCCTTTCCAGTATTATGTATATAAAGCGACTCAGCATTCCTACAGGGATTTGCCCATCCGCTACGGAGAGACCTCCACACTTTTCAGGAACGAGGATTCCGGCGAGATGCACGGCCTGACAAGGGTGCGCCAGTTTACCATCTCCGAGGGGCATCTGATTATCCGTCCCGACCAGGCACAGGAGGAGCTCAAGCGCTGTCTGGATTTGGCGGTGTACTGCCTGACCACCTTAGGGCTTCAGGATGATGTGACTTACCGCCTGTCCAAATGGGACCCCAATAACCGGGAAAAATACCTGGGGGATGAAAACTACTGGGAGTCCACCCAGAGCAAAATCAGGGACATCCTTTCAGAGTACGGCGTTCCTTTTACGGAGGCCGACGGCGAGGCTGCTTTTTACGGGCCGAAGATTGACATTCAGGCAAAGAATGTATACGGCAAGGAAGACACCATGATTACCATTCAGCTAGACTGCGCCATTGCGGAAAACTTTGACATGTATTACATTGACGCAAACGGCGACAAGGTGCGTCCTTACATCATTCACAGAACCTCCATGGGCTGCTATGAGAGGACGCTGGCATGGCTGATAGAAAAGTACGAGGGCAAGTTCCCCACCTGGCTGTGTCCGGAACAGGTAAGGGTACTGCCGATTTCTGAAAAGTATGAGGAATACGCGGATAAGGTGGTAAAGGAGCTTCGCAGAAACGGCGTGCTTGCGGAAGCGGATAACCGCTCCGAGAAGATAGGCTTTAAGATTCGCGAGGCAAGGCTTGCAAGGCTTCCTTATATGCTTGTGGTGGGCCAGCAGGAGGAGGCGGACGGCACGGTGTCCGTGAGAAGCCGTTTTGCCGGCGACGAGGGCGTGAAGCCTTTAAGCGAGTTTACGGAACAGATTTGTAAGGAAATCAGAACAAAAGAAATCCGCAAAGAAAGCGAAACGGAAAAATGAAACTGTGGATAAGACGGGATATGACATGGGACAAAATCCTTGGAAGCGTGCTGTGTCTGGCAGGTATGGGAATGCTGTGCATTTCCGTGTATTTATCCTTTAGCAGTGATATCTGGTACGACGAATTGTTTACCATGGGGCTGGCAAACCAGTCCTGTGGTAAACTTGTTTCTATAACGGCCAGGGACGTCCATCCGCCTTTGTACTATATGATTGTAAGGCTGTTTCTCGGGATTTTCGGAGGTTTAAAGGGAGATATTGCTTATCAGGTGGCCGTTGCCAAGCTGGTTTCCATAGCGCCCTTTTTTCTTTGCATGATATATGCCATCACAAAGGTGCGGAAAAATTTCGGGATGCTTACAGCCGGACTTTTCTGCTTTCTGCTGCCCGCCATGCCGAAGCTGGCGGACTATACGGTGGAGGTCAGGATGTACGGCTGGGCGCTTTTTTTTGTCACGGCGGGAATGCTTCACGCTTATGAGCTGGCGGCGCCACGCGGCGTCTGCGGCGAAAAAAAACGGCGTCTTGATTTAGCGGCTCTTACCCTGTACGCACTGGCGGCCTGCTATACCCATTATTTTGCCTGCGTGGCTTTCGCCATGATTTACCTCTATCTGCTGATTGTATTTACGGCGGCATATAGGAATAAAGAGGGGCGGAAAAAAGAAATAAAAGCGCTTCTTTACAGCGGAATCTGCTGCGGGGCGGGATATCTGCCCTGGCTAATCGGCGCGTTTACCGTGCAGATTTCTCAGGTAAAGGAAAATTACTGGATTCAGCCCCTTACCTGGCGGAGTCTGGGCGGCTGTGTGAAATTTATTTTTCAATTTGCCTTTTCAGGCCAGATGGTAAGCATGATTGCAGGCGGCATCCTTTTTGCGGTTTACGGGGAAATGCTTCTGCTTTTTCTGGCGGGAGAAGGAAAACAAAGGAAAAAGGCGCAGACCGGTAAGGAGGCGGAAAAGGACAGGGAGGCAGATGAGAGAGAGCTGTCCGGGAAAAAAAATGTGTTTTTCCTATTCGGCTGTCTTGGCGTGCCGGCAGGCATTGTATTTTTCGGTTTTCTTGCGTCGATTCTGATACGCCCTGTTTTTGTCTACCGCTATATGCTCCCGGCTCTTGGCGTGTTCTGGCTGGCTTTTTCGATTGTGCTTGGGGAGGCGAAGGAAAAGAAGCTTTTCTTTATCCCGGCTGTCTTGTTTGTAATAATAACAGGCATCTTTAATTACCGTTCCTTTTACGGGGAGGAAATGTGGAAAAGAGTACAGATGCGGGAGGCACGGCAGGCGCTGTCACAGATTGGCGGGGAGGACATTGTCATTTTCAATTTTGACCAGACCCAGGCGGTGGCGTCCTATTATCTGAACAACGACACTTACCTGTGGTACGGAAAGCCGGAGAAGCTGATATGTGAAATGTATCCGAAAAACCATGCGCTGGTGGAGGGAGAATTTTCCGACGAGGAAGGCGTCAGAGCTTTAAAGGAGCTTCTCTTGACAAAGGAGGGTTCGGGCAAAGGAAAAGTCTGGTTCTTTGGGAGCGGGAACGCCAGAGACGAAATTATCGAAAAATGGGAAAAAGCCGGGATTACGGCAGATGAGAAAGTCAGCGTAATGATAGAAAGGTACTGGTTTAACATTTATGACTGCAAATTAAAATCCGCTGAATAAGGAGCATCAAAAACAGCCATACTTATACTGTGAAGAACAATGAAAAATTGTGAATGCAATGAAAACGGCAGACAGCCGGACAAAAGCGTACCGGCGGCGTTTGCAGAACCGGAATGGAGGTATAAAGATGGCGGAATTAAAATGCGGTGTGGAAAATTGCGTATATAACAAAAGTGAGTGCTGTTGCAAGGGAGACATTATGGTTGGCGGAAAGCGCGCGTGCTGTGAGGACGATACCTGCTGCGAGAGCTTTTCGGAGGCGGGAAGAGACAGGTTTACCAGCTCGTTGGAGCACCCGAGCAAAACCATCAGCATCGACTGCGAGGCAGTAAACTGTACCTATAACAGCAATTACAAATGCGTTGCCGAGCATGTGGATATCAGAGGCTGCGGCGCCTGCGACTGCAGGGAGACGGCCTGCGCGACGTTTACGGAGAAATAGGGAATAGAAGTATGTCGGGAAAAACAGGAGAGCCGGGAATCTGGAAAACAGATTCCTGGCTCATTATCTATATAGTCTGACCTCTTTCAGGGTTAACTGTTCTTAGAGACTTCTTGTTACCATTACGGACGAACGGACAAGTTAGCTTCAAAACCCCCTTGTATAATCCCCCGTTTTATGCTTAAATATTAAATAGCGGTTTTACCCGCAATATAAAATAGCTAAGGACTGAAGTGCAATGAAAAGAAAAATGATTCTCACAGTACTTCTTTCAATGTTTCTCGCAGGCTGCGGAGACAAAGAAGTAATTACGGTTGCCGGCATACAGTCAGAGGAAGGGCAGGAGCCGAAATACATAGAAATGCAGGAATTTGAATTAAAGGAAACCGCCCCCGAAATGACAGGGGACAAGTCCGGTTACTGTGTGGTGCTGATACCGGAAGGCTTTCAGGAGTCGGAGGAGATTCCGGGAATGTATGTGCATGAACGAAATCCTCTTGACTCGTCCAATGTCTACTATACGGTATCGGAAGGCAGCGGAGAGGGAAACGTTTCTTCCGAGCTGACAGAGGCGGATTACAGAGAGAGTATAGAGGAAGCCTACAAGGCCAGCGGTCAGGACGTTCAGCTCAATATAGAATCCTTTGAAAAAATCGATATGGAAGGGATTCCGGGCTATAAGGTGCGGAGCAATTACCAGTTGGACGAGGAAACCATAGAGCAGGTGGCCTATATGATACTGGCGGATAACACCTATACCATTACATACAGCCAGATGGCGGATGACGAGCTTCTTGCAGATTTTGAGATATATGACGGGCAAATCCGTCTTGTACGGGAGGAAGAAACAGGTCTTGCAAAAAATCAATAAAAAAGATATTGACAATTGCAAAAGGGTATGTTATTGTAAATAAGCATGTGATTCATGCAGATGGAAGAAGCAGAGTATCCACTCTCACCCTGTGGCGATTGGGCTTACAGGCGTTCATATAAATAAGATGTTTTGTCAACGGTTCCGGCAGGTACATGGAAGCCGGTAAACGGTGAAAATACTGCGAAGAATTAAGGCAGACTGACAGCCGGAATACAAAGTCGCTGCTGACGGTGATGCGGAGCATAACAGCCGGTTTGATAACCGAACAGTGATAATACATCTTATGAAATGGATTTACAGGTGGATAGTTATGCTATCCACTTTTTGGTATTTTACTTATGTAAGGGGAGGACACAGCCATTAGCGATTTATTCATTAACGAACAGATTAGGGACAGGGAAGTACGTGTAATCGGAGAGGACGGAGCACAGCTTGGGATTATGTCTTCGAGAGAAGCAATGCAGTTAGCGGAAGAGGCAGGCGTGGATTTGGTTAAGATTGCCCCCACGGCAAAGCCGCCTGTGTGCAAGCTGGTTGACTATGGCAAATACAAGTACGAGCAGACCCGTAAGGAAAAGGAAGCAAGGAAGAAGCAGAGGGTTATTGAAATCAAGGAAATCCGTCTGTCACCCAATATTGACACCAACGACCTTAACACAAAGATAAGCGCTGCAAGGAAGTTCCTTGGCAAAGGGGACAGAGTGAAGGTGACACTCAGATTCCGTGGACGTGAAATGGCGCATATGGCCAACAGCAAGCATATTCTGGACGATTTTGCGCAGGCATTGTCCGACGTATGCGTAATGGAGAAGCCGCCCAAGGTGGAAGGCAGAAGCATGACAATGTTTTTAACTGAAAAGCGATAGCCAGCCAGTTAAAATAGATGGAACAAAATTAATATACAGGAGGAAACAGTTATGCCCAAAATGAAAACAAGCAAGTCTGCTGCAAAGCGTTTTAAAGCTACAGGTACAGGTAAATTAAAAAGAAGCAAGGCATACAAGAGCCATATCTTAACCAAGAAGACGACCAAGAGAAAGAGAAATTTGAGAAAGCCCGCCATGACGGACAAGACCAATATCAAGAACATGAAGAAGATTTTACCTTATTTATAAGAAGTAAGGTTTGATACAATAAGCTGATCTGCGAAGCGCGGACAGCGTTTGATGTCATAAGGAGGATGTAAGAAATGGCCAGAATAAAGGGTGGTATGAATGCCAGAAGAAAACACAACAGAGTTTTAAAGCTTGCAAAGGGCTACAGAGGAGCCAGGAGCAAACAATATAGAATTGCAAAACAGTCTGTAATGAGAGCGCTCGCTTCTTCCTACGCAGGACGTAAGCAGAGAAAGCGTCAGTTCAGACAGCTCTGGATTGCACGTATCAATGCGGCGGCAAGAATGAACGGTTTGTCCTACAGCAAATTTATGTACGGACTTAAGCTGGCAGGCGTTGAGATTAACAGAAAGATGCTTTCCGAGATGGCGGTTAATGATGCCGAGGGCTTTAAGACACTGGCGGAGCTTGCCAGGGGAAAAATTGAAAAGGCATAAGAAACAAACGAAAAAGACCTTATTAGCTTAAGGTCTTTTTCTTAACAATAAGCTGGTTCGCGGAGCGTGACAGCGTTTGTTAACATAAGGGCAGCCTGCAAAGCGGGGGAGCGCCTTTTAGAAAGCTTTTGGAAAGGAATTGTATGAGAATGCCTGAAAATTTAAAACCGGAAAATGTTTTTTACTTTTTTGAAGAAATATGCAAAATTCCCCACGGCTCAGGGAATACCGGGCAGATAAGCGATTATCTTGTGAAATTTGCCGCCGACAGGGGACTGGAGCATTATCAGGATGAACTGGGGAACGTTATTATTATCAAAGAAGCGTCAGAGGGCTATGAAAACCATGAGCCTGTGATGCTTCAGGGCCATATGGACATGGTTGCCGTGAAAAGGCCTGACAGCCCTGTTGACATGACAAAGGATGGTCTTATATTATCGGTAGACGGCGACAGGCTTTTTGCGGAGGGCACGAGCCTTGGAGGCGATGACGGCATTGCCGTGGCCTATGGACTGGCGCTCCTTGACGGAAGCTATAAGCATCCGAGAATCGAGCTGGTTATTACGGTGGATGAAGAAGTGGGCATGGACGGGGCAAGAGGCCTTGACGTAGCTCCCCTCAAAGCGAAAAGACTGGTGAATCTGGATTCCGAGGAGGAAGGGATTTTTCTTTCGGGCTGTGCCGGCGGCGCAAGGGTGAATATGCAGATTTACGGCGGGAGGGAGAGCAAAAAAGGCGTTCCCTGTGAAATCCGTGTGGGCGGCTTAAAAGGCGGACATTCCGGCGGGGAAATCCACAGGGAGCGGGGAAACGCCATCTGTATTCTGGGAAGGGTGCTTTACAGGCTTGGTCAGGATATGGAGGTGTCTGTGGCTGATTTTGCAGGCGGCGTTGCGGATAATGCCATTCCAGCCGATGCCTGTGCCAGGCTTGTAATTACAAAACCGGAAACGGCGGATGAGGAATGTCAAAAGAAAGCAGAAAGCATCTGCAAAGCCGTGAATGCGGAACTGCGGGAGGAACTGGCGGATAAGGACGAGGATGTCAGCATTGAAATTACCTTTGAACCGGTATCGGAAACAAAGGTGCTCGCCGGGGACGCCGGGAAAAGAGCGATTGCCCTGTTAAATACATTGCCTTACGGCGTGCAGGCCATGAGCTTCGCAATGCCCGGACTTGTGGAAACCTCTCTGAATCCGGGGCTTTTGTCTGTGAAGGAGGAGGACGGCCGGACGGCGGTTTGCGTGGGGATTTCTGTCCGCAGCAGTCTGGAAAGCGCAAAGGCGTCCCTGATTGCACGGCTTGAGACGCTGGCAGGGTTGGCGGGAGCCGGAACTGAGGTGACCGGCGATTATCCGGGCTGGGCGTTTAAAAAAGACTCGCCCCTGCGGGATAAAATGTGTGAGGTATATGAAAAATTATATAAAAGGAAGCCGGTGATTCAGGCGATTCATGCGGGCGTGGAGTGTGGCCTTCTGGCTCATAAAATACCGGGGCTTGACTGTGTTTCCATCGGCCCTGATATGAAAAATATTCACACCTTTGAGGAAGAACTCAGTATTTCGTCCACGGAACGGATTTGGGATTATCTGGTTTGCCTGCTTTCAGAGCTTTAGTATTTATAACGCGTATCATTTCGGCGGCGCGGAAAGAGGAAAATATGAATTTGAATAGAAAAAACATAAGAAAAATCAGAGGTCTTATCCTTTTTACAGGTCTGGTGATTCTGGGGCTTATGAAGTTTGACCTGCTTTACGGTGTCCTGGTTTTTGTAGTTGGGATTTTAAGGCCCTTTCTTGTAGGCGGAATGATTGCTTTTGTGATTAATCTTCCCATGAGCTTTTTTGAGAAAAAGCTTTTTAAAAACGGGCAGCTCAGTGGAAAGGCGGGTAGGGTATTAAACAAGTGCAGCAGGGGAATAAGCCTTCTTCTGGCGTATCTGTCGGTAATTCTGGCAATTACGCTGGTGGTGGTAACGGTGATTCCCCAGCTTGTAAGCACAATCAGAGACCTTGCCAACGAGATTCCGATATTCTGGAATAATGTAATTACAGAGCTGGAAGTGATTTTTGCCGCAAATCCGGAGCTGCTTCAAATACTGTCAGAGGCTGAGGATATACAGATTGACTGGCAGGGACTTATCACTACAGTGGTGAATTTCCTGAGAAACGGCATGGGAAGTATGCTGAACTCCACGTTTTCGGTGGCAGGCAGCATTATCAACAGTACGGTAAACTTCTTTATTTCCCTGATTTTTTCCATTTATATTCTGGTGCAGAAGGAAAAACTGGGAAATCAGTTTACCAGAGTATTGAAGGCGTATACCAGTTCAAAAATATGTAAAGGAACCTTGAAAGTGTTTGGCTTGCTGAACCGCAATTTCAGCAATTTTATTACCGGACAGTGCACCGAGGCAATTATACTTGGATTGATGTTCGTGGTTTCCATGACGATTTTCCGGTTTGACTATGCGGTAATGACAGGCGTATTGATTGCATTTACGGCGCTTATCCCGATTGTGGGCGCCTTTATCGGGTGCTTTGTGGGAGCGTTCCTGATGCTGGTGGACGACCCCGTAAAGGCGTTCTGGTTTGTGATTTTGTTTGTAGTTCTTCAGCAGATAGAGGGAAATCTGATTTATCCCCATGTGGTGGGGAATTCCGTGGGACTGCCCTCTATATGGGTGCTTGCGGCCGTTACCATCGGCGGCAGTCTTATGGGCGTTTTTGGTATGCTGGTTTTCATCCCCCTGTTATCCACGGTTTACATGCTTTTAAGAGAGGATGTGAACAGAAGAAACGGGGAGGACAGCGGTCCGCCGGCTTTGGAGGCTGTCTCGGATACTGCCGATAAATGCTGAATTTTGCGAATTTATTGACTCTTATACACCTCTGTGATAAAATAAAAAACGTTGAAAGTATTTTAAGCGTGTTTTGAAGAAATCACAGAGGTATATTTATGGGACGGGGATGTGTATACATTTATTGCGGCGATGGCCACGGAAAGTCACCGGCAGCGCTTGGCAGGGCGTTGCTTACAGCTGTACAGGGGAAAAATGTGGTCATTATTCGGTTTCTCAGAGGGAGAGGGCTTTCCGAAGACTATTTAAAGCGGCTCGAGCCTGAAATCAAAATGTTTCGTTTTGAAAAATCGGACAAATTTTATGACAGGCTTTCCGATGAGGAAAAGGCGGAGGAAATTTTCAATATCAAAAACGGCATTAATTTTGCCAAAAAGGTTCTGACTACCGGGGAATGTGATTTGCTGATACTGGACGAGATTCTCGAGTTAATCGACAATCAGATTATCACGGTCGGAGAGCTGAAAAATCTTCTGGACGCAAGAGACGACGAGACGGATATTATCCTGACAGGCGTATCATTTAACGATGAGATATGTATGCTTGCGGACGAGGTTTCAAAGTTTGAAACACTTAAGATGAAGGAGGAAGCCGGCGGCGGGGAGTAAATCCTGCAATTCCGGTGCAGCTTACCCGGTGTAACAGCTCCATCTTTTAGAAGACGGATTCTGCGGCATTTTTTGCAAGATATGAGGCATAAATTCACAGCATCTGTGCATTGACAGCTATGGTGCGGGATGCTATGATATTTTCAGGTAAACAATTTCATAGAATAAAGAGATAGAGGTTGCGTGTTTTATGAGTAGCTTTTCGGATGTGGCAGGCACAGTAGAAGAAAAGCAAAAGGAAAAGACGCCGAAGGAATCCGGTATCCTGCGGACAGATTCCTGGGCATACGGCAAAGAACCGTATGACTGTCATCAGTCCAAAGACTGCCGTAAGTCCGGCAAAGGTTTGGCAGCTTAGAGGTTGTTGACTGATGGGGCGCTATCCGATGGAAGGTACTTAATTATAATCGGTGTGCGCTGTGTACATCGATTTTTGTTTCAGTAAACAGGAGGTATAGCGATGGCTGTTTTTACAGGTGCGGGTGTTGCGATTGTCACCCCTTTTAAGGAAAACGGAGAAGTGAATTATGAGAAGTTCGGGGAATTGATTGAAGACCAGATTGCCGGCGGGACGGATGCGATTATTGTCTGCGGAACCACAGGAGAGTCCTCCACATTAGACCACGAGGAACATCTTGCCGTGATTAAGTATTGTATCGGAAAGGTCGCCGGGCGGATTCCCGTGGTAGCCGGAACCGGTTCAAACTGTACGGAAACGGCGGTGTATCTCTCCACGGAAGCGGAAAAGTACGGTGCGGACGGGCTGCTTCTGGTGACGCCCTATTACAACAAGGCTACCCAGAACGGACTCTTTAAGCACTACAAGACTATTGCGGATTCGGTGAAGATTCCCTGCATTCTGTATAATGTGCCCAGCCGTACAGGCTGCAACATTGCGCCGGAGACGGTGGTAAGGCTCTGCAGCGAAGTGGAAAATATTGTGGGCGTCAAGGAAGCCAGCGGCAACATTTCCCAGATAGTGAAGCTGATGTCCATAGCGGACGGCAGAGTGGATTTGTATTCCGGCAACGACGACCAGATTGTGCCGCTGCTTGCGTTAGGCGGCATAGGCGTGATTTCCGTCCTTTCCAATGTTGCTCCCAGGCAGACCCATGATATCTGCGAGAAGTTCTTTAACGGCGACGTGGCGGGAAGCTGCGCGGAGCAGCTCCGTGCGATTCCTCTGTGCAACGCGCTGTTTTGCGAGGTGAATCCCATTCCTGTCAAGAAGGCGCTGAACCTGATGGGAAAGGAAGTCGGGGCTCTGCGCGCCCCTCTTACGGAGATGGAGGAGGAAAATGCGGCGAAGCTTGAAAAGGCAATGAAGGAATACGGAATTCTGTAAACAGGAACGAGGGCTTTCGGGCCGGGAGAAAGGCAGGTTTCATGACAAATATTATTTTACACGGATGTAACGGCAAGATGGGAAAGACCATCGCCGGATTAATTGAAGAAGACAGAGAAATTGCAATTGCCGCGGGTGTTGACGCCTCTGACGACGGAAAAAATCCCTTTCCGGTGTTCAAAAATATCAGCGAATGCGACGTAAAGGCGGACGTTGTTATTGATTTCAGCGTGGCGGCGGCCATGGACGGTCTGCTTTCATGGTGCATGGAAAAGGAAATCCCCTGCGTGCTCTGCACCACGGGGCTTTCGGATGAACAGCTTGAAATGGTAAAGAAGCTGTCCGAAAAGACGGCGGTTCTAAAGTCCGCCAACATGTCCCTTGGCATCAATATGTTAATGAAGCTTTTAAAAGAGGCGGCGGCGATTTTAAAGCCTGCCGGTTTTGATATTGAAATTGTGGAAAAGCACCACAGGCTGAAGCTGGACGCACCCAGCGGTACGGCGCTGGCCCTCGGGGATTCTGTTAATGAGGCTCTGGGCGGCGAATACGAATATGTTTTCGACAGGAGTGAAAGAAGGGCGAAGCGTCCCGAAAAGGAAATCGGATTTTCAGCCGTACGCGGGGGCAGCATAGTGGGAGAGCATGATGTGATTTTTGCCGGCACGGACGAAGTGGTTACCTTTTCTCACTCCGCCTATTCCAAGGCGATTTTTGCTAAAGGGGCGATTGCGGCGGCAAAATTCCTGAAAGGTAAGTCCGCCGGGTTATACGATATGAGCCATGTAATCGGCTAAAGGGGATTTTTATGAAAAAAAGTGAACTTCAATTGATGGAGCTGAAATATTTAAAGAGTCTGGCTAACCAGTATCCTGATATTGCATCCGCATCAACGGAAATTATCAATCTGCAGGCGATTTTGAATCTGCCCAAGGGCACGGAGCATTTTATGACGGATATCCACGGGGAGTACGAGCAGTTTAATCACGTGATCAAAAACGGCTCCGGCGCAGTGAGGCGCAAGATTGACGAGGAATTCGGCAATACCTTAAGCAATAAAGATAAGAAATCTCTGGCGACCCTGATTTATTATCCGCGTGAAAAGCTGGATATTGTGGAGCGTGAGGAGGAAAATATTGAGGACTGGTATAAGATTACTCTCCACAGGCTGGTGCAGATTACCAGGCGGGTGGCATCCAAGTATACCCGCTCCAAGGTGCGGAAGGCAATGCCGAAGGAGTTCTCCTATATCATTGAAGAACTGATTACGGAAAAGTTTGATATTTCCGACAAGGAAGGCTATTATAACGAAATTATCCATACGATTATCCGAATCGGGAGAGCGCCGGAATTCATCGAGACCTTAAGCAACCTGATTCAAAGGCTGGTAATCGACCATCTTCATATTGTGGGAGATATTTTTGACAGAGGACCCGGTCCCCATATCGTTATGGATACGCTGGTGCATTACCATTCGGTGGACATTCAGTGGGGGAACCATGATATTGTATGGATGGGCGCGGCATGCGGGCATCTGCCCTGTATTGCCACGGTGCTTCGGATTGCGGCAAGATACGGCAATCTGGACACCCTGGAGGACGGATACGGGATTAACCTGATTCCCCTTGCAACCTTTGCCCTTGACAAATATCAGGACATTGACTGCTCGGCCTTTGCGGTGAGGTACAATACGGATTATAATACCAAGGATTTGAGCCTGGATATGAAGATTCACAAGGCAATCACCATTTTGCAGCTGAAGCTGGAGGGACAGGTGATTAAGAGGCATCCCGAATTCGGGATGGACGACAGACTTCTTCTTGATAAAATTGATTTTGAAAAAAAGACAGTTGCGATTAACGGACGGGAGTATCCTATGAAGGATACGGATTTTCCTACCGTAAATCCCGCCGACCCCTACAGCCTGACGGCGGACGAGGAACAGATGATGGAGCGGCTGCGCCATGCTTTTTTAAAGTGTGAAAAGCTGCAGCGGCACGTGCGTTTCCTTTACACCAACGGGGGACTGTATAAGGTTCATAATTCCAATCTGCTTTATCACGGCTGCATGCCTCTGGACGAGGACGGAAATTTCAAGTCGGTGAATATTGACGGCAAAAAGTACCGGGGAAGGGAGCTGTACGACGTTCTGGATAATTATGCCAGAAAGGGGTACTATTCCAAGAATGACCCGGCGGGAATGAGAAGGGCACAGGATTATATCTGGTATATCTGGACCGGCCCTAATTCGCCGGTGTTCGGCAAGGATAAAATGGCCACCTTTGAGAGCTATTTTGTGGAAGATAAGGAAGCAGGGAAGGAAACCAAAAATAACTATTATTCTCTCCTTGACAAGGAAGAGGTGGTGGACAGGATTCTGGAGGAGTTTGGCCTGGACGCGGAGAAGTCGCATATCATTAACGGCCATGTTCCTGTGGAGCGGAAAAAGGGCGAGACGCCCATCAAATGCGGCGGAAAGCTCCTCATCATAGACGGAGGATTTTCCAAGGCATATCAGGGGAAAACAGGGATTGCAGGCTATACCCTGATATCCGATTCCCACGGAATGCGTCTGGTTGCCCACGAGCCCTTTGAATCCATGGAGGCCGCAATATCAAGAGAGTCCGATATCTTTTCGGATTCCACGTCGGTGGAAATTGCACCGGTAAGAATCCGGGTGGCGGATACGGACAGCGGAACGGATTTGAAGGACAGAATTATTCAGCTTGAAAGACTTCTGCGCGCCTACCGGGACGGAACCATTGTTGAAAAATAATTTTTCGCAAAAAACTCTGTGCAAATATTTCTATTTACACAGAGTTTTTCAAAGTGCAGGAAAGTCAGGTTACTTTCTTGTGGTATTTTTGGCAGTAGTGGTTCCGGTTGTGTTATTGTTGTTGTTATTACCGTCGCCTACCATGTCGTCCGTGATATCGGATACACCGTCGGCGATGTCATCCACAACATTGCCTACCGCGTCGCCGGCGTCATCCAAAACGGAGTCCCCGTCGTTTGCGGTTCCTGTGGTAGCGCTGTTGACATTACCGTTTGAATTATTATTAGTGGTGCTGCCTGTTGTGTTGTCTGTGCCGGTAGTATTTCCTGTAGTGCTGCCGTCTGTTCCGGTCGTATTGCCCGCCGTGTCGGTATCGTTTTCTGCGGTACCGTCGGTGATATCGGCATCGTTATTGTCAGCGTCTGCGCCGCCGTTTGCCATATCGTCTGCATCTGTGTCCGTATTACTGCCGACAGTTCCGTTTGTCGTACCGTTGCCGGTTCCGGCATTATTATTTGTTGTACCGTTTTCAGTGGTGTTGGTATTTCCCGCCATGTCATTTTCATTCTTGTTTTTATCAGTTCCGCAGGCTGTAAAAATGCAGAGCATTCCAAGGACAAGAGATACCGTAATAAGCTTTCTTACGTTTTTCATAATGACCTCCATTTTCTGGCTTAAATAAACAGACTTAAGGCCGTCTATTTAAGCCGCACCTCTATTATATAAGAACTGCATTATTTTCAGTTCTGTTGCTATTATGTGCAGAATGGATAAAAATATTCAGTATGGAAAATTTAAAAAATATACCGTAAAATTTATAATGTGCATAAAGCGCAATAGAAATGAGGAAAAATGAAATTCAGACCATGTATTGACATTCATAACGGAAAAGTGAAACAGATTGTGGGCGGGAGCCTGACCGACAGGGAGGATAATGCCAGGGAAAATTTTGTGGCCGAAAAGGACGCCGCTTTTTTTTCACATTTATATAAGAATAAAGGGCTTCGGGGCGGGCATATTATTTTGCTGAATCCGGCGTCAAGCGCTTATTATGAAAAGACCAGACAGCAGGCACTTTTGGCGCTTCGGGCTTATCCCGGAGGATTTCAGGCAGGCGGAGGAATCACGCCTGAAAATGCGGAGATTTTTTTAAATGCGGGCGCTTCCCACGTGATTGTCACATCCTATGTATTTAAGGACGGAAAGCTTCATTATGACAGGCTGGAGGAAATGGAAAGGGCAGTTGGAAAGGAGCGTCTGGTGCTGGACTTAAGCTGTCGCAAAATGGAAAATGATTATTATATTGTAACCGACAGGTGGCAGAATTATACGGATGTTAAGCTGACGGAGGAGGCGCTCGACGCGCTTTCGGGGAGCTGCGATGAATTTCTGGTTCATGCGGTGGACGTGGAAGGAAAGGCTCAGGGCATTGAGGAAGAACTGGTGAAAGTGCTTGGGAAGGCAGGACGGATTCCGGTTACTTATGCGGGAGGAGTCCATGATTTTTCCGATTTAAAAAAGCTGAAAGAACTGGGGCGTGGGAGAGTGGATGTTACGATTGGGAGCGCGCTGGATTTATTTGGCGGGGAGATGAAACTGGACGATGTGCTGGCATATCTTACAGGGAGCTTTGACTGAGAGTGTAAAATGCCGTGACCGGCTTGCTGCAGAGCCGTCACGGCATTTTAAATGTTCTACTGTTCCTCCAATTCTTCGTAAAAACAGCAGCCGCATCGTCCATGCTCTTTTACATTATAGAGCGCCATATCCGCTCTCTGGTAAAGGTCATTTGTGAAGCCCAGTTCAGAGAAAGCGCCGCCAACGCTTAAGGAAACCTTTGGGAGAGAGTCTGACGGGTTCATAAGGGTCTCGTTCATTGCCGCGATTTTACTTTGAATCATCGGAGCCAAATCCGGGGAGACGTCTGCAATGATTATTGCAAATTCATCACCGCCGATTCTGGCGGGATAGTCTGTGGCACGGAAGCTTTCTTCCAGCAGCCTGGCAACCTTCTTAAGAACCTTATCGCCGACTTCGTGGCCGTAGCCATCATTAATCGATTTGAATTTATCCACGTCAATGATGAGGAAAGCCAGCGGTTTGGGGTTCAGCTGGAAAAACTGCTTTAATTTATCAAATGCGCCGCGGTTGATAATGCCCGTAAGAGGGTCATGCTCTGCCTGATAACGGAGAGTCGCTTCATTGGCGGTGTTAAGCTCATAGATGCTGTTATAGGTAAGAGCCAGATATTTGAACTCATAAGAGCCGATAATCTCCAGCTTTTTTTCATCCTTGATATTGCTTACATAGATCTGCAGAGGCTTTACAATTAACTGGATAATCATAATAAACGTGAGGACATTTTCCACAAAAAGAATGCTGATTAAAATCTGCTGCCTTGTCAGAGCCTTTTTCAAATCCATAGTACTGTCGGTCTGCAGCCTTTTATGTGTGTCCAAAATATGAGTAAGGAAATAAGAAACGCTTGTTTCTATTTTCAGCTTGGCTTCCTGATAGGAAGTGCCGAAAACGATATCATAGGCCTTATCTGTCATTTCCCTGGAGCTTAAAAGGAGGTCTGCTGACAATAGCTCCATGTTTTGAATTTCCTCGGGAATTTCTATAGACAGATCCGAAAGAAAATCCATCAGATGATGCCCTGATGCCTCCGAAACCAGCATCATGGAGTAAATCTCCTGTTTGACCAGCTCGTTAGAATTATCCAGGGCGTCCTGAAGGTGTTTAAAAGCCTCGTCATTGGCATGGTGAGAGCGCAGTGCGTCAATTGCCGCTTCCCGGTTCTGGTCAACCAGTATTTCCCGGAAATAGGCCTCAAGATATTCAGGCTTCCCCGTCAGGGCAAAGAGCCTTGCCTGTTCTGTGAGATAATTGGAGTATTCCTGTACGAGGTCAGCGTTGTGCTCGCAGGTGACGAACTGCTCTGTTGCAGAGACAAGATTTGAAAAATAGTGCGAAGCATAAAATGTGGCATAAATAAGCAGCAGATACAAAATGCATGCCACAAAAATCATGGCAAGATTTAATGAGCGTATTTTGATACCTTTAATTGACTTGTTTCTGTTTTCTTCCATCTATGTAGCCTCCATTCTTATAAATATCCTGTCGTCATGCGGGAATTTATCTATAAAAAAAGCCATGTGCGGGTTCTCAACAGCCTGCACACAGCTTTTATTAGCTTAATCCGATAAAACAATATTGCCAGTTCTAAATAAAATGAATCATTTATATTTAAGAAGATGCACATCGTGTTACTGATTAATGCGTTATAAATCGTGTAATACCAATTATAACTTTGTTACGTTTACGGCCTGAGGTCCTTTTTCGCCATTTACGATATCAAACTCTACGGAAGCGCCCTCCTCAAGAGACTTGAAGCCTTCCATTTTGAGTCCTGAATAATGTACGAAAACATCGTTGCCAGACTCGTCAGAAATGAAACCGTAGCCTTTTTGGTTGTTAAACCATTTTACTGTACCTTTGTTCATCGTGATACCTCCAAAAAAAATAAGTAAATAGTGTATGTCGCAGAAATTCTGCATTCAGAAATCACACAACACACATAGAATAGCACACCTGTTCCTAAAAGTAAAGTAGATAATACCAGAATCGTAGGTTCTTTTTGTAAATTTGTGCAAAACGACAAAAAAAGATGATTTTCGAGCCCGAAATTGCCAAAAATAGTAAATAAAGTTGCGACAATTGGTGTCCTATGATACAATGGATTGCGTTGGAGGGTGTGGACGTTACTGCATCTTATACAGGAATCGTCAGCACCCGTCCCGACAGAAAATTATTGGCTGGAGGTGACAAGCAGATTATGAGCGAACAGTCCGAAAGAAAACGAAAATACGCGCTCCTTCTGGTAACCGAAAAATCAGACGGCACAATAAAAAAACATACCATACATTCAGCGGCGGTTGAAGCGGCGGCGGTGGTTCTTTTTATTTTACTGGTTGCGGTTATCTGTAAATTTGTCTATGATTCAATCAGGATTAAGGATATCAGACAGGAGCTGATAAACCAGATAGTCACGATTAACGACTTGACGGATGAAAACGAAGCGCTTACCATGGAGAATTCCACTCTTTCAAGCAAGGTAACGGTCTTAAGCGAGGCTGTCAGCAAAAAGACGGAAGCAGAGGAGGCCATGACGCAGGAGGCAATAGAAAGCGCGCTGCCGAAGGGATTTCCCCTGAGCGGCTCCGCAGTCATGACGGAAGCGTCAGAGGGGAATCCGATGCTGATTTTCAGCGCGCAGGCGGGAATAAACGTACTTACCACGGGAACAGGAACGGTTGTAAGCGTGGACGCGGACGAAACATATGGAAACAAAGTAATTATTGACCATGGAAACGGATATCAGTCCATTTACCGGAACGGCGGTACGGTGCTTGTTAAAAGCGGAGAGGTGCTGGGAAAAGGATATATTCTGTTCAGAATAGGAAAAGATAATCAGGAGCTTGGCTACCAGATTATGGAGAACGATGAATACATTGACCCTATGACGTTAATTGACATAAACGGATAGTCCCCCGGGATTATCCGTTTATCAAAAAGATTACTGTTTTTCCGACAGGCGTCCGAAAACCAGGTCGTAGCCTTCATTGCCATAATTCAGGGAGCGGTTCACACGGCTGATTGTGGCTGTGGAAGCGCCTGTCTTTTCCGCTATTTCAAGATATGTACAGTGCTTTTTCAGCATGGATGCAACCTCATACCTCTGAGAGAGGGAGAGAAGCTCATTGACGGTGCACAAATCCTCAAAAAAACTATAGCACTCTTCTTTGCTTTTCAGGCACAAAACAGCCTCAAAGAGATGGTCAACAGAAGATGTCTGTATTTTTTTGTTCATTATAAAATTGCCTCCCAATAAAATATATTCGTACAGTGAAATTTTAACATATTAAAGTTTTAAAGTAAAGGAAAAGGATGAAAACAAGAAACAAAGGAAAAAGACTAAGCGGTTATTTAAAGGACTATGTGGTTTTTGATTTGGAGACCACGGGGGTAAACCCGGAAAGGGACGACATTATCGAGATATCGGCGGTAAAGGTCTGCGGTCATGTAATAACGGAGGAGTATTCCACGTTAGTAAATCCGGGAAGGCATATTCCGGCGGGGGCGACGGCAGTAAACGGGATTACCGACGATATGGTGGCGGATGCGCCGGATATCGGTACGGCTATAGCCGGGTTTGCGGAATTTATCGGGGAGAGCGTTCTTGTGGGACACAATATCCACACCTTTGATACAAACTTTGCGTATGACGCCATGTGGAATACCATGAATAAGGAGCTCAAAAACGATTATATCGACACCCTGTTTATGGCCAGAAAGTGTCTGCCAAAGCTATGCCATTACAAACTGACGGATATTTCCAGCCATTTTAACATAGAGACAAAGGACGCCCACAGAGCGTTAAACGACTGTGTGATGAACCAGAAGTGCTATGAGGAGATGGGAAAGCTGCTTGTGGCGATGGATGCGGCCGCTTCCCACAGACAGGCAAAGGGCATGGGGAATGCAGGCGGGGAGGAAGAGGAATTTGTCTGCCCGAGATGCGGGGGAATGCTGGTGAAAAGGAAAGGGCAGTACGGATATTTTTACGGGTGCAGCGGATTTCCGGGGTGCAGGTTTACGAGGAATATCAGGTGATATAGGAAGTGTTGACACCGGGCAGGGCACTTATGCGCTTAATCTGTTAAATACATTTAGAGACAATTCAGCACATCATTTATGAGCGCAAAGGATCTGGAGAATTTATTAAATGCCTTTAAGGAAAGTAAAAGTGAAAATAGGTATTGATGTATGAGGACTTATTTATTGCCTGTCAGGCATATCTGTACCAGAATATGTCCACTTAAGCATGGGTTATGAAAGGAGCATTAAGATGGAAATCAGAGTTCTCCGCTATTTTCTGACTGTCGTCCGGGAAGAAAGCATTACAAAGGCATCAGAGGTTCTGCATATCACGCAGCCTACCTTAAGCCGACAGCTATCCCAGATGGAGGAGGAAATTGGTGTTAAATTATTTGAGAGAGGTTCCCGCAAAATTAATCTGACCAATGAAGGGATTTTGCTCCGCAGGCGGGCGGAAGAAATCCTGCAGCTCGTGGACAAAACGGAAAAAGAGCTGGCAGAGCAGGACGAACAGGTGGAGGGGAAGGTTTCCATTGGCTGCGGTGAAATTGCTTCTGTAAAGTTACTGCCGGAATTATTCCGGACTTTTCGGGAAAAATATCCCCGCGTCAGCTTTGACATTTTCACTGCTACAGCGGATATGGTGAAAGAGCAGATGGATAAAGGGCTGCTTGACATTGGTTTGCTGCTTGAACCCATCGATATGGAAAAGTATGATTTTATCCGTCTGGATATGAAGGAGAAATGGGTGGTCATGATGCGTCCGGATGATGCCCTGGCAGGGAAGGAATACGTAACCGCACAGGAACTGTCAGCATTGCCATTGATCCTTCCGCGGCGTATGGGAGTGCAGAGTGAACTGGCAAGCTGGTTCGGAGATTATTATGAGAAGCTCAACATAGTGTTTACCAGTAATCTAAGCACAAACGGTGCTGTTATGGTAAGCAATGGACTGGCTTACTCGCTGGTGATTGAGGGCGCGGCATTCTGGGACCAGTCAAAAGTAACTTACAGACCGCTTTACCCGGCATTGTCAGCAACCAGTGTGCTGGCATGGAAACGCGGCCAGCCTTTCAGCCCGGCTGGTACAAAATTTATCAACCATATAAAATGCTTTTTGGGCATGGGTCAGCCATAAGAACCAGATTATTCCACTGCTCGCCGACAATGGGGGGGTAAAAACAGGGAATCTGTTTAATTGTCCCGTTAATTGCGGAAGGCGAACAGGAGAAGGGGCGGCACTGACGTAAGGATTATGGTTATTTTGTACAAAATAATGAGTTAGTATTTCCTAACATATTGGTTAGAACGATGAAACTTGAGTAAGTTCTAAAAATAGTATTGACAAGGGCGAAGGTGAGTCATATTATAATATGTGGTTAGCGACTACTAACTCCTATGAAACATGAGGATGTCTGACAGAGTCTGGCATCCGTTGTTTTTCACATTAGGTTAGTAAAAACTAATACATATTCAAAAGAAGGTGAATGAATGATGCCGCTTACATTAGCAGAAGTCGGGGAGGAAAACATCATCAGGAAAATCGGGGGAAAGCAGGAGGTTAAGGCACATTTGGAAAACCTCGGTTTTGTTGTGGGAGGGGCAGTCACAGTGGTCAGTGCTATCGGGGGCAATGTCATTGTGAATGTGAAGGACTCCCGCATTGCGGTCAGCAAAGAGATGGCACAGAAGATTATGGTCTGAGCAGAACATTAAGAAAACTTCTGCGGTAAAGAATACTGTAAGGGTTTATGAAATGTTTCTAATATTATGAAATGAGGAGGAAAATGGAATGAAGACACTGAGAGAATCAAAGGTCGGCGATACCGTCCGGGTCGTGAAGCTTCACGGCGAGGGCGCGGTCAAACGCCGTATCATGGACATGGGACTGACGAAGGGCGTGGCTGTGCAGATTCGTAAAGTGGCGCCTTTAGGCGACCCGATTGAAGTGACTGTCCGCGGCTATGAACTTTCCATCAGGAAAGCTGATGCGGAAATGATTGAAGTCGAAAGCGCATAATATGAAAAAGTTTGTGCAGGGGTTTATCCCCTTTATTTTCAAACCAATGGTTAGTGTAAACTAATATATAGAAGGAGTGGAAAACTATGAGTATGCGAATTGCCCTTGCGGGCAACCCGAACTGCGGAAAAACGACATTATTTAATGCCCTGACAGGTTCCAACCAGTTTGTCGGGAACTGGCCGGGGGTTACGGTGGAAAAGAAGGAAGGGAAGTTAAAAAGACATGACGGCGTGACCATCACCGACCTTCCGGGTATTTATTCCCTTTCCCCTTATACCCTGGAGGAAGTAGTGGCAAGAAACTATCTCATCAGCGAGCGCCCTGATGCCATCTTAAATATTATCGACGGTACGAACCTGGAGAGAAACCTGTATCTGACCACACAGCTTACCGAGCTTGGTATCCCTGTTGTCGTTGCCATCAACATGATGGATGTAGTGGAGAAAAACGGCGACAAGATTAACACTGGGGAACTTTCGAGGGCTTTGGGATGCAAGGTGGCAGAGATATCTGCTCTGAAAGGAAACGGCATCATGGAGGCCGCGGAGGCTGCAATCAATGCGGCAAAGAACGGAAAGACGGTTCCCATGCACACCTTTACGGGAACTGTGGAGCACGCCCTTGCCCATATTGAGGAGGCTGCGGTACACGGACTGCCGGAGGAACAGCAGCGCTGGTATGCCATCAAGCTGTTTGAGCGGGATGACAAGGTTCTGGAGCAGCTGAATCCGGGCGAGTCTGTTCTTGCCCATATCGAGACAGATATCAAGGCAGTCGAGGAGGAGATGGACGATGATGCGGAATCTATCATCACCAACGAGAGGTATATCTATATCGGGAGTATCATTAAAGGATGCTTAAAGAAAAAATCGGCGGGAAAGATGACCAATTCCGATAAGATTGACAGGATTGTTACAAACCGTTTTCTGGGACTTCCGATTTTTGCAGCGATTATGTTCCTCGTGTATTACATATCCATGGTGACGGTGGGAGCCTCCGCTACGGACTGGGCAAATGACGGACTTTTCGGCGACGGGTGGCATCTGCCTGGCATCGGCTCCTCCGCTTATGAAGAGGCGGCGGAGGAATATGGCGATGCTGCGCTGATTGTGGATGGCTACGATGCTTATGTGGAAGAAAACGGCGCGGCGCCCACAGGCGATTTCCCTTATGAGGTGGCGGATGATGAGACACTGGAGGTGACGGTGGAAACAGCGTCCCTTACCGATTATGAGGGTGCGCTTGCTGTGATGGAACAGTATGGCGAAGAGCCTGACCCTGCGGCCTATGGTGTATGGGTTCCCGGTATTCCGGTGCTTGTCGGGAACGCATTGGAGGCTGTGGATGTGGCTGACTGGCTTGCGGGGCTCATTAACGATGGTATTGTAGCCGGTGTGGGCGCGGTTCTTGGCTTTGTGCCGCAGATGCTTGTTTTGTTCCTGCTCCTTGCATTCCTTGAGGCCTGTGGCTATATGGCGCGTATCGCATTTGTGCTTGACCGTATCTTCCGCAAGTTCGGGTTATCCGGTAAGTCCTTTATCCCGATGCTTATCGGTACAGGCTGCGGCATTCCGGGTATTATGGCGTCGAGGACGATTGAGAACGAGCGTGACCGCAGAATGACGATTATGACAACAACTTTTATCCCCTGTGGCGCGAAAGTGCCGTTTATCTCAATGGTTGCAGGAGCAATCTTCGGCGGCTCCGCATGGGTGGCAACGAGCGCATATTTCGTTGGCATGGCGGCAATTATTATTTCCGGCATTATGTTAAAGAAGACGAAGATGTTTTCCGGCGAACCTGCACCTTTTGTTATGGAGCTTCCGGCTTATCATATGCCCACGGTGGGCAATGTGCTGCGTTCCATGTGGGAACGTGGATGGTCCTTTATTAAGAAGGCGGGTACAATCATCCTGCTCTCCACGATTGTTATCTGGTTTACAACTTATTTTGGATTTACTTCGGAAGGATTCCGTATGCTTGCCGAGGAGGAAATGGACCAGTCGCTTCTTGCGGCGGTCGGCAGCGCGATTGCATGGATTTTCATACCGCTTGGATGGGGCAACTGGCAGGCGGCGGTGGCGTCCATTACAGGACTTGTGGCAAAGGAAAATATCGTCGGTACAATGGGTATCCTCTATCCCGGCGGATGGCCTGAAATCGGTGCGAACTTTACTATGGTTGCGGGATATTCCTTCCTTGTGTTCAACCTTCTGTGCGCGCCCTGCTTTGCGGCAATCGGCGCCATCAAGCGGGAGATGAACAATGCGAAATGGACCTGGTTCGCTATCGGATATCAGTGCGGATTGGCTTATGCGGTAGCGCTGATGGTCTACCAGATTGGCTCGGTATTTACAGGAAACCTGAATATCATCGGTCTGCTTGCGGCTGTCGTTATTCTTGGCGGTATGGTTTATATGCTGCTGCGACCATATAAGGAGGCGACAAAGCTGACGAGAAAGGTGAAAGTGGCAAATTCATAGGAGATTAGCATGCGGCTTTCCATAATGAGGGGCATCATCCCCATGTACATCTGATGGTCTTCCGGCACGGAGCAGTTTGAAAGAAAAAGCAGCGGAGAGGATGCGCTTGCTCACGGATGGCATGTTGCAGACGGTTGGTGGATCAGAGCATGGATGAACTGGCAAAAGACCTGGCTGTGTCGGAAGCGTATCCCTTTCGGCGGTTTTAGCTTCCATTGCAACAAAAACAGCATTGGCCGAACTGCCGGAAAGAAGCCTTTACAGTTCAGATGCTCCTTATGTGGAACGATATTTATACAGGCAGCTCATCGAATTTGTAAGCCCGGACAAGTGGGTGGCGAAAATGGCATTAGGGGAAAACATATCACATTTACTGAAACTGTACTAAGGAGAAATGGAGAAAGGGCTCACAGGCCCTTTTTCCTGTTCAGAAAACCGCCTCTGTATCGGGCGAATGGCGAAAAATTTTAGGCTTATGCATTTCGTTCCATTTTATATGCATTTCATTCCCTGCATCCCAAAATAACAGAAAATCTGCCGATAAATTAAGTGACGTCAGAAATTCGAGACGATGAATTTTGAATATAGCAGTGGCCGATTGTTACAGGGCGGCTGGTACGAGAGTTCCCCTGCGACGGACAAGGCGGACAGGGAGAATCACGGGATAGGAATGGTCGTAAATGGCAGGGTGTGTTCATCCTGTCTGTGATAATGAAAAATGAAAGGAGAGAGGAAGATGGATTTCGGAGTGACAGGTAAATTGGGAGGGGACTATCCGGCGGAGCAGTACCGGAAGAATGCGGCGGCTGATAAGACGGGAGGCGTGAGCTTTGCGGAGCTTGCGGCGGCAAAGGCGGCAGGGCAGTCAGAGGCATCAGGAATGAGCTTTAAGGATATGTGGCAGACGAGGTTTCCCGGAGCCTGCTACAACGTGATGGATACATCCAGGATTGACGGTTCCTTATGGGGGAGAAATGATTATCCGTGGGATAAGTATTTCAACAATAATGCGGATGATTCTGTTCTGGACTGGAAACCATCGGGTGCGGAGCCTGCCATGTCTGACCCTGAAGTGCAGGCAAAGATCAATTCCACCATAGGCAGGAAGGCCATTGTTGTACCGCCGGAACTGGAAGAAAAGATGAAGAATGACCCGGAACTGGCAAAGCGTGTCATGGCAAAGGTTGAGGGATTTATTGCCGAGCAGGATATTATGAATCCAAATCCCCGGAAGGGCTATCTGATTGCATTAGATGGAAATGGGAATATCGCGCACGCCTGCGTGACAAGTGAAAAGATGTCAGTGTCATCGGCAGAATTCATAGAAGCCCGCAAAGCGAGGGAAGAAAAACACGCTGAGTATGAGAGGCTGGCGGAAGAAAGCGCCCTGAAACGCAGGCTGATGGAGCAGAATGCAGCAGGAAAGAGTTTTGCGGCACAGATGAACAATGTGGCAGGTGCAAAGCCACATACATCTATAGTCTATATGAAAACGGATGATATGCTGTACTCTGGCGGTAACGGGACAGGTCTGTCCTTCTATATCAAATATGCGGAAGGTTCAACAGAGGATGATCCGACTGTAATCGCAAAAGGTGTTGATGAGAATGGGAATGAATTTGAGCAGACCATACATATCAACAAGATAAATCCGAAATGTGCAACGGTTGTGGAGATGCGGGCTTTGGAAGCGCATCTTGGCGTAGATAAAAACGGAGGTCTTTCTTCCCTTCCGCCGGAGACAGGCGAGATGGGATTGCATGACATGGCAGACTTTATGGATATGTTTCAAAAGCAGATCAGTGATATGAGGCTGTTAGGGCAGCAAAAACTGGTGGCGTACTACCAATACAGTATGCAGGCGTATTGGGATTTTATGAACAGAAAATAAATTCCACAGCCTGCATATCCCGATAAGCCACAGTGGACAGACAGGGCGGATTTCCCGGCAGCTGGGTATGAGACAAGAAGGACGGCAAAGAACGTGTCGGGAGGGAACTTTGCAGAACAGGCGGCACAGGCAACAGCCACCCTTCACGGTGCAGATGAAGGTTCGGGGGATATTGCAATCAGCTCATGGGCGGATGTTGTGAGCGGTTCGTCCATTTCCGTGTATAAGACGCAGGACTTTGATGCGGCAAATCCCGTGTATAAGGTCAAGGCGTGGGATAAATCGGGAAACGTGACGGAGCAGATGGTGGACGTGTCAAAGATAGACCCGGAGAACTGCGATACGGCGGAAATGTATGCCTGTACTGCCCATTTGAAGGAAAGCGGGAAGGGCAGCTTTGAGGATACCGTCCTGAAAGCCGCAGTCGCAAAAGCATTTAAGAATGCGGAGCAGAGAAGCGCAGGTACATGGAGCTTTTCGGAAAAAACAGACTGGGTAAAAATCGTGAATGACATCATGCAGTCCGAGTATCAATATGGGGATTTGAAAGGCTACATGGAGTGGAAGAAGTTCCTGGGATTTCTGGAGAAGCAGGACATTGTAACCAGCGCCGACCTTTACGGCGGCTGGCAACCTGCCCGGCATGGATTTGTATTCTGTTTTGAATGACTGTCAGCGGGACGTTCCGGCAAACGATTACACCTGAACGTCCCGCAAATGAAATTTACAGCAGTTCCATATTTATGGCTTGCCTGGTGAAGCCATATTTTGAATACATTTCATATGCTGCTTTATTTTTTTCATTGACCTGCAGCTCAATTCCGTCGAAGTGTTTCTGTTCCTTAATTTGCCTTACTTTTTCAAAAAGCAAATGCCCAATCCCCATTCCCCGGTAATTTTCATCAACTGCCATGCTGTCAATGAAAATTACATTCCTTGTAACAAGCGATGGATTCCCAATGCGCTGAAATACTAATTCTATAATGCCAACCACAATTCCGTCGGCTTCAGCGACAAAAAATGTATCTTCACTGACAATTTTTTCAAATATATCCATTGGTATTATGTTACTGTTGGGCTTATATATATCAGGCCGCCATTCAACATGCATGTTATGAACCTGATTCATTATCCTGATAACAGCTTCCCAATCCTTCATCGTTGCATTTCTGACAAGGCAATTCATATTTCCCCCCATTTCTGCGTGCTGTTTTGTTGCGCAAAGTAGACCTGGCTTCTCAGGCTTGTGGATGCAGCACAGACATAAACTTGCAGAGCTTACCTCCGCAAACAGCTGTCTGAGCCGTCACCCCTGCCGCGATGCCCTGCTGACGGACAGGAGCTTTTGCCGCATTTCATCCTCAATCCGTAAAAGCTCTGTCTCGGCGCTCCGTCTCTTTGCACGGCCGTCCTCCTGAATCTTCAAAACCTCATCCAGGGTGCTGATAAGCGTCTGGTTGGTGGCGGTTAAGGTTTCAATGTCCACAATGCCGCGCTCGCTTTCCCTTGCCGTTTCAATGGTGGCGGTCTTTAAGGTTTCGGCGTTCTTTTTGAGCAGAGCGTTGGTCATGTCGGTGACCTCCTTCTGCGCTCTTGCGGCTTCGCCTGAATGATTCAGTCCGATGGCGATTACCATCTGGCTTTTCCACAGGGGAATGGTGTTTACAAGAGTGGACTGAATCTTTTCCGACATGGCGGTGTCGTTGCTCTGGATTAAGCGAATCTGGGGCGCCATCTGCATGGAGATGGTTCTGGTGAGCTCCAAATCGTAAATCTTTTTCTCGAAACGCTCGCACATGGCGGCATAGTCGTTGGCGGCCTGGGTATCCTCGGGGAGGCCGCTCTGTTCGGCTTTCGCAAGAAGGGCGGTAAGCTCCGTGCCTCTGGCCTGCGAGAGCTTCTGCTTGCCGGCAAGGATGTACATGGACAGCTCCTTGAAGTAGTTGAGGTTCAGCTCATACATTTTATCCAGCATGGCAGCGTCCTTAAGGAGAGTTACCTGATGGTCTTCCATCACCTTGCAGATTTTATTGATGTTGGCCTCCGCCTTGTTGTATTTCAGCTTCATGTTTTCCAGCTTATTGGAGCTTTTTTTGAAAATGCCGAGGAATCCTTTTTCTTCCTCCTCGTCAAAATCTTTCAGCTCGCTTACTACGCTGGCAAGCATCTGTCCGATTTCTCCCATATCCTTTGTGCGGACGTTATTTAACGCGCTTTCCGAAAAATCCGCAATTTTTTTCTGGCTGCCCGCGCCGTACTGCATGACAAGCTGGGTGTTGGTGATATCAATCTGAGAGGCGAAATCGTCTACCATTTTCTGTTCCTGTGGTGTGAGAACCACTTCAGGGATTTTCGGGGTCTCCTCAGGCGTTGTCAGCACCTCGTTTTTTTCTTCAGCTGTCCGGGCAAAGGGCTCAAATGTGAGGGAAGGGGCTTCGTTTAACATTTCATCTAAGTTACTCATTTCATACCTCCTGCTTTCATTTCCATCTCATTCATCAGACCTTCTCTGGCAAGCATGGTTTTCAGAACCTGTGCGTCGGTGGTTGCGTCAAACACCGCATCCTGGAACAGGTTGTTTAAAAGCTCCGTAAACGCCTGATTGATGGTGTCCAAAGTGTTCTCTATTTCAGCCTTTGCGGCGAGGATTTCCTCTCCGGGAGAGCTGATTTTATCAAATTCCGCATAGGTTTCCACCAGCTTTAGGGTGGTGGGAAGATAGTAGTCCATTAATTTGTGCATACGGCTCATCTGTTCGGGATGCTGCCGCACGCTCTCAAAAATTTCCTTTAAAAGGGTTTCAAGACGGGACAGCTTGCCGGAAATCACTTCTCCGGGAATCTTGTCGTTTAATTCCCGCAGCTTGCGGATACATTCCATGCCCTCGCTGACCATGGCGTTTAATTCGGATACCTGACCGTCTGCATTCGAAGAAGCGTCCTGCGTGTGGTATTCCCCCGCCGTTTGCGGGGCTTTGGCATTCTGTGCCCGCTCTGCCTGGCCGGAAAATTCCCCTTTGCCGGCAGCGCGGCTTTCCGCTTCCCGCTTTCTGCGGTTCTCTTCGGTTTCCAGATACTGTCTGTAAACGTTGTCATTCAACATAAAACAGGTCTTTTTGGTGTCCAGATGGCCTTCCGGGAACATGCCAAGACTCAGCATTTTCTGGATATCCCTTGTGACATAGCGGGTGCTTTTCCCTATACTGGCGGCCAGGTGCTCGATTTCGCCGTACATTTTATCACCGCAAAGCTGCATGTAGCGTCTGGCACGGCGCAGGCGTTTGCCCTGACTGGTGCCAAGGCGCACCATTCCGCCGAAAATTGCCAGAAAAATAAGATTGACTATCCAGCCGGCCGGCGAGAGCAGCGTGTTTCCGAGAAAAACCGCACCGATACGAATCAGCGTGATAAAGGAAGTGATTCCAAGACCGATGCCGCCGAAAACCTGATAAAGAACATTGGAGACGTTGCCCACCTTTTTAAATTTAATCAGGGAAAGATTTCCAAGCTTGTCTTTTAGCTGGCTTTGGCCGCGCATTAAGGCTTCCTTCTGTCTCTGCATCTGCGCCTTTCCCCGCCGGAGCTGCTCCTCCTGCCGCCGCATCTGTTCCTGTCTGCGCCGGAGCTGTTCTTCCTGCCTGCGCTGCATGTGCCGCTGCCAGTCGTGCTGAAGCTTTTGCTGCCTTAGCTTTTCCTTTTCAAAGGGTGGGAAGGCCCCTCCGGCCGCTTCCTTTGAAGAAGCGCCGGAGTACTCCCGGCCTTCCGGCGGCGGGTCTGCTCCCTGGGTAAAGCTGATGCCTACCTCGTTTAAGGTATTGACCACGGTGCCGGTTACCAGATCGTTTAATTGCGTGAAATCCCCGCTTTGAAGCGCATCCGCAAGAGCGCCTTTAAACTGTTCCCCCAGCCCGGACCAATTTTGTCTGTCACTCATTATGTTAAAACCTCGCAGATAATTTCATATGTTGCAGCTTTTATTATCACACAACAACTTTTACTTAGCAATACTGAATGTTTACAATTTGATGCTTTTTTCGCGCGTATTTTGTGATAGGATATGATAGATATAGTATGCGGGGGAGAGGGGTCATGAAAACGAAAATTCTGGTAATAGAAGATGACAGTTCCATTTCGGAGCTGATTTGTATGAATCTGGAAGCGGCCGGGTATCATGCGCTGCCGATTATGGACGGGCTTTGTGCGGAGCGCTTTCTCAAAGGAATGATAAGCGGCGGCAAAGGAGAGGGCGGGGAAGCGGCGGACGAAGATGTGGCTCTTGCCCTTGTGGATGTGATGCTGCCGGGAAAAGACGGCTTTGAGCTGATGGAGGATTTTCAGGCGGCGGGGATTCCGGTGATTTATCTGACCGCAAAGGACGATGTGCTTTCCAAGGTTCATGGACTGAAAGCCGGGGCGGAGGACTATATCGTCAAGCCCTTTGAGATACTGGAGCTTCTGGTGCGGATGGAAAAAGTGCTGAAACGGACCGGGCGCAGCAGGGAAAAAATACAGATTCAGGATGTGGTGATAGACCTGAAGGAGCACAGCGTGACGAAGGCGGGAGAGAAGGTGGCGCTAAAGCCTATGGAATACGAGCTTTTGGTGACGCTTGCCGGAAGCAAAAATGTGGCCTTTTCCAGAGAGGAGCTTTTAAACCGTATCTGGGGCACCGACTATGTGGGAGAAACAAGAACCGTGGATGTGCATATCGGCCAGCTCCGCAAGAAGCTGGGTTTTCATGATGTGATTCGAACGATATCCAAGACAGGGTATCGTCTGGAGGATTTGGATTAAATGAAGCTTTGGAAAAAACTGTCTGTGGTTACCGTGACGGTTTTGTCGGCGGCGACTCTTGCCTCGGGAGCCGCAATCATATACCGTTCCGTCCAGTATAATCAGGAAAAAACAATGGAAAGCGGCAGGCAGCAGCTCGAGTCCACGGCCTATGCGCTTTCAAGGGAGCTGGAATACGGGCCTTTAGAGGGGCACGGCGCCGCGACGAAAAACGCTTATGTGAATTATCTTTTGAAAAAGTACGGTGCGGACAGATATATTTTAATAGAAAATGATGCGGTCATCTGTAACGAAACGCCCTTTGAGCTTGTAAACCCCGGGGACGAGAGATGGAACCGGAAGGAGGGCTACGGCATCATACAAAAGAGAGGGGAGCAGTATATTTTAATCATCGGAACCAGAGTTCCGGCCACGGGGAGCGACTTTAATCTTCTGTTTGTGAAGGATATCTCCAGCCTGTATCAGGATATGAAGGAGCAGATTTATTTCGGGCTGATTATCTGGGCCGGGGCGTCCCCTGGGGCGGTGCTTCTCATTTTTTTGCTGACGACGGGAGTGCTGCGTCCCTTAAAGGAGCTGCAGAAAGCGGCTGCGGATATCAGTAACGGAGAGCTGGGGCGGCGGGCCGACGTGCGGACAAGAGATGAAATCGGCGTTATGGCAAAAGCCTTTAACCGCATGGCTGAGCAGATTGAAAATCAGGTGACGGAGCTTTCCCTTGTGTCCGAGCGGCGCAGGCAGATGCTGGGAAGCCTTACCCATGAACTGAAAACGCCGATGACGTCTATTATCGGATATTCAGACACGCTTCTACAGGTGAAATTAAAAAAGGAGCAGCAGGAGCGGGCGCTGTGGCATATCAGGGACGAGTGCGGGCGCCTGGAACGTCTCAGCAGTAAGCTGATGAGCCTTATGGGGCTCTATGACAACGACAGCATTTCCATGGAGGAGACTTCCATGGGGGAACTGTTCGAGCGTGTGGCAAGACTGGAGGAGCATCATTTAAAACAGAAAAAAATAAGGCTGGCAGTTTCCTGTTCCATGGGAAACAAACGGGTGGACAGTGATTTGTTTGAAAGCCTTCTGATGAATCTGATTGACAACGGCGCAAAGGCAAGCGCCGAGGGGGATACCATTTATCTTATCGGCTGTGAAAATAAGGTTATGGTGGAGGATAAGGGCTGCGGAATTCCGGAGGAGGAAATTTCAAGAGTGACGGAAGCCTTCTACATGGTGGACAAGGCCAGAAGCCGGAAAGCCGGGGGCTGCGGGCTCGGGCTTGCCCTGTGCAGCGAAATCGCGCAGCTTCACGGAGCGGAGCTTAAAATTGAAAGCAGGCCGGGAGAAGGGACGAGAGTATCCGTAGTCTGGCAGGATGAGTAAAGCGCAGATATTTACAAAATTTTTACAATTTGCTGAATACCTTTTACAGAGAAAGGGCGTATGCTTCAAGAAAAAACAGGAGGCGACTTAGAGATATGAGAAGAAAAAATCTGCTATTATTATTCGCATTAGCCAGCGCGTTATCGCTGTTGGCAACAGGCTGTCAGAACAGCGCCCAGACGGAGGAGGAAATTGTACTGCCCAAACAGGAGGAGGAAACCGGAGACGGGGGGGAAGCCCTGCAGACGGAAGGAGAAGAACAGGCAGCCGGTGGGGGAGCCATTGCGGACCAGGTACAGGCGCCGGAGCGTTTTAACTGGGAAGGCGGGAGCGAACAGGTGAGCGTAAAGGCGGACGCTTTGGTGGTGGTTCCCGAGGGCGAGGGCTTTCAGAGCTATAAGGTGACCGGACGCGTTTTTAATCAGGAGGATTATGACAGGGTAAGCCAGGTATTGCTTCAGGGGGAAGCGCTCTGGGAGCGGGATATGGAAGCAATGGGGGCGTCCAACGGCTGGACCGCCGGTGAAATTGAGGAGAGAATCGAGCTGTACAGGAAGAAGAAAGCGGAGTTGGAGGCAGCCGGTAAAAAGCCGTTGGTTCCTGGATATGAAAAGGGGGAAACCTACGATGATCTGATTGCAGAATGGGAAGCTTTTAAGGAAAATGCTCCGGAGGAGGTTACCGTCAGGGAGATTCCTGCAGAGGTCACTTATATCGGGGATGCGCAGGACAGGGCGGAAAACTACCTCACAGGCTGGGTGACAGTGGACGGAGAAAACTACTTTGTAAGCCTTGACAATAATTTCAGGGACGACTGGAAGTATATTTTTTTCAGTGTATATAACGACGAGGAAAACAGCAATTTTTCCTTTGGCGCAAGCGAAGCGGATATTCAGTCCGCGGGAATTTCCGTGGAGGAGGCAAGGCAGAAGGCGATGGAGGACGCGGCGGCCATGGGATTTACCGATATGGCGATAGACGGGGAGGAGTATCTTACGTCGTTTTCCTTTGACGAAACAAGCGAGAGCGGCGAAACGGTGGTGGACGCTGTGGGGTACGGATTCCATTTTACAAGAATGCTTGACGGGATTCCCGTTACCTATACCCATGAGGCCGGGGGAACCCTGGAGGGAAAAGACGATGTACCCTGGGTTTACGAGGATTTGAGTCTGGTTTATACCAAAAACGGGTTCGCATCCTTTAACTGGAGGAATCCCTATGAGGTGGAAAAAACGTCGGAGGAGTATGTATTTCTGCTTCCTTTTTCCGAGATTCAAAATGTTTTTCAGGAAATGATAGTAAAGAAATATGAAGATTTTTTTGCAGAGTCAGACGTAAAGGTGGAATTTGAAATCGATGAAGTGCGGCTGGGGTATATGCGGGTTAGGGAAAAGGGGAACAGTGAGGAAGCCCAAATGGTTCCGGTGTGGGATTTCTTCGGAAAGCAAACCTTGCGATACCCGGACATGGGCGAGCCTTACATATCAGACGGGCATTATGAGAGCTGGCTGACCGTCAATGCGCTGGACGGTACAATTATCGACAGAGGACTGGGGTATTAAAAACGAAAGAAAAATGAAAAGGCAGGAAAAGGGATGGAAAAGAAAGCAGTATGCATATCGGCGTCTAATATCGCACACAGCGGGGAGGAGAGCTTTTCCTGGCGAGTCAGCAAAATGATTTCCGGCGTCCTTGCACGGGAAAGTATTTCCTGTCGGATTGTGGATTTGCGTAAAGAATCTCTTACGCCGTGTAACGGCTGCGGACGGTGTTACCGCAAAAAGCGCTGTGAGGCGGACGACGCCTTTAACCGGATTTATGAGGAGGCGTGCGGGGCGGATTATCTCTTTTTTGTCTCCCCCCATTATGCGCCCATACCGGCAAAGCTGTGCATGCTGCTTGAAAAAATGGAGCAGATTACTTTTCTGCGTTGGTGGAGGGATGAAAGCTACCGGTCAGAGCTTTATGGAAAGCTGGCCGGGATTATTTCCCACGGAGGCGGAGGAGACAAAGCCTTAGAGGGGTATAAGGCGATGGTGAACAACACCATAGCCAACGCTCTTGACACCATTCAGGTAAAGGTGGTTCCTTTTAATTCCAGATGGAATACGGGAATCGCCCTGCCTGTGAAAGCGGTGAAACAAAAAGGGGATATTTTTCCAACGCAGGAATATGACTGGCCGAAAATTGAGAAAATGATAGAGGCTTATGTGGAGGTGGTGGTACTCACCTCCAAATCCTCTTATGTCATTATCTGAAAGTGATAAGCTTTCGTGCAACGGGAATTCTGGAAAGGGTATAGCTGATGAGAAAAGACACTATGGTAAGCCCCGGCCAGAAGAAAAGGACAGCAACTGTTCCCGAAGGGGTAAAAAGCGAGTTCAGCGCAAAAAGCAGGATGGGGTGAATGATGAAAATTCCCATGGTCAGGCGGCTGAAACTGCTGATATATGTACGCAGAGAATCCTTTACCGGAAGCCGGAGAAGGAAGGTAAACAGCAGGCAGTACCAGACAATGGAGGAAAGATTGTCATAAAAATGTTCCGCCAGCCGGCTGTGTATGAGGTAAAGCCCCACTTTCTTTTCAGAGGCATTGCTGGCCAGAGTAAAAATAAGCAGGAATATTCCGTGGACAGGGAGGGACAGCTTTTGTATTCTTTGTTTTTCAAAGGCAAAAAGGCCGCCGGATAAAAAGTAGAACAGCCAGGTCCACAGACGGAGAGGCTGTGGAACAAACATGCTCAGGGGATAGCCCTTCACCATGGAAAGAGTACTCATGCAAAGGCAGACTGCCATAAGGATAAGACAGACGGCCCGGTGAAAATGCTTTTTTTCATAAATCAGCCGGTGGAGTATCGGAAGAAATAAATAAATAATCATCAGGGCGCCGAAGAACCAGAAGTGCCACAGATATCCTTTCTGCAGAAGGCTGTCAAAAGCCAATCGGAAAGGATTAATTATTTTCTGCCTGAAAATAAGGACGGGAATGGCAATGAGGAAGTTCCAGGAAAGCACAATCTTTAAAATATGGGCAAGCTTGTAAAAGACATACCGAAAGCTTATCCGTTCCCTGGAAAGAAGCAGATAACCATTGACCATGAAAAAAAGCGGAACGCCGCAGTCGCATAGATAATAAAGAGTATAATTATTCATGCTGACGGCATGGAGTCCGACTACGCTGATGCAGGCTACAGATTTAATCAAATCAAGATTGGTATTTCTCTCGTTTGTCATAATGCCCCTCTTTTAATTAAAAATATATTAAAAAAATATTAATATTTCTTAATAATTGCATTTTATAACAAAATACCGGTTTCAGGCAATAGGATATCCGGAATTTGCAGGAGAAAATTTTACGGTTATGGCTGCCAACTGCCCGGTTATGACAACGATTGAAAAAGTGTGGTGTATGCCTTGAATTCTGTCTACTTCTGCGATATGATATTATTATCAGACATCAGAAGGGAGCGAAAGAGGGAAGCATGAAAATTGCGGTTACTTATGAAAACGGAAATGTGTTTCAGCATTTCGGGCATACAGAGCAATTCAAAATTTATGATGTGGAGGATGGCCGGATTACAGGCGCGCAGGTGGCGGACACAAGGGGAAGCGGCCACGGAGCGCTGGCAGGAATGCTTTCCGAGTTGAAGGTGGACGCGCTAATCTGCGGAGGAATCGGAGGCGGTGCGCAGGCAGCCCTGGCGGAAGCGGGAATCCGTCTTTACGGCGGAGTGTCCGGCAGCGCTGACGAGGCAGCTGCGGCTCTGCTTGCAGGAAATCTTGCGTTTGATTCCGACGTCCGCTGCAGCCATCATGACCACCACGGTGACGGACATCAATGTGGAGAGGAGAAACACGGCTGTGCCGGGAACGGAAAGAGCTGCGGATAAATGGAGGGATTGCAAATGTGCGGGAATTGTTTTGTAAAGAAGCTGTTTGGCTATGCTGACAGGTATTTAGAAAAAAGCGACTGGAAAGACCTGGCGATGATAAAGTTCTGTCTCTTTTCCATGGGAGTTTTAGCCGGTATGCGCATACCGGAAAAGAAACGGAAAACGGCGGGATGGATTGCGGCGGCTGTTTTTGCGGCGACCTATATTCCGCTTATGGCCAAATTCTTTTCGGTGGTCAGGGAAAAGGAATAATCATTCATCTTATGCCCGGAAACGGTATCTTTTTCAGAAACGGTTCCGGGCATAAGCTTTTACCAGGGGCGTTTTCCGGCAAGCCAGCCCTGTTGCGCCCAGTACTTTCCGTCAGTATATTCGGGGTCGTTTTCGTGTAATGATTTTTGCATCATACGGCAGAAAAGAAATTTTATCTTCGTAACCGCGCTTACCCCTGGAGTCTTTCCAAAATCTTCGGCGGCAAGCTTCTTCGATAAACGGTTCATTCTTCCGGTAAGCTCGGCGCGCTTCTTCCCGGCAAGCTTTTCCCAGACAATATCGCTCATAAGTTTTCCGGTAAATACCGTAATTTGAGAAATCCCCCACCATGAAAGGCTGTGTTTTATGTCGGCTGCCGCAGAACGCGCGCCGGCGCCGAGACACTGGGTAATGATGACGGCGCGTTTGCTGAACATTTCCGGCGCGGGACGATGAGGCATCCACAAATAGGCGAAATGGTCCAGCAACGCCTTCATCGCGCCTGTGGCGTGCATCACATAGGCGGGGGAGGTCATTACAATCAAATCGGATTCCAGCAGAGGTTCCGCAATTTTTCGTATGTAGCAGAAATCCTTGCAGATATGCTCTCCTTTAAAGATACAGCCGGCACAGCCCATGCAAAAGCAAGGGCAGTCCTCAGGCAGGTAAAATTCCGTGATTTCCGCCTTTTCCCGGAAACGCTCCAGAAATATCTCTTTCAGACGCCAGGTTACGCCGTGTTTTTCCGTTCCGTTTATCACTATGATTTTCATAAGTCCTCCCCCAGAATATCGTGTAATATTGACCTGTGATAAGCCTTGCGTTCTTCCGGCACAGTCAGGTCAATTCCATGGAGCTGACGGATGACGTCATGCCTTAAGAATGACTGCTGCATTACGGAAATCAGGCAAAGCGTTTTGCGCTCAAGGGTTTCTTCGTCCCAGTCCGGGCGGCAGGCGGACACAAGCGGAAGATAGGCAAGGTATGTCTTGTAAGTATTGTCATCTTCTTTCGGCGTACACATATCTGAAAGAATAGAAGTTCTCGACACCGCAAAATGCTCGAACAAAAATGTAAACGTCATGTTCCCGAGGTATTCAAGCCTTTCAAAGGCAGAAAACTGCGCTGTTTTTTCCTGAATGGAGCGGAAAATGTCAACAATGTCGCTGACCATGCGTTCAACGCATAATTCTATCAGTCTGTCTTTGTTTCCAAAATGATAATTCACAAGCCCCAGCCCCACGTTTGCTTTCCGGCATATCTCCCGCACGGTAATGGTGTTCATTTCCTCGCCTTTTTCATTGATGAGGTCAATTGCAGCCTGAATGATTGCTTCCTTTGCGTCCATAGTGTCCTCCTTGAACAATGTTCAATCCGTATTATGCTGAACGTTGTTCAAAAAGTCAATAGTAAATGTGCTAAAGACATGGAAATCAATGTTATTCATATGATCGGAACTGTGTTGATATTTGAAATGTGCGACGAATGGTTTTTTTAAAAATCGATATGCTGTAGATATTATATAAATGTGCTAAACAGATTCGGGAAGCAACCATTATGAAGAAGCTGACAGGAAGATAGCGGAGGCCATGACTGGATTTTTGTTTAGAACCGACTTTGGGCGTTCATTCCGGCAAACGGAAATCATGGAACCGTAGGAGGCTTTATGGAGGCGGCCGAGCCGTTATTTTTTCCTCCAGAAGGGATTTCAGGCCGGCGGCAGAGCGGTTTTCCATGAAATCCTGAATTTCGCTGACGGAAACGTCCGGCTCCCGCAGCAGCAGGATAGTCTCAAGGATGGGGCTTTGATGGTAGCTGTAACAGCGGTAGCCGTTTTCAGGATTGCTGGCGGCCAGTTTAAAAAGTCCAATCTCGTCATATCACATCAGGGTTTTCTTATTGATTCCATGCATGCATGCCTAGCCTCACATTGTCCGCAGAAAAAAATGCAAAATTTGTCTTGTCCGTACAGTCGCTGTATGGTTTATGATACCCCACACAGGAACAAAATACAAGGAAAGCGGAGGAAAAGCTGATGGAAAACACAAATGTATACGAAAAATCTGTAACGCTTAAAAATATTTTTAAATTTGCCGTTCCCACCATTGCAATGACGGTATTTATGTCCTTTTATACCATGGTTGACGGCCTGTTTGTGTCGAATCTGATTGGTACCAACGCGCTTTCGGCAATCAATCTGACGGCGCCGGTTATCCAGCTTGTCACGGCAATTTCCACCATGCTCGCCACAGGAGGCAGCGCGGTTATCAGATACCCCCTGATTTCTCTGATGAAAACAGGACGGTTAGAGTTAATTGAACGGTTATTTGGTGAAGTGCAGATACCGGATGCCGTTTATGCTGAATTGTTTTCCAACCCTGGATTTGGAGAAGAAGCACAGCAAATCAAAAACAGCGCATTTATCAGGCGGGTTTTCGTTGAAGACGATAAGGCAGTGGATTTGCCAAGAAGGGCAACCGGATTGGACATTGGGGAGAGTGAAGCCATTATTTTATCGGATTCCTGTAGAGCGGATTTACTGTTAATGGCAGGCATATCAGCTACAGCCTTTTCAGGCAATTGCCTGAAATAATCCGTCGGTGAAAAAACGGAGAAGAGGACTGATTACGACATTATAAAAGAAGCGGGAAAGCAATTGGTTACCAAATTGTTCTCCCGCCTTTTTACTGAAAAAAGAATGGCAGGTGAAGCCGCATATCCGCTGTTTGCACATCTTAAAAAAAGGTGGTATGATTAGGCGGGGGTGGTGGATTATGGATTTTGGAATGCCGTTTTTAATAGAAACCTGTTCTCAAAAGGAATGTATCAGCCTTTGCAGCCGCCTTGGCCTGCAGTTCATTGAGTGGAACATGAACTTCCCACAGTGCCAGCCGGAAAACTTTCAGGTGGAGATGTTGCGCGAGGCAGGGGAGAGGGAAAACATTTATTACACGCTGCATCTGGAGGAAAATATCAATTTCAGCGATTTCAACCAAAGGGTACGGAGGGCGTATCTGGACACGGCGCTGGAGAGCATTGAGCTGGCTAAGAAAATCGGGGCTCCTTTGATTAACATGCATCTGGCTAAGGGGATTTTCATTACGCTGCCGGATAAAAGGCGTTACCTGTTTGAGGAGTACAGCGAAATTTACCATGAAAATATGCGGAAATTCCGTAAGGAATGCGAGCGCGCAATCGGGGATGCCGATATTAAAATTGCGGTGGAAAATACGGACGGCTTTGCGCCCTACGAGCAGGATATAATCGAGGAACTGCTGAAAAGTCCCTGCTTCGGTCTGACGTTGGATATCGGGCACAGCCATGCGGCGAAGAATGTGGATATTCCTTTTTATGAAAAAAACAGGGGCAGACTGATTCATATGCACGCCCACGACGCTGCCGGAGCGAAATGTCATCTGGCTTTCGGGGATGGGGAAATCGATTTGAGACAGAGGCTTCTGATGGCGAAAGGGGCCGGGGCAAGAGTGGTACTCGAGACAAAGACGGTGGAAGCGTTGGGAAAGACCAGAAGATACATTGAGGAGAATTTTCAGGATTTATGCTGACGGACATCGAACTTGCAACACGGCAGAGTTGCGGGGTATTGACTCTCGCCGGGGCGGTAGTCGGCAAATGTGCATGCAAGTATGCCCGCCTGGCTCGCTGCTCGCAGAAATAAATGAAAGGAGACTGGATTTATGTTGGAATTTAAGTATGACACACAGCTTTTAATTGAAGGAGAGGATTTGGACGAGGATGTCATTTCCGAATATTTTACGGAACATTTTAAGGGAGACTGCCTGTTGGCGGTGGGAGATGAGGAGCTGATTAAGATTCATTTTCACACCAATGAGCCATGGCAGGTGCTGGAATACTGCGCTTCCTTAGGGGAAATTTATGATATCGTGGTGGAGGATATGGACAGACAGTCCAGAGGACTCAAGGGATAACCTGCCTCTTCGAAGGGATATCCTGTAAAAACAGCAGACAGGAAACGGCTTAAAGCGTACGGAACAGTATTTTGAACAGAAGGGTGAGAGGCATGACATTAGAGGAACTAAAGACAGGAGAATCGGCGGTTATCGACGTGGTAGGCGGCGAAGGGGAGCTGCGGCAGCACTTCCTGGATATGGGAGTCATACCCGGAGCAGAGGTGACGCTGATTAAGCTGGCACCTATGGGAGACCCCATGGAGCTTCGTATCCACGGATATGAGCTGACCTTACGTCTGGCGGACGCCGCAAAGATTCAGATACACAGAGTAAAAGCATCCCGACAGCTACAGGCAGACGTACAGAAGAATAACGGCAAAAGCGGAAACAGCAGCAAAAAGGAACATCCCGGATATAAGGCCCATCCCGGGTACGGCGAGCTTGGAGAGCATAAAAAGAACGGAAGGGAATCGGGCGCGGTTCCGGTAAACGACGGACAGGTTCTTTCCTTTGCCCTTGCGGGAAACCAGAACTGCGGTAAGACCACTTTATTTAACCAGCTTACAGGCTCCAACCAGCACGTGGGGAATTTTCCCGGCGTGACCGTAGACAGAAAGAGCGGGCAGATAAAGGGAAAGGCGGACACACTGGTTACCGATTTGCCCGGTATTTATTCGCTTTCTCCCTATACCAGCGAGGAAATTGTTTCCAGACAGTTTATTATCGGGGAAAAACCCAAAGGAATTATCAATATTGTGGACGCTACCAATATCGAGAGGAATCTCTACCTGACCATGCAGCTTATGGAACTGGATATTCCCATGGTGCTGGCTCTTAATATGATGGACGAGGTTCGGGGAAACGGCGGCTCTGTCTATATCAACGCCATGGAGGAAGCCCTCGGGATTCCGGTGGTTCCCATTTCCGCGGCAAAAAATGAAGGCATCGACGAGCTGATAAATCACGCCCTACATGTGGCGCTGTATCAGGAGACGCCCGGAAGGAACGACTTCTGCGGTTCGGAGGATAACGGAGGGGCGGTACACAGGTGTCTCCATGCGGTGATGCACTTGATAGAAAAACATGCAAAAGACGCGGATATTCCCGTAAGGTTTGCCGCCACAAAGCTGACAGAGGGGGACGAGAGGGTTCTTAAGGCTCTTGCGCTTACAGAGCCGGAAAAGCAGATGTTAGAGCAGATTATCTGTCAGATGGAGCAGGAGAGAGGACTGGACCGGGCGGCGGCCATTGCCGATATGCGGTTTTCCTTTATCAAAAATCTGGTTGAACAATGCGTGGTGAAGCCCAAAGAGAGCAGGGAAAGCTTAAGAAGCAAAGCCATTGACAGCGTTCTGACCGGAAAATATACGGCAATCCCGGCTTTTGTAGGGATTATAGCAATCATTTTTTATCTGACTTTCAATGTAATCGGCGCATGGCTTCAGGGAATACTGGAAACGGGAATCGAGACGCTTACGGGAGCCATTGCGGCATGGATGGAGAACGCAAGTGTAAACGAGGCTTTGCGCTCCCTTGTGGTGGACGGTATTATGAACGGGGTAGGAAGCGTCCTGAGCTTTCTTCCGATTATCGTGACGCTCTTTTTCTTTTTGTCGCTTCTGGAGGATACCGGCTATATGGCGAGGGTGGCGTTCGTGATGGATAAGCTTCTCAGGAAAATCGGGCTTTCAGGGAGAAGCATTGTGCCCATGCTGATTGGCTTTGGCTGTTCGGTGCCGGGGGTCATGTCCAGCAGGACGCTTCCATCGGAGAGAGACAGAAAGCTGACGATTTTACTGGTTCCTTTTATGAGCTGTACGGCAAAACTGCCGATTTACGGATTTTTTACCGCTACATTTTTCCCCGGGTACAGCGGACTGATTATGGTTTTGCTGTATTTCGGAGGGATTGCCGTAGGAATTATCACGGCTTTGATTTCAAAGAAAACCGTCTTTAAAGGGGAGGCGGTGCCTTTTGTGATGGAGCTTCCCAATTACCGTATGCCGGGCGCGAAAAACGTGGCGTTGCTTTTGTGGGATAAGGCGAAGGACTTTCTGCAGAGAGCCTTTACCGTTATACTGATGGCGACAATTGTTATCTGGTTCTTACAGACCTTTGATTTGCGCCTGAATATGGTGACGGATTCGGGGGAGAGTATCCTTGCCCTTGCGGCGGGCTTTATCGCACCGGTTTTTGAACCCCTGGGATTCGGGGATTTCAGAATATCCACGGCGCTTATTTCCGGCTTTATGGCAAAGGAAAGTGTGGTGTCAACCCTGACGATTCTGTTTGGAAACGCGGGAATTACGCAGGTGCTGTCCCCGGCCGCTGCGGCTTCCCTTCTGACGTTCTGCCTGCTCTATACCCCCTGCGTGGCGGCCATTGCCTCGATTAAAAGGGAGCTGGGCGGCAAGTGGGCGCTGGGAATCGTGGCACTGCAGTGCGGGATTGCCTGGGTTTGCGCGTTTATAGTACATTTTGCGGCGATGATGGCCGGATAGTACGATGCCGCACAGTTCCAGCCGGGTTAATTTTTTGATAAGTTTAAAAGCCGCCGGGGGATTTCACTAAAAGGCGGAATCCCCCGGATGAATAGTTCCCAAACGTGAAGCGGCTTTTTCTAGGCCAGAAAGGTAATTATGCTTTCTTCATTTTCGGCCGCTTCTTTGACAAATTTCTTCAGCTCATCAAAGTATTCCCATACATATTCAAAAAAATCCGCTTCATCTTCCCCGGACATTATGGGATAGATTTCGTTGTCTGTCATATCCTGTATGTGGAAGTTTTCACGGAAACGGGGCTCGTCCCAGACTGCGAGGGCCTCGTTTAAGGATTTTACCGTTTCGGCGGGAATAAGTCTGGCGGGGCCGTAGCCCATGTCCTCGTCGTTAACCGGTTCGCCTCCTAAAACAAGCTGCCCTGAAATATTGCCGTCGGGAATATCCCACGCGCATCCCGTTAAAATATAGTGGATTGCATGCCATGTCTTGTCGATGGAGATAAGTTTTTCACCGGCTTCGTCTCCAAATAATAAATCGTTGGCCCCTCCGTCCCGGACCTGGCTGACGGTATTTTCGTCTGCGCGGAGATAATAACCTATCATACTCATAAATTTTCCTCCTTAAAAATCAGTGGTCTTTCTGTAAATCTGTATGGTATTATTCTAACATAGTGAAAAGCATGAACGCACGTTTTTTTTGTCTGAAGTTTGTTATAATACTGTTTTAATGAAAATGAACTGCCAAAAGGGAAAGAGGTGGAATGATTTGCTGCATAAAATGAGGATATCTGTAAAACTTGCGATAGTATACGCAATATTTTTGTTTATTTCTTCGATTGCGATTTTTTTGCTGTTTGCAGGGGTAAGAAGAAGGGAATCCATGGATTATGCGAAAGCATTGTCGGCGCAGACATTAAATACGATAGGCAGGAACGTGACAACGCTGATTGACAATGCGGCGTATTACTCCAGAATCATTCTTTCCAGCAGCGAGGTCACGGAGGCTCTTGCGGCGGGGAACGGGGAGCGGCAGCGGGAAAGTCTTTACCAGTTTATTTCTCTGGTGGATTCGGAAACACATATAAACGGAATTTATATGTGGGATATGAATGAACACGCCTGCAGCATTGACAGAAACCATGTCAGAAGCCTTCGGACGGAAAAGGTAAGCGAGACAAACTGGTATGATGAAGTGATGGAGCTTGGCGGTTCCTATTGCCTGAAATTAAACGCCGACAGGGTTCTCACCCAGAGCAGTGCGGAAACCAGCGTTTCCCTGATTCGTGTTATCAACAATCCCGTTGACTATCAGCCGGTGGGCATTTTGATGATAAACATTGATTTGGATGCTTTTAAGGGATGCTATGAAAGCGTGGAGGAAAAAAGTGTTCCCTCTCTCTATATTCTTGACCGGACAGGAAAGATTGTGGCGTCCCGCTCCCATATCACATTACCGGAATTTCGTCTGGCTCTTACTTCGGAAAAAGAGACGGTTACTTGTGCGGATAAGAGAATTTTTCCGGACAGTCTGACTGTGGACGGGATTGACTGGCAGATTCTTGTGGGAACTGTTATAGAAAATTCTCTGGAAGAATCCACGGTGGGCGGTTTTCTGGCAGTTCTGGCAATGACTTTTCTGGCGGCGTTTTGTTTTGCCGATTACCTTTTCATAAAAAGATACGTTGCCAGTCCTTTAGAGGACATGGCGGATTCCATGAACCGGATGGAAGGAAAACGATTTGAAAAGATTTATACAGACAGCCGGGGGGCGGAGTTTTTCGCGGAAATGGAAATATTGAAAGATACTTATAACGAGATGGTGGATGAGATTGACGACCTGATTGAACAGGTGTACGAGGAGGAAAAAATAAAAAGAAAGACGGAATTAAACGCCCTGCAGGAGCAGATGAAACCCCATTTTCTTTACAATACCATAGATGCCATGGGGTATCTTGCTCTAAGCGGGAAAAGCCAGGAGGTTTACGACGCCTTGGAAGCCTTCGGCAGCTATTACCGGATACTGCTGAGCAAGGGAAAAGAGCTCATTACGGTACGGGAAGAAATCGAAATGGTGAGGGATTATCTGGAACTTTTGAAAATCAGATACGGGGATGAGATGCATTATGTTCTGGATGTGGACGAGAATATCTGCGACGATTATATGTTAAAGATGATTCTGCAGCCCCTTGTGGAGAACGCTGTAAACCACGGTATTCGTCCCAAAACGACCAGAGGAATGGTGTGTGTGGAGGGAAAGGAAGAAAACGGATATCTCTGCTTTTCGGTGGAGGACGACGGCGTGGGAATGAGCGCCGGAAAAATGGAGGAGCTGCAGAGAGAAAATCTTGACTCCAACGAAAAGAGCTTCGGCCTTCGGGGAACCATAGAGAGGATAAAGATTTTTTACGGACAGGATATTGATTATGATATTCAGAGCACAGAGGGAAAAGGGACAGTGATTACGCTGCGCATACCCGTTTATTATGAGGGAGATGGAGGGAATGATTAAGGTACTGATTGTGGAAGATGAAATCGGAACAAGGAATCTGCTTAAAATCATTGTAAAGTGGGAAGAACTTCATATGAAAATCATCGGGGAAGCGTCAAACGGCAGGGAGGCTTTGTTTCATATGGAGAAAGAACTTCCCGACCTGGTGGTAACCGATATCAAAATGCCTGTTATGAGCGGAATTGAACTTGCGGAAGAGATTATGAAAAAGTATCCTTCGGTTAAGGTGATTATCATTACCGCCTATGATGAATTTAAGTATGCCCAGCAGGCAATCAGGGCGGGGGCGGCGGATTTTATCTTAAAGCCCATGAAAAGGCAGGAGGTTAAGGAAGCGCTTCTTAAGGTGAGCGGCCAGATAGAAAAGGAGGAGGAAAGCTCGACTGATGTGATGGAGCAGGTCAGGAACTATCTTGAAGAGCACTTTGCGGAAAGCGAGCTGTCCCTGTCGGCGGTTGCGGAAATTTTCTTCTTAAATCCCAGCTACTTAAGCAGGGCTTTCCGTAAAAGGCATGGGATGACCCTGGTGGAATGCTTAAATAAAATCCGGCTCGAAAAGGCGTGCGATTATCTGAGGTCGGGGGACTTTAAGGCTTATGAGGTAGCGGAGAAGGTAGGGATACCAAATCCTGATTATTTTGGAAGATGTTTTCGCAAATATACGGGCATGTCTGTCAATGATTACAAAAAGAAGGTCAAAATTGTGAGTGATTGAGTCAAAATTATGCGTTCAAATATCCGGAAGAAAATTTATACTGTACTTGTTGCATAAAAACCACAAAAGTGACAGGAGGTAAATGAAGATGAAAAAGAAATTGGCAATGCTTTTGTGCGCAGGTATGGTTATGGGGCTTCTTTCCGGCTGCGGCGGAAACGGCCAGAAGGCAGCTTCCGGGAATGAGTCGTCAGGCTCATCAAATGCCGGCGGTGTATCAGAAGATAACGGCGCGGCATCAGGGAGCGAGGATGCTTCTTCCGGCGAAGCGGTAAAGCTTACGTTCTGGAAATCTCCTCATTCCGACAGAGAGGACGAAATATGGGCGTCCATGATTGCGGAATTTAACAAAGAAAATCCCAATATTCAGGTTGAGTTTTTGAATGTCGCATGGGATTCGGTGGTGGAAAAGGAAACCGCGGCTTTTGCGGCCGGAACCGGCCCGGATATCAGCTTCCAGACAGAGCAGTTTCCTTTGTACGCCAAGAACGGATACATACTGTCTCTGGAAGATTATGCGGATGAGACAAAGCGTTCCGGCTATCCGGCGTCTGCGCTTGAGTACTGCTCCTATGACGGACAGCTTATGGGAATCCCTTTCGTAGCGCTTAATTCCGTTATGTTCTATAACAAGGACATGTTTTCGGAAGCGGGAATCACCGAGGTTCCCACAACATGGGATGAAATGGAAGAAGTGGCAAAGAAGCTGACGCTGGACAAGGACGGAGACGGACAGACCGACCAGTGGGGCATGATGTTTGAGATGGACGATTACTGGCAGCCGCTTACTTATATCATTCAGGCGGGGGCAGACCAGTGGAACGAAAATCTGACCAACATCGGATTTAACAACGAACAGGGCGTGGAAGGCCTTACCTTTTTTGACAAGCTGTATAATCAGGATAAGGTAGTGCTTCCTCTTGAGAAGTATACCAGCAAAGAGGAGGAACGCGCCTATTTTTATAACGGGCAGGTTGCAATGTTCCCCCAGCAGATTCACTACACGAATATTATAAAGGAGGCTTCCGACATTAATTTAGGAGCCTTTGCAATACCGGCGGGCCCGGCAGCCGACGAGGCTCATTCAAAATGGAATTTTGCAAATATCGGAATGCTTGCCATTTCCAGCCAGACACAGCACCCTGACGCCGCGTGGAAATTTGTGGAATTTATCACCCGTCCCGAGGTGGAAAAGACCTATCTGTCTGAGGTGGGATTCTTCTCCCCACAGCTTGCTACCAACGATTTGATGTACGAGGGCGATGAAATCATGGCTGTCGCGGCGGAGGGCATTGCAAGCCTGCAGGTAAGCCCGGCTTCCGATTACGCCAACGCAATGATGCAGAATCTGAAAATCCTCTATGAAAACGTGGCAAGGAGTGAAAAATCGCCGGCGGACGCCATTCAGGGCATGTATGACGCGATGAAAGCAATCAGCGGCGAATAATATCATAGTACAAGAGGTTTTTGCAAAGAGAGTTTAGCTTCCTGCAAAAACCTCTTTTCTGAAAGAAAGGTGAATTTATGGATAAAAGAAAAATCAGGGATTATGCGGTATCCTACAGCTTCTTACTGCCCTTTGCCGTGTTTTTCATTGTTTTTACGCTGATTCCCATTGGCTATGTTTTTTATTTAAGCGTACACGACGGAAACTTCCTGCAGGCAAAATTTGACTGGGTGGGGATGAAAAACTTTAAGGACGTTTTTACTACGCCGGATTTTCAAAACGCATTTAAAAATACGTTTGTTTATATGCTGATTGAGGTTCCGGTAAGCCAGTTTTTGGGAATCTTTTTTGCCTTGCTTATCAGGAAAAAGACCAGGTTCAGCCATGCCTGTGAAATCATTTTCTTTCTTCCCATGCTGATTTCCATGGTGGTCGCAAGCGTTCTGATTTCCTATATCATATCCAACAACGGCCCTTTAAATCTGTTATTTCAGTTTTTCGGACTTCAGCCGGTCAGTTGGCTGAACGGAAAGTTCAGCGCGAAAATAGCGGTGATGATTCTGGAGCTGTGGAAGGGCGGTACTTTCTTTATCTTCGTGTATATGTCGGCCATGCGTTCCCTTCCGGCGGACTGTCTGGAATCGGCCAGAATAGACGGGGCAAACGCGGTTCAGGAAACGGTGCATGTGATTCTGCCGCTTATCAGGAACGCCATTATTTTGTGCGTGACTATGAACACCATCTGGCAGTTCCAGATTTTCGAGTCTGTTTATATGTTGACAAACGGAGGGCCTCTTGGCGCGACCCAGACGGTTATTTACGAAATTTATCAGTACAGCTTCAAATATTACCGGGTAGGATTCGGGGCGGCGGCTTCTTTGGTGTTCCTGCTTGTGATTTTGCTGATTTACGGTCTGGAGAATCTTCTCCTGCGTGAAAGAAAGACCGGGAAAAGGAGGGCCGGGGCATGAATAAATACGTGATAAAAAGAGGAATCTTTTCGTCTCTGAAAACCATAACGCTTCTTTTACTTGCGCTGATTATATTGTTTCCTTTCTGGCAGCTTATCGTGTCCTCTCTTCTGGAAACCAACGCAATTATCAGCTACCCGCCGAAATTCTGGCCGAAGGGCGGCTCGGTGAATAACTACGTAGAAGTCCTTACCATGCAGGGCGGAGCTTACATGCGGTGGATGGCAAACAGTCTTTTTGTGTCCGGCGCCAACACAATTCTTGTAATTTTAGTCGCAGCCATGGCGGGATACGCTTTTGCAAAAAGGAAATTTCCGGGAAGAAGCGTTTTGCTTAATATTGTGATTGCAACCCAGATTATTCCGAGCGTGACGACCCTGATTCCCCTGTTTTTGATTGTGTCGAAGCTGGGGTGGGTAAACACTTACAAGTCTTTGATATTTCCGGGCGTGGCCAATGCCTTCGGGGTCTATATGATGACCCAGTTTATGAAGGATATCCCGGATTCCCTTTTGGAAGCGGCAACAATAGACGGGTGCGGCGAATACGGGAAGTTTTTTAAGATTGTAATGCCAATCACGGTGCCTCAGTTAAGCCTTCTCGCTATTTTTAACTTTACCAATCAATGGGGAAGCCTTACCTGGCCGCTCATTACCGTAAACGAGACCATGATGAAGACGCTTCCCCTGGGAATTGCGTCCATGAAGGATTTGAACGGAACCCTGACGGGAACGATTATGGCGGCTTCCATGATTAGCTTTATTCCACTTTTGATTGCATTTATTTTTGCAAGTGATAAATTTATAGAAGGAATGACGTTAGGAGCTGTGAAAGGATAGGGAAAAGATGAAGCGTATTTTATGTTATGGAGACTCCAACACATGGGGGCATAATCCGGAGCCCTGTGGAAATAATTTCAGATATGGGGACAATGAGAGATGGACAGGCGTCCTGCAGAGGATTTTAGACGGACAGGCAAAAATAATAGAGGAAGGGCTGTGTGGAAGAACCATTATGTACGACGACCCTGTGGCGGCGGACAGAAACGGGAGCCGGTTTTTAAACTGCTGTATCCAGAGTCATCAGCCTCTTGACCTGGTAATTTTTATGCTGGGTACAAACGATATCAGGCATATTTTCACCCCATCCGTGAAGGAAATTGCCATGGGAATGGATAATCTGGTTAAGATGGTGAGAAATCCGCAGGCTTATTGGGTGGGAAAGGTACCGGAGGTGCTGGTGATTGTCCCGGCGCCTGTGCGGGATGAGATTGCAGGCTCCGAATTTTACGGTATGTATGACGAGGAGTCCGTGAGAAAAAGCAAGGCTCTCGGGAAAGAATATGAAAAAATTTTCGCAGACGTTTCCGGGGTGACGCTGCTTGACGCCGGGACGGTGGCGGAAGTGTCGGTAAAAGACTGTATCCATCTGACCGGCGAGGGACACAGAGCGCTGGGAGAAGCGGCTGCGGAGAGGGTAAAAAAGATACTGAAAATCAGCGGTTAGAAATGGTGTGGTGATGAAAGGTGAAAAGCAGATGGGAAAGGGAGATATTGCCGGGAGTTATAAGGAAATTCATATCCCGCCTGCGGTTTGGAGGACTGTATTACGCGGCGGCGCTGGCGACGCTGTCTGCAATCGCTTTTTTATTTTTGGGAAGACTGACTGCAAAAGAACCGGACGGCGCGGGAGAGGCGGCTTATGAGGAACCTCTGACTCTGCGCCTGTGGTATCCCTGGACAGACGAAGAGAAGATATACAAAAAAGATTTTCTTGGCGCGGTTGATAAATACAATAAGAACCATCGGGAGATGGAGATACAGCCGGAAGGAATCGAGACAAAGCTGTACAGGGAAAAACTGCCTTCCGCCATTGCCTCCAACGATACGCCGGACATTTATCTGTGCTATACAAACGCTTATCTTGAAAATGCCGTAAATTCAGGGAAAATCCTGCGGCTTGACGATTATCTGGGCAGTGGGACAATAAAGAGAATTTTGCCGGGAATGGACGACGAGGTGACCGTTGACGGAGGAACTTACGGGCTTGGTTTTGCAAAAGACGTTGGGGTACTCCTTGTCAACAGTGAAATGTTCCGGAAATACGGATGCAGCGTTCCCGAAAGCTGGGAGGAGCTTGTAGAGGTATGCCGGGTATTTCTCGACAACGGTATTGTCCCCCTGGCCTGCTCCGCGGACACGGACAGAGGCTTCCGGATGTATCTGGAGGCTTTGTGCATGAGCGAAGCGGGGGCAGAAGAATGCCTGGAAATCATAGCCGGAGAAAAGAATGCCACCGAAGAATTTATCAGAGGCGTGAACCGTTTCTGCGAATTGCGGGATATGGGAGCTTTTGGCAGCGCGCCGGCAGGCAATACCACGGGATACGTGGAGGAAGAATTTTATTTGAGCAGGATTCCCATGTATTTTACCAAAAACCGGATTGTGGGAAATATTTTGCAGAGAAACAGCCCGCTGTACGGAAAAATCAGCGCGGCGCCCTTTCCGGGAACCGGCGGACTTTGCATAGTAGGCGGGGTAAGCGAGGCATTTGTGGTAAACGGGGCCGTCAAATACCCCGAAGAAGCAGTTACGGCTCTCTGGGAACTTATGTATTATTTTTCTGAAAATCTGAGAGAGAGCGGCGCCGGGATTCCTGTCCGGGTTTATAAAGGAGACAGCAAGAGCGAGGATGGAGGGCTCTATGAAATAATCAGGGAAATGGATGCAAAGGCGCAGACGGTGATGCCTTACTGGGAGTTTTATCTGGGAGGGGAAAAGGCTCTGAATTTTATGAAGATGTCTGAAAAGCTGTACCGGAATGAAATTTCGGCAGAGGAGTTTGTAAAAAGCCTGTCGCGTTAGCGCGGCGGGCTGGATGAAGGTTAACCCGGATTATAAAAGAATCAGCGTGGCCCGGCAGGAAAAGGACGGGGAATCCGTGCTGAATTTTTATCGGAAACTGACCGGCTTAAGACGCGGGGGAAAATATGCGTCCGTTATGACTTACGGCGTATTGTTGGGGCATGGCAGAGGTCATGCCCCATAATTTTGTAGTATATGGAGCATGGGTGTGGTATGATGAAAGGTAAGAGCGGCAAGTTAAAGAAATAAAAAGAGGAGGACATAGTATGTCTGAAATTTTCGACGAAACAAATATGCGGCAGTCTTTGGGGAACTATATACCTGAGGGAGAAATTCTGCTGGCGGGTATTCATGCTCTGGCGAAGGAATCAAGGGTGAGATGCGTTTTCGGAAAGTGTTATCGCACGGAAAACGGGCTTGTTCCGGACGAGGACGGAGGCAGCGTTGCGCTGGAAAAGGCGAAATTTTCGACTTATGATATCTACTTTGGAATTACGCAGTCATCAATGGTAATTACAGAGTGCGAAAAGGGCAGTTATTTCTATGAATTTAACGACGAGCCGAATGTGCGCGGGATGGATATACAGGAGGTCGAGGCGGAAATATTTTTTGAGGATATCGGAACATGCTTTCCTCTGGCAGATATTCAGAGCTGCCGTCTGGCCAGGGGTTGGATGGGTTCTGTGAAATGTTTTATTACAATGAAGAACGGAAGCAGTTTCAAACTGCTGCTTCCAAAACTTGGCGGCGTCGGAGGCGGTATGCCGAACCACGCGAAATACCGGGAGGCGATTATCGAACGGCTGAGCGGAATCGGCGAATAGGATTTGCGCAGAATCTGCGGACAGGACTGGAACAGGATAATTCCCGGTATGCGTTTTGGTAAAGGGAATGGAAGAAGGAGGAATCGGAAAATGTGGACGTGTCCAAAATGCGGACGGACTTTTCAAAAGCAGAATCAGGGGCATTACTGCGGTAAGGCGCCGGAATCCATTGACGCTTATATCATGGCGCAGCCGGAACATGCGCAGCAATACCTCAAAGAAGTGAGAAATGCCATACGCGCGGCTCTGCCGGAGGCGGAAGAGAAGATTTCATGGAGTATGTCGACTTTCTGGAAGGGCCATAATATTATCCAGTTTGCCGGATTTAAGAATCATATCGGACTGTATCCGGGACCGGAAGCCGTGGCGCATTTCGGCGCAAAGCAGGAGGATTATAAGACCAGCAAGGGAACGATACAGTTTTTGTACAGCAAGCCGCTTCCGCTTCCGCTGATTGCGGAGATTGCCGCATGGTGCAATGCCACGGGGAATCATCCGTAAAGGAATGCGCGGCGGAAGTGAGGATTGGCTAAAAGAAAGGCGGCAGCATGAACAGCGATAAAGTGTACCAGATGGATTTTGCAAAAGTATATAATCTCCTTGCGGACAAAGCCCGGAGAAAGGGGCGGACAAGGCAGGAGGTTGACGAGATTGTCAGGTGGCTTACCGGATACAGTCAGGAGGCGCTTGAAGAAATGCTTACAAAACCGACTGCCTACGGGGATTTTTTCAAAAATGCCCCGCGGCCAAACGAAAACAGGAAGCTGATTAAAGGGGTGGTCTGCGGCATAAGGGTGGAGAATATCGAGGAACCGCTCATGCGGGAGATACGGTATCTGGACAAGCTGGTGGATGAACTGGCAAAAGGGAAAGCAATGGATAAGATTTTGCGGCATTAAAAATCAAATGGACAGGCAGGGGGAATTATAAGGAGCGGTACAGGAAATTTAATTCTGGCAATTATGTGATTCTGACATCACGATTCATCGCTGCAACTGCCGGTTGACATATTTCCATTTCTGAATGGTGGCTATGCAACTGAAAATATTGCTACAATGATGCCACAAAAGAAAGGAGTGTTGGCAAAATGAACATGGCAGACAGAATACAATATTTAAGAAAGGCAAAGGGAATATCACAGGAGGAGCTTGCGGATAAAGTCGGAGTTTCAAGGCAGGCCGTTTCCAAATGGGAAAGTGAACAAAGCACGCCGGACCTGGAAAAAGTAATTATACTGAGTGATTTTTTCGGGGTAACAACGGATTATATTCTAAAGGGGATTGAACCGGCAACAGACAAAGAACAAAAAAGTAAAGAGTTTACGAGTCAGGTACTTTATATCGTATCAACCGCTTTTGTTGCTATTGGCCTGTTTTGCGCATTTGGCGAATGGTATGAAACACAGACAATGGAAGCTGTCTGGGGAGCAATGATTATTCAGGCTATTGGAATTGTCGGATATTTTATAGCAAAAGTACTGTCAGAAGAAAAAGCGCCGTTTTATGTAAATTGGCTCAATATAATTTTAATTGCTTTCATGCCTGTTTCTATGATTACAGGATTTATTTCCATATTGTTTTTCGGGCAGGGATGGATTGCGCCTTATCCGCTGGGAATATTTCATACTCTACTTTTCGCGCTGGTATTCTTTGTAATCCTGGCTGCAAGTTATATCATTCTGAAAAATAAACAGAAAGATTAGAAATATCCCCTTTTAAGAGGAAGCCGCCAATTCTGAGTACGACGGCCGTTTTCGCCGAAAGACTCAGAATTGGCAGGAATAATATTCAAATAAGAGTCTCGTTTCATCATCATAGTCACCTCAAACTTGCGACGCTTACGTCGCTATTTTCTTGTGGTATGCCACGAATTCCTTAAATTATCAATAGCACCGAAGAAAATTTAAAAATTATCCGTTCCTGTCACAAAATCCTTTTCCCGGCGGTTATATAAAATGTAAGTACAAAACAAGGAAAAAGGAGCGGTATTATTATGAAGAACAGCAGAATTTTTGCGCTGGCGCTGTGCGGTATCTGCCTGCTTGGAGGCTGTGGGAGCCGGAACGGGGAGGAAAGGGAAAAGGAAGAGGCCGTTATGGCCGCGGCGGAAAAAGCGCAGGAAGATTTACATGAGACGGACGCTGTTGACGGAGAAGACATACTAAGCAGTTCGGATACTATGGCAGGAGATAATACAGCCGGCAGCACAACTGGCAGCACCGACAACAGCGTGAACAATACAGACAACAACGCTGACGGTACAGAAGCCGGTTCGGAAAATGAGCTGGTCATAGAAATGGGTCCTGACAGGGAAGTCTGGGAGGAGGGAAACGTGATTTGTACCCTGCATAGCTTCCGTTTATACGATTCTCCCGGGGACGTTCCCGTTAATGAGGATGATATGTATACAATAGATGCGAGAAGTTATATGGACAGAAGTAAATTCCTTCTCATGCAGGTCGATATCCATAATATAGACTATAAGGGGGACCCGGACGACGGAAGCATTAATGTAAGCCGGTTTATGATTGTGCCGGAAGAATATGGGGGATTAGGCGACTGGGATAACTCTTACCCGGTGTATTTATCGGAGGCCGGCACGGGTGAAACGGATTATTATCATGTAATGGTGGATGAGGGGGAAACGAAAAGCTTTACAATCGGTTATTATGTTCCGGTAAAGGATGCCGGGGAGCTGCGCTCCAAATGCCGCATTGTGGTGAGTGAACGGTATTTTGAAATACCGGAGACGGAGTAAAGAGGTGGGAAGATGCACAGGGAAAAAACGCCCGATGGAAAAGCCCGGATAGCGTTTATTGAAAACTGCTATCAGCTATATGAACAGAAGATGTATCAGGCCGCATACCGTATTTTATACGATTCCGCCAGAGCGGAGGACGCGGTGCAGGACGCTTTCCTGAAATTAATGAAAGGGGGCGTTTATTTTGAGGACGCCGCGTCGGATGACTGCAAAAAATATATCGTCACCGTCATACGGCATTCCGCAATTGACATTTATAACAGGAAGAAAAGAGAGCAGGAGATTATCTGCTTTCTGGATGGAAAAACGGATATGGACAGGCTTGCCGCTTCTGAAAACCGGGAAGCGTATATGTTCCGGACAAGGCCAAAGTAATGAAGGCGGCGGCGGTCCTTATCCTTTTCCTTGCAATGCCGGCTCTGGCAGTGGCGGCTTCCGGCAGCGAATTTTTTGCCCGGCTCTGGGGAACGGAGGGGAAGAAAAACGTAGAAGCCCACACGGAGGAGGTGCGTGACGAAGAAAATGGCAGAACATACACAGTCACATTTCCCCGGAGAAACTATACGGACGATAATCTGGACAGAGCCGAAGAATTAATCGGAGGGGCCGTATCCTACGAGCCGGCTGTAAAGGAAATCGGCGACGCCAAACTTACGGTTCTGGCCGCCGTCTGCGACGGAGACGCCGCCGTTGTGGAATTTACGCTGGAACAGGAAGGGGGAATAGACTGTTTTCAATACAGCCAGCTTACTAACGAGAGCAAGGGGGCGTGGTTTTCGGAGGACTCGCCTTTTTACTTTCAAATTGCGGAGGGCAGTGAAAGCATCTTTGTAGATTTGGACAAATCCACGGAGGAAAAGCTGTACTGCTATGACTATATTGTGACGGATTTTACAGATGAAGAGATAAAAGGTCTTACATTCGAGATATACAGATTTTCGGACAAAGGAACGGATAGCGAAGCGGAAGAGACAGACACGCTTTTCATACCGATTCGGAAAAAGACGGAAAGGAGAGAATATGTAAATCAGGCAGGAGGCGTGGTCAGCTTATCTCCGATAGCAATGAAGATAGATATGAATGCCGTTACGGGGATAGCCGAAGATGAGGCAGGTGACCCCTGGCATGTGTATTATGTGGCTGTTAAGTACCGGGACGGAACCGAATATATAGTCCATGAGCACGCAATAGAGGGCGTCCATCAATGCGATGCGGATATTGACAATACCAGTTACGCCTGCGCCCATACCGGAGGGGAGTTTGTGCTTGTATTTAACCGCCTGACGGATATTGCGAAGGTGGAATCTGTGGTGGTGAATGAAACGGTGTATGTGCCAAAATAAATGGTTATTCGGCAAAAGCCTGTCCGGCGGGAGTACGGCAGGCTTTTTTGAGTTGTTTTTTTTTTCAAATCGTGGTAGTCTTAAGACGCAGGAAAAGATGGTTTCCGCCCAAAGGGGTCCGGTTATTTGATGGAAGAAAGGCGCATATACCTATGGGAGTGTATTTAAACAATGCCACAGCGTATTCTTTATATGAAAAGGAAACAAAAAAGCCGTATTTCGTAGATAAAACGCAGATTCTGGAACAGCTTTTTCCGCTGGTTTGGGAAGAAAACAGTTATATATGCATTACCAGGCCGCGCCGCTTTGGAAAAACAGTTATGGCAAATATGATTAGCGCGTTTTTCTCCAGGGGATGTGACGGCAGGACGGCAGAATATAAGGCCGGGGAATTGTTTGATGATTTATATATTGCGAAAAACGAGAACTACCATAAATTTTTAAATCAGTACGATGTGATTCATATATCTTTTAACGAGATGCCGAGAAAATACGGAACTTATGAAGAATATATAGAACGCATAGAAAAAAGGCTGACGGATGACCTTTCAAAAAAATATCCGGAGCTGGAAATCCGGCAGGGAGAAGCGGTTTGGGATATTCTGACGGATATATGGGAGAAAGATGCCGCGGCAAAATATATATTTGTACTGGACGAGTGGGATTTCATTTTCCACAGGGACTTTGTTGCGGACAGGGAAAAGAAAGCCTATATTTCTTTTCTGAGTAATCTGTTAAAGGATAAGCCGTATGTTGTAATGGTGTACATGACGGGTATTTTACCCATTGCCAAATATTCCAGCGGTTCGGAATTGAACATGTTTACGGAATTTACCATGGCAAATTCTCCGGCATTCAGTGATTATTTTGGATTTCGCGAGGATGAAGTGGCACAGTTATATGAACGTTATCTTAAAGCCTGCGAAAACCCGTCTGTCACAAGGCAGGGGCTGAAACTCTGGTATAACGGTTATCACACAGCCGGCGGGCAGAGAGTGTATAATCCGCGGTCGGTGGTGGAGGCGCTTCGCTATAACCATCTGGCGAGCTACTGGACCAGCGCCGGTCCTTATGATGAGATATATTATTATATCGAAAAAAATGTGGCGGAGGTGCGTGATGATTTGGCGCTTATGGCGGCAGGGGAATCCGTACCGGCAAGAATACAGGAATATGCGGCTACGTCCATGAATCTGCAGACAAAAGACGAGATTTTTTCCGCGATGGTGGTTTACGGGTTCTTAAGCTGCGAGAAGAACAGAGTGTCGATTCCCAATAAGGAAATTATGGACAGATTCTCCGATATGCTTCGCAAGGAAAATTCCCTTGGGTATGTAAACCGGCTGGCGCGGGAATCTGACAGAATGCTTAAGGCAACGCTTGCAGGCGATACGGAAACTATGCTTGAAATTTTAGAATACACCCATGATACAGAAGTTCCTCTTCTCTCCTATAATAATGAGACAGAACTGACCGCGGTGGTGAATCTGGTATATCTGTCGGCGAGAGATTTTTACCGCGTGGAGCGGGAGGACAAATCGGGTATTGGATATGTCGATTTCATTTTTTATCCGGAAGTGGATAAGACAGCGGATTGTATTATCCTCGAACTGAAAGTCAACGCCTCGCCGGAGGCGGCTGTCAAACAGATAAGAGACAAAAAGTATGATATGCGTTTTTACGGCAGGCTGGGAGAAAAGCCGGAATACACGGGAAGAATCCTGGCTGTCGGGATTAGTTATGACAAATCGTCAAAAAAACACAATTGCAAAATAAAGACTATCAGAGAGCGCATCTGACGTTTTCAAAAGCGCAGGCGCACAGGACATCAGACACAAGGAGGTTTGTATGGGAAGAGAAGAATATGGAAAAGCTTACAGAATGGGGAAGAAAGACTATCAGTCCAGAATGCTTCGGGGAGTGAAGCCGACCTTGCAGGTTTTAGACGATATTATGCCGGAAAAGGGAGCGTATTCGGAATATCCCCTTGGGCTGGTGCAGATTCCCATAGACCAGATAGTGGGGACAAAAACGGTGGGAAGAAGCAATTCCTTTGCGGGGAATTTCATGCCCATTTTAAGAGAAGAATCGGAGTTTGCCGCCAAGTGGAGCAGCTTAAGCACCTGCCATGTGGAGGAGGGAATCAGAGACCCCATCAAGGCGTATGAATACATGAACAGGTTTTATGTGGAGGAGGGCAACAAGCGGGTAAGCGTTATGAAATTCTTCGGGGTGGTGTCCATTCCGGGGGAGGTAATCCGCATCATTCCCAAGCGCACTGAGGAGAAGGAAAATAAAATCTATTATGAGTTTATGGACTTTTATCAACTGGCGAAAATAAATTATATCTGGTTCACGGACCTTGGCAGTTTTGCCAGGCTGCATGAAGCGGTGGGAAAGAAACCGGGCGAGATGTGGACGGACGAAGACCGTCTCCGGTTCAGCGCCGCTTACACAAGATTTAACGCCGAGTATCAGGCGAAGGGCGGCAGTAAACTGAAAATCACGCCGGGAGATGCGTTCCTTTCCTTTATCACCCTTTACGGCTATGACGCCATTGACGAACATACGGCCAGCGAGCTGAAAACGCTGATTACCAAGAGCTGGGAGGAGTTCAAGCTTTTGCAGGAGGATGAGGAAATTGAGCTGAAGATGGAGCCTAATCAGGAAAAGAAATCGCTGTTTACCAGTATTCTGCATCCTTTAAGCTCGCCGAAGCTTAAGATTGCCTTTATATACGGGAAGACGCCGGGAACCTCGGCATGGACTTACGCCCACGAGCTTGGAAGGCTTTATCTGGAGCAGACCTTCCCGGATGAGGTTATTACGCTCTGCTTCGAGAACGGAACCCAGGAAAATGCGGATTTGCTGATAAAAGAAGCCCTGGACGCGGGATGCAATCTGATTTTCACCACCACGCCGGCATTTGTGCAGGCCAGCGTGAAAGCGGCTATCGCCAATCCGGACGTCCGTATTTTAAGCTGTTCCTTAAATACTTCCCACCGTTATATCCGAACCTATTATTCCCGGATGCACGAGGCAAAATTTCTGATGGGAGCCATTGCCGGAGCCATGGCGGAGAACAACCGCCTGATGTATATTGCGGATTATCCGATTTACGGGACGATTGCCAATATTAATGCCTTTGCCCTGGGCGCGAAAATGATTAATCCCAGAGCCGAGGTATATCTGGAGTGGTCAACCAGAAAGGATATTGATATTGATGAGAGAATCCGCGAGACCGGAGCGACCTGTGTGTCGGGCAAGGATATGGTGATTCCTGAGGAGGCCTCCCGGTTTTTCGGTATTTACCATATGGAGGGCGGATATTCCAGAAGCCTTGCAATGCCCTTGTATCACTGGGGGAAATTCTACGAGCAGCTTATCGGCGCTATTATGGACGGCACGTGGAAGCACGATGACAATCCTTCCGCCACAAAGGCGATTAATTACTGGTGGGGAATGTCCGCAGGTGTTATTGACGTGATTTGCTCCAACCGGCTGCCTATCGGGACAAAGCGTCTGGTGGAGCTTCTTAAGGCGACTATCAGCACGGATATGTTTAATCCGTTTTCCGGTATTTTATATTCACAGAACGGAGTGGTGTCTAACGACGTGAACAGAAGCCTTTCGCCGGAGGAAATTATGACAATGGACTGGCTGGCAAGAAACGTGATTGGCACGATTCCCAAAGTGGAGGAGTTGAAAGAGCAGGCAGAGCCTGTGATTAAACAGCAGGGAGTAATAAAAAAGGAAGGTTAGTTTACTTATGAAAATACTGGCGATTGCGGATGAGGAATCAAAATATTTGTGGGATTACTTTGACAAGAGTAAAATAGAGGGAATCGACCTTATTATTTCCTGCGGGGATTTAAACCCTCACTACCTGTCTTTTCTGGTAACCTTATCTTCCGTGCCGGTATTATATGTTCATGGGAATCATGACGGAAAATACGAAAACATTCCACCGGAAGGCTGTACCTGTATAGACGATGAGATTTATGTCCACAACGGGGTAAGGATTCTGGGGCTGGGCGGTTCCATGCGTTACAAGCCGGGGCCGCACCAGTACACGGAATGGCAGATGCGCCAGAGGGTGGCGAAGCTGAAGTTCAAGCTGTTTAAGAGCCGGGGGTTTGACATTTTAGTGACCCATGCGCCGGCTTATCAGCTAAACGACGGAATGGATTTGCCCCATCAGGGCTTTCAGGTATTCAAGACCCTGATGGAAAAATACAGACCCAAATATTTTCTCCACGGGCATGTGCATCTTTCCTATGGGAGAGGGCACAAGCGGTATGACAAATACCAGGATACCCATGTGATTAACGCATATGAGAGATGTGTGTTTGAGTTCGAGGACGAAAATCCCAGAGAGCATATCAGATAAAATCAATCAGGGTACGGGCCAGTCCGTCGTGGTCATTGTCCTCGTGGGTGACGACGGTTGCGGCAAATTTTACGTCCTCGCTGCCGTTTATCATGGCGATTCCAATGCCGGCGGCCTCTATCATGGACATATCATTCTGGGCGTCTCCGGCGGCAAGTGAAAAATACGGATGGATATCCAGTATTTCGCATAACGTCTTAACCGCAGTTCCTTTTCCTGAAATCTCAGGTATGAATTCCAGATAATTCGGATTGGAATAAATCATGGATATTCCTTCTTTCTCTGCCCAGGGCAGGAGAGAGAGGCGGAAATCCTCCAGCTTCTGCAAATCCTTAAGTTCAATGGCAAGGCATTTGCATGGTTCCTGCGACAGGTCGTCCGCCAGATTTTCACTGATAATCAGGGGCGTTTTGATTGCATGCTGATAATAATGCAGCTCCTTGTCCATTTTCGGGGCAAGAATATGAGTGTCCGAGTAGGTATGAATATGAATTCCCCATTTTTCGGCTTCCCTCAGAAGATGACGGGTCTGAGGAAGCGTCAGGGTGATTTTGTGCAGAGTTTCCTGCTTCTCACAGTCGTAAATCTGCCCGCCGTTATAGCCGATGAGGTACATGCCGGGCAGGTCGAGACAAAGGTCGCGTTTTACATCGGCGACGCTGTTGATATCTCTGCCTGAACACAGCGCAAGCTTGTGCCCGGCGCGGGACCAGGCAGTTAAAATTTCCCTTGTGTAGCCGTCAATCTGCTTTTTGCTGTTTAGAAGGGTGCCGTCCAGGTCCGTGAAAAGGATTTTTGAGCGCCGCAGTCTGTCGGGATGTGCGGACATCCATCTGCGCCTTTCTTTTATTTTATCAAGAAGCTCCCCGGGAACAAAAAGATTTCCGTAGCCGGTGGCAAGGTCAAGCCCCGGTTTGGCATTTCCGTGAAAATCAGAGCCGCCGCTGACGCAGAGATTGTATTTTTTCGCAAGAGAGCGCATTTCCCTTTCATCGGAGGCGCTGTGGGTACTGTAGACACATTCAAGTCCCTGCAGTCCCATTTCCGTGAGAAGGGCAACGAGCTTTTCCAGCCGGGCTTTGCTGAAATGATAGAGCACCGGATGCGCCAGTATGGGGAATCCTCCCGCCTTTAAAATGATTTCCACCGCCCGCATGGGCGTTATTTTTTTGCGGGGCACAAAGCAGGAGCCGTAGTCGCCGATATAGCGGTCGAAGGCTTCTTTGAGGCTTTTGATATAGCCGTGGTTTAACATGAATTTGGCATAGTGGGCGCGGGTAATCACGCAGTCGGGGAATTCCGCCGTCAGCTCCTCGTAGGTTACGGGAATTCCGTGTTCGGTAAGACGGCGGCACATTTCCTTATTGCGGGTGATGCGCCCCTCCACAAAGCTGACCAGCCGGCGACTGAAAAAGTCGCTCTTGTAATCAATGTAAAGACCGACGATATGGATATCCTGTCCCTCGTATTCCGTGGAAAATTCGATGCCGGGTATGACTTCAAGGGGCCTGCCTCCCGCCGCGGCAGCCTCTGCAGAGGCTAAGGCTTCGTCGATGCCGTCCGTGGTGTCATGGTCGGTTAAGGCAAAGGCAGAGAGCCCCTTTTCAATTGCGTAGTTTACCAGCTCCGTTGGGGTGAAGCTGCCGTCGGATTTACTGGAATGTACATGTAAGTCGATGATGTTCATAATACTCCTCATTTCGTAACCGTATGATTCCCGCAGGCGACGAGCCGGGGATGGAAGGGAACCGGAATTTAGTTGTCCTCCTCCTCGTTCTGTTTGGTGTAAACCGTACGCTTTCTTGCCATCTCATCGCTTGCCAGGTATTCGTCGTAGGTGGTGATTTTGTCAACCAGAGTTCCGTTTGGAAGGATTTCCATAATCCGGTTGGCGGTGGTCTGCACAAACTGATGGTCATGGCAGGCAAAGAGCGCAACGCCCGGGAACTTAATCAGGCCGTTGTTTAAGGCTGTGATGGCTTCCATGTCAAGGTGGTTGGTGGGCTCGTCCAGAATCAGGCAGTTTGCGCCGCTAATCATCATCTTGGAGAGCAGGCAGCGCACCTTTTCACCGCCCGAGAGAACCTTTACCTTTTTCACGCCGTCGTCCCCGGCGAAAAGCATACGTCCCAGAAAGCCGCGGACATAGGTAACGTCCTTGACGGGAGAGTAGCCTGTGAGCCAGTCAACAATGGTATAGTCGTTGTCAAATTCGGCAGTGCTGTCCTTGGGGAAATAAGCCTGGGAGGTGGTAACGCCCCATTTGCAGGCGCCCTCGTCCGGTTCCATCTCGCCCATAAGAATCTGGAACAAAGTGGTCTTGGCCAGCTCGTTGCCGCCTACAAAGGCCACCTTGTCGTCGTGTCCTAAAATAAAGGTGATATTGTCCAGTACCTTTTCCCCATTGATGGTCTTGGAGATTCCCTCTACGGACAAAACCTCGTTGCCGATTTCCCTGTCGGGACGGAAGTCAATATAAGGGTATTTACGGCTGGAGGGCCTGATTTCATCCAGCTCGATTTTTTCAAGGGCCCTCTTTCTGGAGGTAGCCTGTTTGGACTTGGAAGCGTTGGCGGAGAAGCGGGAGATAAACTCCTGCAGTTCCTTGATTTTTTCTTCCTTTTTCTTGTTGGCTTCCTTCATCTGCCTGATTAAAAGCTGGCTGGATTCATACCAGAAATCATAGTTGCCGGCGTAAAGCTGGATTTTCCCGTAGTCGATATCCGCCGTGTGGGTGCATACCTTGTTCAGGAAATAACGGTCGTGGGATACCACGATGACCGTGTTGTCAAAATTGATTAAAAACTCTTCCAGCCATGCGATGGCGTCCAAATCCAGGTGGTTGGTAGGCTCGTCCAGAAGAAGGATATCCGGATTGCCGAAAAGCGCTTTGGCAAGAAGAACCTTTACCTTTTCGTTGCCGTTCAAATCTTTCATCTGACTGTAATGGAGGTCGGTGCCAACGCCAAGGCCGTTAAGGAGCATGGAAGCGTTGGATTCCGCTTCCCAGCCGTCCATCTCGGCGAACTCGCCCTCTAATTCGCTTGCCCGGATTCCGTCCTCGTCGGTGAAATCCTCCTTGGCGTAAATGGCGTCCTTTTCCTTCATTATCTGATAGAGACGCTCGTTCCCCATAATCACCGTATCCATGACGGGATATTCGTCGTACTTGAAGTGGTCCTGCTCTAAGACAGACAGACGCTGTCCGGGAGTGATGGACACGTTGCCGTTCGTGGTGTCAAGCTGTCCGGAAAGTATTTTCAAAAAGGTGGATTTCCCGGCGCCGTTGGCTCCAATCAGACCGTAGCAGTTTCCTTCCGTAAATTTAATATTAACGTCTTCAAATAAGGCTTTTTTTCCGATTCGTAATGTTACGTTGCTTGTACTAATCATTTCCTGTACTCCTCTCAATTATGCTGTGTTTGACCAACAGGGCTCACTCTTTCATATTTTACAGAAAAATAGTGATTTTGCAAGGAATTTATGGAAATAACTGAAAGGAAAGGATGGTTTATCAGGGCAAATGGTGTTACAATAGAAAAGCAGGTACAGATTAGCAGGAAAATGCTCTTTTAAAAGAAATGAGGGACGGATATGAAACTGAATTACAAAAGGACATTTTTTATCGGACTGGCGTTTTTGTCGATTTCTGCTTTCTGGCAGATGTACGATAATATTATACCGCTCATCTTACAGGGAACCTTTGGGATAGGGGAAACCGTCACGGGAGTGATAATGGCAGCGGACAATGTGCTGGCGCTGTTCTTGCTGCCGCTGTTCGGAAGCCTGTCCGATAAGGTGGACACGAAAGCGGGAAAGAGAATGCCTTTTATTGTGACAGGAACCATACTGGCGGTGATTTTCCTCCTGCTGCTTCCGGCGGCAGACAGGGCTGTGAATCTGCCGCTCTTTGTGATTTCCCTGTTTGCCCTTTTGATAGCCATGGGCACCTACCGTTCGCCGGCAGTGGCACTGATGCCGGATCTGACCCCCAATAAGCTGCGGAGCAAGGGCAACGCCATCATCAATCTCATGGGCGCGGTGGGCGGCGTTTATACGCTGATAATGATAAAGCTTTTAGTGGGCGGAGGAGAGCATCCCGATTACATGCCGCTGTTTTTGAGCGTGGCGGTTCTGATGGTAGTTTCGGTGTCAGTTCTTGTGCTTACTATCAATGAAAAGAAAGTGAAGGCAAAGGTGGCGGCGGAGATAGCGGCCAGCGGGGAGAGCGTTGTGGAGGATGAGGAGGAAGCCGGAATGAAAGAGGACTCAGCCCAAAACGACGCCGGGAACGGTTTGCTCAAAGCCGGTGCAGAGAACCGACTGTCAGGAGCCGGTTCGGCCACAGACAAAGCGGTGGCAGGTTCAGGAAATTCATCTGCGGAAGCTTCTGGCAAAAAAACTGCAATGCCGCGGGAGGTTAAGCAGAGCATGATATATCTTCTGGCTTCCATCTTTTTGTGGTTTACAGCCTACAATGCGGTTACAACAGCATTTTCCCGCTATACAAAGGTAGTGTGGAAGCTGGAAGGCGGCGGCTTTGCGGACTGTCTGATGGTGGCGACGGTGGCGGCGATTATCAGCTATATCCCCATAGGAAATATCGCCAGCAGAATCGGCCGCAAAAAGACCATCATGGGCGGAATTGTTCTTATGAGTATCTGCTATCTTGCGGCAATTTTTGCGAACGCCTATCATCCGGTAATCAATATTGCTTTTGCGGCAATTGGCATCGGCTGGGCGGCAATCAACGTGAATTCCTATCCAATGATAGTGGAAATGAGCAAAGGACAGGACATCGGGAAATTCACGGGAACCTATTACACCTTTTCCATGACCGCACAGATTTTTACGCCGGTGCTGTCGGGCTTTCTTCTGGAGAACATTTCTTACAGAACGCTGTTTCCCTACGCTTTTGTGTTCTCCGCGCTGGCGTTTATCACCATGTCTCAGGTACGCCACGGAGATGTGAAGCCAGGAAAGAAAAAGAGTGTGCTTGAAAACTTTGATGTAGATGACTAGAACTTGTGGTAAGGAGGGACCCGCGAAGCGGGAGGATGAAATGAAAGCAAAATACGCAATCCCCACTGTGGCGGCATCGGCAGCCGGCCTTTATCTGCTTGCAATTATGCCGCGGATGGGAAACAGAAAAAGAAGGAAAGATTTTTTGAATGTATATTATGCGCACCGGGGGCTCCATGACAATGACACCGACGCGCCGGAAAATTCCATGGCGGCCTTTTGCAGGGCGGTTCAGGCCGGATACGGGATAGAAATGGACGTGCAGTTGTCAAAGGACGGCGTTCCCGTGGTGTTCCACGACTTTACGCTGAAAAGAATCTGCGGAAAGGAAGGGAAAGTATGCGATTATACCTGGGAGGAGCTTCAAAGCTTCCGGCTCTGCGGCAGTGAGGAAACGATTCCGAAATTTGAGGATGTGTTAAATGAAGTGAGAGGGAGAGTGCCCCTTATTGTGGAGCTCAAGGTGGAGCGGGCGAATTTGGCCCTGTGTCCGGTGGTGGACGCTATGCTTGAAAAGTATCACGGGATTTATTGTATAGAATCTTTTAACCCGTTGGTGCTTCGCTGGTACAGGCAAAACCACGGCAGCGTGGTGAGAGGGCAGCTCTCCGACGGGTTTCTGAAATCCGGCGAGTTTCAGGGGCCGCTGTATTTCTTTTTGCAGAACCTTATGCTGAATTTTATAACAAAGCCTGACTTTATCGCCTATAACCATAAATACGAAAAGACGCTGTCAAGAAGAATCTGCCGGGGACTGTTTAGAAATCTGTCGGTGGCCTGGACAATTAAAAGCCAGGAGGAGCTTGATGCGGTCAGGGATAAGTTTGATATCTTTATTTTTGATTCTTTTATACCGGACTGAAAATATCCCACAGGAATTAATGTTTTTCAAACATTCTATTATCCTGTGGGATATTTTTGTGTATTAACGCGGTAATGCTGAATTGCCGCCGGCAGTTTAAAACCAGGGAAAATTCCCATATCACGCTCTGATTTACGCTTGTTAAATTTAATCCGCCGAAAGCGTAAACTGATTCACCAATTGCTTTAAGTTCTCTGCCTCTGCGGAAAGCTGTTGGCTGGCGGACGCGCCTTCCTGGGCGGTGGAACTGTTGCTTTGAACTACAACTGAAATCTGGTTGATGCCCTCGGAAACCTGCCATACGGCGTCTGACTGCTCATTGGCTACAGTGGCAATATTGTCGATGGAATTGACCACGGACTGTATGCTGCCCACAACCTCGAACAAAACGCTTGCCGTCTGGTTTGCAATTTCCGTACCTGTATGTACGGCCTCGGTGGAATGCTGGATGAGGGCGGAAGTGTTTTTGGCGGCTTCTGCGGATTTACCGGCCAGATTACGAACTTCTTCCGCGACCACGGCAAAGCCTTTTCCGGCCTCGCCCGCTCTTGCGGCCTCCACAGCCGCGTTCAGAGCCAGTATGTTGGTCTGGAATGCGATGTCGTCTATTGTCTTTAATATTTTCTCAATCTCATCGGAGCTGGTCTGAATTTTATTCATGGCATCCATGAGCTTCTGCATCTGCTGATTGCACAGAGATACTTCCTCTCCGGTACTATGGGTCTGGTTGCGGACGGTGAGCGCGCTGCTGGCTGTGTTTTTCGCCTGACCGGAGATTTCAGTGATTTGTGTGGCAAGCTGTTCCACGGCGCTGGCCTGTTCTACAGTTCCCTGGCTTAAGGTCTGGGCGCTGACGGATAACTGAGTGCTGGCGGAGGATACCTGTTCAGCGGAATGGTTAACCTGCCGCATAATGTCGTTTAACTCTGTTTTCATGTGGCGCAGGGAGTGCAGGATGTCCTGAAAACCGCCCACATAAGCATCCTCATGCTGGGTGTAGACGTCCAGGTTCTGATTGGCCAGTTCGTTCAGGAGGTAACGGATATCTTTGATTATCGTACTTAAACCCTCCACAAGCAAAGCAGTAGATTTGACAAGCATGCCTGTTTCGTCTCTGTTTCTGACTGTGGGCATAGGAGTCTCCAAATCGCCCTCCACAAGCAGCTTCATCCGTTTTGCACAGGCTTTCATGGGTTTGCTGATATTTCCGGCAAGCAAAAGGGCGATGATAATGGAAATGATTACGGCCCCAATCATTACCATGATGTTGAGAGCCATGCCCTTATAAGTGGTTTCCAGATAATTCAGCTGGGGCGCAGTTACGGCAATGCTCCAGCCGTCCGTATCCTTTACGGGAGCATAGGCTACAAACATGCTTTCCTCTGCGCTTTCATAGCTTCCGAAACCGTTTTCGCCCCGGCGCATGGCCTCATGGATGGCGGCCAAATCCGCAAGAGAGGAATCGCTCTGGGCTTCGGTTTCAATATTTTGGACTGTAATCGTATCGAGGGTGATGTCCGCAATGGTGTCGCCTTTATTGTTAATCATATAGGCTCTGCTGTTTTCCCCTATTTGTATAGAAGATACAATGTCGTTCAAAAAGGTTTCGTGAGGAACGAAATACACTACTCCTGCGATGGAGGAGCCGTGAATGCCGCCGGAATAAAGCGGAGCGGCAACCATAATGGACAATTCGCCTGTGATTTTACTTATCAGAGGCTCCGACACGTAGACATTGCCCTGCATGGCCTGCTTTACATATTCCCGGTCAGAATAATCCTTGCCGTCAAAAATGCTGATGCCGTCCATTCCGATGATATTCCCGCGCTGGAAATTGTGCATGGAGGAACGTTCCTCAATAATGGATTTCTTTTCATTTACCGATACTGTGGAATCTGATAACTGCGGGATACAGCCTGTATCCATGGCCACATTTTTATAGGCTGTCAGTTCCTGTTCCACACGTTCCGCTGCAAGAACCGCGGTTTCGCTCATCATGTGGTCTACGGTGGTTATGGTGCTTCTGTAATTAGGAACGATACTGGATATTCCTGTTGCCAGGAGCGCCGTCAGAACGGTTAGAATGAGACATAGAGTGATTTTTGCGCGAATGCTTTTCATCTTTAGATTTACCCCCTTTTATCGGCTGAGGCCTCGCGGCAGTCGCCAAATGCATCAAACGAAGTTTATATTGCAAGCAGTCACCTGGCTCGTTGTCCGCGGTAATTAATATGTTCAGCCATTTATTAATTAATATTATATGAGTGGTGTCGTTAACTTGTCAATGGTCCTGGAAGGGTTGCGGAAATCAATTTTCAGTTTTTGGCGGACAGGGATTCTTCAATTGTATCCCGAACTGGTTTATGCTAAAATAGAAATCACAAAATCGTGAAAGGAGCAATAATTATGGCAAAAAAAGCAAGTGACAGCATCCGTTATTTTTCCAATGCTTCCGGTCCTGTAATCGGTACGGTTGACCGCAAGGTAATCGAAAAGGACGGCTTATATTTCAAGGATATTGACGGAAGCGGGGAAGTGTCCTCTGTCAACGACTGGCGGCTTCCGGCAAAGGAGCGGGCGCAGGCTTACGCGAAGCTTTTGACTCCCGATGAAAAAATCGGACAGCTTTTTACCGCCGACTGGCGCATGGGGCCGAAGTATCCCAGTGCGAGACTGGAAAAGGCAGGTCATATTCCCGTGGCGGACGAAACCGGGCTTTTAGATGAAGCGCCGGTGAATGCAAAAAATATTTTCGGGGAACTGAAGCTGCCGGGCACCAGCGAGCTGATTAAAAAGAAATTTTCCAGACATTTAATCCTCCGGGAGAATCCCGCGCCGGCGGATTTGGCGGATTATTTAAATCAGCTGCAGTACCTTGCGGAGGACTGCGGGCATTTTGTACCGGTACAGGTTATGAGCAACAGCCGGAATGAAAACGGGGAGGCAGTTTTCGGAATGAATGATGCCTCCGGTGTGTTTGCAACCTGGCCGGGGACGCTTGGCATCGCGGCGGCGGTGAAGGGAACCGGTGATTTTGGCATTGTTGACACCTTTGCGGATACGGTGCGGCGTCAGTGGAATGCATGCGGCCTGAAAAAGGGATATATGTATATGGCGGATGTGGTAACAGACCCCCGCTGGCAACGTACATTCGGCACCTTCGGGGAGGATCCGGAGCTGATTTCGGAAATGATGGAGAGGCTGATTCCGGGTATCCAGGGAAGCGCTGATGGGGTTACGCCGGAAGGGGTTGCCATGACGGTGAAGCATTTTCCGGGAGGCGGCGCCCGTGAAAACGGATTCGACCCTCACTATGCAACCGGACAGTGGAACGTATACGCCACACCCGGCAGCTTACAGAAATATCATGTTCCCACATTTGAAGCAGCCGTTAAATATCACGCTTCCTCCATCATGCCTTATTATTCCAAGCCGGCAAAGGAAAAGAGCGCGGCGCAGGAAGATTATAAAGGGGCGGAGGTGGAGCTTCGTCCTTATGGTTTTGCATATAATAAGATATTTATTGATGAAATGCTCCGTAATCAGATGGGCTTTGACGGATACATTAATTCTGACAGCGGTATTACAAGAAATATGGCATGGGGAGTGGAGATGCTGGATATTCCCGAAAGAGTGGGATTTGCCATTACGCAAAGCGGAGTGGATTTAATCAGCGGTTCCTTTGACGACGAAGCGGCCCGTGAGGCTTATGAACGCTCGTCCAATGATTATTATGACACCCATCCGGTTCCCGGGGGCTTTGCCAGAGAAGAACTTGTGCTTACGGACGAGAGCCTTAACCGGGCGGTAAGCCGCACTTTAAAAGAAATGTTCCAGCTAGGAATGTTTGAAAACCCTTATGCCAGCCCCCGGAAAGCGGAAGAAGCCGTTGGGGATAAGGCAAGGAGGGAGGAAGCCGGGAAGGTACACCGTCAGAGCGTCGTGCTGCTGAAAAATGCAGGCGTTCTTCCGTTAAAGGAGGGAGCGAAGGTATATGCAGAGGCTTTCGGAAAAACAAAAGAATCGGGCGAAGCCAACACGAAGGCATTGAAGGAACTTCTTGGCAACGTGACGCTGGTGGACGATGCGGCGGAGGCGGAGGCTGCGCTTTTATTCTTAAGCCCCGGCAGCGGAAATTACTTTAACGCTACCCCCGGCTTTCTGGAACTGGATATCTGCGAGGACAAGACAGTCTGCAACGTGGATGAAGAAGGAAAGCCCACGGAGGACACCCATAAGGAGACTACCCTGTGCGGAGCAAACAGGATTCCCGAAATTGCAGGGGTCGTACGTAACAATGGAGGAAAGGTTCTGATTAATGTGAATTTCCCTCTGGCATGGATGGTGGGGAATGTGGAGCCCTGTGCGGATGTGCTGACAGCAGGTTTTGACACCTTCCCGGAGGCGGTTCTGGATATTTTCTTCGGACGTTTTGCGCCTGTGGGCAGGCTTCCCATCACGCTGCCGAAGGACGACAGTGTACTTGCAGTTGATAAAAACGGCGTCTGCATCAGCCCCAATGATGTTCCGGGGTTTGACAAGGATGCTTACATGCCGGATTCCATGAAAGACGAGAACGGCAAAGCCTACGCCTATAGGGACAGCGCCGGAAATTATTATGAGTACGGGTTCGGGCTTGGCTGAATTTTTCATTCCCATTTGTATAGCGTTTCGTTACATTTCCCATAAGAATCAATTTTTTCTGCCGATATAGGAGGCAGAGAATATTGAGCAGATGCATTCCATGCGGACTCCGTTCGCAGGTATCTGCCGGATGATAAGGAGGAGATGGGAAATGAGCGTAAGCGCAATCGGAACAGCGCAGTACCTGGCGGCGGAATACGGGACCCAAAAAGCGGCACGGCGCACGGCGGGAAAGAGCTTTGCAGGCCATATGGATAATGCGGTGCAAAAAACACAGATGCCCAGCGGCACCTTTGAACTGCACATTTCAAATGATATTGACGGGAAGGTGATTGGTGCGGGCTGCGGCAATGACTATTCCTTTGCGGTGTATGAGCCGAAGGATTTTGACCCGGCCAATCCGGTATATAAAATGAAAGTGTGGGATAAGGATGGAAACGTGACAGAGCAGTCGGCGGACATGTCAAAGATTGATGCGCGCAACAGTGATTACCTCAACATGTATGCCTACTCCAGTTATCTGACAGCCATGGGGATATATTCCGGCGCCCAGTCGGCTCTTACGGGGGCAAACGCTCTGCAGTACGGGCCAGGCGGCTTCGGTTATGGCAATCTGTTTGGCAGGACAAACTGGATGAACGTTCTTCAAAACGCCATGCAGTCCCAGTACAGCGCGGGAAATCTGCAGGGGTATATGAGCTACAAGGGATATTACGATACCCTTTCGAAGATAAATAATCCGGGGTGGTTATTTTAATAACAAGTGAAAACAGTGAAAAGAAAGTGGCTTGAAACCTTGAAGAATAGCGATTTTTCAAGGCTTTGAGCCTCTTTTGTTTTTCAGGCGCCATGGAAGACCGTGTCCGCACCTGCTAATGGGGATATCAGGAAACTGTTTGGATTATCGGAGCGGGAAATGACAAAGGCCTCACGTTTGATTTTCGCTAACTTTCATGGGAACCACTCTTGCCTGAACATATGCACAACAGCGCGCATTGGGTATCTACCGTATGTAGAATTTATTTTGAAAGTGTCCGAATTTTTCACACCTTTCGGGGAACTGATTGACAGAAGGGGAAAACCCTCTTAAAATGAGGATAAAATCAGCGTTTCCTTACGGAAAACAGAGACAGAACATGAAAAGGCATACCGATGTGGAGCAAAGGCGAGTTTCCCTTAAGAACCACGGAGGAAGATGCAGAAACGAGGAAAAAATGAATACAATCACATACGAAAAGCAGGTAGAGCGATGGGGAATTGTCGAAATCACCTGTCAGGGGCCGCCCGGGGGCAATCCCTTTCTGGAACAGAGTATTATGGGGCACTTTTGCGGAAAGAACGAGACGGTTACGGTGGACGGTTTTTATGACGGAGAAGGAGTTTACAAAGTAAGGTTTATGCCCTCCTTTCCGGGAGCCTATACCTTTTCCATTGAAGGGAGCTTTATTGAGGAAGAAACGGGGGGAGCGTTTGAGGTGATTCCGGCGTCGGAGGGCAATCACGGCCCTGTACGGGTGGCGGGAACCTGTCATTTTGCATACGAGGACGGTACGCCCTATTATTCCATAGGCACCACCTGCTACGTGTGGGAGCTGCAAAGCGACGAGAGGATTGCGCAGACCCTTGCGAGCCTCGAAGCGGCCCGGTTTAATAAAATCCGGTTCTGTATTTTCCCCAAGCATTACGACTATAATTTGGGCGAGCCGCGCAGCTACCCGTATGAGGGAACGCCCATGGACAGCAGCGTACTGACAAAGGAGAATTTCAGCCTTTACACGGGAAAAACAGAAGGGAATCATTTTGATTTCACAAGATTCTGCCCGGCTCATTTCCGGCATATTGAAAACTGTATTATGGAGCTGCAAAAACGGGGAATAGAGGCGGATATTATTGTGATGCACCCCTATGACCGCTGGGGATTTTCACAGATGACAAAGGAAGAGGACGACCTGTACTGGGCGTATGTGCTGGCAAGGTTTTCCGCATACCGTAATGTCTGGTGGTCGCTGGCCAATGAGTATGATTTGATGACTCATAAAACCCTTGAGGACTGGGAACGCTATGCGGCCCTGATTTGTGAGAAAGACCCATACAACCACCTTCGCTCAGTGCATAACTGCCACGGATTTTACGATTACCGAAGGCCCTGGGTGACTCACTGCAGTATCCAGCGTCAGGAGCCCTATCTGTCTGCAGAGTATGTGACAAAATGGCGGGAGGAGTACAAAAAGCCGGTGGTGCTTGACGAAATTTGTTACGAGGGAAATATCCAGTACGGATGGGGCAATATCAGCGGAAAAGAGCTGCTTCGGCGATTCTGGGAAGCAGCCTGCAGGGGCGGATATGCAGGCCATGGGGAGACGCTGATGAACCCGGAGGATGTGCTTTGGTGGTCCCATGGCGGAGAGCTGCGGGGCGAGAGCTGGAAGCGGTTAGGCTTTCTGTACGATATCTTATGTGAGACGCCGGGGCCTGGGCTTGCGCCTTATAATCTCAAATGGGACTGCGTATGCGCCGTTCCCGAACAGGAGTGGATGCAGCCGGTGAAAAGCTATTATCTGATTTATTTGGGATACACTTGCTCAAGCTTTAAGGAATATCATTTTGACGATGAAACGGAATTTGAAGCGGAAGTAATTGACACCTGGAACATGACCATTGAAAAGCGGGGCGTGTTCAAAGGAAAATTTAAAGTGGAGCTGCCGGGACGGGAGTACATGGCCGTCCGGCTGAAAAAGAAGCAGGATTTTAAAGAATAGGAGAAATTTATGAAAGCAGGAATTGTTTACACAAGTACTACACCGGAATTGATTGAACTGGTGAACAGGGAAGTAAAAAAGCAGCTTGGCGCTGAAGCGGAAATCCAAAGCTATGAGGACGCCTCCATTCTGGCAGAAGTGCGGGAGGCCGGGCATGTGACCGCCGGGGCGGCGGCAAGACTGGTATCGCTTTTTATGCAGGCAACTTCGGACGGGGCGGACGCAATATTGAACTGTTGTTCCTCGGTGGGCGAGGTGGCGGACGCCGCGGCGGATATCGGCAGATATACGGGAGTGCCCATTGTGCGCATCGATGAGGAAATGTGCTGTGAGGCGGTACGCCTTGGCGGCAGGATAGGGGTACTGGCGACCCTTCCCACAACGCTGGAGCCCACAAAAAATACCATAAAGCGTGTGGCGAGGGAAATGAATCGCACGGTGACGCTGGTGGACGGGCTGATTGACGGTGCTTTCGGTATCAATCAGGAGCAGTTTAAGGAAATGCTGCTTGCAAAGGCAAAGGAGATTCTGGCGCAGGTGGACGTGATTTTACTCTGTCAGGGTTCCATGGCTTATGCGGAAGAATTTCTGCAAAAGGAAACCGGAAAGACGGTGGTATCAAGTCCCCGGTTTGGAGCGGAGGCGCTGAAAAAGGCGTTGGAGCATAAGGGATTGATGCCTTGACGGAGTCGTCGCCATTGAGTACAATGTATCTGACAACTGACACGAATAAAAACGCCATAAAAATTAGGAGGTTAAGCCAGTGAAAGATACAGCGATAGAAATGGCAAAACGGCTATTGGTAGACAGTATATGGAAAAGTGCCAATCTCGAAGGATTAGGAACTACATTTCCAAAGACGGAAGCGATTCTGGCAAATGCTCCGACGACTACGAAAACCGAAGAAGTGTTATTTGTGATTAATATGAAACGTGCATGGCAGTTTCTCCTTGATAATCTTGCGTACAATAACTGCATTATGCTGCTGAGGGAGTTTGATAAGATTGTCGGAGAATTGTTATTTAGCTATGCAGGCGAAATCAGAACAATTCCTGTACAGATTGGCGGAACATCCTGGGAGCCTGAGATGCCGCATACCGGGATTATCATGGATTCTTTAAAGGAAATTGAGCTGATAGAAGATGTTGAGCTGAGGGCGTTAAAATATTTTTGTTATATTGCAAGAACTCAAATGTTTATCGACGGAAATAAACGAGTGGCGCAGTTGATGGCAAATAAAGTATTAATTGAAAATAATATTGGAATATTCCAGATATCTATGGAGAAAATGGAAGAGTTCAAAGGCATGCTGATTGAGTTTTATGAAACCGGAAATGATATAAGAATGATTGCGTTTATGAAAGAATACTGTATCAGGCGTGTGCGATGCTGAATGAGTTAGTTTGTAATTGGCGGGGTAAAACATAAAATGAGTTAAGAAAGGGAAATATTATGGGAAACTGTAGTATTTCCTTTTTATTTGTATTGAAATAAAAAGGAAATGTGTATAATTAAATATTTTATAAATATTTAGAAGATATTTATAAAATATAATTTATTAAAAATGTACAATTAATTTTCTGAAATATATATATTAATGACAAAAATATATTTGTAAGCGTTGGAATGGCAATAAAGACATTGACAATGAGTTTGATTACATTTATAATTTCATTAAATTGTTTATAAATTTATTTAAATTATTTATAAACAATAGCTCAAAAATTAGGCACAAATTTACAAGGAGGAAGAAGATGAAAAAACGTTTGGTAGCATTAATGATGATGGCTGTATTGGCTGTGGGTACTGTCACTGGCTGCGGCAGTGACGGAACCGGTGGAAGTACGGACACAGAAAAAACAGACGCAGTAAATCAGGAGGAAACCGGGACAGATTCAGAAGCGCCGGCGGATGCGGCCAAAGATGAGGCGGAGCCTGATTCGGGAGAAGAAACGGAAATTACCGTATGGGCATGGGATGCATCATTTAATGGATATGCTCTTGAAGAGGCACAGAAGGTATATGATGGAAATGTTAAAGTGAATTTTGTGGAGATGGCAAAAGCGGACTGTTTACAAAAGATACATACCACACTGGCTTCAGGGGTTACCGATGATTTGCCTGACGTTGTACTGATTTCTGATTTGAATGCACCGGGGTATCTGATGTCCTATCCGGGAGCGTTCCGTCCGATGGAAGATTTGCTTAACTATGACGATTTTGCAGGCTATAAGAAATCTATGCTTTCTTATGACGGTACGGCTTACGGAATTCCCTTCGATACCGGGGTGGCCGGATTGTTTTACCGCACAGATTATGTGGAAGAAGCAGGCTATACGTCGGAAGATATGAATAACCTGACTTGGGAAAAGTATCTGGAGCTGGGAGAAAAACTGAAAGAAAACGGCCATATGCTCCAGACATATAACCCCAATGATATTGCAGAGTTTCAGATTATGCTCCAGTCTGCCGGTAAATGGTTTACGGATGAAACAGGCAGTGCGGATTTTAAAAATAATGAAGCGTTAAAAGAGTGCTTTGAAATATTCAGGACATTGAATGAATCGGATTATGTTAAGGTGGTCAGCGACTGGACAGAATTTGCAGGAGCGATTAACGGCGGCGATGTGGCATGTGTTCTGCGCGGCTCATGGATATCTTCCACCATTATTCAGGGAGAGGACCAGAGTGGAAAATGGGCGGTTGCACCGGTTCCGGCCCTGTCTGTAAGCGGCGCGACCAATTATTCCAATCAGGGAGGTTCAAGCTGGTTTGTTCTTGCAAACAGCAAAAACTCTGAAGCGGCTGCGGATTTCATGGCGAAAACCTTTGGCGGCAGCACGGAACTTTATAATACGCTCCTTGGCGGGAAAAACATTATGGGAACTTATCTTCCCGCTTCGTCTGTGGAAGCTTATTCTGTGGGCTCCGATTTCTATGGCGGACAGACTGTAAACGCGGATTTGGCTCAGTGGCTTGGAAAGATTCCCGCCGTGGCTACCGGGGCATTTTCGGCAGAAGCGCAATCTGCACTTCTTGGCGTGATGCCCGAATATCTGGCGGGAGGCGATTTGGACGCCGTACTGGAAGAGGCGGAAACACAGTTTGAGCAGTTGATTCAGTAATCTGGCAGGGCCGCTTTTCAGTTTCTGCTGCGGGGCGGCCCGTTAAGGAAGAAAGGATTATACATGTTAAAAAAGGAAAAAGGAAGATACTGGCTGACGGGATGGTCCATGGTTGTGATTGCTGCGGGATTTATCTTGTTTTTCAGTTACATACCGATGATTCAGGCGTTTTTCCTTTCGCTTAAGACAGGAAAAGGCGCGAACCTGCAGTTTGACGGTCTGGCAAATTATGCCCGGATGCTGAAAGATAAAGTGTTCTGGACAACCCTTGGAAATACGCTGCTTTATGCGGCAATACAGATTCCGGTAATGATTTTGCTGTCATTGCTTATAGCCGTGCTGCTGAATGACCCGAAACTAAAGCTGCGTGGTTTCTACAGGACCTGTATCTTTCTCCCGTGTGTGACGTCGCTGGTATCCTATTCAATATTATTCAAAAATCTTTTTGCGGTGGACGGCCTGATTAACCGGCTTCTTTTAAAGTTTGGGATTGTAGATACGGCGATTTCGTTTGTACTTACCTCCGGGTGGGCAAAGGCGGTAATAATAATTGCTCTGATTTGGAGGTACACCGGATATTTTATGATATTCTTTCTGTCAGCGCTGCAGAATATCGACCAGTCGGTATATGAAGCGGCAAAGCTTGACGGCAGTAATTTCTTACAGACATTTTTTCGGATTACCATGCCTGTGCTGCGTCCGATTGTGTTTTTGACAAGTATTATGGCTTTGAACAATACGCTGCAGTTATTTGACGAAGTGGTAAATCTGACGAACGGAGGACCCGGCAATGCGACGCGGACAATTTCACAGTATATTTATGATTTGTCCTTTAATTTTGTGCCGAGTTACGGCTATGCGGCTGCCGTATCTTATGTGGTCCTACTGTTGGTGGTGGTGATAACAATTATTCAGAAAGGAATTGGGCGTGAAAAACTATGAGAGCAGTTCGGAGTTTCTTAAAAAATTTATTTTTGATGCTGATTTCTTTTATCAGTATTTTTCCGTTTTACTGGATGATTGTGGGAATGACAAATGATTCTAAAGATATCACGATGGGGAAACTGACTTTCGGCAGTTCTCTTTGGACTAATATTGCCAATGCGTTTGAAAAGGCCAATTTGTGGAGAGCCTTTTTAAATTCGGCGGTGCTTGCAGTTACGATTACCCTTTTATCCCTTCTTTTTTGTTCCGTGGCAGGTTACGCCTTTGTCATCTTCCGGGATAGGGCAAAGGAAATTTTGTTTATGGTGCTGATTGCATCCATGATGGTTCCTTTCGCGACGAAACTGATTCCGATGTTTCGTATGTTTTCAAACATGGGGCTGCTTAACAGCTTCTGGGCAATTATTCTGCCCGCTGTGGGAGCGCCGTTTCTGATTTTTTTCTTCCGGCAGAACACGGAGGCGTTTCCCGGAGATACGATAGAGGCGGCGCGTGTGGACGGCTGCAGTGAGTATCAGATATTTGCGCGGATTTACGCTCCGATGATGAAGTCCACCTATGCGGCAGCCGGGATTTTTGCGTTTATGGCAAGCTGGAATAATTATATGTGGCCTTTGATTGCCCTGCAGAGCAATTCGAAGTTTACCCTGCCGCTTACGGTTGCAAATCTGGCGGCGGACTTTAATCCGGATTACGGAATGATTATGGTGGGAATTGTGATGTCAACAATTCCGACGGTGATAGTTTTCTTCTGTCTGCAAAAGGCTTTTGTGGAAGGAATGGCAGGTTCCGTAAAATGAGAAAATTTTGTTTTGGAAGTTACGGTACATTGACAGTCAGACAAGGAAAATGATAGAATAAAATATCGAAATTTGAAAAGACAGGATGAAAAAATATGGCTGTAAAAGTAAAGGATTTGGCAGCAATGCTGGATTTATCGCCTTCCACGGTGTCGCTGGTACTGAACAACCGGCCCGGAATAAGCGAGGCAACCCGTACCCGGGTGCGCGATATGGTAAAAGAGCTGGGATGTGAGGAACTTCTGGAAGAAGAAAACGAAAAGAAAAATATTATTTTTATTGTTTACCGTAAACGGAACGAGGCGAAGGAGGGCAGTCCCTACTTTTCACAGATTTTTTCAGAAATCATAGAAGGTGTCGAAAGCCAGATTAAAGCCAGAGGTTACAATTTACTGGTGTCATATGTGGACAGAGACAGCGCGGTCAAAGTTGCGGCTGGAATTGACAGAGAACAGGCAGAGGGCGTTTTGATACTGGCTACGGAGATGCAGGAGGAACAGTTAAATGCATTTGCGCAAATTCAGATGCCTGTGGTTATCGTGGACAATTATGTTCAGCATAAAAGCTTTGACTGTATCACGATTAATAATGAGCAGGGTGTAAACGAGGCAGTGAAACACCTTGTAGAAATGGGCCATACAGATATTGGATATCTTCATGTGTCGGATAATGCGAACAATTTTACTGAGCGCTACTATGGTTTTTTGCGGGCAATGGACAGTCTTGGGCTAAAATGTCCGAAGAACAGGATTATAAATATTTGCACGGACGGCGGAGAAGCCGTGTATCAGTCGCTGAAGGAAGCCCTTTTGGAAGTTGATAAAATGCCGACGGCTTTCTTTTCGGATAATGATATTATTGCGGTTTATGCAATGAGGATATTCAGGGAGATGGGATACCGGATTCCCGAGGATATTTCAATTGCGGGATTTGACAATATTGCGTTTCTCGAGGTGTTTGACCCGCCGCTGACATCCATTCAGGTTCCAAAGCATAAGATGGGGGTTGTGGCGGCGAATACATTGATTGATAAGATAAAAGAACCGGTAGAAGGAGTTGTAAAAATAGAAGTGTGTACCAGTCTTGTGGTTCGCGGGAGTGTGCGCAGGCTGGAAGAGTGAAGATAAAATATAATATGGCCGCAAAATAAAAGGAGATTGGACTTGATGTGGAACGGAAAACGACCAATATTATTTGGCGGCGATTATAATCCTGACCAGTGGGACGACGCGACCATTGATGAGGATATGAAATTATTTGAACAGGCAGGAATAAATCTGCTGGTGCTGCCGGTATTTGCATGGGCAAAGCTGGAGCCGGAAGAAGGAAAATACGATTTTGAGTGGCTGGACAATATATTAAATAAAATATGGGAACACGGAATCCATGTTTTTCTGGCTACGCCGACTTCGGCGCAGCCTTCATGGCTCTCAAAAAAATACAGCGACGTACTTCCGGTGGATATTGCCGGGCGCAGGCGCACGCATGGCATGAGAGTGTTTTTTTGCGTGAACAGCATAAATTACCGGAGTAGGGCGCGGGCAATAGCAGAGGCGCTGGCGGAGCGTTACAGGGATTTCCCCGGGCTGGCCGGCTGGCATGTGGCGAATGAATACGGAACCTATTGCTATTGTGAGAATTGCCGGAAAAAATTTATAACCTGGCTTAAGGCGCGCTATGGCTCGATAGAGGAATTAAACAGCCGCTGGCATACGTCGTTCTGGGGAAGACAGATTTATGATTTTGATGATGTGACGCTGCCGACAGAGTTAAACGACGATTATCGTTTTTGTCCGGCGGTGCAGTTGGATTATATGCGGTTCGTGACGGATTCTACAATTGAGTGCTATTTAAACGAGGCGCAGGTGCTGAAAGCGGCAACGCCGCACCTGCCGGTGTTTACCAATATTTCCGGCTTCATAAAAAAACTGAATCAGTTTGAAATGACGCCGCATATGGATTTTGTCGGGTGGGATAATTACCCGGCGCCGGGAGACGATGCGGCTTTTCCGGCGTTTAAGCATGAGATTATGAGGGCGGCGCGTGACGGAGCTCCTTTTTTGGTCGCGGAACAGTCGCCGAATCAGCAGAACTGGCAGCCTTATAACAAAATCAAGCGTCCGGGTGAAATTCGAAGAATCGCTTATCAGGGGCTGGCTCACGGAGCGGACAGCAGCCTCTTTTTTCAAATGCGGCAGTCGGTGGCGGGACAGGAAAAGTTTCACGGGGCCTTTATTGCCCACAGCGGATTTCAGACAAGAATATTCCGGGAAGGATGTGCCCTCGGACAGGAATTTAAAAAGCTTGGCAGTTCTTTTACGGGAGGCAGAATCAGGGCCCGCGCGGCAATTGTGTTTGACTGGGAAAACTGGTGGGCGCTTGAACTGACCAGCGGTCCCACGCAGGATATGGATTATTTAAAGCAGGTTTTCCGGTATTATAAGGCATTTTATACAGAAAATATTCCGGTGGATATCATAAAAACGACGACGAAACTGGATAATTATGATTTGGTTGTGATGCCGCTTTTATATATGATGAAGCCGGGCTTTGATGAAAAGATACGGGAATTTGTAAAGAAAGGCGGCACGGCGGCCGCAACCTACATGAGCGGACGCGCAGACGAAAATGACAGGTGTGTTTTCGGAGCTTATCCGGGACCGCTCAAGGATGTTTTTGGTGTATGGGTGGAAGAGACAGACGCGCTTTATCCGGAAGAGACGATTGAAATTATTATGACGGGAAAGGAGGGGGACTGCTCAGAAAGGCAGCACACAGGAAAGTTTCTCTGCGATTTGTTTCATGCGCAGACGGCGGAGGTCTTAGCGGTGTACGGAAAGAGCTTTGCCGGAGAAAAGGAACAGGAGTGCTTTTATACCGGAATGCCGGCGCTTACCGTCAACAAATACGGAGAGGGTCATGCATATTACCTTGGGTGCGAGCCTGACGAGTCCTTTATGCGGCAGTGGATTTTAAAGCTGTGTGAGGAGACAGGCGTAAAGCGGCTCTTTGCGTTTGAAGGAAAACTGGAACTGACCTGCCGGGAAAACGAAAACGGACAGTATGTGTTTGTAATTAATCATGGAAACAGCAAGGGCAGAGTATGGCTGAATGAAGAAGGCGAAAGCCCGGTGTACTATAGTTTGCTTCAGGATAAAGAAGTAAAAGGAGTATTTACAATATCTCCGGGGGAAGTGTCGGTGCTTTTCCGGGGACGGGATTAAGCGGCGTATATTTTATAAAGAAGAAAAGAGAGGGGGATCAAAATGCTGACAGATACAAGAAAATCAGTAAACGCAAAGGTTCATCCGGTGGACGGTCTGAACGTAGAATGGACAGGGGGACTGTGGAAGGAGCGGTTCGACACCTGTGCGGAAAGCACGGTGCCGCAGCTACAGCACATGTTTGAGAGCAAGGATATCAGCCATGTGGTGGAGAATTTCAAAATCTGCGCCGGGGAAGCCGAGGGGGAATTTGACGGAACCGTGTTTGGCGACGGCGACTTTTACAAATGGATGGAGGCGGCTCTTTATACTGCTGCAAAGACAAAGAATGAAAAGCTGCTTGCACAGCTTGACGGCTACATAGAATTAATTGCCAGGGCCCAGCAGAGCGACGGTTATCTTTCAACCAAGCAGATTATCGGAGAGAGACAGAAGAACGGAACCACCAGAATGGGGGATATCAACGATTTTGAGGTGTACAATTTCGGACATATGTTTACCTCCGCCTGTCTGCACAAAAGAATTACCGGAAAGGACACCTTCATGGCGGTTGCGGTGAAGGTGGCGGATTATCTGGAGCATCTCTATGCGGAGGCGGAGGCCTCGGGCGAAGTGCAGACGGCGGTGTGCCCTTCTCATTACATGGGGCTTATCGAAATGTACCGCACTACAGGGCAGGAGCGTTATCTTTCGCTGGCGAAGCAGGCGATTTCCCTGCGGGACAGTGTGAAAAACGGCATGGACGACAATCAGGACAGGATTCCCCTAAAGGAACACGATAAGATTATCGGCCATGCGGTGAGAGCCAATTATCTGTATGCGGGCGTGGCTGATTTGTGCCTGGAAGAGACGGACGAGGATTATGTGAAGGTGCTGCATAAGGTATGGCGGAGCCTTCTTGACAAAAAGCTTTATATCACCGGCGGCTGCGGCGCGCTTTACAACGGCGTTTCCCCCTACGGGAATTTTTTCGTTGACCAGAAAATCCATCAGGCCTACGGCTACGAATACCAGCTGCCCAACATTACGGCCTACAATGAAACCTGTGCGTCTCTTGGGGGCGTATTCTGGGCATACCGGATGTTCCAGTTAGAGCCGAAGGCGGAATATTTTGATATCATTGAAAGAATGATGCTGAACACCAACCTTGCGGCCTTAAGTCTGGACGGGAAAAAGTTTTTTTATGAAAATACCCTGCGGCGGACGAAAAAGCTGGACTATGAGCTGGTGTGGCCTCTTACCAGAAGCGAATATATTTTAAGCTATTGCTGCCCGCCAAATCTTGCCCGCACGGTGGCGCAGTCAGGCGAGTATGCCTACACGGTTTCGGCGAACGCGGTGTGGACTGGCATGTACGGCGCAAACCGGGTGGAAATTGCGCTGGAGAACGGAGCGGAATTTACGCTGGTGCAGGAGACGGACTATCCTTTTGACGGACGGATTCGCTTCACCTGTAAAAATGTGAAATCGGATAAGGGATTTTCCTTAAAGCTTCGGATTCCGGGCTGGGCAAAGAGCGGAAGCATCTGCGCAGGCGGGGAAAACCGCAGGCTTGGAAGGGACGAGTCAGGAACCTATCAGAGTGTGGAAATTACGGATTTACAGAATATGGAGGTGATTCTGACTCTGGATATGGAAGTACGCTATACCACTGCCCATACCATGGTGGAGGAGTCCTGCGGACAGGCGGCCATTGAGAGAGGCCCGCTGGTGTACTGCTGTGAAGGCGTGGACACGAAAGCGCCTGCCCTTGACGATTTGTATCTGGATTTGGACGCGGAGTATCAGCCTGCGGAGGTTGAAATCGAAGGACGGAGGATTATGGCCCTTTGCGGCGAGATGTATTGCATGAACCGGGAGGGATACGACAGAGAAGCGCTGTATCAGCCGCTGGTTTACCGCGGCATGAAAAAGGAGGCGGTTCGCCTGATTCCTTACTATGCCTGGGACAACCGCGAGTTTGGAGAAATGCGCGTCTGGTTCCCGGTGGCCTATGTGACAATGGATTCTGCGGAAAAAAAAACGGCAAATGACCTCCGGCGCAAAATCGTAGTTCTGGACGATGACCCTACCGGCGTGCAGACGGTGCATGATATTTCCGTTTACACGGATTGGGAGGAGGAGTCCATTCGACAGGGCTTTGAGGAAGAAGGCTGCATGTTTTTCATTCTCACCAATTCCCGCAGCTTTTCAAAGGAGGAGACGAGGAAGGTACACAGGGAAATCGCCCGGCGTGTCAGCCGCGTTGCCAGGGAAACCGGAAAGAAATTCGTGCTGATTTCCAGAGGGGACTCCACCTTAAGAGGACACTATCCTTTGGAGACAGAGACGCTGCGCAGGGAGTTGGAGGAAACATCGGGAGAAAAAATTGACGGAGAGATACTCTGTCCTTTTTTCCCCGAGGGCGGACGCTTTACCATGGGAAACGTCCATTATGTAAAAGAAGGTACGATGCTGGTTCCGGCGGGGATGACGGAGTTTGCAAAGGACAAGACCTTTGGCTACCATGCCTCAGACCTGACGGAGTACGTGGAGGAAAAGACAGAAGGGCTTTATAAAAAAGAAAGCTGTATCTGTATTACGCTCGAGGAGCTTCGGGAGAGACGTCTCGGGAAAATCAGGGAAAAGCTTTTGTCCGCGGAGAATTTTGCGAAAATTATCGTCAACGCCACTACCTACGAGGAGCTTTCGGTATTCTGCGAGGCCTACGTGGAAGCGTTGGAGGCAGGGAAAAACTACCTTGCACGGACGGCGGCGGCGTTTCCGAAGGTGCTTGGCGGCGTTTCCGATAAGCCTCTTCTTGGAAAGAAAGATATTATCGGCAGCGGGAGGGGAACCTCCAAATCTGCCGGAAACGGCGGAATCGTGCTGGTGGGCTCTCATGTGAAAAAGTCCACTCAGCAGTTGGAGTGTCTGATGCAGTCAAAGGCGGCGCTGGAATTTATGGAGTTTGACGTAAGCACCTGTCTTGCGCCCGGCGGGCTGAAAACGGAAGCGGAGCGTATCACGGCCATGGCGGAGGGCGCAATAAAAAGCGGAAAGACGGCGGTGGTTTACACCAGCAGGAAGCCTCTTGTGCCGCAGGAGAAGGACGCGGATAAAATATTAAAGGCTTCCGTTGAAATTTCGGATGCAGTGACCAGTGTAATCGGACAGCTTCACGTAAAGCCGGCCTATATTATTGCAAAGGGCGGAATTACCTCCTCCGATGTGGGGACAAAGGCCCTTAAGGTGAAGAAAGCCCTCGTCATGGGTCAGATTCAGAAGGGAATCCCGGTGTGGCTTACAGGGGAGGAGAGCAAATTCCCCGGGATGCCGTACATCATCTTCCCCGGAAACGTGGGAGATAAGGATACTCTCCGCCTGATTGTGGAAGAATTGGAATAAAGTCAGAGAAACTGGAACAGGAGATTATGAATTATGAGAAAAGTAATCATTTCACTGGCGCCCGTGAAGGCCGGGACGCCGGTAGACGCAGTATCCCTTGCAGAGGATGTGACAAAAAGCGTGCAGGCAGGGGCGGCCATGTGTCATCTGCATTGCAGAAAGCCGGACGGAAGCCTTACGCCGGACACCGCCTATATGGTGGAATGCTTTGAGGAAATTTTAAAGCGGACGGACGTGGTGGTGCAGGCCTCCACCGGAGGGGTATCAGAGATGAATATTGCCGAGAGGTGCAATCCTCTTGACTACGAGAAGGTGGAAAGCGCCTCCTTAAATGGCGGAAGCACAAACCTGGGAGAAAATGTGTACATCAATTCCTTTGACGATATCCGGTATTGCGCGGATGCGGTGTACCGCCGGGGAATACTGCCGGAGACGGAAGTGTTTGACATTGGTATGCTCTATAACATGGAGCTGGTAAAGAAGGAGCAGCCCTTTGCGGAGCCCATGCTTTTTAATCTGGTGTTCGGGCACAAGGGCGGTATGCAGCCTGTGCCGGAAATGCTTTCCGCTTTCCGTTCCTTTGTGCCGAAGGATGCCTTGTGGGGAGTGACTCATTTCGGGCGTGACAACTGGACGTTTCTGGCTATGGCTATCGCTATGGGAGCAAGCGTAGTCCGGGTGGGCTTTGAGGACAGCCCTTATCTGACAGAAGGTGAAGCGGCGGAGCATAATTATCAGATTGTGGAAAAGACGGCGGCTTTAATCCGCAGCATGGGCCTTGATACGGCAAGCCCTATGGAAGCAAGGGAAATTCTGCACTTAAAAAGGAAATGAGGAAAGAGCGATGCTTAAAATTTCAGGAATACATATTAATTACGAAAAAAATCCCACAGGCGTTGCGGAAAGTCCGCAGTTTGGCTGGGAAATTGAAAGCGACATGCGCAACGTGAAGCAGACCTCCTACCGGCTTTGGCTGGCAGAGGATGAGAGCTTTGAAAAAACGGTGTACGACAGCGGCGTGGTGGCGTCGGAAGAGTCCGCCCATGTACAGGCCCTGGCGGAGGGGGAAGGGACAGCGGACGGCGATTTGCCCAAATGGATGAAATCTCTCACAAAATATTTTGTGCGGGTGGAAATTACCGCCACAGGGACGTTCGTCAGCGGAAAGGCAGATGGCAAAAAGACAGATAACGGAAAGTCCGAGGCCTCCGCCGGTACAGAAAAGGCAGTTCCCGGCGAAAGCCTCACGGAATCCGCAGTTAGTAAGACGGCATGGTTTATAACGGCTCTTGTAAAAGAGGACTGGACGGCGCCTTTTGTCTCGGCGGAGACGGAGGATTTTTATAAGGAGCGCTCAAAGGGAACCTATGTGCGGGGACAGGTTATGGTGAAAAAGCCGCTGAAGGAGGCTTATGCCGTAACCACGGCGCTGGGGCTTTACAACTTTTTCCTGAATGGGAAGAAGGTGGGGGAGGATGAGATGACGCCGGGCTGGACCTCCTATCAGAGGCATCTCCTTTACCAGACCTATGAGGTGACGGATTATCTGAAAGAGGGCGCAAACACCGCCGGAGCGATGCTGGCGGCAGGCTGGTACAAGGGCGTCATGGGGCTTACCAAGGCAAGGAACAATTACGGTGACCGGACAGGCTTTTCAATGGAGCTTTTGTTCCGTTATGCGGACGGAAGCGAGGAACGGGTGCGCACGGACAGCTCCTGGGAGGGAGCGGACAGCCCGGTAATTTTTTCCGAGATTTATGACGGGGAAATTTATGATTCTTCTCTGGAAGTTCCCGGCTGGGCGGAAGCAGGCGCGCTTACCGGAGGAGCAGTATCAGGCGAAAGATGGCGCAAAACTGTGGAGGTTCCCTTTGATATTTCCGTGCTGCGCGCCCAGGGCGGCGCCCGGGTAAGGATGATGGATACGCTGCCCTGTCAGGAGATTATCCGTACGCCGAAGGGAGAGAGAGTGCTTGATTTCGGGCAGAATATGGCGGGAAGAATCCATGTGACGGCGACAGGGAAAACCGGGGATGTCATTGAGCTGCACTGTTTCGAGGTGCTTGACAGCGAGGGCAACGTTTATCTGGACAATCTGCGCAAGGCAAAGGCGACCATGAAGTATATCTTTTCAAAGGAGGAAACGGTTACCTGGTATCCGAGATTTACCTATATGGGCTTTCGGTATGCGCTGGTGGTTTCTTATCCCGGGGAGCTGAAAAAGGAGAACTTTACGGCACATACGCTGCATTCGGATATGGTGCGCACCGGTGAGATTACCTGTTCCAATCCGCTGCTGAATCAGCTTCATCACAATTATCTGTGGGGAATGAAGGGGAACTTCCTTGATGTGCCCACCGACTGCCCTCAGCGTGACGAGCGGCTTGGCTGGACGGGGGACGCCCAGATATTCTGCCGGACGGCAAGCTATCTGGCGAACACCTATACTTTCTTTAAAAAGTGGCTTCGGGATGTGGAGGTTGACCAGACGCCCGAGGGCGGCGTGCCCCATGTGGTTCCCAATATCGAGGAGGGGCGCACGGACGGCAACTGGCTCCTTCGGCAGGGACCGCATTCCGCGGCAGCCTGGGCGGACGTGGCGGTGATTGCTCCGTGGACCATGTATCTGATGTTCGGCGATAAGGAGATTTTAAGGCGGCAGTACGAAAGCATGAAGGGCTGGATAGGATTCATGCGGGAGCATTCCGAGGATTATATCTGGAACTACAAGCTGCAGTTCGGCGACTGGGTGGCGCTGGACGCGGAGGAGGGAAGCTATTTCGGGGCGACTCCCAACGACTTGACCTGTACCGCGTACTTTGCCTATTCCACCGGCCTTTTTGCAAAGATGGCCCGCCTTTTGGACAAGCCGGAGGCGGCGGAGTACGAGGAGCTTTACGGGAAAATTGTCCGCAAATTCCAGCAGACCTTTTTTGATGAGGAAGGGAATCTGACGGCTCAGACCCAGACGGCCCATATTGTGGCGTTGTATTTTAAGCTGACGCCAAAGGAATATGTCTCCCGGACGGTGGAGGGGTTGAAACGGCTTCTGGAGAAGGAAAACGGCCATCTTGTGACAGGGTTTGTGGGGACGCCCTATTTCTGCCATGCGCTGAGCCAGAACGGCTGTGTGAAGGAAGCCTATGATTTGCTGCTGAAAGAGGATTTCCCTTCCTGGCTCTATCAGGTAAAAATGGGCGCAACCACCATATGGGAGCACTGGGACGGCTTAAAGCCCGACGGAACCATGTGGAGCGCGGATATGAATTCCTTTAACCATTACGCCTACGGCGCTATCGGTGAGTGGATGTACCGCGTGATGGCCGGGCTGGAAGCGGATGAAAAGGCAGGAGGCTTTAAGCATGCGGTTCTGTATCCGAGACCGGGCGGTGGGCTTTCTTTTGTGGACGGAAGGTATCACTCCATTTACGGTGGGGAAGCTGTGCGCTGGGAGGCGGACGGAAAGGAGATAACGCTGCGGGTAAAGATACCTGCCAACACCACGGCGGAGATTCGCCTTGACAATGGGGAAGAAGTATCCGAGGCGGCCGGGCTTATCTTTACTGAGGCGGGAGAGTATCTTACCGCGCAGGCCGGTTCCGGGGAATATGAGATACGGTATCGGATGAAGTAGAGACCCGGAAGGTGTAAGGGAGGAGGAATCTGCTGATGGAAAAAAAAGAGAGCGGGGAAGAGAGCGGCAACCTCTGGCGCAGAACGACGTCTGGCCCGGTGCGGCTGCTTTCCCGTATAAAAAAATGGTGGCTCTACCAGAGAATCCAGCAGCAGATTTTTTTCTCCCTGCTTTTGGTTTCGCTTCTTGGAATTGCGCTTTTAGGAAGCGTTTCCTACCGGATTTCCAGCAGGGCGGTGGAAAAAAACTATCAGCTTTCCCACGAGTCCACCCTGAAAAATTCAAGCAAGGTACTGGATACCCAGTTAAGCCCCATCATTGAAATGATTCGTTCCTTTTTGAATGATGAGGGTATGCAGAGAGTGCTGGAGAGTCAGACGGCGGACGGCAGGCGGGTCTTTACCGGCGAGGAACAGCGGGTACTCAAAAGTGTGGGAGAGCGGCTGACAAAGCAGGAAAACAGCGTCAACTATGTGGCCTTTATGGATTTGTGCGGACATTGTTATCTGCTCAGCAATGTGAATCTGGGGACTTATGATTTTTACCGGTACTACGAGAAGCACAATTTTCTCGAGGAAATCTGGAGCGGGGAGGCAAGGGCCGCCGACGGACGGGAGGTGTTTTTCGGCAGCAGTGTAATCGGAGGAATTCCTTCCCAGGGATTCAGTATCGTCAAGTACTTAAATGCGCCGGACACCTTAAAGCCCATGGGCTATCTGGTGGTGGATGTGAACAGCCGGATTCTGGACAAGACCTTTATGACGGGAAACGAGGGGTATGCCACTAACGAGTATCTGATTGCCGATTTGCGGTATGACCAGCTTGTGCGGGCAAGGAGAGGATTTGCGGACGGACAGGCGCTTTTGGAGGACTTTTGCCGCGGACAGCAGCAGAGATATCTTTTCACCAGCGTACATAACAGCATCACCGGCTGGGAGCTGGTGAATGTGATTGAGAGGAACGAATTAAGCGCGGAAAGCAAGCTCATCCGAAACACCGTTTTCTGGTGCGGCGGCTTTCTGGTGATTTTAAGCTTCGGGCTTGCCATGTCCATTTCAAGAACCATTACAAAGCCTTTAAACCAGTTAGAACAGGTGATTGAAAGGGTAAAAGAGGGCGAGAGGCACGTCACGGAGGAGTTTGACGAAAGCGAGGCGGGACGGATAGGACAGAAGTTTAAGGAGATGGTTAACACCAACCTTGAGCTGAAGGAATATCTTTTAACAGCCAGACTCAATGAAAGGGAGGCGGAGCTTTTGCTTTTGCAGTCTCAGATTAATCCGCATTTTCTTTATAACACGCTGGATTCCCTGTACTGTATGGCAATTATCCACGGGGACGACCAGATTGCCGATATGACGCTGGCCTTATCCGACCATTTTAAGCTGTCGCTGAATAAGGGAAAGCGCTTTTGCACGGTGGCCGATACGGTTGCCCAGGTAAAGGATTATATGAAGCTGCAGGGAATGCGTTTCGGAGAGCGCTTTAAGCTTTCGGTGGAAGTGGCGGAGGACATCCTGAAAGAGGAAATGCTGACTTTTTTATTGCAGCCTTTTGTGGAAAACGCCATTTATCACGGCCTTGAACCGAAGCTGGGAGGCGGAACTATCAGGCTGCGGGGATGGAAGGAAGAGGAAAAGCTTTATTTTACAGTGGCGGACGACGGTATCGGTGTGGATGATATCACAAAACTGGATTCCGGCTTCGGAATCAATAACGTAAAGGAACGGATTAAACTGCATTACGGAGAAGATTACGGATTTATGGTGAAAAGCGGGAAGGGGCAAGGGACGGAAATTACAATCGTGCTGCCCCTTGGTAAGAGAGAGCAGCACAGAAATGGGGAGAGTTATGTACCGGCTGGTAGTGATTGACGATGAAGCGATTGTAGTGGAGGCGGTCAAAGCCATGATTACCCGGCTTGGGCTGAACTATGAGGTAGTGGGATTTGCCTTTGACGGGATTCACGGTCTTGAGGCAGTGCGGCAGACGGAGCCGGATATTGTACTGACGGATATCCGTATGCCGGGCCTTGACGGACTGTCTCTGATTGAGGAGGCGAAGGAATTTTGCCCGGATACCATCTTTGTGGTAATCAGCGGTTATACGGAGTTTGAATATGCCAGAAGGGCTTTGTCAATGGGGGTGAAGGATTATATTGACAAGCCAGTCAGTATGGAAAAGCTTAAGACCGTACTGACGCGGATTGAAAAGGATTTTTTTCAGTCCAGGGATGAAAATGCGGGGGCGGCCCATGGACAGGCGATTCAGGAAAAATTAGGCCGGCTTTTTGACGAAAGCGTTTCCGCAATGGCGGAGGGAGATGCCGGAAGCTTTCAGCGGTGTATGGAGAAGGGGCTTGACGAGATTTCAAAGATATACGGGGATACGGAGGATTTCCGCAGGGAGGTCTATAAATGGCTGTGTGTGCAGAGCGATATTCTGACAGAGCGCCAGCCTCAGGTTTCCAGGGACGGGCTGATTTCCTATCAGGAAATTGCAAAAAAGGATACAAACGGAGAAATTCTGGAATACGCCCGGAAGATGATAAGGGATATCGCAAGACATATCGAGGCGGACAAGACGGGAAGCAGCCATGCAACGATTCTGGAGCTGCTGGCGTACATTGAGGAGTATTATAACAGGGATATCGGTTTAAACGAGCTGGCGGACAGAGCAGGCATGAGCACGGCATACTTAAGCGTGCTTTTCAAGTCGGAGGTGGGAACCTCCTATGTAAAATACCTGACTGACCTTCGGATTAAGCACGCCAAAAAGCTTTTGAAGGAAGGCTATAAGGTCAGCGAGGTCAGTGAGATGGTGGGATATAACAATTACCGCTATTTTTGCGACATATTTAAAAAGTGTGTCGGAAAGACTCCCAATGAGTATAAGCACAATTACTAAAAAGGTAAAAACACATATTAAAAAACTGTACAAAATATAAAAAATTACTCACTGGAAAATTTCCTCTAAAATGATAGTATTAAACTATCAAAAAAATCTTAGTAAAGCAAAGGCGCAGGCATGACAAAAGAGGCGCCGAAGCAAAACCGGAAAGGGAGGAAAGACATGAAAAAAAGAATAGTTGCAGTATTATTGGCAGCGCTTATGGTAACCGGTCTTATGGCAGGCTGCGGAAACAGCGGCGGCGACGCTGCGGACAATGCAGGCACATCAGACGCACCGGCGCAGACGGAAAGCGATGCACCGGCAGAGAGTGACGACGCTGCGGCTCCGGAAGCAGATGCAGGAAGCGATTCGGCGGATGCGGCGGCAGCCGGGGATTTCACGGGAGCAGACCCTCAGCTTGAGAAGCACATTAAGATTCTTACCATCTGGGCGGAGGATAATGACAACGGTATTTTGTTAAACAAGATTTGCGAGAATTACCAGAAGGATGTAAATCCCAACTTCACATGGGAATATGAAATGGTGGCGGCAGATAATCTTCAGCAAAAGATAGCGACTCTTGCGGCATCCAACGACCTTCCCGATATGTTCGCATATGAGGCAGGCACACCGCTTCTGACACTGATAGAGGCAGACAAGATTGTAAACCTTTCCCAGGAGCTTGAGAAAATCGGCGTGATGGAGTACCTCAACGAAGGCGCTGTAGGGATAATGAAGAGCCTCTCGGGAACCAGCGAGCTGTACGACCTTCCTCTTGGATTAAACGCAGAGGGCTTCTGGTATAACAAGGCGCTCTTTGAGCAGGCAGGCTGCGAAGTTCCCAAGACATGGGACGATTTCGAGGAGGTTCTTACAAAGCTTGACGCGGCAGGCATTCAGCCCCTTTCCACAGGCGGCGCTGACAAGTGGCTTGCAACACGTCTGATTAACGCTTATGCAGTAAGAACATGCGGCAATGATATCATGACAAAGGCAGCCAACGGTGAAGTTTCCTACACAGACCCCGGCCTTGTGGCAGCAGCCGACAAGCTTCAGGAGTGGTCACAGAAGGGATACTTTGGCGAAGGCGTTACAACAGTAGACGCCAATACAGCAGGCTCCATGCTGATGAGCGGCAAGGCAGCCATCTTCTACAATGGTTCCTGGTTTACACAGAATCTGGCGGACGAGAGCCAGAACCCGGCAGGCAAGGACGGAATCGGTTTCTTCAATATTCCGATAGCTGACGAATCCATCAGCAGCGCAACATCCTACTCCATGAACTGCGGCAACATTCTTGCACTTGACAAGGGAAAATATGACGACGGAACGGCATGGTTCCTGAAATATTTCTGCGAGAACATGGGCGACCTTGCAATGAATGAACTTTCCTCCGTAAAGGGATATACCTACACCGTACAGGCTGAGGATATGGACCCTTACACGCTCATGGTGCTCGACGCAATCAACGAGTCCACAGAAGGCTTCGGCTGGTGGGAAGCAAAGATGGTCAGCGAAGTTTCCAAGACTGCGCAGGAAAACGTACAGCCTCTGCTTAACGGCGATATGACCGGACAGGAATATATGCAGTCCATTCAGGATGTATATGACAATCAGTAAAAAAGGCACAGGGCATTGAAATGCCATACGGGGGAGTGTCCGGGGGACACTCCCCTTTATATAAGAATCAGGAAAGGAAAAAAGCTATATGAATAAAGTATTGGGTAATAAAAAAGCAATTGCATTGTTCGTGGGCCCCGCATTTATTTTGTATACGGCTCTGGTAATGGTTCCGGTTATCTGGTCGCTTTACTATTCATTTTATGCCGGAAGTCCGGGACTTAAGTGGGAGTTTGCGGGCCTTAAGAATTATATTAATCTGTTTTCCGATAAAAATTTCTTAAAGGCGCTGGGCGTCAACTTTAAGTATATATCGGTGGTGGTAATCGGTCAGGTGGGCTTCGGGCTTTTGATGGCCCTTATGTTTAAATTCTGGCTGCGCAAGTGCAAGACAGTGGTGAGGACGCTGGTGTTTTTCCCGGTGGTGCTGCCTACGGTGGCGGTAGGCCAGCTGTTCGCAAAGATTTATGAGATTCAGCCCAACTATGGCCTTTTAAACAGTTTTTTAAGCAAAATCGGACTGCAGAATCTGGTTCAGCCCTGGCTGGGGCAGGAAAAGACGGCTCTGTGGGCACTGTGTGTGATGGATATCTGGGTGGCAATGGGCTTTTATTCGGTTATCTTTTACGGCGCGCTTCTGGACATTCCGGACGATATTCTGGAAGCGGCAAGGGTTGACGGAGCGTCAGGACTCCAGCTTTTCAGAAGAATCCTTCTTCCGCTTTTATGGCCCATGGTAATCACCAGCACGGTATTCAGTTTTTCGGGAACGGTTAAGATGTTCGAGTCGGCGTTGGCGCTCACAAAAGGCGGTCCCGGCGCGGCCACGAAGTCGCTGTCCATGTATATGTATGATAATGCCTTTACTTATTATAAGGTGGGGTACGCCAGTGTTATCGCTATTGTGATTTTCCTGATTTGCGTGGTGGGCTCGGCAATTATCAACAGGTTTGACGTGAAGGATTATTAAAGGGGGTAGGAAAATGAAAAAAGTAAGAGCAGGATTTCGGGGAGTTGTCATTTTTCTGATTTGCGTAATTGAAATTTATCCGCTGTTCTGGATGCTCACGGCGTCCTTAAAACAGCAGTCCGAGTGGAGCGAGTATCCGGCGTACGCCTTAAACAAAGGTTTTCATTTCCAGAACTATGTTGACGCGTGGACCCGTGGGAATATGGCTACCTTTTTTAAAAACAGTCTGATTACCACGCTGATTTCCCTGGTATTTATCGTGATTTTTTCCTGTACGGTGGGATTTGCCGTGACGAAAATGCAGTGGAAATTCCGCGACGCCGTTGCCCAATATTTTACATTCGGAATTATGATTCCCGTTGCCATTGCGCTGATTCCTCTGTTCCAGATATACAGCAGGACAAAGCTGCTCAATACCCATCTTTGCCTGATTCTGACCTATATTGCATTCGGTCTGTCGCTTTCCATTTATCTGGTGAAAGGGTATCTGCGCTCCTTCCCGGACGATATTATGGAGGCTGCGGTAATAGACGGCTGCGGGATTTTCCGCCTGATGTGGTATGTACTGACTCCGCTTATGAAAAACTCCATCGTTACGGTACTGGTATTGCAGTTCTTCTTTAAATGGAACGATTTGCTGTTTTCCATGACCTTTATCAGCGATTCCAAGTTAAAGACGGTGCAGACGGGACTTTTGTATTTCTCCGACGAGTTTGGCTCAAAGAACTGGGGAGCAATTTTTGCCTCAGTATCCATGAGCGTTTTCCCCATGCTGATTCTTTATATGATTTTAAATAAGGCGGTTATTGAAGGAATGACGGCAGGAGCCGTGAAAGGTTAAAGAAAGCCGGAAGATTTCCGGCGGCACAGGCTGCTTTTGTTATGGAAAAGCGGCTTTTGTGTCTGCAAGAAAAAATGCGGCGGAAATGAGGATTGAAATGGAAGCGGAAAAGAAAGAAAAATACAGGCAGAGCCTTGAAAATTTCGTGATGGGGCATACGGAGGACGTGTTAAAGCAGCCCAGGGAGTTTATACATTATCCCTTTATAGACCCGGGCTCTGTCTATGACGGGAACGTGTGGGACTGGGATACCTTCTGGTCGGTGTATGGATTTTTGAATCTGGCGGATAAATATGCAGACGGGACGGACGAAGACTGCTCTGCTCAGGGAGGCAGCCCGGCGGAGGGCGGTGCCAGCGGAAGCCCCGAAAGCGGCGCAGGGATGCGGGAGCGCCTTATCGAACATGCAAAGGGAAATATCAGGAATTTCTTTGACCATCAGCTTGAGGACGGCTATATTCCCATGATGATTGAGGTTGCCGACTGGCCGGAGCCGTATCTTAACATGAAGCATAAGGAAGGGATTCTGATGAACATGCATAAGCCTTTCCTGTGCAGCCAGATTTGCTTAATCAGTGATTATATTAAAGATTACAGCTGGGCGGAAGTATTTTTTGAGGGAATCGAAAGATATTTTGCCTGCTACGATAAAAATTATTATTTTGAAAACTGCGGCCTTTATGTCTGGTGCGACGACATTATGATAGGTATGGACAACGACCCTGCCACCTTTGGGAGACCGAAGTTTTCCACCGCGAATATTTATCTGAACAGCTTTATGTGCACGGAGTTTTCCGCCGCCGAAAGAATCTGTTGGCGTTTTGGAAAGGGCGATAGGGCGGAGTATTATAAGGAAAAGCGAAGGAAGCTGACGGAGGCGATTCAAAGGGAGTGCTGGGATAAGAGAGACGAGTTCTTTTATTCCGTGGATGTGGATATCAAAACACGGAAGTTCGACTGGTTCCACCAGGGACTGGGGGTATTCTGGAAGACGCTCCCCATCAAAATCCGGGTGTGGTCGGGCTTTATTCCCATGTATGCGAAAATCGCCACAAAGGAACAGGCGGCGGCCATGGTGCGGCATATTTTCGATGAAAAAACCTTTGGCTCCGAGTACGGGCTTGTGACGCTTGCAAAGGACGAGAAGATGTTTGACCTGTCAGTGACCAACAATCCCTCCAACTGGCTTGGTCCTATATGGGGAGTGGCGAATTATGTGGTGTTCCGAGGGCTTTTAAATTACGGCTACCAAAAGGAAGCAGAAATCATGTACGAGCGGACATTGACGCTCCTTGGGAGAGATTTGGAAAAGACAGGAAGCCTTCACGAGTATTATAATCCTTTTACCGGCGAGCCGATTATGAACGGCGGTTTCATCAACTGGAATGTTCTTGCGCTTAATATGGCGGAGGAACTAAGGGGGAAGAAGCCGATGCTGTGGTTTGAGGGAAAGGAACGATAAGGAAAGGGGAGTGGCAGAGCCTTTGAGGGGATGCTGCTCTTTTTTTGCGTGAGTATGTTTAGTGGGAACGCTCAAAGGGAGGTAATCTTCCTTTGAGCTGGTTTGCGATAAAATATAAGCAGTTAAAAATAGCGGGCATAATTATGGTTGTGGATTTTTTGTGGTTGGTTTGCCGATTAAGTTAATTTACTGTTTTGTCGTTTGGGGGAAAGGGGAAAAGCGGGTGAAAGTTTGGCGTGGGGGTTGACAGGAAGATTACTCTGATTTATAATTTGCGTTATGCATAACATAAAGTATGAATAACACAAATTATAAATGGAGGAGCAAATATGCCGGCAATTGCGAAGGTTACAAAGGAAATGATTATAGACGCAGCTTTTGAAATTGCAAGAGAAATGGGCGCAGAAAACATAACCGCCCGGACAGTTTCGCAGAAACTTGGCTGTTCAACGCAGCCCGTTTTGTATCATTTTAAGACGATTGAAGATGTCCGAATTGCAGCGCATAAGAAAGCAGGCGAATTTCATATTGACTATGTAACAAATTTAAGCGGCAAATACGAACGCCCTATGTTGGAAGTGGGTATGAGATATATTCAATTTGCCGTAGAAGAAAAAAATCTTTTTCGCTTTTTGTATCATTCAAACTATTATACGGGCGTTTCCCTTTCTGATTGGCTTACAGGGAAAATTTTTGATTCTTTATTTCCTATTCTAAGGAGACAGGCAAATGTAGATGAGCAGCAGGCATATAGCATATTTTCTCAAATTGTTTTAGTAACACATGGAATAGCCAGTCTGCTTGCCAACAATGCAATGGTTTATGACGAAGCATATTGTATCAGGACATTGTCTAATGCCTATTTTGGAATAATGTATCTGATAAAAGAAAAATTGGATATTGCGTCCGATTTGAACGGGAGATGAGTTTATGAATTTAATTATTTCAGTACTTAAAAAAGATGATTTATATAATACAAAAATAATTGATAATATACAAAAAAACATAAAAGATGTTGAGGTTATTTATACAGAAGATATGAATATAAAAGGCTGCATAGGTTGTAATCGCTGTTGGCTTGTAACACCGGGAGTATGCACGATAAAAGATGATTATGAAAAATTGCTTATCAAATTTTTACAGTCAAAACAGGTTATTTTTATAACAGATTTAAAATTAGGTTTTGTATCTTATCAGTTAAAAAATATTTTTGACAGAATATTACCTCTTGCGACAATGAATTTACGTTTTAAAAATGGACAAATGCGGCATTACCCCAGATATAAAAAACATTATAAAATGGGGCTAATATATAAAGGAAACGGGAATCAGGAATTTTTAGAAAAATGGTTTGAAAGAGTAATGATAAATTTGGATGGAACATCGACTGGCGCATATAATATTGAGAATGAGGAGGAAATTATAAATGCACTTATTAATTGTTAGTTGTACTCCCAGAATGAAAGAAAAAAGTAATACAGATAAAATCTTGGATGAATTTAAAAAAGGATATGAATCATACGGAAATACAACGGAGACATTATATTTATATAAAAGAAATGAATGGGAAATTATCAGAAAGAAATTCTATGAAAATGATAATATTTTGTTTGCTTTACCATTATATGTAGAGTGTATTCCCGGAATTATGGCAGAATTTTTAGAAACATTAAAACCAAAGCAAAACAGTAATACCAAAATAGGATTTTTATTGCAGGGCGGGTTTGCAGAGGCATCCCAGTTAAGGTGTTGCGAATCCTATTTGGAAACATTACCGTCTTTATTAGGATGTGAGTACAACGGAACTCTGTTAAAAGGCGGTATGTTTGCAGTCAGCTTTATAGATGGTAAAATGAGAAAACAAATGACAGAACCTTTTTATAACATGGGGAAATATTATGCCCAAAACAATTACTTTGATAAAGAAGCGGTAAATGACTTTGCCGGACCGGAATATTTTTCTAAAAAAGAAATCTTTCTCAACAATGTATTAAGTCCGTTAAATAAATTGTTTTTTATAGTATTTGCTAAAAAATTGGGCTGTAAAGGGTCACTTAGTGATAAGCCGTATCAAAATTATGTGAAAGGATAATTCGAATTTCCATTTGTAGGGGAGAACAAATACATCATCATAGAGCCAGACGCTTTAGACGCAGATGTCGGTGTTATAATAGGGACAAGTTAGAAGAAACCAGTAAAATCAAGGGGGTGCACTAACTTGTCCCCTTATTTTTTGCCTTTAAAAGAGCAAATGGAATCACCTTATTTCTGGTTCCGTCTGGGAGCCGTATATATATTGCTGGCCAGCAGTATGAAAGTCTGATAGCGATTAAAGCAACCATACCATCCTCTGGTGATGGATATGAAGGTCCGAAGTCCTTATAAATGCTGACGGGTTGCAACGGGGACGTTGTAATATTGGTTGACAGGTTTTGACCGGGTTTAATGTGAACCGGACGCCATGGGAGGGTTAAACCTGTGTTTCTGTACCATGGGAACAAATAAGATTTATTTACGGAAAGCCGGGGAACTTACAACGCCCATATTGTTGTGATGGTTTTGAAGTTTTTGTGTAGCGGAGTTTTTGATTTTTATAGATGGCATATCGAGACATATCTGGTATATCCATAACCCGGAGTATCCGGGGAAGCGGGGGTGTATTATTTTCCATAAGCACAGAGTCTCCCAGCCGTACCATCAGCATGGGAGAGCTAGGGGGCTGGGACAGGCGATATGGAGCATGATGTGTTCCAGATGAATGGGCGGAAGCGTAAGCCAATTATAGTAAATAGTTTTTACAAAAAATTATGACATAGTAGAGAAAAAAGGAGTTCATCGAATATATTTGATGAACTTCTTGTTTATTTGCGAATTGAAGAAAAAAAGGCTTTGTGATAAAATATATCTTGGGTTTTTATATTTAGGTGGAAAGTGTACATTTCCAGAATGGTAGTTAGACATTTAAAGACTGTTTCTATAAATATTTGGCACTGATTTATCAGGGATAGGATATTAAATATGAATGAAACAACTTTGGAACAAAGGATCGTATTAGAAATAAGAAAACATTTTCCGTTTCTGAACAAAGAGGATATTACACTTCAAAAAACTTTCAGTATTAAACTTGGGCATAAAAAATATGAAATTGATAATATGATTAAGGGAAGAGCAGATATAATGATACAGCATGATGGGAAACCATTAGCAATCTTTGAACTCAAGGCTCCGGAAATTGAATTAACAACGGATGATTATGGACAATGCGTATCCTACGCTAGGCTTACAGAACCCATAACGCCTCTTTCAATTATTAGCAATGGGAAAGAAACGGTGGTTTTAAATACATATACAAAAGAAACGGTTGATGCTGACTATACAAACAAAGAAGATTTTAATAAAATAATAAAGAATATGGGTTCTATTGCTGAATCACAGTTAGATTCCGCTATAAACATTCTGCTTGGAAATAGTAAAGAAGTTTGGAATAAAATCATACATGAGATTAATGAGTCGGAGTTTTCAAACATTATTAGTAGTGGTTTGGATTTAGAATCTCCCATTTGCGAAGAGTTTCAAATAGAACGGGAGAGCGTCAATGAGTTGTTAAATCAAATATATTTGGATTCGCTACTGATATTGACGGGAGAACCATCTTCTGGAAAAACAAATGTTATTTATCAACTATACCAATTAGCTAAGAAAAAAGATGGCTGTATACCAATCTATATTAATTTGGAGGAGCCTAAAAGTATTTTTCAGTATTTAGCTAATAAATTTTCAGGAATATTATACACGCCTGTTTCAAAAGATGAGTTTAGATATTGGCTGATTAACAGTTTACACATAAACACAGGGCATAGAGTTGTTTTTATATTAGACAACATTAGTTCCTCTATTGAAACTGACTGGGAAGAGATATATGAATTGATAAATATTTGTAAAGATAATTTTTCTGTATTATTGGTAATGAACAAACAGATATATGATGATGTAAAAAAGATAAAAGGGAAAAACAGATTAAATACAATTGGAAAAGCAAAACACTATACATTGTCTTTTTTATCAGATGACGAATTTTACAGGGCATGTCAGATGCTTTATGATGATTATAAACTTTGTATTTCCCATGGAGGGGAATATAATCCGGAATACCGTAAACCGGATGTGCTCAAAATGCAGGTAGCCTATGTCAAGGATACGCATTTAGATGACAGCTCTATTATATGTATATCTGGTATATTGAATAGTGACATTCTCTTATCTGTTTGGACAAATATTGATGATAATATACGAATGGGGTATCGGAAATTAGCTAAATATATTATTAATCAAGGAGATAAGGATAAAAGTATAGAAAAAAATATTTTGACATATAATAGTGGGATTTTATTTTGTGACAGTAATGATTTGAAAGATAAAGACATACAGATTTTATTGGAAAAAGGCTATATTAAAAGAAAATATTTGAATAATGGAGAGAGTTTTGTTTATCCTGCATTACTAAATGTAATGCCAGTCGCAGCGGCTTATGAGATTATGGATATAGTGTTGGAACAGTCGGATGATGACGAACTATATGATTCTCTTATTCGGTATAGTCAGTTGTTTCCCTATCCTGATTTGACAGCGGATTTGATGATTTTATTTATGTCGAAAAGGGATGAATTTTTTATAAGCAGTATCATAAATAGATTATATTATGATGAACCTACAATTGATTATTCCGCTCCTAAGCATATATTGATAAAAACGAAAAAAGGAATTTTGAACGTGGACTATTCAAAACTTCCTTGTATTGAAAATGAAGAAGATGAAGGAGTTCTTTTGGGAAATACTTTACCATGGCTAATACTATCAAATCTGTTGGCTATACCATTTGCTACAGAAGATGGGGATTTGAGTTTATGGATTGAGATGATTAAAAAGGTAGGATCATTTAAAAATGTTCTATTACGAATTGCTAACATCCCATTTGATAAAATCACAGGATATCATGTCCATTCTTTTCCTAATAGAATACAGGTAGTCTGTGGAAAGATGGGGATTATAGAACCAATAACTTATGCTATGCAGATGGGATTTTTGAAAGTACCAGAATATATGATAGAAATAGTTAGATGGGCCATTGGAAAAGGAAATATACCCCTAATAATGAGGTTGAGTACTTCACTTGATATATTGAGGGAAGTAGATAATGAGTATATTAAAGAAGCAAGGGAATTATTGAAAAGGAACAATATTGATTAAGGAAAATATGCACTGTAGATTTAGACGATTGAATATAGAAATCAACAAAATACGGAGGTAGATATGGCGACGGGAACCACTAATATTGGATTTGAAGAGAAGTTATGGCAGGCGGCAGATAAGTTGCGTTCTAATATGGATGCAGCAGAATATAAGCATGTGGTCTTGGGACTAATATTTTTGAAATATGTATCGGATTCTTTTGAAGAAAAGTATCAGGTTTTGCTAGAGGAAGGATATGGTGATGAGGAAGACAGAGATGAGTATTTGGCGGATAATATCTTCTGGGTTCCAAAGGAGGCAAGGTGGTCAGAGATTCAGAAGCATGCTACCAGTGCGGATATAGGCAGTGTAATTGACCATGCAATGGAAACGATAGAGAATGAAAATAACTCATTAAAAGGCGTTTTGACAAAGAATTATTCAAGAGCAGAACTTGATAAAACACGCCTAGGAGAATTAGTGACTTTGTTTACCAACATAGAGGTTGGTTCGACGGCAGCGCAGGAAAGAGATGTTTTGGGACGTGTATATGAATATTTTTTGAGCAAGTTCGCAAGTGCAGAAGGCAAATTGGGGGGAGAGTTTTATACACCATCTTGCATTGTAAGGACTTTGGTAGAGATGATTGAGCCATTTGAAGGGCAGATTTTTGATCCGGCATGTGGGAGCGGGGGTATGTTTTGTCAGTCAGCCCGATTTGTAAGAGAGCATCAGGGGAATGTCAGAGACATTTCTATTTTTGGCCAAGAGAGTAATCCAACAACATGGAAACTGGCCAAGATGAATCTGGCGATTCGGCAATTGGAGGCAAATCTTGGAAAACATAATGCAGATTCATTTCACGATGACCAGCACAAGACTTTAAAGGCGAATTATATTTTGGCTAATCCACCATTTAATGTATCGGATTGGGGAGGGGAAAGGCTGCAAGATGATATCCGATGGAAATATGGAGTCCCGCCAGTTGGTAATGCTAACTTTGCATGGTTGCAGCATATGGTTCATCATTTAAGTCCGGCAGGCGGAGTATGTGGGACAGTATTAGCAAATGGTTCCTTAAGTTCTAATACATCCAATGAGGGAAATATCAGGAAAAACATGATTATAGGTGATGTTGTTGAATGTATTGTGGCAATGCCGGGTCAATTGTTTTATTCTACCGGGATTCCGGTATCTCTTTGGATTTTACGGAAAGGAAAAACAGAGCAATCCCAAAATAAGGTTCTTTTTATAGATGCAAGAAAATTGGGTCATATGATAGACCGAAAAGTTCGGGAATTATCAGAGGATGATATTAGAAAAATTGCGGATACATACCAGAATTGGAGACAGGGAAAAGGATATGAGGATATTCAGGGATTCTGTAAAGAAGCAACATTAAAAGAGATAGATGGACAAGACTATATTTTGACTCCGGGGAGATATGTAGGGATAGAAGAGCAGGAAGATGACGGAGAATCTTTTGAAGATAAAATGCAAAGACTTACTTCTGAGCTGTCAGGGATGTTTAAAGAATCTGTTGAACTTCAAGAGAAAATTAAGAAAAGATTAGGAGCAATGGGGTATGAAATTTAATTCGTATAAGCTTCAAGATGTATGTTGTTTTATAGATTATCGTGGGAAAACACCCACAAAAACAAAAAGTGGAGTACCATTAATTACTGCAAAAATAATAAAAAATGGTGTAATCATGACACCCAAAGAGTTTATTGCGGAAGAAAATTATGATGAATGGATGCGGCGAGGGATTCCCCAAAAAGGAGATATAGTTTTTACGACAGAGGCACCATTAGGAGAAGTGGCGGAAATTAAAACGGATGAGAAATTGGCTTTTGCACAAAGAGTAATTATAATGGAGCCTAAAAGGGAGTATTTAAATAATCATTATTTTTTATATGCTTTACAAGATAAAAAACTCAAGAATTGTATTGCAACTAGAGCATCTGGGACTACAGTTATTGGAATTAAATCGACTGAATTAAAAAAAATTATAATTGATTTGCCGCCTATACAGATACAGGAGAAAATTGCGGATATATTATATTTGCTGGACGAAAAAATGGCCATAAATATTGCGGTAAACGATAATTTGCAAGAGCAGGCTTTCGCTCTATTTGAACAACTTATGCTGGATGCAGGCGATTCAAAATGTTTAGTGACAGAGATAGCTTACATCAATCCCAAACGTCCGCTTTCAAAAAATCAAGTGGCACGCTGCATTGATATGTCACAGCTCTCAACCACTGGTTCATTCCCTTCTGGCTGGGAAATGAAGTCATTCAACGGGGGAATGCGCTTTACAAATGGTGATACCATTTTAGCTAGAATTACACCTTGCCTTGAAAATGGCAAAACGGCCTACATCAATTTCCTTGATGATAAGGAGGTTGCATTTGGCTCAACAGAGTATATTGTTCTTGCTCCAAAGGAAGGTGTACCGCCAGAATATCTATATTGTCTTGCCCGTTATCCTGCGTTTGTTGACTATGCAATTAAAAATATGAATGGCAGTAGTGGACGGCAGCGCGTATCAGCAGATACTATCGGCCAATTTGTAATAAACTGTCCAAACGAAGATGATTTGATAGACTTCGGCAAAATTGTCTCCACACTTTTTATGAAAATGAGAAGCAATTCGCTTGAAAACCTTAGACTGGCATCCCTTAGGGACGCACTTCTCCCCAAACTTATGTCTGGTGAAATTGATGTGTCCAATATTGAGTTTTAAGTTGCCATGAGTAGATTTGAAGACGCCAGTACGTTAAGTTACTTCTTCTGTATATTTCCGTTTACGATGTGGCAGTAAAATCTTGTTTCCATTTATCGGTAATATTTAAGTTAGGAATAAGAAAACTTTAGAGGTGATTATTGTAATGAAAAGGATGTTTAAAAGATTTATAAATTGGGCAAAACTTCGCATTTATGAAATATTGTATGTTCTGTTACTGATGGTTCTTTCAAGTTATATTGTGGTTAATTGGGAAAAATGTATTACAATGAAATTTTTTGAACAATTTGATGGGAACAATATATTATTCCTTATAGTGTTGTTTATATTGCCATTTTATGATATAGAAGCTAAAGGATGGAAATTCCGTAGAAAAGGGATAGAAGATACAAGAAAACAGTTTGAAAATGCCGAGAATACATTCCGGCAGAATCAGATAAATAATTTAAGAGATGATATACAAACTCAAAATTCAGATGAAATAGATGGGGGTGGCAGTCAATGATAAATTATCAAAGTAAGCAAATTGTAATTGACGCATTGATTAAGGTGATTAATGCTGCGCCTGGGTTATATTTTCAAAGAAATCATTTGTATTGCCAAACATATCAAAATAGTGATATATCAATGCAAGAATTTAATACATGGGTGGATTATGCCAACCAAATACTTGATATTTCGTATAATCATATCGGATATAATGCTATTTTAATAACCAAAATAGCAATTGGACAATTATCATCCCAATATGGAGCTTCTTTTATACAGCGTGTAGATCAAATCAAACGAGAACTTCTTAATCTGGCACAATTAATTTTACAGTATCAATAGTATTGCAAGATGCTTTTTTATCGGATTACTGAAAATAATAAATTTATAAATGTTAATTGATTAGATATTAAAACTATTGGAGTAATAAGTTAAATAGTCATTATGAAATTTTATGGAATTGATTTATCTGCGAAGACCTAAATCACAAGAGAGAAGGAAATAAATGAAATGACAATATGTGAGAATACTCTGGAACAAGTTATAATTTCGGGGCTTCAGCAAAAAGGATATAAAAGTTTATATGGTCCTGATATTGACAGAGATTATCATGAAGTCATTCTGCAGGCTCACTTTGAAGAATCTATCTATAGGATTAATCCTGGAATTAATGAAGGAATTATTGCAGAAACTTACAAAACCATAAAGGATTTTGGTTTATTGAAATTAGAAGATATGAATGCGGTTTTTCATAAATATCTGATTGAGGGCGTTCCCGTCAATTATCGTGTGAATGGGGAGTTGCGCACTTATACGGTAAAATTGATTGATTTTGCAGAACCAGAAAGAAATGAATTTTATGTCGTCAATCAATATACCGTGATTGAGTATAAGAATAAGAGGCCGGATGTTCTGGTATTTGTGAATGGCATTCCGTTGGTATTGTTTGAACTGAAAAATATTACGAATGAAGAGGCCACGATTGAAAACGCATATAAGCAGGTCAAGAACTACCAAATGGATATTCCGTCTTTGTTTTATTACAATGCTTTCAATGTAATCAGCGACGGTCTGGACACCCGCATGGGAACAATCACGTCTGATTTTACCCGGTATATGGTGTGGAAATCGGAAAATGGAGAAAAACCGGAAGAAGGAGGACTTAATTATTTTTCGGTTCTTTTGAGTGGTGTATTTCCGAAAGCAAGGCTTTTGGATTTGATACGGAATTTTATTGTTTTCCAGAATAGTAAGGGCAGGACAATCAAAATCATTGCTGGATATCATCAGTATTTTGCGGTGAGAAAAGCAGTGGAGTGTACAAGGAATGCTCTGAAGAAACACAGCAGGAAGGTTGGGGTAGTGTGGCATACGCAGGGCAGTGGGAAGAGTCTGTCCATGGTGTTCTATACAGGCTGCATTGTTAGCAATCCTGAATTTAATAATCCTACTATTGTAGTGCTGACAGATAGGAATGATTTGGATAACCAGCTTTTTGACACGTTTTGTTCCAGTTCCAAGCTGCTGCTGCGGCAGACACCGAAGCAGGCAAGAAGCCGGGAGCATCTGAAAGAGTTGTTACGGGTAAAGGCAGGGGGTATTATTTTTACCACAATTCAAAAATTTGAGGAAAGCAGTGAAGTATTGAGTGAGCGGAGCAATATCATATTTATGGCAGATGAGGCGCACCGTTCTCAATATGGCCTGGATGGGAAACTTGATAGGGAAACAGGCGAGTGGAAATATGGTATGGCAAAGTATATGAGGGATTCTTTGCCGAACGCCACATTTATTGGATTTACCGGGACACCCATTGATTTTGATGACAGGTCAACGGTGGAGGTCTTTGGGGAATATATTGATATTTATGATATGACGCAGGCGGTAGAGGATGGGGCAACGGTTCCGATTTATTATGAAAACCGTACTGCGAAGATAAAGCTGAATGAAGAGTTGCTGAATAAGATAGATGCGGAATATGAAAAAATGGCAGGTGAGGCATCAGAGACGGCGATTGAAAAATCAAAGTCAGACTTGTCTACCATTGAAGCAATCATAGGTTCTAAGGAAAGGCTGTCTCTTTTGGCGGATGATATGATTGCCCATTATGAAGACAGACAATATGTGCTTACAGGCAAGGCTATGATTGTGTGTATGAGTCGGCGGATTGCCATCAATCTTTATCGGATTATTCTGGAAAAGCGGCCGGAATGGAAACAAAAAGTGAAGGTGGTTTTGACATCCAGCAATCAGGATGATGAGGATTGGCATGATATTATTGGGAACAAAGCGTATCGGGATGGTCTTATGCTGGAATTTAAGGATAACGCTAGTGAGTTTAAAATTGCAATTGTGGTGGATATGTGGTTGACGGGCTTTGATGTTCCATCTATGGCGACTATGTATATTGATAAGCCGATGAAGGGGCATAATCTGATGCAGGCAATCGCTCGCGTCAATCGAGTGTATCAGGATAAAGAGGCTGGATTGATTGTTGATTACATAGGTATGGCGGCAGAGTTGAAAAGTGCGTTAAGCCAGTATACCAAGCGTGACCAGGACAAGATTCCGGATTTGGGACAGGCATTATCTATAGCGATAGAGAAGCTGGAAATTATGCGGGATATGTTCTACGGATTTGATTATTCTGATTTCTTTGGACAGGATGATTCAGTACGTTTTGTTACAATAGCAAACGGGGTTAATTTTGCTCTTGGGATGGAAGAAGATGAACAGAAAAGTTTTATCCGGGAGGCTACGGCGCTTAGCCAAGCGGAAACGCTTTGTCGAAGTATGCTTGATTTTAGGATAAAACAGGAAATTGAATTTTTTAAATGTGTGAAGGCTGGAATCTGCAAGACTGCGGGACGGATGGGGATTACGACAAATGAGATAAACGCAAGGATTATGAAATTGCTGGAGCAGGCGATTGAGCAGGATGGTGTTTATAATATCTTTGCAGAGGTGGGGAAAAAGAATCTGGAGATTTCGATTTTGTCAGAGGAATATATGGAAAAAATCCGCAAGATGAAGCACAAGAATATTGCCGCGGAGATGCTGCGGAAACTGCTGGAAGATAATATCCATGTATTTGCAAGAACCGGGGTTGTGAAGTCACAGCTCTTTTCGGAGAAGATGCAGAAATTATTAAAGATGTACAATAACAGACTGATTACCAGTGCGGAGGTGATTGAGGAATTATTGAATCTGTCAAAAGAGATGACAGAGGCTTATAAGGCCGGGGATGAAAAGGGATTGTCTGTGGAGGAACTGGCTTTTTATGATGCGCTTGTGGCAGAACCCGAAGTTCTTAGAAAGATGCAGGATAAGGTTTTGATTGAAATGGCGCAGGAATTGACGGAATTAATCCGTAGGAGCAGGACAGTTGACTGGGATAAGAAGGAGTCTGCCCGTGCTTATATGAGGACGCAGGTGAAGCATCTTTTGAGGAAATATAAGTATCCGCCGGAGAAGGCTAAAGGTGCTGTTGATATTGTGATAAAACAGGCAGAATTAATGAGCGGCAATATAAAGCCGAGGGCTGCGGTTTATGATTTTCAGCCAAGAACGGAGCTTTCGATGGTAGCAGAAGAGTCGGTGCCATATGGTGAGAAACCAAAACCATGATTGACGTTAAAAGAGAATTTTTTAAAGCAATATAGGAGTGTTTGTGAGGAACAGTCAGGTTATTCTGGCTGTTTTCTTCGCATTGTTGAGATTTGCTGAAAAGAGAGAAAGATTTTTTGTATTTTTGATTTATACATTTACAAAGTCAGACCATATTCTGGTATGATAGAGGTATAAAAAGTCAGTTATGGTCAAATTTTGATAAAGGAAGGGGGGTAGCTGAATTATTTCAAAGGATTGTTTTTTGATGAGGTTGGTTATGTATTTGTTTCTGTTAATGTATTTAAGAATCTCGTCAATATTCTGTACAGCAGGGAACTGTCTAAGAAGATACGGTCTGCGCAGATGGCGCGGAATGAGGAGTATCTGTACGGGGATGCCAGGTATGGATATGAGAAGTCCCCGGAGGATAAGCACTGGCTGGTGGTAGACCCGGAGGTGGCGAGGAAGATTTTTACCATGGCGGCGGGGCGCTTGTGGCTTTGATGGTTTTTAAGTATAATATGCTGCAGTGGAAAAGAGTGGCAGTTACGTATTTGATATAGATAAAAGTATAGATGAGGTTTGGCTTGGAATGAAAAGGGTTAAGGAATATGCGTATGGATTTGATATAAATGAAGAACTGACAATATATAGTAGGATAGGGGAGAAAAAATCACCATATCAAAATTATTGTGAATGGCATGGTTATGTTTGTGAGAAATATGGAGGCGGTAAGTATGCAGAGTCTACACTGAGAAATTTTGTGCATTATCTGAAGCGTGAGAAAAATCTAATAATGAGCAGAAAAGAAATGTGGAGTGGGGGTACAATGCCGTTATTGACGGTGTTCATTACGATTGTATATACATTTGTATTTTCAGTGGTCAATGTGATAAATACTTATAATAATTCTATAAATACATTGATAGATGAAGAATTTTTGGAGTATACAGGGTATAATCCAAAGCTAATATATCAGGCATTGGAACAAAATTTATATTCAGGAATGTGGTTTTATATTTGGGGAGCTTTTTTAATGGGACTGATCGTTTTGATGTTTTTATTCTTTACGTCTTTTAGGATTAGAAGTAATAATTTGAAGAATGAGTTTTATTCGGATTATATAACGATTATCCAAGAAATGATTGAAGAGCAAAAATCAGGAAATGCAAAAACGGCATAGGCGGGAAAATGGATCATAAAGAAGGAGACTTTAGAAAAATGTGTTTTCACTGTGCTTCCATCTATGAGACGGAAGACGGGGAGATATTGATGTGTCCGGTTTGTGGCAAAAGCATACTGGCATCAGAATATGAAAGGGTAATGCAAGGTGTTAGGCAGGCTGTTTTGGAGGATGGACATGTAGGGAAAGGTATGAGGAAGCAGATGATAAAACGAAGAATGCGATTATGGAAGAGGTATTTGTGAATCATGTTTCTCATATCATAGAAGGTCTGATAAAAATGAGACATAAAGACATTGATATAGACAGAGTGATGAAGGACAGCCCGCATACAAGGGAAGAGATAATGAAGATGGTTTTGGAGATACAGAATAAAGTGAATGTCAAACGATTGGAGGAAGAGGATTTTAAAGGTTTTTGAGATGATATAGATATTGATTGAGGGAAGAAGATTAAATACATATGTAAAGGGATAAAAATTGAAAAAATTTTTGTCCTTTACTTGACACGAGCAGAGCTGACAGACTTGTGAGAAATCACAGTTTGTTGGCTATTTTCTTGAAAATAAAATGCGAAAGTAGTCATCCGTAAAAATAGCAGCTTCTTACCGTACAGGAACATCCATTTAACGAATGCTGTAGGGTCTTTGACCAGTAGTGGCTGGCAGTACACAGTTCAGATGTTCCGGGATACCTTAAGGAGGCCTTGTTAAGTACTGCTACGTTTTTATAGAGCGAGAGCGAGCCGACGAAGGCATCCCGGAACATCTGAACGTCGCATCTGAACCCCCACACAAAACCATTGTAATTTCCCCCTACACCCGCTATAATAGCAAATGAACCGGGGGGATTTTCCAATGATAAAAGTTCTTGACACACTGACATACCTGCTTTCATGGGGATATTCATTTGTTTTTTTCTGGCTGCTCAAAACCTTTCTGCCGCTTCGGAAAAACCGGTTTATGGTACTTGCCGGATTTTGCGTCTGCCATATCGTGGCGGATTTCATTATTTATTCCAATGATTTGGCCAATCTGCTGGGCTCGCTTTTGCTGTTTTGCGCCTATGTATTTGTTTTTCACAGGGGGATGGCGATAGAGAAAATATCTGTGGTGCTGGTATTTTATCCGGCGATGGTGGCCATTAATTATCTGATGACGGATGCGGGGAGCCGTCTGTTTTTTGCGGTGAAGCGGTCGGCTTTCGGGGAAACGCTGCCAGCTTCGCAGATAGAGCTCATAGAGGCAGTTATCCTCATGGCAACTCTGATTTTGCGTCTGCTTTTCTGGATTGGGGCGTGGCTGGTTTTGCGCAGATTCCTGGGGAAAATTACTTCCCGGCTGAATCTTAAGACCTGGCTGATTGTGGACATGCTGATGCTGGCTTCCTTTGTGGCGGTTTTTACCATTATTTATTTTATGCCGAGAGATACCGCCATCGTATATCCCATCTGCGGGGCCGCTGTTTTTTCAAGCTTCGGGTGTATGTACCTGGCTTCCTATATCTGCGAGTCCATGCAGACAGCCTACCGGGTTCAGGAGCTGGAGATGCAGAAGAATTACTATCAGGACAGGATTAAGGACGAGGAGCGGGTGCGCAGTATTTACCATGACCTGAAAAACTAGCTGCTCATCTTACAGTCGGAGTCGGAAGACGGCGGAGAGCGGGCAAGGTCTGCCAAAATGCTGCAGTCCCGGATAGAGGGCTATGAAAATTATCAGCAGACGGGAAATCAGGTTTTGGACATTGTCATCCGCGACAAGGCGAAGCTGGCGCAGGAAAAGAAAGTTGACTTCAGAGCCGCGGTTACTTTTGAGGACGGCTCCTTTTTAGAACCTCTGGATATTGGGACGATATTCGGAAACGCCCTGGACAATGCCATTGAGGCAAGCGAAAAGCTGCCGGAGGAGGAGAGGCTTATCACGGTAAAGGCGGACCGTGTCCGGGATATCCTTATGATTGTCGTGGAAAACAACGCGTCTGCCGGGGTGCCTGCGGAGGGTAAAACATCGAAAGAGGATAAGTTCCTTCACGGTCTGGGGCTTCCCAACATCCGAAAGGCGGTGGAGCGCTACGAAGGTCAGTTGAGTACCAAAATGGAAAACGGCATATTTAAATTAAAAATTATGATTCCGATTCCATAAAATTCATTCAAAAATGACGTATACTATATAGGAAGCTAAAGCGGCAATGAAAGCAGTAAAAATGAATTGCCGGGAAAGGGGATTAAAAACATGAAAAAATTAACAGTACTTTTTATGACGGTTGTAATGACGACGGCTCTTATGGGGTGCGGAGGCAAGGCGGACTCGTCTGCGGGAGAAGGAGCGGAGGCCGGCGCCTCTAAGTACGGGGAGGCAGTCGAGGTTTTAAACGCAGTATTCGGGACATATGCGGAGGCGGATTTGTTTTCCGTATACGGGGGAAATCAGGAAAATCCGGTGATGGACGCGCCGGGAAAATTTGATATCAGCAAGACGGAGGAGCTTGACTATGCGCTGGGACTGCCGCAGGCTATGGCCGCCGATATTGACGACGCGGCGTCCATGGTTCATATGATGAACGGAAACGTTTTTACCGGCGCGGCTTACCGTTTAAAGGACGGCGTGGATATGGACAGTTTTGCGGAGGAGGCAAAGACCAAAATCCTTGGAAGACAGTGGATGTGCGGACAGCCGGATACGCTGATAATTATTAAAGTAGACGGAAGCTACGTGATTACGGCCTTCGGCGCGGCGGATACCATAGAGACATTTAAGAGCAACGCGCTTTCGGCGCTTGAAGGTGCGGAGGTCATTATTGAAGCGCCCATAGAATAAGCAGGCGACAGGGAAATTTTGATATGCTGTTTTCAAGTATCACTTTTTTGTATTATTTTCTGCCTCCGGTGCTGGCACTTTATTTTGCGCCGGATTTGGCGGAGCGGTTTTTATCCGGGGGGAAATTGCACGCAGCGCGTTCGGGGAGGCCGGGCATGGGCAAAAATGTTGTCCTGCTTTTGGGCAGCCTGATATTTTATGCCTGGGGCGAGCCCCGCTATGTATTTTTGATGGGCGTTTCCATTTTGTCCGGCTATTTTTTCGGACTGCTTCTGGAAAAGTACAGAGGCGGAAAGGCCGGGCGTATCTTCTGTCTTTTGTCGGTGGGAATCAGCCTTTCCTTTCTTTTATATTTCAAATACGGGAATTTTTTCCTCGAAAACCTTGGCGCGCTTACCGGGCATAAGCTGCCTCTCATACAGGCGGCGCTCCCCATCGGCATCAGCTTTTATACCTTCCAGATTATCAGCTATACGCTGGACGTCTACCGGGGAGAGAGGGCGGAGAAAAATCCGGTGAATCTGGCGGCTTACATCTCCATGTTTCCGCAGCTCATTGCCGGGCCGATTGTGCGGTACGCCGGAATTGCCGGGCAGATGCGGGAAAGAAGGCATTCCTGGGAGGAGGCGTCGGCAGGCGTCCGCCGCTTTGTGGCAGGGCTTGCAAAGAAAATCCTTCTGGCAAATCAGTTGGGCGAGCTGTGCGGCGCATTCCGCGCGTCCGCAGAGAAAGCGGTTTTATTTTACTGGCTGTATGCCATAGCCCTTGCCCTGCAGATTTACTTTGACTTTTCCGGCTACAGCGATATGGCAATTGGGCTGGGGAGGGTGCTTGGATTTCAATTCCTGGAAAATTTCAATTACCCTTACATTTCCGCCAGTATCACTGAATTCTGGAGAAGGTGGCACATCACCCTGGGTTCCTGGTTTCGGGATTATGTCTATATTCCCATGGGCGGAAACCGTGTGGGAAAGGCGCGTTGGCTTTTTAACATTTTTGTGGTGTGGATGCTGACAGGCTTCTGGCATGGCGCGGCGTGGAATTTTATTATCTGGGGACTGTATTTTGCCGTGCTTCTGATGGCGGAAAAATTGTGGCTTTTAAAGTATTTGAAGAAAAGCCGGGTGATGTCGCGGCTTTATGTGCTGTTTCTGGTGATGGTCAGCTTTGTGATTTTTAACGGAGAGAACATGCCGCAGGCATTCTCAGATATCGGCGGGCTCTTTGGCGCAGGGGGAATTCCTCTGGTGTCGGCGGAGGCGCTCTATTATCTTAGAAGCTTTGGGGTTCTTTTGATTTGCGGAGTCGTGGGCGCGACGCCGGCGGCGAAAGGGTTGCTTGGGCGTCTTTTTCAAAAGCCGGCAGGCAGGAAAATTTTGTTTGTGGCGGAACCGGTCGTACTTTTAGCGCTTATGGCGGTAATGACGGCCTATCTGGTTGACGGCTCCTTTAATCCCTTTTTATATTTTCGGTTTTAAGGAGGGAAAGTGATGGATATACGGAGAAAAGACAAAATACTATGTATCATATTCGCCCTGTTTTTTGCGGCGGGCTTTTTGCTGTGCGTATTTTATCCGAAGGAAAATTATTCCGACAGCGAAAGGCGGAGGCTGTCCGCCATGCCGGAGCTTTCGGCAAAGACGGTGTGGAATGGGCGTTTTATGTCCGGGTTTGAGACCTTTGCTGCGGATACCTTTCCTTTCCGGGAACAGCTTCGGACGGTAAAGGCGCTGACGGCGGCAGAGATTTTCCGGCGGGGCGACAACAACGGAATTTATGTCTCGGAAGGTTTTCTTTCCAAACTGGAATATCCCATGAACACGGCTTCCCTTGACCGTGCCCTTTTGCGTTTCCGGTATGTGTGCGGAAAGTATCTGACGGAGGAGAACAGGGTTTTTCTGTCGGTAATCCCTGACAAAAACTGCTTTCTGGCAAAGGAAAGCGGACGCCCTTCCATGGATTATCAGGCTTTTGAGGATTATGTAAAGCGGGAAGCGGATTTTGCGGAGTATATCACGATTTCCGACCTCCTTAAGAAGGAGGATTACTATAAGACCGACACCCACTGGCGGCAGGAGCGGATTGCGGACGTGGCAAAGCGGCTGGCGGAGGGGATGGGAGCCGCGCTTCTGGAAGAATATGTGGTTCATACTCTTGATGCGGATTTTTACGGAGTGTACTACGGTCAGGCGGCGCTGCCACTTTTGCCGGATGAGATGAAGTATCTGACAGGGGAGGCGATAAGCACATGCAAGGTCTATGACTGGCAGAACGGCAGGGAAATTCCGGTATACAGCATGGAGAAGGCCGAAGGAAAGGACCCTTATGAAATGTTTCTGTCCGGGCCGCTGTCCCTTGTCACCATTGAAAATCCTCTGGCCAGGGAGGGGAAAAGGCTTATCATTTTCCGGGATTCCTTCGGTTCAGCCATGGCCCCGCTTCTTGCCAGCGGCTACTCGGAGATTACGCTGGCGGATATCCGGTATATGAACCCCGATAATCTGGGAAAGTTTGTGGATTTCGAGGGATGCGACGTGCTGTTTTTGTACAGCACCCTTGTGCTCAATAACAGTGAAACGCTGAAATAACGGAAATGTAATCCGCCGTATCATGCAGATTTTTCTGTTCCAAAGCATTTTATCGAGGGCGGATTCAAAAAATTAACTATTGGCGGAAAGCTGGTTATGGTTACAAAGCGACTTGACTGGTATAAAAATAAACTGACCTCTGTTTTTGGAGGCGTTAAAGTTTATGAAATAGACGGATATTACGTTTTTATTGCAGAGAAAAATAAATATTTTCTACTTTCGGTTCCTTCCGGGGTGCCTTCTGTATTCCCCGGGAGGCATCCCGAACTTTTTCTTAAATACATTCTGAAAATAAGCCTGACTGGAAAAACACAGGTAATTGCTGATTTCGCTTAAGGATTTATCGGTGTAGGCAAGGAGGGAGCGGGCTTCTTCCAGCTTGCAGCGCATGATAAACTCGCTTATGGCAAAGCCCGATTCTTCTTTAAAACGGCGGGAAATGTACGAGCGGCTTTTGCCGGCGTAGGCCGCCACGTCCGATACGGAGATTGCCTGATTGGTATGCCGCCTGATATACTGGATACATTTAAAAATATCCGGCGTGGTATTTTGGGGAAGCCGGGCCGATGCCACCCTTCTGGTAAAATCCAGAAGCATGTCGTATTGGAGCTGATAGAGGCTGTCTACACTTTGCAGCTTTTCTCCCTCCTGAATATAAATATCGCTGAGCTGATAGGCGGATTCAATATCGAGGCCGCCCTCAATGGCGCACCGTGTGGCGAGGGTGACGGCGACAATCAGGATATTTTTTGCCTGCCTTAAAGTATTGTCCGCAATCTGTCCGGCCTGAATGGAGAAAGCGTTTGAAAAAAACGCTTTCAGCCCGTCAACGTTGCCGCTGCGGATATAGTCAAGGTACATCTGCTCATAGTGGTAGGTGTTGTGAAACTGTTCCGTCTCTTTGATATCATAGCTTTTCATCGAATGCAGACTTGCCCGGGAGAAGTTTTCCGAGGCGGAGTGCAGATTCAGATAAGCTTCTATGGAAATCACGTCATGAAATAATTCCTGATAAAACAAAGCAAGAAAATGGCAGAACTGATGAAAGGAATACGCAGGGGTAAACCGGTACAGCTCCGTGAGCTGTTCTTTATATTCTGATGGAATAGCGTATTCCTTCATAATATTCCTGACAGAAGCGGAGGAGGGCATGAGGCTTACCACCGGCCCGATGAGAACGCTTTGTCCTGTCTGCCTGTTCTGCACAAGACCGAAATAATTGAATTCCTTTGTGACCAGATAGGAGACGTCCTTTTCCCTGGCGGATAATTCCGGCAGATGGGCCGCCGCCAGGTCAAAGGAAAAGCCAGTGTCCGGCAGAACCAGCATCAGCGCGCCATTTTCATAATAATGTACGGGAAGGTAAGTACAGTTGTAGAGAGTCTGGCAAAAGGAATAAATATGCTCCATCATAACGCTCCTTAAATTTAAAGTAATATAATTTTATAATATAGAGCGCAAAATTACAATACAAAGCCTGAAAAAGCAAATAAAATGAACCTGTAAATTCTTTGAAGCCTGAAAATCAGTAAAAGACAGGAGGGATTTTATGGAGCGGATTCTTATTAAGGGGATGGACTTTCAGACACCTGACGGGAAGCAGGTTTTGTTTAACGGAATTAATGTGGTCTGCAAAGACAGGGCGCAGGGATATATTTTTCCTGATTTGGATAAATCATTCCGGGCCTTTGAAAGGATGGGATTTAATCTTATCCGGTTCGGAATTTTCTGGGACGGGGTGGAGCCGGAACCGGGAAAGTATGATATGGACTATTTAAGCCGGGTCAGGGACGCGATAGGGCTGGCTGAAAAATACGGACTATATGTAATCGTCGATATGCATCAGGATTTGTTTGCAAGAAAATTTATGGACGGCGCGCCGGACTGGGCGACGCTGGACGAGGGGGCATATCACCCGGAAGGCTGTACCATGTGGTATGACGCGTACCTGCAAAGCGAGGCGATTATCCGGGCGGCGGATAATTTCTGGGCGGATAAGGCTGTGGAGGACGGAATGGGAGTGCTTACCCATTATGAGAAAATGTGGGAGCAGATTGCACAGTATCTGGACGGCTGTGAAAATATCATCGGATGGGAGCCTATGAACGAGCCTTTTATGGGAAGCCTTGCGCGCAATGCTTTCGGGTTTGCAACGGAGCGGATGAAGGAGCGGAACCCGCAGTTTGATTTGGCGCATCCCGAAAAGATTTCTCTGGAAGAACAGGCGGCGTTTATGGAAATTGTGACGGAGCAGTTTCAGGAGTTTGACCGTACCACGCTGATGGACTTTTACCGAAGGATGCATAAGGCTGTCAAAAAGCACAGCGAAAAGCCCCTCGTCACAGGAGGGAATATATACTGCAGCAGCACGGTGTGTACGGGAATAGGCCGTCTTTCTGCGGATAAGGAAAGTCAGGGCTGTCAGATATATGCGCCGCACGGGTATGATTCGGTGGTGGATTCCGACCGCTATGAGAGCTTCAGCAGGGAAAATGTGGAGAGACTGTATGCCGACAAGCGCCGCTCTCAAATGGAGCTGCAGCTTCCTTTAATTGTGGGCGAATGGGGCGCATTTCCCTCGAAGCCTTTTACTAACGGTCTGATACGGCATATGAACGGGATTCTGGAAACCTGTCTGTGGAGCTCTGCGTACTGGGATTATCAGCCGAAGCGGGAGGAGGACGAAAATTTCAGCTCTCTTTGCAGAGCTTATCCGGCGGAAACGGCAGGCAGGCTGATGGCTTATCACTATGACGAGGAGGGGAAGGCTTTTGAAATGACTTTTGAGGCGGCGGAGGGCGAGAGCCGGATTTACTGTCCGTTTATACCCCAAAGCGTAGAGGGAAGAAGCGGGGATAAAGCGTGCGAAACAGATTACCGGCTGGAAAAGACGGGCGAGGAAGCATGCCATGTATTATTAAAGACAAAGCAGACAGGAATACTCACAGTATTTATCAGAAAGGAGAGGTGACGGATATGCAGATTACGGATTTACGGGTGGAATACCGGAAAAATCCCGTGGGAATAGATGTTTCCATTCCGCGGTTTTCCTGGAAGCTGGAATCGGAGCAGAAAAATACCATGCAGGACGGCTATCAGATTCAGGTGATTTCACAGGGGGCGATGGCGTGGGATTCCGGCTATCAGGAGTCGGAGCAGTCCGTACTTGTGGAATATGGAGGCATGCCATTGCTGCCGGAATCGGTTTATGAATACCGGGTGGTTGTGCGGGATAATCACAATGAAGTGGCCGAGGCGGCGGGTTGCTTTGAAACCGGCCTGCTTGCCGGAGAAAATTTTCAGGGGAAGTGGATTACCCATCCTTTCGGAGAGGAGGAGACGGCCTGTCCCGTATTTGCAAAACCCTTTTCTCTCCGCAAAGGGGTAAAGCGCGCCCGCATCTATGCGACGGCTCTGGGCGTTTATGAAATCCATGTAAACGGGAAGAAGGCCGGCGATGCGTTTTTTGCGCCGGGTTGGACAAATTACAGGAAACGTCTGCAATACCAGACCTATGACGTGACGGAGCTGCTTGCCGGAGAAAAGGAGAATCTTCTGGAAATTACCGTGGGAAACGGCTGGTATAAGGGGATTTTCGGTTTTACCTGCACGCCTGCCCACTACGGCAGTCAGGTTGCGGCGCTGGCGGAGCTCCATATTATCTATGAGGACGGCACGAAAGAGGTTATCGGAACGGATACGGACTGGACGGTGAAAACAGGCTCCATACGATACAGCGAAATTTACATGGGAGAGACCATCGACAGTACCTTTAAGGAGAGCAAAGCTTTTTCGGCGGTTCCTTTTTCCTATCCCATGGAAAACCTTACGGCCCAGGAATGCGAACCGGTGAGAATTACAAACCGCATAGCGGCAAAAGAGCTGATTGTGACGCCGAAGGGGGAAAAGGTTCTGGATTTTGGTCAGAACATGGCCGGTATCGTGGAGGTAAGGGTTCAGGGAAAGGCCGGGCAGAAAATTGTTATCCGCCATGCGGAAACGCTGGATAAGGACGGGAATTTTTACCCGGAAACGCTGCGTCAGGCAAAATCAACGGACACCTATATCTGTGACGGGACAAAGCAGACCTTTCTGCCCCATTTTACCTTTCACGGATTCCGCTATATTTGTGTGGAGGGGATGGAGGAGATTGACCCGGCGGATTTTACGGCCTGCAGTTTACATACGGATATGAGGGTGACAGGGCGGTTTTCCTGCTCCAATGAAATGGTAAACCGGCTGCAAAGCAATATAACGTGGGGGCAGCGCAGCAATTTTCTGGATATTCCCACGGACTGTCCCCAGAGAGACGAGCGGCTTGGATGGACGGGAGACGCCCAGGTCTTCTGCCGGACGGCTTCTTATAATATGGAAACCGCTTTGTTTTTCACAAAATGGCTTCATGACCTGAAAAGCGAACAGACAAAGGAGTTCGGCCCGCCCCATGTGGTGCCCAATATTTTGGCGGACCAGGAGGCTGCCGCTGCCTGGAGCGATGCGGCTACTGTCATTCCATGGACAATTTACCGGATGTTCGGGGACGAAAGGGTGCTGAGAGACCAGTACGGGAGCATGAAGGGATATGTGGACTATATCACGGACCATTGCGGGGAGAACGGTTTGTGGCAGACAGGCTTTCAATACGGGGACTGGCTGGCTCTTGACAAGGAGGAAAGCGCCGACAGGACGGGGGCGACGGACAAATATCTGGTGGCAAACGCCTATTATGCGTATTCCGCGGATATTGTAAGCAAGGCGGCAGGGGTGCTTGGACATAAAGAGGACGCCGGTAAATACCGAAAGCTCCATGAGGAGATTGTAAAACGCTTCGACGAGGAATACGTCACAAGAACGGGCCGGCTGGTAAGCGAAACACAGACGGGCTGCGTGTTGGCGCTGCATTTCCATCTTGCACAGGAAAAATACCGGGAGAGAATTGCAAAATCACTGGCAGCCAATATTGCCAACCACAAAAACCATCTGTCCACCGGCTTTGTGGGAACGCCTTATCTGTGCCATGCGTTATCGGAAAACGGTATGCATGACCTTGCGGGAACTCTTTTCCTGAAGGAGGATTATCCGTCCTGGCTTTACGCGGTAAAAAAAGGCGCAACCACCATATGGGAGAGATGGAACTCCATTATGCCGGACGGCAGCTTTGACGAGTCGGGAATGAACAGCTTAAACCACTATGCATACGGCTCCATCGGCGACTGGATGTATGAAAAGCTGGCGGGAATCAGCCCATTAAAGCCCGGATATAAGGAAATTATGATTCGCCCCGGTTTTATCAAAGGAATCACCGGCGTGGACGCGGCCTTTGATTCGGTTTACGGCATGGTAAGAAGCGCATGGAGCTGTAAAGACGGGAAAATTACGGTTGACATAACCGTCCCGGCCAATACCACGGCGCAGGTTTATCTGCCGGAGAAAGAAGAAGGCTTTTCTCTCGGCTCGGGAGAATGGCACTATGAGTATGAAACCGGGACGAAGCTTGAGGTGGAGAGATTTACTATGGATACCACGCTGGGCGCCCTTGTGCAGGAAGCCCTGGCGGTAGAGCTTTTTAACCGGTACATGCCGGGAATGCTGGACGGTCCCATGATTGAATTTGCCTACGGCATGACAATCAGCGAGCTGACAGCGGTGATGCCGCCGGAGGGGACGGAGCTTTTTAAGACGGTACTTGACGCATTAAACAGGCAGGAAACAGAGAAAAAGTAAATCATATGAGGAGGAAAAGAAGATGGCAAAAAAACCATTGGGAAAAGACCAGTTCGGCATTCAGAAGGTGATGAGAGGAAGCGATTATTTCGGCGATTCCATGGGGCAGTTTGCCTTAAACGCAATCAGCGGAATGGTGGGACAGCTTACCTATTTTTATACGGATAAGGTGGGACTGGCGGCCGGTATGGTGGCAACGGTATTCATGATTACAAAGATTATTGATGCCTTTACGGATATTATCATGGGAAATATTATCGACCACACAAAACCAGGGCGGGAAAGATACCGTCCGTGGATTTTGAGGATGGCGGTACCTGCGGCGGCGCTGATACTGATGCTTTTTACCGTGCCTGGCGGAAACAGCGGGCTGCAGATTGCCTATCTGCTGATTACCAATCTGCTGATGACCTCTGTGGTCTATACGGCGATTGCCATTCCCTACGCCTCTTTGCAGGTGGTGCGCACGGAAAGCTCCGAGGAGCGGGGGAAGATGGGCGTTTACCGCGCGCTAGCCGGCTATGTGCCCGGCATGGCGATTGTGCTTGCCGTGATTCCGGTTACCAACGCTCTTGGCGGGACGCAGAGCGCATGGATAAAATTTGCGGCGGCAGTTGCCCTTGTGGTTTTACTCAGCCTTCTGTTTTGTTATAAAAAGAGCAGGGAGACGGCTGTCTCCGATGAAACTGCAGGCCTGCAAATGCCGCAGAGCGATGAGGGAGCGGAGGAGGCGGTGCCTCTTGCAGAGGCTGTAGGAAAGCTGTTTGGCAATAAATACTGGGTGCTTGCCCTGATTATGGGACTGGTGTCTCAGGTGACCTACGGACTTGCCAACTCATCGGGAACCTACTACTGTAAATGGATTTACGGCGATGACAATCTGGTGGCAATTCTCGGCGCGGTGGGAATGATACCGACGATTCTCGGCTTTGTACTGGTGGGGCCCATGAATAAGAAGCTGGGAGTGGTGAAAACTCTGCGCGTGTGCTTTTTGCTTGGAATGGCGGTAAACCTTCTGCGTGTGATTAACCCGACCCATTTCTGGTACAATACCATTCTGGGATGCATCAGCTCCTTTGCCAATATTCCCATGATGTGCCTGCTTGGCGTCACCACGGCAATGGCAATCGACTATAACGCATTCAAGTATGGAAACAGAATGGTCGCCTGTTCCCAGAGCGCTACCGGGTTCGGCGGAAAGGTTGGAAACGGCCTGGGGGCGTCTGTAGTGGGGTGGTGTCTTGCAATTGCCCATTACGACGCGACCCTGACAGCGGCAACACCGGCCGTGCGTCAGGCGATTTACGCCTTTAATATCTACATTCCTTTCCTACTGTTTCTTGTGATGTTCGTCTGCGCAATGAAATTTGATTTGGAGGCGAAGCTGCCGGAAATCAGAAAGGAGCTTGAGAAACGGAAAGAAAACAGGTAACGGCAATGCGGGCGGCAGGAGCAAATTGCGGACGTGGCAAAACGTCTGGCGGAGAGTATGGGAGCTTCGCTTTCCGATGATTATGAGGTCCATACTCTTGAAGGAGATTTTTACGGAGTGTATTACGGACAGGCTGCCCTGCCTTTTGCGCCGGAAGAGATAAAGTATCTGACAGGGGAGGCAATCAATGCCTGTAAAGTGTACGACTGGCAAAATGGCAGGGATATTCCGGTATACAGCATGGAAAAAGCCGGGGGAAAAGACCCCTATGAAATGTTCCTGTCCGGTCCGCTGTCTCTTGTCACCATCGAAAACCCTCTGGCAAAGGAGGACAGAAGGCTTGTGATTTTCCGTGATTCCTTTGGCTCAGCCATTGTGCCGCTTCTTATCAGCGGTTATTCGGAGATTACGCTGGCGGATATCCGGTATATGCATCCGGATAATCTGGGAAAGTTCGTGGATTTTGGGGGATGCGACGTGCTGTTTTTGTACAGTACGCTTGTACTCAATCACAGCGAGACATTTAAATAGGAGTGCAGCGGGATGAAGAGGATGTTTTTTACGCATATTATTTCACCGTCAGGGATGCTTCCGGTACTCACCGGGAGTAATCCCGAACTTTTTCTCAAATACGGATTTATTAATAACAAGAAAGAGCGTTTACAGTATCTTGCGGCAGGAACAGCGGGAACAGCAAACCTGCAGAAAACAGGATATGGAGCGATAACAGACAGGGCGGCGGGATAGTCAATGCCTGTCACCACCGCCCTGTTTTTGTTTTTTATCAGCCCGACAAATTGAAATCTGTCAACCCATCTTATTAAAAATAACCGTTTGTTCTTTTTATCGATATTTTTCCTACTTGATAGCCGTACTCTGTAAGTTCCTTTTTGTATTTTAGAAAAGAGTGGTCTATCGGTATCCCTGCAATATTCTGTATTTCTTCAAAGCTCAATTTAAAAGACTGACTTCCATTATTTTTCACGTATTCCCATAAAGCGGCGTATTTGCCCATTGTGTTTTGCTCCTTTTAAATTCCGATTGTGATTTGATGATTTTTAAGGGAAACATTAGCTGTTATATTTTGTTATTAGAATATCCGCAAGCCCTTGAAAACACTAAATTTATCGCAGATGAACTTTCCCCTGAAGTTTCCCTTATGTTATATCTTCCCACAGGGTATTACGAACCCTGATAAGGGAAAAATGAGGGAAACAAAATCATATAAAACATTATAACACATAATATACGGGAATTGGTAAAATGATTGAAATGCTTTCAAAAAATCAATGAAAAGAGGACAGATAAAATGAATATGATTTACGCAACATACAATATCCATCATAACAGCATTGACGTATTACCAATGCAGGTTATTTCTTGCGAATAGACTGCAGCAAGGCAGAAGAAGGATTAAAAACTACACCATGCTCTGAATGCGCCTTAAATGCTTTGGCGATAGATGAGCCGCTTGAATTTAAAAATGTGCATTTCTCTTATGAGAACAGGGAGATACTCCACGGCATTGATGTGACATTGACTGATAGGACTACCACAGCAGTCATCGGGCCTGACGGAATCCCTGGAAACGGCGGAGGGAAGAATAGAAGATTACCGGTTTTACAGCCTGGAGCTTCTGTACCTTCTGACGGCAGGACACCTAAAGCCTGTAAAAAAGGCTTATGTCACCAGCGGGCAGAGACGGATTGCGGACGAGGCGGAAAAATGCATCTGCAGGAATCTTCAGACGGTTTATACTGTGGAACAGCTTGCTTTGCGGGCGGGAGTAAGCCCTTCTTCCCTGAAAAAATATTTCGCCATGGTTTATGGCTGCCCCATATCGGAATATATCAGGAGAAAGCGGATGGAATACGCCTGTGCCCTGCTGAAGGACACGGACCAGAGCATTGCGGGTTAACTCTGAATCTGCGGGTTATCAACTCAATTTTTATGTTGGGGGCAGTTTTTTCTATAAGCAGCGCTTTGTGATAATACAATGATAAGGCTGTGGTCGGAGTCTGAAAATTCTGCAAATCATTTTCTATCCTATTGACAAAAGCAAGGCATAAGAGGTATACTTAAAATAAAGTTAGCGGCTACTAATACAAAACAGCCGCATTTTTTTGAGACATGAGTTAGTTTTTACTAACTATGATTAGGAGAGTGAGGAGGACATCTTATGGTGAAGATAACAATGGGAATAGAAGGAATGGCCTGCGGTATGTGCGAGGCGCATATCAACGAGGCTGTAAGGAACGCCTTTCAGGTAAAGAAAGTGGCAAGCTCCCATACAAAGAAGCAGACGGTCATCCTTGCGGAGGAGGACATCCCGGAGCAGGAACTGAAAAGCGTAGTGGCAAAGGCGGGATACGATGCCGTATCCGTAAGCAGTGAGCCGTATGAGAAGAAAGGGCTGTTCGGAAGGTTTGGGAGGTGACGCCATGCAGACGGAAAGTTTTCAGGGCATCCTGATACCGTTCCTTGGGACGACGCTCGGCTCTGCCTGTGTGCTGTTCATGAAAAACAGGCTGAACCAGATGGTGCAGAGGGCGCTGACGGGATTTGCGGCGGGCGTCATGGTGGCGGCATCTGTCTGGAGCCTGCTGATCCCGGCAATGGAACAGTCGGAGCCTATGGGGAAGCTGTCGTTCCTCCCTGCTGCAGCGGGTTTCTGGCTTGGCATCTTGTTCCTCCTGCTGCTTGACCGGGCAGTCCCCCATCTCCACATGAACAGCAGCAAGGCGGAGGGACCAAAAAGCAGCCTGCAGAAACAGGTCTTATTGGTGCTGGCGGTGACCCTCCACAACCTGCCGGAAGGCATGGCGGTGGGCGTGGTCTATGCCGGGTGGCTCTCCGGGGATGCAGGGATCACCGCCATGGGCGCGCTGGCGCTTTCCCTTGGGATAGCGATACAGAATTTCCCGGAAGGGGCAATCATCTCTATGCCTCTGCGGGCGGAGGGCGTCAGCAAGGGAAAGGCGTTCCTTTACGGTACGCTTTCCGGCGCGGTGGAGCCGATGGGCGCGGCGCTGACCATACTTGCGGCGGGCTTTGTGGTCCCGCTCCTGCCGTATCTTCTGAGCTTTGCGGCCGGGGCCATGGTCTATGTAGTCGTGGAAGAGCTGATCCCGGAGATGTCGGAAGGGAAGCACTCCAATGTGGGGACACTGCTGTTTGCGGCAGGATTTACAGTCATGATGGTGCTGGATGTGGCGCTTGGATAAAAGAATGGAAGAATGAGAAAAATGAGCAGACATGATGAGATCAAAAATGCATATAAGAGCCTCGGTGGGGAGGCGACATTCTATGACGGGATGATCACCTGCTCCACGCTGTCCGGAAAGGCAGTCTGTAAGCTGGTATGGAACATGAATAAAAGGAAAAACGACCGTTATCTGGAGCTTGCGCTTTCAGGCATACCGCAAGGCTTTGATGGCAGGATGCTGGAGGTTCCGGTGGGGACGGGCGTACTCAGTATGCCGGTGTATGAAAGACTGCCGGACGCGGACATCACCTGCCTGGACTACTCCCCGGACATGATGGAGCGGGCAAGGAGGCAGGCGGAAAAACGCAGCCTGGAAAATGTCAGCTTTATGCAGGGAGATGCGGGGAAGCTGCCCTTCCCTGACGGCAGTTTTGACCTCGTACTGTCGCTAAACGGCTTCCATGCCTTCCCGAATAAGGAGGCGGCTTACCGGGAGGTATTCCGCGTCCTGAAACCGGGCGGCATATTCTGCGGATGCTTTTATGTAAAGGGTGAAAATAAGCGCACCGACTGGCTCGTTGAAAAAATGTATACGCCAAAGGGATATTTTACGCCGCCCTATGAGACGGCGCACAGTCTTGAAATGAGGCTGAAAGCCATGTACCGGAAAGCGCAGGTGAAAACCGTGGAGGGTATGGCGGCTTTCCGGTGCAGGAAGGGGAAAGCAAATGCTCAATTTTGAGTGAATTGCCTTTAAAAGTTGTCTTGGCGGTTATACAAAGCGGCGGCGAACTGTATGCGAAGATTTTTAAGAAGGGCGTCCTTGATACCGATACGCCGCTGAAAGTAAAAAATATATTTGCGGCGGTATGAAGCTTTGCGGCGAGGAAAAATTGAAGCATGGCATTTCGCTGTATACAATGGCATACAACGTGCCGGCAGGAAAGAGAGGCTGTATATGAAATATATAGGAATGCCCATGGGCATGTGGGCGTTGTTTGGAAAATCTTTTGAACGGAACCTGCTTACAGGGTTTGGGCTGGACAGGGCTGTGGCAAAAACGGTTGCGGCAAAAGCAAAGCCCCGGTATAAAGAGATTATTGCCGGGCTGCCGGGCTTTGAAAAGGGAGACCGGTTCAAAATGAATATCGTCAACTGTGCCCTGCTTTCCGCCTTTGTGCTGAATATGCCAGAGCGTCCCGATGTCCGGCGGCTGACAGCATATTATTCCGATTCCATGATGACTCCGGCCATGAAGTGGTTCTGCCGTAAGAGCGGAAAATCCAAGTTCACCAAAAAGGATATTTCCTCAATGAAAGCCACCGAACGGTTAAGGGCTGCGGACAGGAACCCTTATTCGTGGAACATGGATTTTTATCCTTATCCGGACGGCAGCGGCTATGAAGCCCGCTTTACCGCCTGTGGCATCTGCACCCTGATGCGGGAACTGGAACTTTATGACTTTGTCCCTGCCATGTGCCGTCTGGATTATACAATGGCCGAGGCAGGCGGTACCTCGGATTTTGTCCGGGAGTATACACTGGCTTCGGGCGGTCCATATTGCGACTGCGGATATAAAAAGAAGCGTGAGGGAAATGAGAGGAAAAGAAAATGAACATATCAGTTTTCATCATTGAGTGCATAATTATGGCGGTCAAGAAGATTGCCGCATTGCTTGTAGTACTATTTCTGTTCGCATGGATGGCGCATAAAGCCGGAGCGGAAACGTTCGTCCAGGGGCTGCTTGTCGCTTACGGATATATGGTCGTTCTTGCTGTTTTTGACACCTGTTTCCTGGACTGGATTCTTTTTGCGAATATCAGGAGGATCCGACTTCCCGGTACAGAACATATGGAGAAGGAATACCACCAGAAATGGTTCCATGTAAAAGTAATGCTGCCGCTGCTCCCGGTGTTTGCTGTGGGCGGTGCGGCAATTGCTTTTTTGATGACGTGGATTTGGTAAATGAATTCAATGGCAGTGACAGGGCTGTTATAGTCATAATGGGCGGCGAACAAAGCCTGCTGCCCGGTATAAAAATAGCGGAAGGATTTGCCGATTACGGTATCACAGGATTGGCGGTGTCTTTGTTCGGAGCGAAGGTCTATGGGTTCTGTTTTTGCGGCATTGACCGCACAGTATATCGGTGGCATTGAAAATGTGGTTATGGTATCCCCGTCGCACGTTCCGTTTGAGGGAACGACAAAGGATAAAAAGAATATGACCGGGCATAGCGTTGCCGCGTGGCGTGGGCGGGATATTCCTTTTGTAAAACCTGACTTCGGCAAAGTAAAAATGTCAAAATATTATCGGCATTCAGCTGCCAAATATAAGGTGATGGGAATGTGGATTGCGTTTTACGATGCTTATCGGGATAAGACTGCCGAAAAGGAGATTATCGGATGGTTACAACTTTGATTTTATCACTTGCGTTAATGGCTGCATTTTTTCTGATGCTGTTTGCGGCGGTGGCGTTAGTGCAGGACAGACGGCTTTTCAAGTCCGCGCCCAAAGATATACAGGCGGCGGTACTGGAGCATAAAGAGCCTTTCCGTGGCGCAAAGGTCATCGGGTGGATACTGCTCATAATTGATGTATTGACGCTTCCGGCAGCGTTTCTGTACGGCGCGTGGGACGGTATCCGGCACGATTTTACCTTTTGGCAGTTTGCGGTCAGGTTCTGGACTATGCTATACCTGCTGAAAGCCTTTGATATGATCTGCTTTGACTGGTTTTTGCTTACGAAATCCCATTTCTATCAGCATTTTTATCCGGAAACGGCAGGGTGTCAATCATATCGTAAATTCGGATTCAACCTTAAGGAGCAGATTGCCCGTTTTATTGTGTACCCGTTTGCCGCATTGGTAATGGCGTGGGTGTGTACATTGTTTTGGGGAGGAGATTATGAATAAGAATAAGAACCACCTCCCTTTGTATGGCGCAGGGCCGGTTTATGTGGCTGTGATTATCACGGTGACCATGGCGGGAATTTTATTGAGTCAATGTAAGAGCATTGCGTATCTAAGCCTTCCTATGATAAAGATGGTTTTGCTGATGATAGGAGTTTTATTGATTGCGGCGGGAGCGGTATTGTGGTTTATGGCTGTTTTTGACGGTGCTGATGAAATGTACCGAGGAAAAGTGGCTGAAAAATTTATATGGTGTGGAATATGAGGAATATTGCAGGAGAGTGAACCGTTGTATCCCGTGGTTTCCGAAAAATCGGTGAAGTACTGGCAGTAAGAAATATTATTTCCAATAAACCGATGGTGTTGAAAAAGGGATAAAACGGAAGATGATAAAAACAATTAGCAGGAGGAGTGAATATGCGGATTTTGGTTTACGGTGCAGGCGTACTGGGCTGCAATCTGGCGAATAACCTGTACCATGCAAAAAAGGATGTGACTCTGTTAGCCAGGGGCGTCTGGGCAAAACAGTTAAAGAAAAACGGCTTACATATGAAAAAGACCTTTCATCTGCGGGAGAGCGTAAGCCGCGTACCAGTCATCACACAGCTTGAACCGAATGATTGTTACGATGTTATCTTCGTTGTGGTGCGCTACACACAACTGGATGGCGTGATGGAGGATCTGCGGGCAAACGGAACAAAGAATATCGTGTTTGTCGGCAACAATATCCGGCCTGCCCATTATGCCTCGCTTTTTCCGGAGAAAAATATAATGTTCGCCTTTGCATTGTCTGCGGGGCACAGGGAACCGGCGCGGGTGGTTTCCCTTGACCTCAAAAAGATTACCATTGGGCAGTTGAAAAACGCACCCTCCAATGAAACACTGATCGGGCGGATTTTCGCAGGCGCCGGATACAGGGTGGTTTACGAACCCAATATGGAGGACTACCTGCTCTGCCACGCGGCCTTTGTCCTGCCGGCGGCGTTTGCCTGTTACTATACGGATGGCGATTTGAGCAAGCTGAAGGGAAACACCGCCTGTCTGAACCGGGTACTGGACGCTAATATCGAGGGCTATCGGGCAATCGAGCGGGCGGGACACGCAATCCTCCCGGCAAGTGATATGGATTATGAAAGCATCGCCTATCGAAAAACCTGTCTGCGCTTTTTCCGGCTGATGTGTGCCACCGGATTGGGAAAACTCTGCGCCAGCGACCATGCCATGAACGCGGTTGATGAAATGGACGCTTTAAACCGGGATATGAAAGCATTCTTTGATGAAACGGGAGCGGTATATCCCGTCTGGCGGATGCTGGAACGGGATATCAGGAGGTATCTGATAAAAAACACTGACACAAAGCCGCACTTGGGCGATGTGCAGGAAACTGCACTAATACCGCTTGCAATCAGGGCGAATGAGACAGAGAGGAAGACGGCACGGATACACGATAATAAGGCGGTTGCAATTATCAGGGAACTTGATGTTGACACGGAAAAACTGGATCGGTTCTTTTCCCATGAGGGCGTTATCGCGAGGACGGTCATGTTTGACGAAGCGGTGAAAAAGCTGCTCCGGAAATATCCCGGTGCGGTCTGCGTCAATATCGGCTGCGGGCTTGATGACCGCTTTACCCGTGTGGATAACGGAAAAGTCCGGTGGTTTCATGTTGATCTGGCGGATTCCATTGAAATGAGAAAGCATTTTTTCCATGAAACAGAGCGGGAGCATATGCTGGCGGCGGATATTCTCAGGGCAGGGTGGACAGAGCAGATTCCTAAAAATAAAGTTGTGATTGTGATCGCGGAAGGACTGTTCATGTATTTCTCCAAAGAACAGGTACAAACCGTGTTAAACAGCATTACCGGTTCCTTTGACAGGGGATTTCTTCTGGTGGAGCTGATGCACCCCAAAATGATGAATGAGAAAAAGCATGACACTGTAAAAAATACCAGCGCGAAGTTCGGATGGGGAACCGTGACGGGCAGAGATCTGCTCTCCCTTGATGCAAAACTCACGCTGATAAACGAGCGCAGCTTTTGGGAGGAAATGAAAAAATATTCCCTGATTGGAAAAATCGGAAGTGTTGTTGCAGGAAAGCTGAATAACAGGCTGGCGGTTTACAGGTGGCAGTAAAAATTCGGGCTTATCGCGGGGTTGGCGCAACACGGATATGGAGAAAATTATAATGAAAAAACAGAAAATGACAGCAGCACTGATATGCGGTATGCTCGGCTGCCTGTGTTATGGCGGCGGGAACTGACTGATGATGTACGACGATACCGCCCATGACGGAAGCGTATACTGGCTGACGCGGGGGCGCGGCACAGATTCCGGCATGGAGGAATACGCTTGCCATGGCGCTGGCTTTTCCGGAAATCATCTTATACGGTATTGCGCTGCACTTGTTTTATATTATGATATTATACGCATTTTCATGGTTTCCGCTTGTCAGTGAGATTTTGATGCTGCCGCCTTTTCTGTACTGGTTTTATCTTCAGATCAGGCAAAATACTGTTTTCCCGAAAGGAATGGCATTTACCAACATATTCGTCATTTATTTTTTGATGTACGGTATAAAAAGCATGATGCCGACTGTCCGTTCCGGATTGGTTTTACAAATGTTCTGATAAGCGAGAGCATGATTATCTGGTTCGGGATCATGCTGGCGTGGAATCTATGCAGGAAACGGGACGCAGGAAAATGAAAGGAAAGGAGTGCGGATTTGAAACAGAAAAAATCGGTAGAGGACTACCTTAAAACAATATATGCACTTTCCAAAAGGAAGGCAGTACATGGCTCGGATATTGCGGGGGAGCTTGGCGTGTCCCGCCCCACGGTTTCCGTGGCGCTTAGAGCGCTGGCGGAGGAAGGGTATGTGTTTGCAGATGATGGACACGAAATCCATCTGACGGAAAAAGGGAAGCGGATTGCCGAGGACACCTACGAGCGGCACAGCACATTCTGCCGGCTCCTGACGGGGCTTGGGGTGGACGAAAAGACAGCGGCGGCGGATGCCTGCGAGATGGAACACGCCGTCAGTTCGGAAAGCTATGAGGCGTTAAAAACGCTGGCAAGGGAAACGCTGCGTGAGGAATGATAGAAAAGATAAGGGGATGGTTCACAATGACGAGTAAGGAATATAAAAAACTGTCGCTGAAAGAATTCGACCGGGCGGCGGAAAAATTTGATGATGACGATCCAGGCGTTTATAATATGTGCCGCAGGGATTATCCCGATGTATTGGCGGAGGCAGTCAGGGAGCCTTTTTCCGACCTGCTTGATGCCGGCTGCGGAACGGGGGCAATGCTGGGGATGTTTAGGAAAGATTATCCGGACAGGAATTATACCGGGGTGGATTTGTCCGGGAAAATGATAGAAACCGCAACAAAAAAGCACATGAACGGAATACGTTTTGTTGCGGGCGACTGTGAAAACCTTCCGTTTGCGGCGGGCAGCTTTGACGTGGTTACCTGTTCCATGAGCTTTCACCATTACCCGAATCCCGAAAAGTTCTTTATGAGCCTGCACCGTGTCCTGCGTCCGGGCGGCAGGTTTATTTTAAGGGATATGGCGTCAAACAGCCGTGTCATGATGTGGTTTATGAATCATATTGAGATACCGATAGCCAACAAGGTCATGCACAAAGGGGATGTCCATGTCTATGGGCAGCTTTCCGGGAGAAACAGGATTCAAAGCGGCATAAAGCAATTTCAATAAAATTCATCATAATCGTATGGTAAACCTCTGGAAAGTATGGTAAACTCACACATGAAATAACTCTTTCCGTGGTGTTTGTATCTTTCTTAAGTGTGGTAACTTAAAGATACCATAAATCCATATGGAAGAGTTATTTTTTATGATAGAACTTTTTACTCTCAAGAAATCTATGGAATATAAAAAAATAGTATGCAAAATGTGTCACAGCACTGGATCAGCTTTTCCGATTTGAACCCTCCCCTTGCGAGGCAAAATCAAAAAGTATAGAAAAATCAAAATGTTCAAAGGCAAGGGCTTGCGTCAATAACTCAAAAAAGCACTTGACAAAACGCTTCATAAGACAGCCAGTTCTACACATTACCGGCAATGCCGACTACGGCGGAATTCTACTCCATTCTTCATATTTCTTTTTTTGTATTATTTGTTTCAATTTGTCGGATATAGTGCTAAATTATTATTTTAGGCAGATTTTTGTTGCTGCTTATGGGAGAAAATAACCAATAGCAACTTAAAGTTGCGGAATTGTCAGAGTTGAATGATAGACATTTTGAGCCATTATGCTATTATGGGCGAGAACCAGGAGGAAAAAATATGACATTCGGAGAAAAGCTGTATAAGCTACGGAAGTCACAAGGACTTTCACAGGAAGCACTGGCAGAAAAATTAAACACAAGCAGACAGGCAGTAAGCAAATGGGAAAACAACAATGGTTATCCCGAAACAGAAAAGATAATCTTAATCAGCAAAATATTTCAAGTGAAATTAGATGACCTGTTGATTGATGACAGGGCGATTGGTTCAGATAATGAAAAAAAATTACAGGAAGAAACGAAAGGGTTTTATGTAAGCAGAGAAACGGCAAATGGCTTCCTGTTCTATTACAAAAGAAAATTTTTGCTGTTGGCTACGGCGTGTGGAATTGCGTCAGGCTGTAATTCAGTATCCTATACTTCTACGGAACATTACTTTTTTGCTTCCAGTGTTGCGCCAATACTTACAACCATATCTATTATGCTCTTACTTGCTGTTGTGATTTACATTGCGTTGAAACAAAATCCTTACAGGGTGCTTCGGAAAAAGGAACTTGTATTTGCGGAGGAAGTGCGAAAGGAAATACAGGAAGAATTTCTTAAAATGAAGAAAATGTTGGTTGGAGGTATTGCGCTTGGCCTTTTGATATTTGCAGCTGTTGGCAGCGGCCTGGGGCTTCCTGTATTTGAGAGTATGAAGTATATGGATATTCTGTTTTGCATTACTTTTTCCATGATTTTAAGCGGTATTGGCAGCTTTATCACATTTTTTTGCACAGGAATTTACTGGTCTTATTCCATACTGCTCCGAAATCAGAATGAAAAAAATATCTGATTTATTAGAATCCAATACTTAAGCAGAAGAAAGGAATGGTGGGATATTATGGCGGGAAACCATTTTATCGAGGTTAAAAACCTTGTAAAGAATTATGACACGGGAAATATAAAAGTTACCGCTGTTGACAATGTAAGTTTCTATGTAGATAAGGGGGCTTTTATTGGAATCATGGGTGCTTCCGGTTCGGGAAAAACGACCATATTAAATATCTTGTCTGCCATAGACAGAATGTCCGGCGGACAGGTTCTTTATGACATGGCTGATATTTCCCAAATGACAGAGGAGGAATTATCAGATTTCCGGCAGGAAAATCTGGGATTTGTCTTTCAAGATTATAACCTGCTGGATACATTGAGTATTGAAGAAAACATCATGCTTCCTATGGCTCTTTGCGGCAGGAAAAAAGAAGAAATTGAAATCAGAGTAAAGAGTATATCGGAAACTTTACATATCTGCGATATTTTAAGCAAATTTCCATATGAAGTGTCCGGCGGTCAAAAACAGCGGGCGGCTTGTGCAAGGGCACTTGTCAATAATCCCAAACTGATTCTTGCTGATGAACCAACGGGGGCACTGGATTCAAACTCATCTGCTATGCTTCTTCATACTTTACAGATTATGAACAGGGAATTAGGCGCAACGATTTTAATGGTAACACATGATGTATTTTCAGCCTGTTATTGTGAAAAGATTTTGTTTTTAAGTGACGGTAAGATATGCTCTGAACTGGAACGGGGAAATATGGGTAAAAAAGAGTATTTAAACAGTATTCTTGATATGCAGTCCAAAATCGGGGGTGATGATATTTATGCTGAATAAACTTGCATTACGAAATGCCCGCAGGCTATGGAAAGATTATCTGAATTACTTTCTAACCTTGTGTATGATAACAGCCCTCACTTTTTCCTTTCATTCTTTGCTGTTTTCAAAGGATATTTACGATATGATTCATTTTGGAAACGACGGGGAGCTTTCTACGGCAGGAACGATGTTAGTTACATTTATGGCAGTTTCCACGGTGGCAATCCTTATTATTGTTGCATGGCTGATAAACTACATGACACGTTTCATTTTAGAGAAAAGAAGCCGGGAATTTGCGATTTACTTATTATCGGGAATGAAGAAAAAGCAGATTGCAGCCCTTTACATGAAAGAAAATTTCTATCTTGGAATAGCCGCTCTTTTTGCCGGACTGCTTTTGGGGAGCGGGTTACAGCAGATATTATTTTTTGTTTTTTATAAAAGTATCGGGAAAAATTACAGGGTAAATATAGAAATATCAGCAGGAAGCATCTTGTTGACAATTATCCTGTATGGGGCGTGTTTTATGATTGCCCTTTTTCGGAATAAGAAGAAATTCTCCAATATGGAAATCATAAGTCTGCTTAACATGGACAGGCAGAATGAAACAGTAAACGAGAAAAGAAACGCTATATGGAAATGGTTATTCTATCTTTCCGTAGGAAATGTATTGTTTTTGTATTTTCTCATTTTTACCGGAAGGATAACAAAATGGGCGGCAGTATTTGAAATGATTGGGCTTGCCTTTACATTTTACTTTTTCTATTTAGGGCTTTCGGCTTTTCTGATGAAATATATAAAAAGCAAAGGGAGCTTGATTTATAAAAATGACTGTTTGTTTTTAATGCGTCAGTTTTCCTCTAAAATGCGGAATACGTGTTTTGTATTGGGAACACTAAGCCTGTTATTTATGTTTGCTTTAGTAGGAAGTTCACTTGCATTTATGCTAAGTGATTATCAAAACAGACAATTAAATGTGGAATATCCATTTGATATTATTTTAATCAGTGACAACACAGAAAACGATTTTGCCAAAGAAGAAACACTGATAAATGAAAATACCGTTCCACGGGCGACACTGAAATATTGTGTCTATCAAAACGGAACAAGTGAAATGGTTGATTATCTGTATCAGAATTTAAGGTTATTTTCCGATAAGGACAGCGATCCGGCTATGGCAGAGGGAAGAAAAGCCGCCGCTTATTACGATTATGATGTATATATGGGAATCACTGATTATAACAGTTTACGGAAAATGCTTGGGCTAACGCCAGTTGCCTTGCAGGATAACCAATATTTAATCCATATGCCAAACCGTGTATATCAGGAGATTAAAGACAGGAGCGAAAAACCACAGAACAGTTTACATACAGGGCTGGATTTTGCAGGATTTAAGACGGAGGGTTTTGCACAGAACGGACATAATGGAACGGATTTTTTACTGGTTGTGCCGGATAAAAAACTTACAGGAATGAAAAAATATTTTTCACTTATGGCAGTTATGGCAAGCGGAAATGTGCCGGAAAATTTATCAGAAAGTCTGTATGAATCAGCCGGAAAAATAAGAGGGTATGATGAACTTTCTGATTATATAAAAATCGGAAGTGAAGAACTTTTTTTAATGCCCGCCACAATACAGGTTAAGAGCCGGGAAGTCCTGGAACTAAAGTTTTTAATGAGTACCTTGTCATTTCCGCTATTTTATATAGGACTGGTATTTTTATGCGTAGCGTTTACTGTCCTTTCCGTCCAGCAGTTAAGCGATTCCAATAAATACAAATTCCGCTATCAGATTTTGAACAAACTGGGAATGGGAAAGAAAAAAATCAGAAACGTAGTGGCAAAACAACTGTTTTTATACTACTTATGCCCGGTTATCCTTTCGGTTATTATCAGTGCGGTATTTATATTGTATGTAGGACGGCAATTTGTGATATACACAGGAATCCACACAGAATGGATATTATATTTTGGTATTTCATTCGTTAGTTTTCTGGGGATATATGTCTTGTATTTTGCAGTAACATATTTTCAATTTAATAGAAACATCAAACCATAATCTAAGGATTAATGGTGCTCAGAGGGGCAATGGTATTTTAAAATACAATCGCCCCTTTTGAGCATAAATGCAACTGTAAACAGTGCAACGCCCTATGTGGGAGAAAGGGGGAATATTGATTGACAATCGCAGAGCTGTTCCAGTATATTTAATTCATAAAACAGGCAAAATCGCAGATGTGCAGGTGAAGAGACATGAAAAATGTCCATAGCATTGAATTTTATACTGGAAGCAAGGAAGAATTGCTTCCCGATTATGAAAAAGATTTTCCCTATATTGCTTCAAGGGCAGAAATTGACAAGTATATAGGGCGTTATGTGCCGTGGCACTGGCACAAGACGGTGGAACTTTTTTACATGGAAAGCGGTAGCATTGAATATGATACGCCGGGAGGAAAACTATTGTTTCCTGCCGGAAGTGGCGGCATGGTAAATTCCAATGTACTCCATATGACAAAAGCAATATCACAGAAAGAACAGAATATACAGCTACTTCATATTTTTGATGTTTCCCTGCTTGGCGGGGAACAGGGAAGCAGGATTGAACAAAAATATATTGCACCTGTTATAACAGCCCCACAGATTGAAGTAATCCCGCTTTTTCCGAGTAATGCAGCAGAAAAAAGGATTTTGAATCTTATTGCCACATCATTTCGTTTGTCTGGTGATGAATTTGGGTATGAAATAAAACTACGGGAAGCCCTGACAGAAATATGGCTAATGCTTTTTGAACTGTCTCACTCTATGCGTGAAAAGAAAGGAGAACATAACAAAATCAACGATAAAATAAAGCTGATGATGATATATATTCATGAGCATTACGGGGAGAAAATATCTATCCCGGAACTTGCGGCGGCTGCATACCTGAGCGAAAGAGAGTGCTATAGAGTATTTCATGACTGTCTGCACATGACACCCGTAGAGTATATAAAGGCTTACCGTTTGCAAGCCGCCTGTCAGATGTTAGCAAACGGGCAGGAATCTGTTACAGTTATCAGTCATGACTGCGGTTTAGGGAGCAGCAGTTATTTCGGAAAAGTTTTCCGGGAATATGCACATTGTTCACCCACAGAATATCGGAGGAAATGGCAGAATAGTGATAGATAATGGCAGAAATGAAATATTTTTCCTACACCGCCTGCATTATAATGATATCTGTAAAGTAAATCAGCTATTTACAGGAGGTGAGTGCAAAGTGTTAAAACTGAACATCAATGAGGAAGAAAAGATACAGTGCGGCTTGTTTTAGAAATCCCTGATCCAACGAACTATATGAACATTGTTTCATATTATGTCGGGGATTGCTGATTTGTCTGTAAATATTTCATCATAATGGGGTTGGACGGTTTATCTGCCAGCCCCGCCTTTTTGAAAGGAGTTAAAATGGAGCTAAATATTCAGACCGCAGAACTGGCATTAAAGGAAGCGTCAGAATCCAATCCGGGGGCATGGGTAGACCATTCCCGGTATGTAGCCGAAGCCTGTAAAAACATTGCGTCACACTGTAAAGATTTATCTTCTGAACAGGCGTATCTTTTCGGACTGTTACACGATATTGGACGTTATGCCGGAGTGAGTTCGGAAAGGCATCTGATAGACGGCTATCGTTACTGTATAGAGCGTGGGTGGGAAAAAGTTGCACAGATATGTATATCCCACGCATTTATGATACAGGATATTGATACATCTATCGGGGAATTTGATGTCAGTGATGAGGATTACCTGTTCATAAAAAAGTTTGTCGAAGAGGCGGTATATGATGATTATGACCGTTTAGTGCAGCTATGTGACGCATTGGCTATGCCTGCGGGGTTCTGCCTTTTGGAAAAGAGATTTGTAGATGTGACAATACGGTACGGCGCCCGTCCGGCAACAATAGACAGGTGGAAAAAAATTTTAGAGATAAAAGAACTGTTTGAAAATCAGATTGGCTGTTCTGTTTATACCTTGCTCCCGGGTGTTGTGGAAAACAGTTTTCGTTAAAGGGAAGGATATTGTGTATTACGAAGCAATCGACACACCTTTTTATTGCGATTATGGGAAAAATATTTTTTGGGGAAGCAATGTGATAATCAATATAAACTGCACTTTCGTAGATAATAAGCCTATCCGTATTGGCGGCGGCTGTATTCTTCTGCCGGGAGTTACCACAGGCGAAAACAGCGTGACAGGGGCTGGAAGTGTTGTAAACCGCCCTGTCCCGCCTGATTGTGTCGCAGCAGGGAATCCATGCAGGGGGATATTCCTTACAGGAAACCATAAGGGCATTGTCGGGGAGAGAGATACCATGCTCTGAACACGGAAGGAAAACAGGTAATAACAATGCGGCGGAAAGGCGCGTGGAAAAAATTCACGCGCCTTTTAAGATGCCTTCTGTTGTGCTAGAATAGGGAATGTAAGAAACTTGTAAGAAATACCCATCGGAATTTGTAAATATTTCGTTATATTCTGATAGCAGCTCAAGGGTACAGTTTTGCACGAAAAGGCTTTGGAAGCATGCGGGGCTGTAAAGCAAAGGGAAAGGCGTGGTAAGGGACAATGGGAGAATGTATACTGGTAGTGGATGACGACAGAGAGATAGTGAAGGCCATCAGCATATTGCTTGAGGGCGAGGGGTACGAGGTACTGAAAGCCTATGACGGCCTGCAGGCGTTGGATACTCTTTCCACAAAGCCGGTGAGGCTTGTGCTCATCGATGTGATGATGCCGAAGCTGGACGGACTTTCCGCAGTCATGCGTATCAGGGAAAAGCAGAATATCCCAATCATCGTGTTAAGCGCAAAGAGCGAGGACAGCGACAAGGTGTTAGGGCTTTCCATGGGGGCGGACGATTATGTGTCCAAGCCCTATAATCCGCAGGAGCTGGCAGCCCGGGTAAAAAGCCATCTCCGCAGATACACTAGCCTTGGCGATATCCATGCGGGAAACAGGGCGGACGAAATCCGTAACGGCCGTCTGCTTTATAACACCGGAGAAAAAATCCTTTATGCGGACGGGGAAGCGGTGAAGCTCACCGCAACGGAGACGAAAATCGTAGAGCTTTTTATGCGAAACCCGGGACGTGTCTTTCCGGCGGAGGAAATCTACCGCCGTGTGTGGGAGGAGGAAGCCTTTGCGTCGGAGAATACCGTGATGGTGCATATCAGGCGCATCCGTGAAAAAATGGAACTGAATCCGAAAGAGCCAGAATATTTAAAGGTGGTGTGGGGCATTGGATACAAAATGGAAAAACAGGAAAAAGGCAATTAGTTTTATGATTTTCGCTCTGGGCGTTACGCTGACGCTGTGGGGCATTACAGGTCTTATGAGGGATAAGCCACGGGGAGCGGCACTCTGGCAGCTGGGAGAAATACTGGAAAATGATTATCAGGAAAGCGGGCGGTTTCGGGGGTATATCGGAAACCGGCTTGAAAATCTTCTGGCGATAGCCGCCGGGGGCGTGCCGGAGAACACATGGATATACGACAACGGCGATGCTTATCTGGCTGAAGGCGGCAGCAGTTACTACTACAATTATGCTTATGACGACCAATATTACGGCGATTACTGGAATTATATTGCGGAAAAGGAGAGTCAGATTGCGAATCTGGAATCGCTCCTTGATGAGCTCGACGCATTGCAGGAGAATTATCAGGAAATGCTGGAGGATGCAGAGGAAAATCCGGAAGCGTACAGCAATGAGTTGGGGATAATGTCCGCGCAGGAGATGGAAGCCTGCCGGAAGCAGCTGGAGGAGGAGATCGCCGCTTGCCGGAGCGAGGCGACGGAAGATGGGGCGCAGAGCCAGGAGGGCTACGACGCTTTCGGCAGGAAGAAGCTGTCGGAGGAGGAGAAAAAGGAAATTGCGCAGAAGTACCATGATACCGTTAAGGGAGACAAAAATGTGCTTTACTCCGTTTCCTGTGACGGAAAGGTATTGTATGCCAATTCGGACGCTCTTTCGGCAGAGGGCGGCATGGCCGCGTTGGAAGGAAAGGCCGCTGATGGAACAGAGCTTGCAGGCTATAACTTCTTTCTTTATTTTGACGGGGAAAAGGTGAGAATCGTAAAGGACGGGCAGGAGCTTGACGTTTACGGGGACGGCTATTACCGGGAGGGAACCGGCGCAGATGAAGGGAGTATGTGGTACGTTCCGGGCTACTATAATTTTCCGGCGGATGAAAGCATAAAGAAAGCAAGAGTCTGTATTGCCGCGGCCGCAGAGCCGGTCATTTACACAGAGGGCGCTTACGGAAAAGGAGGCTCAAGGCAGTATGACAACGCCCTGTACTGGTTGAACTATAACTGTCTAAGCAGCCGGAAAGCGTTGTTTCGGGAGGCGGTATGTCTGACGATTGGCATAGGCCTGCTTCTTTTATCGCTCCTTTTCCGCAAAAGCCGGCGGGAGGCGCTTACTGGAATCGCCGGTTTTCAGGGAAAAATCTGGGTGGAAGCCAAAGTACTTTTACTTTTTGGCGCGCTGTGCGCCGAGGCTTTCATTATGATAAGGAGCAGTTACGAATACGGCGGATACGGCCTGTGGGAAGAAATCGTTGTAGCTTACGATTATGAGTACGGCACGGAAACCGTACTTGCGCTTGGCAGGGAGATAATGCGCAATCTTTCCCCGCTGTTCTGGATTGTGCTGTTCTGGACGGTTTATTTTATCTGGAACGACTTACGACACAACAAAAAGGTCTGGAAGCAGGGGCTGATTGCCGGGCTTTGGAGAACCTTCTCCGTGAAAAATCTGAATCAGGCACTTTCACGGAAAGCGGCGGTGAGGAATGCAGCCCTCTTTGCCGGGGCCGCTTCCTATGCGGCGTTTATGGCTGTTTTGCTCGTCATAAGAAGGACGGCCCGGGGAAATGAAGCTGTCTGGATAAGCGGAACCGCCGCCGCTGTTATCATCGGACTGCTGGCAGCCCTTGGAACCGCAGCTTTCCTGATACTGGCGTATGCTATCGGCAGAAAAAATATGGAGACGGCCAGGGATTTGGAGGTACTTGCGCTGAATGTGGGAGAAATCCGAAAGGGCAACTATACGGATATCGGCGGTGATTTTTCCGGCCACGACCTTGACGGCCTTATGATGCAGCTTGAGGATATCCGCCATGGCATGGCGAAGGCTGTGGACGAGCAGATGAAAAGCGAGCGGATGAAGGTGGAGCTGATTGCCAACGTGTCTCATGACATTAAGACGCCTCTGACCTCCATTATCAGTTATGTGCAGTTTTTAAAGCAGGAGGAGGGGCTTCCCGACCATGTAAGGGATTATGTGACGATTCTGGACGAAAAGTCCCAGAGGCTGAAAAACATGGTACAGGATGTGTTTGCGGTGAGCAAGGCCGCCTCCGGGGAGCTGCCCATGCACATGGAGAGACTGGACTTCGGAAAGCTCCTGCGCCAGACCATGGCGGACATGGAAGAACAGATTAGTAAAAGCGCGGTTTCCTTCCGCACGGAAATCCCGGAGGACGCAGTAATGATTATGGCGGACGGCCAGCGGATGTACCGGGTATTCCAGAACCTGTTCCAGAATGCCATCAAATATTCCCTTGACGGTTCCAGGGTGTACGTGACCCTGAAAACGGACGGGGAGCTGGCGGTTGCCAGCGTGAAGAACACCTCTCAGTTGGAGCTTGCCAGGGACAGGGACTTTACGGAGCGTTTTATAAGAGGGGACGAGAGCCGCACGGACGGCGGCAGCGGTCTGGGGCTGTCCATCGCCCAGAGCTTTACGGAGGCCTGCGGCGGAGCCTTTTCCTGGGAGACGGACGCGGACTTGTTTGTGGTGAGGGTTTCATTTAAGGTGGCGGATTGAGGTTTGAGAGAGGGTGGTGGATTGAGGTTTGAGGTTTGAGAAAGGGTGACGCTCAGAAGGATGTGCGTTTCCTCCGTCGCCGCGCTCTCGCTCTATGAAAACGTAGCAGTACTAAACTCGGCCCGGGGACTGCATAGCAGTCCCCGGCCTCGTTAAGTACTGACGTTTTCATAAGGGCTCCTTGAGGAAACGCACATCTTTCTGAGCTGTGTACCGGTAGCTTTCCAATTATAAAATCCACCATAAAACGTTCTAATTATATTAAATTCTGAAGCTATATCATGCATTTGCTCCAACTATAATCAATAAAATAACGAATTACAGAGCGTAAGGCTAAATAAAGACAGTATATTCACTAAATCATAGCTGCTCGGCGAGCCGGAGACAGCTCAAAGGTGGGGCGGTATCCTTAAGGAGTCCTTATAAAAACGTCGGTGCCTGGCGAGGTATCGAGCTGCCATGCAGCTCGCGAGCCTGGCATCCGCTACGTTTTTATAGAGCGAGAGCGCGACGACGGAGGATACCTCCCCTTCTTTTTGAGCGTCCTCCCCTCCAATTTAACTTGCTGTATCAAAGCAAAGAGTGATATAATAGGAAAAACTATGGAGAAATACTGACAAGGAGACAAGCAGAAATGAGTAAGCAAGTTTATAACCCTTATATGCCGACATTTGAATATGTCCCGGACGGGGAGCCTCATGTGTTTGGCGGCAGAATTTATCTCTACGGCAGCCACGACCGCTTTGACGGCGCGCAGTTCTGTCTGAATGATTATATCTGCTATTCTGCAGATGTGAATGATTTGACTGACTGGCGGTATGAAGGTATTATTTACCGGAAGGAACAGGATCCGCGTAATCAGAATATTCCCGCTGATGCACAGCCCTTTGAAGTGAAACCGGGGATTGAAGTAAAGGAGAATTCCTTAAATCTGCCGGGCATTCATGCAATGTGGGCGCCTGATGTGGTGCGGGGGCTGGACGGAAAATACTATCTGTATTACTGCCTGGATTATCTGCCGGAGATTGCCGTTGCGGTATGCGACCAACCGGCAGGAAAATACGAATTTCTGGGCTTTGTCCGCCATGAGGACGGGACGGCGCTGGGAAAGAGAGCGGGCGATTTGATTCAGTTCGACCCCGGAATTTTTATTGACGATGGCGGGACAATTTATCTGTATTCCGGAAATGCGCCGATGCATAAGGAGTGCTTTGATTCGGACAAGGGCTCTCAGGTGATGACGCTTAAGGAGGATATGCTTACTCTGGCCACAGAGCCGAAGCATCTTTTGCCTGATATCCATGAGGCGGAAGGGACGGAGTATGACGGCCATGCCTTTTTTGAGGCCAGCTCTATCAGAAAAATCAACGGCAGATATTACTTTGTATATTCTTCCGTCAGAAGCCATGAGCTGTGCTATGCCGTAAGCGACAGGCCTGACGAAGGCTATCGTTTCGGGGGGACGCTGGTGGATATTGCCGATATCTTTTTAAACGGGCGTAAGGAGGAAGAGCCGCTTAACTGCCTGGGAAATACCCATGGAGGAATCGAATGCGCCGCCGGCCAGTGGTACGTCTTTTATCACAGGCAGACGAACCGGACGAATTACAGCAGACAGGGCTGTGCGGAAAAGATTTATTTTGATGAGAAGGGAGCGATTGCCCAGGCGGAGGTGACGTCCTGCGGATTAAATAAGGGACCCTTAAAGGGAGTTGGTACATATCCGGCGGCAATCGCCTGTCAGATTAACCGAGGCGGAAAGCAGGTGCTTTCCATGCCCGACGTCATGAAAGAGGATTATCCCTATCTGACCCAGGATGTACCCGACTTTGAGCCGACGGACAGTCTTGCGGAAAAAGACAGGGAGGAGCCCGTTCAGTATATTAAGAATATAAAAGACGGAAGCGTTATGGGATACAAATATTTTGCTTTTGACGGAATGGAACAGGCGACGCTGCTTATAAGGGGAAAAGCGGACGGAAGGGTTATGATAGCCGTGGATACCCCGGAAAATGCTGTCGGAGAGATTGCGGTAAATTTGGACGCGCAGGACTGGACGCCTGTCTGCGGGAAAACGGAACCGGTAAGCGGTGTCCATGCCCTGTATTTTTGTTTTAAGGGAAGCGGAAGAATGGATTTCTCAGTGTTCAAATTAGAAAAGGCGCATAATATATTAAGGGGGGAATAGTATGAGTAGCGGACTGGAATGGCAGGACAGATTTAATATCGGCGTGGATATCGTTGACAAGGCGCATAAACAGCTTTTTTCCACTATGAACAGGCTGCTTGCCGTAAGCGAGAACAAGATAAAAAGCCGTTGGGTATGTGAGGAAGGGATAAAATATTTAAGGTCCCATACCATGAAGCATTTTGCGGAAGAAGAGGAATACATGAAGTCTGTGGGCTACAGCGGCTATGAGAGGCACAGGCGTATACACAGAAATTTCCGGCTGAAAACCCTTCCCGCTCTTGAGAGGGAGCTGGAGGATACGAATTACTCTGTGGATGCCGTCCGTCATTTTCTGGGCGTATGTATCGGATGGATGACGGCACACACGCTGACGGAAGACCAGGCCATCACAGGCAGAATCCCAAGCAAATGGGACGAAATCCTTCCCGAGGAGGATATTTCAGCACTGGAAAAAACAATTATCAGAACCATGCGGGAAATGTTTATGCTGGATGCCCGGGTGATAAACGAGCATTACAGAGGGGAAGATTTCGGTAAGGGAATTTACTATCGCCTGGTTTGCGAGATTCCGGGCGGCGAGCGGAGAGAAACGATTTTTATCCTTGAAAACGAGCTCCTTACGGGCACGGTGGGAGCGATGCTGGGTATTCAGTTTGATAAAGTGGACGACGTGGTTGTCAATGCAACCAGATATATTTCACGGCAGTTCCTGAAACGGGTGAAAGCATGCTTTGCTTCCGGAGGGCAGCAGGAGGTTGTGGAGGAAAGTCTGATGACCGCCGGGCAGTTTCAGGAGGTTTTTGAAAAGGTGAATCCTGAGTGCAGCCTTTTGTTCGGCACGGAGGCCGGTTATTTTGTGTTCTGTTCCTTCAGGGCAGTTCCCGAAAGCAGCGAAGCCGGACGGACGATTAACGCCCGGAATGCCATGGATGAAATCAAAAAATATCTGAATACTGACGATAAAAAGAAAATTTTGGTGGTGGACGACTCCAATGCCGTGCGTGCGGGACTCAAAAAGCTGCTTGACAAAAACTACAAGGTTACTTCGGTCAATTCGGGAGCCGCGGCGTTAAAGGCAGTCACTGTGGAGAGACCCGACCTTATCCTGCTGGATTTGGAGATGCCGGAGTGCGACGGAATACAGACTCTTAAAATGCTTCGTTCCGAAGGGAAAATAGCGGAAATTCCCGTAATTTTCCTGACAGGGAGAGTGGACCCGCAGAGCGTTGAGAGAATCATGTCCGTAAAACCTGCGGGATATATGTTAAAAACCATGAGAACGGTTGATATCAAGAAAAATATTGATTCTTTTTTTGTCAGAAAATAGAGAAGCAAACGGAAAGGGGATTGCCGGCAAGGCAGTCCCTTTTTTCTCAAACGAACACCGGAAAACCAATTAATTCCCACATTGGGAATAACATTGACAGAAGAACAATGGTAAGGATATAATAATTACCAGAAAAACATTTTTTCGCTGTTTTACAGGAGGCGGAATGGAGATTAAGGTGGAAAAAAAGCGAAACAAAAGCGGAAAAAACAGAGAAATGTCTCTGCTTTTGTCAATTATATTGGTTTTTTGTATATTGGGCGGCGTTGTTTTTTCTGTATCAAGGCGGATTACCGGGGAAATGTCTGCCTCGGCGATTCACAATCTCAGTGAAAGCCTGGCGCTCATTAAAGGTACGGTAGAGGCAGTTCTGGTGAAGGAAGCGGAATTTCAGAAGATGATTGCGCAGGAAATTTTGACGACTGATAATCCTGAGGCGTTTTTATCCGCATCTTCCTATAAGAAGAACCGTACAATGGTAAAGCTGTCGGTGATATTGTCAGGGAAAACGGAAGGAATTTCCAATACGGGGGAAGTGTTTACGGAAGAAGGGCTGGATTTTTCAGCCGGATATATGGTGGATGAGCTGCCCGTTTCCCAGTCCTACATAAACGACATGGGAACGTGGGCATATACCATCAAATGTCCTGTGAAGAAAGGATACGAGCAAATTGCAACGCTTTATATAGAGTATATCTATGACTCCTTTGAGGAAATACTTCCAGGAGAATTTTATAACGGAAGCGCCATGCTCTACATTATGGACGGAAAGAGCGAAAGGCTTGTCTTAAAGCCCAGAGGTATGGGAGAGCGGAATGCAGGGCACTTAAATCTGCAGGATTTTTACCGGGCCAACAGGATTCTTGACGAGCAGCTTCAGGATGAGATATCGGAAAGCGTGAGTCAGGGAAAAAATATTATGTTTTATCATGATATTCAGGAAAAGCGTTCTCTGATTTATATGTGGGCGGTAAACGACGGAGCGATATATCTTATCGGTTATGTGCCGATTGAAGCGATTCAGCAGGAAGGGAAAGCGGTAAACCAGAATATTTATATTGTGGTGATTGTCATGCTGGTGGCTTTTTTCCTTTGCTTCGTCCTTTACTATTTCAACCAGAGACAGCAGTATAATATCCGTAAGGAAAGGGAGAAAGAAAGAGAGATACATAACAGGCAGCTTGCAGAAGCGCTGCAGGCGGCGCAGATTGCAAGTAATTCCAAAACAATGTTCCTCTCTAATATGTCTCATGATATACGTACGCCCATGAATGCAATCCTCGGATTTACGACGTTACTCGCCAAGGATGCGGATAATGCGGCCAAGGTACGGGAATATACAAAAAAAATTACCGCGTCCGGCCGGCATCTTCTCAGCCTGATTAACGATGTGCTGGACGTTTCCAAGATTGAAAGCGGGAAGGTTGTGCTTACAATCGGGGAATTTACCCTGAGCAATCTGGTGTCGTCCGTGGATGCGATTATCCGTCCCATGGCCGGCGCAAGACATCAGGAGTTTCATGTGTCGGTAACAGGAATAGAACATGAGTATTTGATTGGCGATGAGACCAGGCTTAATCAGATATTAATAAATCTGCTTTCCAACGCGGTGAAGTATACGCCGGAAGGAGGAAACATCTGGTTTCGCCTTATCGGACTTAAACAGCATTCCAATCAGTTTGAACATATCCGTATTGAAGTGGAGGACGACGGATATGGAATGACGGAAGAATATTTAAAGACTATTTTTGACGCCTTTACAAGAGCGGAAAACTCTACCACAAACAAAGTGCAGGGTACCGGCCTTGGTATGGCGATTACCAAAAATATTGTGGAGCTTATGGGAGGGACGATAGAGGTTTTCAGCGAGATTGACAAAGGAAGCCTTTTCAGAGTGGAGCTGGAGCTTCGTATACCTGACGAACAGGACGATAACAATTTCTGGAGCAAAAACGGAATTTCCCGCATTCTGGCGGTGGACGACGAGAAGGAAATATGCCAGGGCATTCAGACGCTTATGAGAGATACCGGCGTTACAGTGGATGCGGCCTTTGGCGGGAAGGAAGCCGTGGAGGCAGTGGAGAAAGCGGAAGGAGCAGGCGAGGTTTACCAGATAGTTTTGCTTGACTGGAAAATGCCTGTTATGAACGGCTTTGAAACGGCGGAAAAAATCAGGGAAATTACAGGCGGGCATATACAGATTTTATTTTTGACGGCCTATGACGGAGAAGAGCTCCTTAAAGGAGTGTATGATATAGGTAATGCCGGAGTTCTTGCCAAACCGTTTTTTGTATCTGCATTTAAGGAAAAAATCCTTGAAATGCAGATGGAACACAGAGAAGAGGACGAGGCGGCAAAGAAAGAGGAAATCAGCAGTTTGAAAGGGCTGCATCTTCTGGCGGCGGAGGATAATGAAATCAATGCGGAGATTTTGCGGGAGCTTTTGGATATGGAGGGGATAAGCTGCGAAATAGCAGAAAACGGCAAGCTGGTCTTTGAGCGTTTTTCCGCTTCCGAAGAAGGAGAGTTTGACGCCATTTTGATGGATGTTCAAATGCCGGTTATGAACGGATATGAGGCTACGAAAGCCATACGGGCATTGCAGAGAAGCGACGCGGGAAATATACCGGTTATCGCCATGACGGCGAACGCTTTTGCGGAGGATGTCAAGGAGGCCCTGGAGGCCGGTATGGACGCCCATGTGGCGAAACCTATTGATATGGAAGTGCTCAGGGCGACATTGGATCAATATGTAATAAGAAAGGGTTAAGTAATGAAAGGCAGTATCAGGAATATTTTTGCAGCGTGTCTGGCTGCCGTTACGGCGCTTTCAATAACTGCGTGCGGAGGCGTAGAGCCGGATTCCAATCTGATGGTGGAGGAGGCGGAGGAGGAAAAAGTCGTCAACTTATTCGGCCCCATGGAAAAGTCAAATCCGGGAGCTGAAAATATATCCAGAACAGCTTTTGATATTACCGTGAGCATGGCGGAGGAACAGCTTGGGCTGACGGTAGAGTACAGAACCTATACGGCGGAGAACTATCAGGAAAAAACCTACGATGATGTGACGCTTGACAGGGTGAGAAATAGTATGGACGATTTATATCTTCTCAATCCCGATATCATTCAGACATTGGGAGAGGAAGGAAGGCTGGCAGATTTGTCAGAGCTTGACTGTGTGGATAATCTGCGGGAGGTTGTGACAACCGCCAATACCTTTGACGGGAAACTGATAGGCATTCCACAGGAAGTTGTAGCCTATGGATTATTTGTCAATAAGGACATGTTCGACGAATATAATCTTGAACTGCCGCAGACGCCGGAGGATTTGATGGAATGCTGCCGGGTTTTTAAGGAAAACGGGATTGAAACCCCGATTGGCGCAAACAGATGGTGGTTGGAAAATATTGTTTTTGCCCAGGCTTATGCGGAATTATATGGCGGCGGAAATACAGAAGCGGAAATAGAGGCGTTAAATAACGGAGAGAAAAAATACAGCGATTATATGCGTCCGGGTTTTGAATATCTGAAGGAGATGATTGACAGGGGTTACATTGACGCGGAGACGGCGTATACCTATGAAGCCATTGAGGGAGAAGGGCCGGATTTCCTGGCGCAGAAAACGCCGATTGTAATGGCCTACTGGAGCGCCGCTAATTCGGAAACCGCTTACGGGACGCCGGACTTTAATCTGCAGGTAATCGGTTTTCCAAGTGATTTGGGACCTATGGCAGTAGTGACGATAACCGGATACAGTGTCTGTGTCGATGCAGAGCATCTGGAAGATACGATGGATGTTCTGGACGTGATTCTTTCTGACGAGGCGCTTTTGCTGTATGCGGAAACAAACAAGGTGATTTCTCCGTCGAAGAATGTGGAGGTAGAGTGTGTTCCCGCGTTAAGGCCTTTGAATGAGCTCATAGAGGAAGATAAATATGTCCTTGCCTCCAACGCCAATATGAAAGTGGAGCAGTGGGGGAATACCTGTCTTATCGTCCGGAAGCTGTTAGAGGGGGCGGACGTGGATGAGTGTATGGCTGAATTTGACAGGCTGCAGGAAGAGTCGCTGTCCGGCGGTCAGTAATCTTATCATTTATCTTACAGTATAATACAGGGACTTCCGGATTTTTAAGACGGAAGTCCCTGTTTTCATCAATAAGCCGGCTTGCGAAGCGCGGCATCACCTGATGGGTTCTTAAAGATAAGTAACCTGCTTTTCGGTTTCGTATGTATGGGGCTCTTTGGTTACTGCCTTGTGTCCGAAAGCAATGGCAATCTGATACTCATAATTTTCGGGCAGCTTTAATGCCTTTGCGTAATAATCTCTCTTTTCACCCCTTATCGCATCATAAATGCATCCGATAATCAGATTCCCAAGACCGAGGCCTTCAGCGGCAAGAGCCATGTTTTCCACCGCAATGCCGGCGTCAAGGGCGCTCCAGCGATAATCTCTGTCCGCACTTATAATCACCACTGTGGGCGCCTCATAATAAAAATTGTGGGGAGGCGAGACGATATTGCGGAGACGGTTTTTGTCATCTTCAAGCTCTGTTAAAATCGGGTTACCGCCCTGCAGCACGGTAAAATGAATTTCCTGTCTGTTGGCCGCCGTGGGCGCCTTTAAGCCGGCATGAATCAGAATATTCAGCTCCTCTTCCGTCAAAGCCTCGGCAGTATAGCCTCTTGTGGAGCTTCGCGTTTTGATGGTTTCAATTACATTACTCATTACATATCCTCCATTTATTTTATTCACATAAGAATTTATGCAAAATATTTTTATCTTCTTCCAGCTTGAAACTGATGGTTCCGTTTTTTAGAAGCTCGGGATTGGAAGCGATGGTGCGGAATATATACTGGCTCAGTGTGGATTTCAGGGCAATGCGGTCGCCCTCCGGGGTTTCATAAAGAACCTCCCCGTCGCATTTTTTTACCTGTTCCAAAAATTCCACGATATTGATGTTGGCTTTTAAGTGCATAAACAACCCTCCTTGATGTCGAATGAGCCGTATAAACGGCTTTTATGTCTGTTGTATTATGGGATATCTACCTGTTTAGTATACAGGATATTCAGTAAAATGTGTTAAAAAATTGTAAAATTTTTTTTACAGTAGCATTAATTTAGAAAAAGGAGTATATTGAGGGTAATCTGATAACGCTTTTCATGGAAAGAAGGATAAATCATGCATTCGTCAAAGAAAATCGATATGACCCGCGGGCCGATTATGAAGCTGGTGGTTTTGTTTGCCTTACCTATCTGCTTTGGCAATATCCTGCAGCAGCTTTACAACACAGTTGATACGCTGGTTATCGGGAATTTCTGTAATTCCGTGTCGCTGGCGGCGGTGGGAACCAGCGCGCAGCCGGTGGAGGTTTTTCTGTGTATTTTTCTCGGAATCGGGACAGGAGTCTCAATTCTGGTATCCCAGTACACCGGCAGCGGTGATACGAAGAGCCTTAACCGTCTTGTGGATACGGCCTCCGTGTTTGTCTTTCTGTGCTCCGTTCCTCTGACGATTGCGGGGATTTTCCTCGGGCCTCTTATTCTGCGCTTTATGCAGACACCGTCGGACGCCTGGGACCTGTCCGTGGCTTATCTGCGGATTTTTTTTCTGGGGACGCTGGGAAACATGGGCTACAATATGAATGCGGGGATTTTAAGAGGTGTCGGCGACAGCCGGGCCTCCCTTTTGTTCCTTCTGGTATCCTGCCTGATGAATATTGTGCTTGACGTTGTCTTTGTGGCAGGCTTTTCCATGGATGTGGCGGGCGCAGCCCTGGCGACGATTATTGCCATGTACGCATCCTGGGTGTTCAGCATTTTTTACATAAGGAAAAAGTATCCGGAGCTGGAATATAAGGTGCTGCCAAAGCATCTGGATAAGGACATGCTTCACTCCATTATCCGGGTAGGGCTGCCCCTTGGGCTCAACAATTCTATTTATTCCGTGGGGCATGTGCTGATGCAGTCCCTGATAAACGCCCAGGGCTCCACCTTTATGGCCGCCTGCTCCGTGGCGACCAAGGTGACGGGAGTGGCGAATGTGGCAATCAGTTCCTTTTCATCGGCGGCAACCACCTTTTCCGGGCAGAATCTGGGCAGCAAAAATTATGTGAGACTGAAAAAGGGAGGGAGCGTGATTCCTTTTTACTCCGGACTCTGCACGATGCTCCTGGGCGTCCTTGTAGCGGTGTTCTGCCGTCCTGTTTTAGAGCTTTTTACAAAAGATACTGCAGTTCTTGAGATGGCGGAGCTTTATATCAAAGTGGTGGTTCCTTCCCTCTGGACCTTTGCGGTCTTTAACGGAATTATTTCTTTTGTAAACGGAATGGGGGAGGTGAAGTATTCCACCATCGTTAATATCGTCATGCTGTGGGTGGTGCGGATTCCCAGCGCCTGGCTGATTGGGCATTTTATTGACGGAAAATATATTATGGCCTGCTTCCCCATCAGCTTTACCTTCGGAATGCTGTGTATGCTGGCGTACTTCTTTACGGAAAAGTGGAAAAAAATCCGGCGTCTGGCTGCATCCTCATAAGGGGCTTCTTAAGAAAATCATAAGAAATTCCGCAGAAAAAATTCGGATATATTATGAACAAGTTTAGAAACAGAATTTCCCTTTCTGTTAACATTTAAGGAGGAAAGCGCATATGACACGGCGCGGAAGAGGGGGAAGAAATGAACGAGCGGGTTTTGATAGTGGATGACGAAAGAGAAATTGCCGATTTGATTGAGGTATATCTGAGAAACGACGGCTATACCGTCTACAAATTTTATAATGGAAGAGATGCGCTTGCATGCATTGAAACCACGGATTTGGATTTGGTAATTCTGGACGTGATGCTTCCCGATATCGACGGCTTTCGCATTTGCCGGAAAATCAGGGAAAAGTATTTTTATCCGGTCATTATGCTTACGGCAAAGGGGGAGGATGTGGATAAAATCATGGGACTTGCCATCGGGGCGGACGATTATATTACAAAGCCTTTCAATCCCCTTGAAGTGGCTGCCAGAGTAAAAACACAGCTGCGCAGATATACCCGTTATAATCAAAGCCAAAGAAACGCGGCCCGGGACGATAAATGGAATGAGTACGACATCAGAGGGCTTGTGATTAATAAGGATACCCATAAGTGCAGCCTGTTCGGAAAGGAGCTTTCGCTCACGCCCATAGAATTCTCCCTTCTCTGGTATCTGTGTGAGCGTCAGGGCACGGTGGTTTCCTCGGAGGAGCTGTTTGAAAATGTCTGGGGAGAGAAATACTTAAATAATAACAATACGGTTATGGCGCACATCGGAAGGCTGCGGGAAAAGATGAACGAGCCCGCCAAAAATCCGAAATTTATCAAAACGGTATGGGGGGTGGGCTACACCATTGAAAAATAAGGAATTTCATAAAAACAGGGAGTTTCGGCCTTTCCGCATAAGGATTCTGATACAGACAAGCCTGCTGATACTGACGGGAGCCGCAATTCCCGTGTTTCTTTATATGTTCTTAGGGCATGGGAGGGTTGCCAACTGGACGGTAGCTGCTTTTCAGGAAATATTTCGTCTGGATTATGATGCGGCGGTGCTGCTTTATCATAATTCTGTCCGCAGGCATCAGGACAGTATCATATGGATAATCATTCTGCTGACAATCCTGATTATTTTCATGATATATCTCAACTGGTTCACAAAATATTTTGTGGAAATCAATAAGGGAATGGATTCCCTGTTAAAAGAAGACGCGGGAGAGATTTCCCTGTCCCCGGAAATGCTGCCCTTAGAGCGGAAAATGAATACCGTTAAACATACCATTGAACGGCAGAAAAATGAGATGCTGGAGTCGGAGAAACGGAAAAATGATTTGATTATGTACCTGGCCCACGACTTAAAGACGCCTCTGGCTTCTGTGATTGGTTATCTGAACCTTTTGCGGGACGAGAGGCAGATATCGAAGGAACTTTCAGAAAAATATCTTTCTATCTCCCTTGCAAAGGCGGAGCGGCTTGAAGAACTGATTAATGAATTTTTTGAAATTGCGAGATTTCAGCTCTCCGATATCACATTACAGTACAGCCAAATCAATCTCACCCGTCTTCTGGAACAGCTCGTCTATGAATTTAATCCTATGCTGAAAGAAGAAAATCTGGAATGCCGCCTGTGTGCCGGAGACGATATCATGATAAATTGCGATTCCGATAAAATAGAGCGGGTCTTTGACAATCTTTTCCGCAATGCGGTGAACTACAGCTATGGCGGTACGGAGATTGAGGTTACGGCAAAACGCTGTGATGAAAATGCGGTGATTTCTTTCCGCAATCATGGCGATACGATTCCTGAGGATAAGCTGGAGCGGCTCTTTGAGCAGTTTTACCGTCTGGATTCCTCCCGGGGAACCGGAAAAGGCGGGGCAGGGCTTGGACTTTCCATAGCCAGACAGATTGTGACCCTTCATCGCGGGACGATTACCGCATCCAGCAGTGACGGGACAACGGAACTTGCGGTGACGCTTCCCCTTGCTGTGCCGGAAAACCAACGCAGCCGGTTTTCCGGCACAGCCAGTTAACCGGCATGGATATTAGGAAAATCATAAGAAAATCCGCAGAAAAATAATTGAATATTTTAGGAGCAAAGAAAGAAACGGCGTCCCTGCTTTAGATACAATGAGTGTCAGAGCGGGGCACCGTCTTATCTTCATAGAACAGATAAGACCTGTGGCAGCCGCCAGATGTGCATGTAAGCATGCCCGCCTGGCCCGGCGCCCACAGGAATAAAGGCAATACCCGCAGGAAATCAGAACAGGAGAATATAACAAAATGAGCAGAAAGAAAATTGCTGTAATTTTCGGTGGAAAATCCACGGAGCATGAGGTGTCGCTGCAGTCCGCGGCGGCAGTTCTGGAAAATATGAATATGGAAAAATATGATATCCTTCCAATTGGAATTACCAGAGAGGGCAAGTGGTATTACTATACCGGACAGTACAGGAAAATTGCAGAGGGTATGTGGGAAAAGGAAGAGGGAAAGCTGCGGGAGGTTGTTCCATCTGCGAATCCCTCCCACAGAGGCTTTCTTGTGCTTTCCGGCGAACGCTTCGAGCTGATGGAGGCGGACCTTGTTTTTCCCGTGCTGCACGGGAAAAACGGGGAGGACGGAACTGTTCAGGGGGTGTTTGAACTGGCAGGCATTCCGGTTATCGGGTGCGGCATTCTTTCCTCCGCTTTGTGCATGGATAAAGCCAGAGCCCACAAGCTGGCGGCTCTGGCGGGGATAAAAGTGTCGAAATCCGTGGTTTTCGGACGGAGCGAAAAGGAAAAGGCCGGTGAGAAAATCAGAAAAAGCCTGTCTTTTCCACTTTTTGTAAAGCCCTTGCGGGCGGGCTCCTCCTTTGGCATCACGAAGGTGGCGGAAGAAAATGCGCTTGACAGTGCCATAACGCTTGCCCTGTCCCATGACAGCAAGGTAATAGTGGAGGAGGCGGTGGAGGGCTTTGAGGTGGGCTGCGCCGTGCTTGGCAGGGAAAAGCTTATAGTGGGCCGGGTGGATGAAATTGAGCTGTCGAAAGGATTTTTTGATTTTACGGAAAAATACACCCTGAAATCCTCCCGAATCCATATGCCGGCGAGAATTGACACAGATACGGAAAAGAGGATTCAGGAGGCGGCAAAGACCATCTACAGGGCGCTTGGCTGCGAGGGCTTTGCAAGAGTGGATATGTTTCTGACGCCGGATAAGGAAATCGTTTTTAACGAGGTGAATACGATTCCGGGCTTTACCGCTCACAGCCGCTATCCCAATATGATGAAGGGAATCGGCCTGTCATTTGCGGAAATGCTGGATAAACTGGCGGGGCTGTATACAGGCGACGGAGAAGAGCATGAATAAAAATAAATCTTATACAGGAATCGACCGCTTCCGGCTGATTGCGGCTTACCTGATAGTTGCCATTCACACCTCGCCCCTGACCTCTGTCAGCGCGGAGGGAGATTTCATTTTGACAAGAATTATCGCCCGTATCGGCGTGCCGTTCTTTTTTATGACATCGGGATTTTTTCTGATTTCCAGATATTCCCGTGATGAGGGGAGGATGTTTTCCTTTGTGAAAAGGACGGTGTCCATCTATGCGCTGGCAATTGTGATTTATATTCCCGTTAATATCTATAACGGATATTTCCGGCAGACGCCCCTTTTGCCGGAGCTGATAAAGGATATTTTGTTTGACGGCACCCTGTACCACCTGTGGTATCTGCCCGCATCGGCAGCAGGAGGAATCCTTGCCTGGTATCTGGTGAGGCGGCTGGATTACAAAAAGGCGATTGCCGTAACCGCTGTTTTATATGCCCTGGGTCTGTTTGGAGACAGCTATTACGGATTTGCGGAAAGGATTCCGGCTTTCAGGTATTTTTATATGCTGATTTTTCAGGTGTCGGATTATACGAGGAACGGGATTTTCTTTGCGCCGGTGTTTTTCGTGCTGGGGGGATTTCTTGCGGATAATGCAGGAGGCGTTTTTGGCAGGAACGGATTTATTTCCCAAAGTGCAGAGCGGTTCCTGATAAAAAACTGCCTTGGATTTGCAGTCAGCTTTGCACTGATGTTTGGGGAGGCAATGGCCCTGCACAGGCTGGGGGTACAGCGGCATGACAGCATGTATGTATTCCTTCTGCCCTGCATGTACTTCCTGTTTCGCATCATTCTGAGCTTTAAGGGAAAGAGGCTTACGAGGGTCAGAACGCTGTCCCTGGTAATTTACATCATTCATCCCATGGTAATTGTGGCGCTCCGGCTTTTTGCCAAAATTCTTCATTTGCAGGAGCTTCTTGTGGAAAACAGCGTGGCACACTATTTTGCAGTATGCATACTTTCCACTCTTGCCGGTATTGTGATAACGGTTTTTACGGATAATTTCAAACCGAAGAAGAGAACAACAGACAGAGGGACGGACAGGGCCTATGTGGAGGCAGACTTAAACAATCTGGAACACAATGTAAGGGAAATACAAAAAATCATGCCAAAAGACTGTCGGCTGATGGCGGTGGTAAAGGCGCAGGCATATGGACACGGCACTTATGAAATCGCCGTCCATCTGAATAAAATGGGCGTTGGGAGTTATGCCGTGGCGACCATCGACGAGGGGATTGCGCTGCGGCGGTATGGCATCAAAGGGGAAATTCTGATTCTTGGTTATACTGCCGTAAGCCGCGTCCGGGAGTTGAAAAAATATGATTTGTCTCAGACATTGATAAGCTTTGAGTATGCGTCCGTACTGAACAAACAGGGAGTTTTTGTGAAAACTCATTTGAAAATAGATACGGGAATGCACAGGCTGGGAATTCCCTGGGATGAATTTTCGAAGGTGGAAAAAATCTTTTCCATGAAAAATCTCCGTATAGACGGGATGTTTACCCATTTTTGCTGTGCGGACAGCGCAAAGCCTGCGGACGAGGCTTTTACCAGAGGACAGATTGCGCACTTCTACGGGTTGGTGGAAGAGATGGAAGAAAAAGGAATTCCGGTTCCCAAACTGCATATGCAAAGCAGCTATGGTCTTTTGAATTATCCGGAGCTTTCCTGCGATTATGTGCGAATCGGAATTGCCCTTTACGGAGTTTTAAGCTCTCCTGGAGATGACACGCTGTTAAAGCCGGATTTGCGTCCGGTGCTTTCCCTGAAATGCCGTGTTGCTTTAGTGCGTAATATAAAGGAGGGAGAGAGCGTGGGCTACGGGAGGGCGTATACGGCGGAGCGGGAGAGCCGGATTGCGCTGCTTTCCATAGGCTACGCAGACGGTTATCCCAGAGCATTGTCCTGCGGAAGGGGACAGGTCTTTGTCAACGGACAGGCTGTTCCCGTGGTGGGGAGAGTCTGCATGGACCAGCTTGCCGTCGATGTAACGGACGCCGGAGAGGTGGCAAGAGGAGATGTGGTGACGCTGATAGGAATGGAGGGAGACGGTGAGATCAGAGCTTCCGCCGTGGCGGACAATGCAGAGAGCATCAGCAATGAGCTGCTTGGCAGAATGGGAGGACGGCTGCCGGTGATTGTAAAGATTTAGAATCATGCTGGACATCTTTGGGGGATTATTGTATTATGCTGTGGAGAAAGTAATATATCTGGAGCATGCTCAGGAATGAGGAAAACGGCAATAAAGAACCATGGATTGAAGGATAGACAAAATGCTGATAGCGATATGCGATGATGAAAAAGAAGTGAGAGATTTGCTTGCGGGTAAAATAAAAAAGCTGTATCCCCGGGCAAATCTCTGTTTTTATGCAGGCGGGGAAGAACTGCTATTGGCCGGGGAGCAGCCGGATATTCTGTTTTTGGATATTCAGATGCCCGGAATGGACGGGGTGGAGGCAGCGAGGAGGCTGCGGGCCTTCAATGAAGAAACCATTCTGATTTTTGTAACGGCAGCGGAATCTTATGTGTTTCAGGCCTTTGACGTGGGGGCTTTCCATTATCTGGTCAAGCCTTTTTGCGACGAAAAGTTTGAGGAGGTGCTCCGCCGCGCTGCGGACCAGTGCGGGGAACGCAACAGCCGTCGGCAGGAGCAGGAAAAATCGCTCCTTGTAAAGTCCGGCGGCTCCCATATGAGAATCCTCTACGGCGATATTGTTTATGCGGAGGTTTTTAACCGCAAAATCATCCTGCATACGCTGAAGGAGGAAATCGAGTATTACGGAAAGATAACGGATTTGGAGAAGGAGCTTGGAGAGGATTTTTTCCGTCCTCACAGGTCGTATCTGATTCACTTTAAGTATGTGGTGAAATATGATTCCTCCACGGTTTTTCTGGAAAAAGGGCAGACGCTGATGTCAAAAAAGAATTATCCCGAGTTTGTGAAAGGATACCTGAGGTATAACCGGAAAAGAGGACTGGGCTGATGGATATGGATAGATATTGGGACATGACGGCGCAGGTCTGCGCTCTTATACGGATTGGCATAACCGGTTTCTGGTTTGGCCGTTTTACAGAACCGTATCTGAACGGAAAAAGAAAGGCAGGGGCGACGGGACTTGCCTATGTGGCGGTGATGTATGTGGCTTATTTTGTTCCGTGGGAGATGGACAGCATCATAGCCTATGGAATGGGGGCTCTGGCATCTCTTGGGGCGATGTGCCTTTGTGACCGGCGAAACTATGCCCAGAAACTTTTTCTTGCCATGCTGATGTATCTTCTGAATGCCATTACCGGCAGTCTGGCAATTATTCCAATAGATATTTTATTTGAAAAAATTATTTATCTGCCTTATGTCCTGCAGAATTTATGGCGGCAGTTCGTATGTTTTGCGGCGATAGAAATTATTTATGTGATTTTGACTTTTTTTACTATGAAAGTGCTTGTCAGGATGATAAACAGGATATATGTCCATAAAAGAGAAAATATGCAGGTAAAGGAGCTGGCTCTGATGCTGGCAACGCCCTTTCTGGCACTGACCGGCTATTTGATTTTCCTTTATTTTTCTGATATCTGGCTGGGAACCTTCGGCACCTATATCTGGAATGTTTATTCTCAGTATATGTGGATAAGGGCTCTGTATCAAATGGTATCGTACGGGGCAATCCTCACCACAATCGTGCTGTATCAGAGCATTAAGGGCAGCCACAGAAGGGAAAAGGAAAGCGCTGTGCTGGCGGAGCAGATGACGGATATGCGAAGGCATATCGGTCAGATGGAGGCTGTTTACAGCGATATCCGTGGGCTGAAACACGATATGGGCAATCATGTCCTGACTCTGGAAGCGCTTCTGGATAAAAAGGAGCACCGGGAGGCGGAAGTTTATCTGTCAGGTCTGAAAGAACAGCTAAATAAAATTGAGGAAGAAATGAAAACCGGAAATCCGGTGACGGACGTCATACTGGCGGAAAAACGGAAGGAAGCACAGGAGAGGGGCATTGGCTTTATCTGCGATTTTCATTATCCGGAGAAAACCGGAATAAACGCCTTTGATGTCAGCATTATTTTGAACAACGCGCTGGACAATGCAATGGAGGCCGCAGAAGGCTGTGAGCGCCCTTTCATTGACATAAAATCATGGCGGCAGAGAAATGTATATATGATAGAAGTCCGGAATCCTTTTATCGGGAATCTTATTACAGACAGAGAGAGCGGCCTGCCGGAGAGTGCAAAGGGCGGGAGCGGGCATGGGTTCGGATTGAAAAACATGCAGAAGGTTGCCAGAAAATATCACGGAGATATTGACGTCCGGCAGGAAAAAAACGGATTTGTTTTAACCGTTATGATGATGCTGGAATAGTTCGCAACAAAAAAAGGACGCTTTGCGCAAAGACTCTTAATTAACAGGAAGAACCTCCCGAAACTCTATGCAGAGAATGTAATACAAATATAAAAACATTCCTGACAATATATTTTAGGATTTTGTCAGGCAGCAAGGAGGCAGAAAAATGCAGATTAACGGAGTAAACGGGGCAGGGATGCAGAGTGGGAACAGTATGACGGGAATCGGCCAGGGGACTGATGCTTACAGCAGGCAGCTTCAGAAACAGATTTCAGACGCACAGAAAAAATTGCAGGACATTTCTTCGGATGAAAATTTAAGTCCGGAGGAAAAGATGAAGAAGCGTCAGGAAATTCAGCAGGAAATCAATGACCTGAATATCCAGCTTCGCCAGCATCAGATTGAGCTGCGCAGAGAAAAGCAGGAGGAAAAATCCGACTCGCCGGTAACGGAGCTGACCGGCGGCAGCAGAAACGCAAGAACCGGTAAAGGCAGTCAGGCAGGCGGCATGTCCGAGGCAGGAATGTCAGCCATTATTTCCGCCGACGTGGCGGCGGGACAGGCGCGGATTCAGGGAAATACGGCAAAGAGAATGGAAAACAGGGCAGGGATTATAAAATCGGAAATCAAGATGGAGAGCGGCGATACCTCCGATAAGGAAAAGGAACTTGCAGAAGTGGAAAAGCGCGCGCAGGCGGCATCGGAATCACAGATGAATACTTTAAGGGACATGGGCGAGACCCTGAAAAAGGCGGAGGATTCAGAAACAAAGGAGGAGGAAAAGAAAGCTTCGGACACGAAGGAGGACAGGGAAGAAAAAGAAGCTTCAACTGCCTATACGCCTGTGGATATCCGGTTATAGTATTTTTGCTCTGTCCTTTCTTTCGGAAAACTGATAGACTTTGTTTTGCGGGTATGGTATAGTAAATACAACAGCAATGATTAAGGGTGCGAAGCTTATCAGTCCGCACCCTTTTTACAGTCTTTTACAGGAGAGGATAAGAAAAAATCATGTTTGAATTATTGAATACCAGAGAAAAAAGGCGGCAGTTTTTCTTCAGCTACGGGGCGTTTCTTATAAATGGTATGCTGACGCTGTCCATAGGCTCCCTTCTTCCTTTTATCAGGGAGGCGAAAGGGCTTGACTATGCTTTCAGCGGTCTGCTTGTCAGCCTTCATTCCATTGGGAATCTGGCGGCGGGATTTCTGTCGGGTATTCTGGCCGTTTATCTGGGAAGAAAAAGGAGCATGCTGATTTTTGAAAGTCTTTTTTCAATCTCGTTTCTGTTTTTAATCTTCGGAGGAAGCCGTCCGGTACTTATGCTTGCGTTTCTTTTGACAGGGCTGGCAAGAGGGGCTTCCAGCAATTTTAACAACACCAACATCAATGGTCTGGCGCCCGGTAAGGCATGGGCAATCAACGGCCTTCATGCCATGTTCGCAACAGGCGCATTTGTTTTCCCCCTCCTGCTTACACTGGTAACTTCTTTTGACAGAAAATACTGGCTGTATATCTGCTTTTTTATGCTGGGAATGGGAATCCTCACCTGGATACTGTACTTTCTGATGCCCATGGGAAACGACAAAGTGGTAAAGGAGAAGCGGGAGAAAGGAAAATCAGACTATCAGTTTTTTAAGGAGCCGCTTTTTGTGCTGTGCACAGCCGTCCTGTTTGTCTATCTTTGCGCGGAACAGGGAGTTATCGGATGGCTGATTACTTATTTTGAAGATTCCGGTCTTTTAAGCGCGGCTCTTTCCCAGATAATGGCGAGCGTGCTGTGGGTTATGATTCTGGCAGGGAGATTAACCGTGGCGTGGCTTTCCACAAAAATGAAAAAAGAAAATTTGCTGGTTTTCATGGGAATCGGCTTTGCCCTCTTTTTCTTTGTGCTTCTCTTTGGAAAAAGTACGGGAATGATTGTAATCGGCATTATGGGATTTGGTTTCAGTATGTCGGGAATCTATCCGACTACAGTTTCGGTAGCGGGCTATATTATTCAAAAGTACCGGCTTGCATGGAGCTTCATGCTGACCATCGCCAGCTTCGGCTCCATTATTATGCCGTCAATTATTGGAAAAATTGCCCAGCAGTCCGGAATCGTCTACGGAATGTGGTCTGTGGTGGCTGCGGTTCTGGCGGACTTGCTATTGCTCGGGGCACTCAAAATTTATCTGTCCCGGCGCGGACAGAACGCATGAAACTGCCGCCGGTCCCGGAAAAAAATGAAGCGTCCCGAGGTCTGGCGAAAAAGAGACGGCAAAGCTACAGGGAATACTTGCGGGCATATTCGTTATATTTCGGGAGGAAATCCCCGCTGCCTTCCCGGATTTCCCGCAGGGATTCGTGCAGATTCATGCTGCCCTGGGAAATATCTGTCATACATCCGGCAATATTGGAGCAGTGGTCGGCAGTGCGCTCCAAATCCGTCAGCAAATCCGACCATATGAACCCGGCGGTGGTGGAGCAGTTTCCCTGCTGCAAGCGCAGAATATGTCTGGTGCGCATTTGCTCCTTTAACCGGTTGATAACCTGCTCAAGAGGCTCTACCATGGAGGCGGCGTTTAAGTCATTGTTTAAAAAAGCGCTCATGGACAGAGTGAGTATTTCTTCAACCGCCGCGGAAATTACGGAAAGTTCCCCTCTGGCAGCGTCGGTGAAGGGGAGCTTCTTTTCTATCATTTCTTCCGCCGATTCCAGCAGATTTACGGCATGGTCCGATATTCTTTCAAAATCGCCAATCATTTTAAGCAGCTTCGCGGCTTCCGTGCTGTCCGCCGCGCTGATTTGACATGCGCTGAGCCTTACCAGGTAAGTGCTTAAAATATCTTCATAATAATCGGTTTTTTCTTCCTTTTCCCTGACAGAGGCGGCCAGCTTCGGAGAATAAGCCTTTAATGCAAGGAGGGACTCTTTCAGCGCGGCCGCGGCCGTCCGGGCCATATCCGACGCTACCTCGCGGCAACGGTTTAACGCAATCGGCGGAGTGGCAAGGAGACGCTCGTCAAGCTCCGGCGTTGTTTCCGGCTTTCGGGCGTCGGGAACCAGCTTTTTCACAAGGTTTTCAAGAAAACCGGACAAGGGCAGCATCAGCAGCGTACATAAAATATTGAAAACAGAGTGCGAGGCAGCGATGCCAAAAAGGGAAGCAGGCCGGTCAAGCAAAGGCAGGCGAAAGGCCGTATTTATGATACAGAACAGCCCGAGCCAGACGGCGGTTCCTATGACATTAAAGGACAAATGAACCATTGCGGCGCGTCGGGCATTTTTGTTTGCACCGATGGAGGAAATCATGGCGGTAACACAGGTTCCGATATTCTGCCCCATAATAATGGGAATCGCCGCCCCGTAAGAAACCTGACCTGTTACGGCCAATGCCTGTAAAATACCGACGGAAGCGGAGCTGGACTGGATAAGAGCAGTGAGTAATGCTCCGGCAAGCACGCCCGGAACAGGGTTTTTAAACAGGAGAAAAAGATTCTGGAAAGCGGGAATGTCTGCGAGGCCGGAAACGGCTCCCGACATAGTTTCCATGCCAAACATCAGCGTGGCGAATCCAAGTAAGATGGCGCCGGTCTCTTTCTTTTTGGTATCTTTCAGGAACATAAAAAAGATAATGCCGAGAAAGGCCAGTACCGGTGTAAAGGAAGAAGGCTTTAAGAGCCGTACAAACAGATTGCCGCTGTCGATTCCCGACAGGCTTAAAATCCATGCGGTGACAGTGGTTCCGATATTTGCCCCCATAATCACGTTGATGGCCTGCGTCAGAGACATAAGACCCGAATTGACGAAGCCCACTACCATGACTGTGGTTGCCGAGGAACTCTGAATTACAGCCGTGACGCACAGGCCGGTAAAAAGTCCGGCAGCCCGGCCAGTGGTAAGCTTGCCCAGAAGCAGGCGGAGACTTCCTCCCGCACGCCGCTCCAGAGCCTGCCCCATGATATTCATACCAAAAAGAAACAGACTTAATCCGCCAATCATAGTAAGCGCGTCAAAAATATCCATAAATTTTATCCCCTCCGTTTTTTATGTGTAACCGACGTTATTTTGCTGTATTATGGATATAGTTTATCTCGGCTGTGTCAATTCTATTATCAGGGATTTGTAAAATGTATGTAAAATTTAAATATGTTTTTATATATTGTCAAGTTCCGTCTGCAATGCTTGCCATGACAGGATAATTCTGATAAGCTGATAAAGAATGGTTTGTTAAAGCAGTATTTTAAAAAGAAAGGCGAGGACGAAAAGATGATTAAAGGATTTAAAATGAAACTTTATCCGGGAATGGAAGAGGAGTATGAAAAGAGACATAACCAGCTCTGGCCGGAAATGAAGGACATGATTCATGAGCACGGCGGAAAAAACTATTCTATTTTCCTTGACAGGGATACTCTGACATTGTTCGGATATATTGAAATTGAGGATGAAGCTTTGTGGAACGCCGGGGCGGATACGGCTATTAACCGGAAATGGTGGGATTTTATGGCTGATATCATGGAAACAAACCCGGATAACAGCCCGGTTTCTGTTGATTTGCAGCCGGTATTTCATTTAGCTTAAATAAGCGGGGATTACGGAGGGCTATAAGCATGTTTGATACAAAGAAGATAAGCCGAAAAATTCTGCGGGGGGGGGTAAAACTGTTTTAGTCCTCCTTACAGGAATTTGCGCCGGATTTGCGGCGCTGTGTCTGGTTCATCTGCTGCCGGTGGACAGAATGTATCGGAATGTATATAATTCCAGAGATGCAGTCGGAGCCTGTGCACAGGTAGTTATGGGATATGAACAACCGGAAAATCTGCAGGATTGACTTTTGAGCGGAAAAAATCCGGTATTTGACTTATTGAATTTTAGTCATTATAATATATGCGAAGTTATAAACGAGGCATGTATTAAAGGAAAGAAGGAATAGAAATGACAAAAATTGATATTGTGTCAGGCTTTTTGGGAGCCGGCAAGACAACGTTAATTAAAAAGCTTCTGGCGGAAGCTCTTGGAGATACGAAGGTAGTTCTGATTGAAAACGAGTTCGGCGAAATTGGCATTGACGGCGGCTTTCTGAAGGAGGCCGGTATTGAGATTAAGGAAATGAATTCAGGATGTATCTGCTGTTCGCTTGTAGGGGATTTCGGAACTTCGCTGAAGGAAGTTATGCATACCTACGAGCCGGAGAGAATCCTGATTGAGCCTTCGGGAGTGGGTAAGCTTTCCGATGTGATGAAAGCGGTTCAGGACGTAATTGACACCAAAGAAGTGGCGCTTAACAGCGCGGTTGCCGTGGTGGACGCCGCCAAATGCAAAATGTATATCAAAAATTTCGGAGAGTTTTTCATCAATCAGATTGCCCATGCGGGAACGATTATTTTGAGCCGTACCGGCAATATTTCGGCGGAAAAGCTGAGCAAATGCGTGGAGCTTATCAGGGAGCATAATGAGAAGGCAACCATAATTACCACCCCCTGGGAGGAACTGGACGGAAAGGATATCCTGGCAACTATAGAGGGCGCGAAGGATTTGGAAGCGGAAATGATGGCAGAGATTCTGGCGCACAGAAACCGGGAAGAAGAACATGAACACCATCACCATCATGACCACCATCACGAGGATGGGGACTGTTGCGGCCACCATCATCATGGAGAGGAAGAACATGCCTGCCATGAGCATGAAGGGCACGGTCATCACCATGATGGGGACTGTGGCTGCGACCATCACCATGACGGGGATTGCGGCTGCGGCCATCATCATGACCATGACCACCATGCGGACGAGGTATTTACCAGCTGGGGTATGGAGACGCCGAAGTCCTACAGTAAGGATGAAATAGAGCATATTCTGGAGGAACTTGAAAACGAAGATAAATACGGTTACGTGCTTCGTGCAAAGGGAATGATTTCCGAAAAGGACGGCGGCTGGATTTACTTTGACTATGTGCCGGGAGAGAGTAATGTGCGCACCGGCAAGCCGGATGTGACAGGAAAATTCTGTGTGATTGGCTCAGGACTTCACGAAGAAGCGCTTAAAAAATTATTTGACGCGGAATAAAGAAAGACAGGGAGAAAGAAGGGGTAGCATGAAGCCGGTATACGTTATCAACGGATTTCTGGAAAGCGGAAAGACAGAGTTTATTTCCTTCACACTGGCACAGCCGTATTTTCAGGTAAGGGGAAAGACGCTTCTCATTGTCTGTGAAGAGGGAGAAAACGAATACGAGGAGGCTCTTTTAAAAAAGAGCCGGACAGAGATTGTTTTCATTGAAGACGAGGAGGATTTCAGCCCGGCTTATTTGACGGAGCTGGAAAAAAAGCATAAGCCCGAACGCATTATCATTGAATATAACGGTATGTGGAATTTTAAAAATATGAAGCTTCCGCCGCGCTGGGGAATTGAACAGCAGATTACCACAATAGATGCATCTACCTTTCCCATGTATTTTACAAACATGAAATCTCTTTTGGCGGAAATGCTGCGCAAATCGGAAATGATTATTTTTAACCGCTGTGATAATGTGGAGGACTTAAGTCTCTATAAGAGAAATGTCAAAGCGATTAATCAGCAGGCGGATATTATTTTTGAGGATGCGGAAGGAGAAATCAATCAGATATTCGAGGACGACCTTCCCTACAGCCTGGACGCAGACATTATTGAGCTTGACAATGAAGGCTATGGAATATGGTATCTGGACAGCCTTGACAATCTGGAGCGCTATATCGGAAAAACCATCCGGTTTACAGCTATGGTTTTGAAGCCGGAGGACTTTCCAAAAGGGTATTTTGTGCCGGGACGTATGGCGATGACATGTTGCGCGGATGATATGGCGTTTCTGGGCTTTGCCTGCAAATATGATAAATGCGGCGAGCTTGCGGAAAAGCAGTGGGTAAAGGTGACTGCCAGAGTGACAAAAGAGTATTTTGAGGATTACGGCGGCGAAGGACCGATTCTGAACGCACTTACCATAGAAAAGACGAGAGCGCCCGAAGAGCCGGTTATCAATTTTGTATAAGGCAACTGAGGAACCAGACAAAGGAAATCACAATGTATCAGTATTCAATCATAGAGTGGCTGTTTTTCTTTTATTTATATTGTTTTTGTGGCTGGATATTTGAATCCACGTTTGTATCTCTGAAAAGCAGAAAATTTGTAAACAGAGGTTTTATGCGGGGACCCTTTTTGCCAATTTACGGAAGCGGGGCAATCATGATGCTTGTGGTTTCCATGCCTTTTCAGGATAATATTTTTCTTACCTATATAGCGGGGTGCATCGGCGCAACTGCCCTTGAGCTGGTGACGGGAGAACTGATGGAAGCTCTGTTTAAAGTACGTTACTGGGATTATTCCAATCAGAAATTTAATTATAAGGGTCATATCTGCCTTTCGTCCACGGTGGCGTGGGGATTTTTGACCATCTTTATGACGGAATTTTTGCATAAAGGCGTTGAGCGGATTATCTTTATCCTCCCCTCTGAGGCAGTTACGGTGCTTACGGTAGCGGCAAGCTTTTACATTGTGGCTGACTTCACCCTTTCCTTCAAGGCGGCCCTGGATCTGCGGGACGTGCTTATGGGATTGGAAAAGGCCAAAGAGGAGATGGAGCGGATACAAAAAAGGCTGGATGTCATTATTGCCGTTGCCAGTGATGAAATTGAGTCCCGCAGACAGGAAAACAGCCTGAAAGTGGAAGAATTAATGGACAGCATCGAAGCGAAATTCAATTCGCTGAGAGAGCGTCTTAAAATCAATCCTTCGGAATTTGTGGATGATGTGCGCGAAGAAATTATGGAGCTGCGTAACAAATACAGCATAGAAAAGGAACAGCGAATGCGGTTCAGAAGATTAAAGGATTTCTACCAGAGAAATCTGATCAAGGGAAATCCCACAATGAAATCAAAGCGGTTTGAGGAAGCTTTGGAAGAATTGAAAAAGGCTGTGAATGAGAGAAAATAAGTATCCTGCAGAAAAAATGTTAAAAAATTTGAAATTTATGTAAAAAACACTTGCATTATTTCCAGGATTGTATTAAACTAAGTAAGTGTGATGCACATAAACTGAATGGCTCGTTGGTCAAGCGGTTAAGACGCCGCCCTCTCACGGCGGAAACAGGGGTTCGATTCCCCTACGAGCTGTTGACTGCAGATAGCAGCCCAACCCTGAAGAATGCTGGAAACCCTGATTTAAAGTGGTTTGTAGCATTTTTTGTTTTGTCTGGAAAATGGATTTTTATGGACTGAAAAATTTGAGAGAACCTCTGAGGGAACAACACAGATAATGTGAATTAAGGAAAGAAGAAATTCTGTACATCGCAAATGAATATTATAGTATAAGGCAATAATGAAAAAACTATATTGACGTACGTTTTAACGTACGGTAAAATATATAAGAAGGGAGATGATATTATGATTGCAATCAGCGTGACAAAGGCAAGGGAAAATATATATCAAATACTATCTGATGTTAATAATGGCAGCCAGCCAATTACAATTACAAATAACCGTGGAAAAAACGGTGTTCTTATTTCAGAAGAAGATTGGAATACGATTCAGGAAACATTATATTTGAATTCAATACCAGGTATGGCAGAAAGTATTATTGAAGCAGGAAGAGAGCCGTTAGAAGAATGTTCCATATACGAGCCGGATGAGGAATGGTAAATGTATATAATCAGATTCAGTAAACAGGCTGACAAAGATAAAAAGTCCTTAAAAGAGGCAGGGCTTGATTCAAAAGCAAAGAATTTATTGAATATCATAGCGGAAAATCCTTTTCAAAATCCACCGCCATATGAAGGATTGGTTGGAAATCTAAATGGCTATTATTCCAGAAGGATTAATATACAGCATAGATTGGTTTATCAGGTATACAATGAACAGGTCGTCATTGATGGAAAAGAATATGAAGGGACAATAAAAATTGTCCGCATGTGGTCACATTATAATGCTGTAAGATAAAAATGAAGCGCCAATGGGTGGAATTAATCATCTGGAGGTGCTTTCTTTTGTGTCTTGCTGCCTGTTATGGTAAGGAATTTTTGATTATGGGATGAAATTATTAAATATGACAGTGAAGGATAAATGATTTTTTTAGCAATGAAATGGGTTTTTCAATAGTTAGTGGATTTGATGGTGTTCCTTGTTTGAAATTATCTTCTGTGATATGATTTTTATAACATACTAAAAAAGGAGAATAATTTTATGAGTATACCAGCCGTTTTAGTAGAATTGGCCAAAACAGGAGTAGTCAAATTAACTGAGGAAACGGTTAAAACATTTGTTGATACAAAGATTAAACCAATATTTATTAATTGGGGAAAAGACGAATCCAGATCAATCGAATTAGAAGAATGTTTAAGTGAATATTTGATGAGGTGCTATGCTAAAAATAATATAATGACAACAATTGTATTTGGAAGGTTGCGGAAGACCTTGGAAGATTTGTATATTCCGTTAACATTAGAAGAATATAGAAATGAAGATATAAAATGGGTCATAGATGAAAATTGCTATAACATTTTAGATAATTATTCCAGGATATTAATTGTTGACATGGCTGGCATGGGGAAATCTACTATTGTAAAATATTTTGCCTGTCAAGGTATTAACTTAAATAAGTGTATTCCTATTGTGATTGAATTAAGAAGATTGGAGAAAAAACAGTCAATACCAGAATATATACAAACGCAAATTAATTCCCTGGATAAAAATTTAAGAATAGAAGAAATAGTAGATATATTAAAGAAAGGGGATTTTGTGATATTTTTTGATGGATATGATGAAATTGCAAATGAAAGCAAATCAGATGTTTTGGACGCAATTCAGGAATTTACAGGAAAGGCCTCCAATACAAAAATAGTAATTACATCAAGAGAAGAGGATGATTTAAACTCATTAGGTGAGTATAAATGTGTTAATATAAAACCCTTAACTGAAGAAGAGGCATATAAGTTAATAAAGAAGTATGATAATGATGGAAAAATTTCTGAAAAATTGAATAAACGGCTAAAAGAAGATTCATCTATGAAGGTATTAAATGAATTTTTAGTAAATCCACTTTTAGTATCACTATTATATAAAACTTTTGAGTATAAAGAAGAAATACCATATAAGAAGATAGATTTTTATGAGCAGGTATATGAGGCAGTTTTTAATGATCATGATAAAACAAAAGGATCTGCATATACCCATGAAAAAAAGACAAAATTAAGTAAACATCAATTTGAACAAATATTAAGAACTTTTGGTTTTTTATGCCTGAAAATTGGTAAGGTAGAATATGGCAGCCAATTGATCCATGATTTATTAGAGCAGTCAGTTGGAAGTTTTATTTGTTTAAAAATTATTGCTGATGATTTCCTATATGATATAACACATGCAGTTCCATTTCTTCAAAGAGATGGAAATGAATATAGGTGGGTTCACAAATCATTCATGGAATATTTTGCAAGTTGTTTCATTTCTGTTGAAGGTAAAGAATTCGAAGAAAAATATTATCATAAAATGACAAAATTTGATATTTATCCATATTATAATGTGTTAGATTTTTGCGCTGAAATAAATCCAATTAGTTTTAGGAAATTTGTAGTTTTGCCATATATTAAACACTTTGTAAATGAATATGTAAATTATTTTGAAAATGAATATTTTGCAGATTTTGATGAAGAAGCAATCAAAATGGCAAAGCAATTATTGATTTTAAAAAAAGAAGTTTGTATTATTAATGATATAAAATTTAAAAGAATACATGAAATGAAGCCTTATGATAATAGCAAAGAAGCGGTATTTGAAAGAAATAAAATATTTGAGGAAGTTTATCAAAAATATAATCTGAGTGATAATTTGATGGTCTCTAATTATAATAATCGTGATGAAAGATATATAATCAGGTATGGAGAAAAACTGGATTTTTTTATGTATGATTTAATATTAAGGCATATTCCGGAAATATTTGAAAATGTAATATTTGAAGATATACCATTAATATCAGAAGAAAATATGAAAATTGATTTTAATGACAATATAGATAATCCAATAAGTTATGATAAAGAAGAATTTAGGATGATTACGAAGAGGATATTTTTATTACTATTTGAGCCAAATAATAGTTTTATAGAATATAAAGTTTTGGATTACAATAAATGTATAAAAGCGATAAGAGAAATAGAGAGTATAGATATAAATAAAAGTGGTGATATATTTGATTGGTAACATTATATTCTGATTTGTGACGCGTATTTTAAAGAAAGTCAATTTCCATTTTCCAGGTGTGGCAGCTTGCAAAGTGGAGAAATAGAAACTGAAAAAATACAACAAATTCTTAGTAAAAATCCCTAATGAAGTTATATAGAATAGAAAAGAAGGGAAAGGTGCTTCCGCCGGCTGTTTTCGGACTGCTTGTAATTTACAGCCTGAAACATGTCAGTCTGTTTTCGGGAAACCGCGGGCTGCCGGAGCTGCTCAGTATTATCGTTGTGGTCTGCCTGCATCTAAAGAAAAGGCAGATGCTGCTTTCCATAGCGGGGGGAACGGTCTGCTATATGCTGCTGGTTCAGTTTGTTTTTTAGCCCTAATCTTAATAAAATATTAATTTATAGTTAAAAAAAATTATAAAGCTGCTTGCTATACTGATATATACTAGGGTAAAATATTTCGATAATATAAGGCTGGCCCGCAGAGTGTGCCGGCGTTTGTTTACAGAGGATGAGGCGGGATGGAACTGGATTTTATAGATATATCAAAGGCTGACGAACAGGAGCGGGCGCATATGCCGGGCGCCGTGCAGCAGTCAAAATCCAACAAAAAGTTTAATAAAAGTATATTTCTGGATATAAGTGAAGATGCGGGCGGGGATGGATTAATTTATGAGAGCGAAGGCGTAAACAGGGCGGTTGCAGGCGGAGGAAGCCCGGTCATCAGGACAGCGGTCAAAAATCCGGGTAAGGCGATTGTAAACATAGATGTAAGCAGAACGGCGGAGGGCGGCAAAAGCAGAAGTACCCGAAGAGCGGCGGAAAGAGAAGAAAGAAGGAGAAGGGATACAGACACCGGACGGGAGAGAAATCCGGCGCCGGCAAGGCGCAGAAATCCCCAGAGCAGCAGAAGTCCCCAGAGTAACAGAAATTCCCAGAGCGGCAGAAATGCGCAGGATGGCGCAAGGGAAAGGAAAGCCGCGCAGTTAAAGGCGCAGCGAGAAAGAGAACTAAGGCGCAGGCGCAGACGGCGTCAGCAGATTACGGCAAAGCTCACGGTTCTTGTTTTTATGGTTTCAATGGTCAGTCTGTTGCTTTTTGTTTTTATAAAGCTGGTAAAAGGCGGGCCGGAAAATGTGGAAACGGTCAAAAATATAGATGCTGTCCGCACGGAAAAGGCCGCCAGAAGGGAAGTCATTAAGACAAACAAGACGCAAAAGCCCATAATGGAGGAGGATTTTCTGACAGTAAACGAGTATTCCCGTCCCGGTGAGAAGCTTGAGAAGGTAAATAATATTTTTGTTCATTACACGGCCAACAAAGGAACCAGCGCGGCGCAGAACAGAAGCTATTTTGAGAATCTGGGCATTACCGGGGAGACTTCGGCCAGCGCCCATTTCATTATCGGCTTTGACGGAGAAATTGTACAGTGTATTCCGCTGGAAGAAATCGCTTATGCGGTGCAGAAAAGAAATTATGATTCCATTTCCATAGAATGCTGTTACCTTCAGGAGAATGGAGAGTTTACCGAAGCGACTTACCAGTCGCTGATTCGCCTGAGCGCCTGGCTTTTAAATGAATATAATTTAGCACCTGAGGATATGAGAAGACATTATGACGAGGGCGGAAAAAAATGCCCGTTGTATTATGTGGAGAATGAGGATGCCTGGGAACAGTTTTTGAAGGATTTAAGAGATTATATCATGGCAGGAGCGGCGTGGGAAGCCGGAGGGAGTAACTGACCGGCGGATATTCCTGTGGGAAAGTATGTATAAAAATAAGGGCAAGCTTCCTTAAGTATCAGGAGGCTTCCTTTTTTTATACTTCACCGGCGCGCCGCCGTTTTCAGGTTGACAGAGCGGGTTATTTGTCGTAAAATGATAACATGTGTTATAAAAAGGCGTTATATGGATATTGCGGGGTTAACAGATATGGCAAGAAAAGAATCAATTACAAAGGAAGCAATTTTTCAGGCGGCGTTTGAGCTGCTAAAGGAGGAAGGGATAGAGCAGGTCACAGCCAGAAAGCTGGCGGCTTGGGCGAACTGCTCGACCCAGCCGATTTTCCGCGTTTATAAAAACATGGAAGAACTGACGGAAGAATTATTTGAGAAGGCATGTGAGTTTTTTCAGGATTATTATGCGGATTTTCCCAGACAGACGGTGACTCCTTTCGTTAATCTTGGACAGGCTTATATTAAATTTGCCGGAGAACACAAAAAAATATTCGAGTTTGTGTTTTTGTCGCCTGAGCGGTTCGGGAAAAGCATGTATGATATTGTTAACGGCGACGAGGGCTACATAAGCCGTGAAATTCAGTCGGCAAAAAACCAGGGAAGCAGAAATGCCGGGGAACTTTTTACCAGAATGTGGATTTTTATCCATGGGGCGGCCTGCATGTCTCTCACGGGAGATTATGATTTGCCGGATGCTGAGACCATGCAGCTTCTCAAGGATTCCTATCATTCTTTTAAATAGTATACGGAGAGACTAAATGGAACAGCAGGCACATGACATCATAACAAGAATGAACGACAGATACATAAAGATGAGCAAGGGGCATAAAGCCATTGCCGCGTACATATCCGACCATTACGAGCAGGCCGTTTTTATGACGGCGGCAAAGCTGGGAGAAACGGTGGGAGTCAGCGAATCCACGGTAGTGCGGTTTGCATCAGGGCTTGGATATGAGGGCTATCCCGAGTTTCAAAAGGCACTGGAGGACTGGGTCAGAAACAAGCTGAATCTGGTGCAGAAAATGGGTACGAAGTACGGAAAAAGTACCAAATCTGAAATTCTGCAGGCGGTGCTCCATTCCGATATTGAAAAGCTTGAGGATACCATTGTCAATCTGGACGCGGCGGCATTTGAGACGGCGGTGGATATCATACTGGAGGCAAGATGCGTGTACCTTATCGGTGTGAGAAGCTGTGAGCCGCTTGCAGATTTTCTCCATTTTTATCTGAATATGATTCGGGGAAATATTATTCATGTCAGGACAACAAGCGTTACGGAAATTTTTGAACAGATGATACGCATCGACGAGAGGGATGCCATCATCGGCATCAGCTTTCCCAGATATTCCATGAGAACCTTAAAGGCCATGGAGTTTGCGAATGACAGGAACGCCAGGGTCATCACTATCACGGACAGCATTCATTCCCCCATGAATCTGTATTCCTCCTGCAATCTCCTTGCAAGAAGCGATATGGTTTCCATTGTGGATTCGCTGGTGGCGCCGCTTAGCGTCATTAATGCCCTTGTGGTGGCTCTTTGCATGAAGGAGCCTGATGTGGTGAAGCGGAATCTGGAAACGCTGGAAGATGTGTGGAACAACTATCAGGTTTATCTGAATGATGAAATTAACTTTATAGACGGGGAAATTCCTTTCAATAATCCTCTGGTGAAAAAGAATGAATGATGAAAAGAAAAGCAAAAAGAAGAAGGTTCTTGTAATCGGCGGCGGGGCGGCGGGAATGATGGCCGCCATTGCGGCAGCTAAGGAAGGCGCGTCGGTTACCCTGCTTGAAAAAAACGAAAAGACCGGCAAAAAGCTTTTTATCACGGGAAAGGGCAGATGCAACCTGACAAATGCCTGCGGGGATGAGGAATTTTTCCAATCTGTTGTCTCAAACGAAAAGTTTCTGTACAGCGCATTCTACACGCTGGATAACCGGGCGGTGATGGAGTTTTTTGAGAAGGCGGGCTGCAGGCTCAAAACAGAGCGCGGGAACAGAGTGTTCCCGGTATCAGACCATTCCTCCGACGTGATTGCCGCATTGAATAACCGGATGCGGAAAGAGGGGATAAGGGTTCTTCTTAATACTGCGGTATCGGAAATTCTGACAGAGAAAGAAGTGGCAAAGAACAAAAGCCGCGTTATGGGCGTAAAGCTGGCGGACGGAAAAGTGCTTCCGGCAGACGCTGTGATTATTGCCACAGGCGGGAAGTCTTATGAAAGCACCGGCTCGGACGGGGACGGTTACCGGTTTGCGGAAAAGGCCGGGCATACAATCAGGGAAGTGAAACCGGCCCTGGCGCCCTTTACCGTGAAGGAGGAGTGGTGTAAGTCCCTGCAGGGGCTGTCTCTTAGAAATGTATCGGCAACCCTTATCTGTAAAAAGAAAAAGCTCTATGAGGGCTTCGGGGAAATGCTTTTTACCCATTTCGGTGTCAGCGGGCCGCTGATTTTAAGCGCAAGCAGCTATTACGCAAAGAAAATAAATAACATGCCGGCACAGCTCCATATTGATTTAAAGCCGGCTTTATCCAGGGAGCAGCTGGACAAAAGAATTTTGCGGGATTTTGACGAAAACAAAAACCGTCAGTTCAAAAACTCTTTAAACGGACTGTTGCCCGCAAAGATGATTCCTGTTATGATTCAGATATCGGGAATTCCTCCTGAAAAGCCGGTAAATGAAATCACGAAAGAGGAGAGAACACGGCTGCTTGAGTGTCTGAAGAACCTTGCCCTTACGGTCACAGGGACGAGAGGATTTTCCGAGGCAATCGTCACTCAGGGAGGCGTCCACGTAAAGGAAATTAACCCCTCCACCATGGAATCAAAGCTGGTCGGCGGATTGTACTTTGCAGGAGAGATTCTTGATACCGACGCCATGACAGGAGGCTTTAACCTCCAGATTGCCTGGTCTACCGGTTATCTGGCGGGAATAAGCGCTGCAGCAAATACAGTAAAAGGAGAGAAAATATGAGCTGTCAAATTGCAATAGACGGTCCGGCAGGAGCCGGCAAAAGCACCATCGCCAGAAAGCTGGCAAAGCAGAAAGGTTTTATTTATGTAGATACCGGAGCAATGTACCGGGCAATGGCATACTATTTTTTGAAAAAAGAGGTGAGCCCGGATGATATATCGTCCATAGAAAAGAGATGTATGGAGGCGGACATTACAATCGGTTATGAAAACGACGAGCAGGTAGTTTACTTAAATGGGGAAAACGTAAACGGCGTTATCCGCACAGAGGAGGTGGGCAATATGACGTCCTCATGGGTGAGCAAAAATCCCGGAGTAAGGGAGCGGCTTACGGCTCTCCAGAAGGAACTTGCAAGAACCCATAATGTGGTAATGGACGGGCGCGACATTGGCACATGCGTGCTCCCACATGCCGATGTGAAGGTGTATCTGACCGCCAGCGCGGCAGTCAGGGCAAAAAGGCGTTTTGACGAGCTGACGGCAAAAGGCGTTGCCTGCGATATCCGGCAGATTGAGAAGGATATTGTTTTAAGGGATAAGCAGGATATGAACAGGGAAATCGCTCCCCTTAAACAGGCAGCGGACGCCGTGCTTGTGGATTCCTCGGATATGACAATCGACGAGGTTGTGACGGCAATTTCGGATTTATGCAGACAGGAGAGTCATAGAGAAAAAGAAGCGTAAGAAAAGACAGAGGAAGGCCGGAGGCGGAAGTGAAGGCAGAAGCAGAGGCTTGCGGAATTCCCGGAGGATGGAGATGGAAGTAAAACTTGCAAAAAGCGCTGGCTTTTGTTTCGGAGTAAAACGGGCGGTTGAACAGGTGTATGAGCAAATTGAAACCGGCGGAAAAATATATACTTACGGGCCAATCATACATAATGAAGAGGTGGTAAGAGATTTGGAGGAGCGGGGCGTAAAAGTGATTCATGACGAAGACGAGCTTGCCGGTATCAAAGAGGGAACAGTGGTAATCCGCTCTCACGGCGTTCCGTCCCGGATTTATGATTTGATTGAGCAAAACGGGCTGGAGTGTGTGGATGCAACCTGTCCTTTCGTAAAAAGAATTCACAATATTGTGGAAAAAGAAAGCGCGCAGAATCAGATTGTCATCATAGGAAACGCCGGGCATCCCGAGGTGGAAGGGATTATGGGCTGGTGTCATACGCCTGCAGAAGTGATTAAATCGGCGCAGGAGGCGGAAAATTTTGAGCCGGACAGGGAAAAAACACTCTGTATAGTATCCCAGACGACATTTAACTACAACAAATTTAAAGAACTAGTTGAAATTTTTCAAAAAAGAGGGTACAATGTTAATGTTGTAAACACTATATGTAACGCAACAGAGGTTCGACAAACGGAAGCTGCCCAGATTGCAGCCGAAGTTGATGCAATGATTGTAATAGGTGGCCGACACAGTTCCAACACACAAAAGCTGTATGAAATATGCCGTGAGAAATGTAAAGCCACATATTTTATACAGAGACTGGGAGACTTGCATTTAGAACTTCCTGAAACTGCTGTTTTAGTGGGTATTACGGCGGGGGCTTCCACCCCGAACAATATTATCGAGGAGGTTCAGAATTATGTCAGAATTAACTTTTGAACAAATGTTGGAAGAATCGTTAAAAACAATACATACAGGAGAGGTTGTTGAGGGTACGGTCATTGATGTTAAACCTGAAGAAATCGTTCTTAACATTGGCTATAAATGCGACGGTATTTTAACAAGAAATGAATACACCAACGAACCCAATGTAGATTTAACCACCGTTGCGAAACCGGGCGATACTATGGAAGTGAAGGTTCTCAAGGTAAATGACGGTGAAGGACAGGTTATCTTAACCTATAAGAGACTGGCTGCTGACCGCGGCAACAAGAGAATTGAAGAAGCGTTCAACAGCAAGGAAGTGCTGACTGCAAAGGTGGCGCAGGTGCTCGACGGAGGCCTCAGCGTGATTGTGGATGAAATCAGAATTTTCATTCCCGCAAGTCTTGTTTCCGACGTATACGAGAAAGACCTTACAAAATATGCCGGACAGGAGATTCAGTTTGTAATCAGCGAGTATAATCCAAAGAGAAGAAGATATATCGGCGACCGTAAACAGCTCCTTCTGGCAGAGAAGGCGGAAATGCAGAGAAAACTCCTTGAAAGCATTCAGGTCGGCGATGTGGTGGAAGGCGTTGTCAAGAATGTAACCGATTTCGGCGCATTTATTGATATCGGAGGCGCAGACGGGCTCCTTCATATATCCGAAATGTCCTGGGGACGCGTTGAGAATCCCAGAAAAGTATTCAAGGTTGGCGACCAGGTGAAAGCTTTCATCAAAGAGATTTCCGGTACAAGGATTGCGCTCAGCCTTAAGTTTGAGGATGCAAATCCCTGGAAGGGCGCGGATGAGAAATATGCAATCGGCAATGAAGTGACCGGCAAGGTTGCGCGTATGACGGATTTTGGTGCGTTTATCGAGCTTGAGCCGGGCGTTGACGCTCTGCTTCATGTATCCCAGATTTCCAGAGAACGTATCGAAAAGCCTTCGGATGTTCTGAAAGTGGGACAGGAGGTTACGGCTAAGGTAGTGGACTTTAACAGTGAAGATAAGAAAATCAGCCTGAGCATCAAAGCGCTCCTGACTGCGGAAGCTCCGGCTCCGGCAGAAGAGGAAGCAGCGGAGACTGATGAGCCGGCTGCAGCGGAAGCTGAAAATGCGGCAGAAAAGGAGACTGCGGAAGAGTAAGGCGGACAACCGCATTACAGGAAGAATTAAATAATAGCTGTAAATGAAGATAATAAGCAGCGGGTAGAGAAATTCTCTACCCGCTTTTTTCAGGTGCGCCTGACGGCACATATTTCCAAAAGTTGTTTTTGCTAATCCTGCATTGCCATTGAATTAAGCACATGGCTTGCATAATCCGAAAATAACTGCCGATTTTTTTTGATATCATCAGTAAGTTCAAAAAATAAATCCTTGCTGTTGTACTCTCTCTTGAAAAACGGCTCTGCTATTACCTTCCACTCCGGAAGGTAGCAGGAAAATTTCCGGGTGTAGCAATTAGACGCGGTGGCCTGCTGCCGGTATTCTTTATCCACAAAAGAAGAAATTGCCTTGTGCAGTGCCATATCTTCCGTGGGGAGATAGTAGTAGTCTTTATAATTGGCATAGAAATATTTGAGCTCTTCCTCGTAAATGGGAACCACGAGAACGCCCTCGTGGCCGTCCCCTTTAAAATGGCATCCCCTTCCCATAAAGGAAACAGGAACCGGAAGCGGGGAGGCAAAGACCAGGTGAAGGACAAGCTCCTTTCTTGGAATGCCGTGAATATCGTTGTAATAATTGGCCTGTACCTTACGGGCCTTCAGGCTGGAATTGAATAAATCATAATAGGCAAGAACGGGCAGAATCTCCAGCATTCCCTTGATATCATCGGAATTGTGCAAAAGCAGCGTATGATAAAGATTGTAATCGTGGGAATAAAGGAATTCCCTGTAAACCTGAATCAGTTCGCCGCCGTTGTAGGTATCGTCCCGTCCGACGCCCAGGAAACGCTCCACCGTTTTCAGCTTACAGTCGGAAAGCTTTAAGAAAATCTTGTAAGGAGAAATCCGGCGGTAGATATCCAGGCCTTCCATTTCACTGAATCGGCAGGAAAGACCATACTCGGCTGCTTTGCGTTTGATAAAAGGAAGGTCAAAGGTATTGCCGTTATAATGAATCAAGTAAGTATATTTATTCGCAAAGGTCAGAAATGAATTTATAAGCTCTGCTTCTTCGTCAGGCGTCTGGGCGAACCACTGGCGGATAATCCAGTTCCCTTCCGAAAAGAAAGCGCATCCAATCAGATAGATAGCGGATTCGGAAGAGAGGAAACCGGTGGTTTCAATATCTAAAAATAAAATCCTGTCAACAGGCGCCAGGTTTTGCAGCGGGTATTTCAATTCAAAATTGCCGAGTATGATTTCTTCTGTTTTCATGTTGCTCCCATCTGCGCATTTTGTAAAGGCTCAGCATGGCTGAGACTGTGCGCATAAGTTACCTTTATCAATTATTGTGGAGAATTCTGCGAGGCAGCCGCTTTCGCCGAGCGGCTTCTCGGGCGTACAGGCGCGGGCTCCGGCTGCGTTTGTGTATCGGCAGGGGTGGAAGCCTCGGAGCCTGCGGGCTCTGTTGGAATTCTTACAAAGTTTCTGGAAGGCGGACCTTCGGCAGAGATACTTTTTTCATCCTCGGAATCATTCTTATCGGAATCTTCTTTGTCTGAATCTTCTTTGTCTGAAGAGGCCTGAGCAGAAGCGCTTCCGCTGTTTTCACTGGATACAGATGAATTCGGTGTGGCTGTTGTGGCCATGGTACATCTGCCGTCAAAGCTGGCGTTTTCATCAATTACAAGAGATTTCGCTGCAATATTACCTAAGATTTTACCTGTGGAGAGAAGCTCCAGCTTTCCGTTGGCAAAAATATCCCCGTGTACTTTACCGGAAATAATTAAATTCTGAGCTGAAATATTTCCTTCCACAGCTCCGCTCGCACCTATAATCAGTTCCTTTTCACAGCGGCAGTTGCCGTTAATGGTGCCGTCTATCCGCATGGAATCCGGTGCAGATAAATTGCCGTCAAAAACAGCTCCCTCCCCGATTATAGTGCCGATTTTTGCTTTTGTTTCCGTCCCGTAGGACGCCTCCTTGCTTTTGCCAAACATCTCAATATCCTCCTTTTATCCTTTTGCATCAATAACATTAAAAGGGTCAATAACTTCACCCTCAAAAACAACCTGATAATCCAACTGCGTATTGTCTGCGGTGATAGTAATAAGGGTATCGCCAGCCAGAACATTCGCACCGATTTCCGCATTTTTATCTGCATCCTGCCGACACATATAGCGGGTTCTGTGGCCGCTTTCGTGTTCAATTTCAATAATAATCGGATAGGTATCGTCGGAGCTGATGGCAACCACCGTACCGTCGCCTGCGGCTATAATGCGGTCCTCAATATGGGTATTAATGGAAAGATATGGACGTTCTTCGGAAAAAATGTCTATAATCATACCTGTTTCCGAGGACGGATAAAGACCGGGGAAAGAGGAGGAAGCTTCGGGCTCCGCCTCTGTTTCGGTATCATCCGTATCTGCGGCGGCATTGCCGGCCGCTATGAGCATATCCATATTTTTCTTTTCCAGAGCTTTTTTTTCATTTGTAAGGCTTTCCTTTTCAGACTCCAGCTGCCGGGTGATTTCAAGCTGGGAGTTTAACTGGCTCTGCAGACTGCGCTGCACTCTTTTGGCGGAAGAAAGCTGCCAGATGAGCCATCCCAAAAGCGCGCAGAAAATCAGCGTAAGAATCAGAAGCAGGCGCAGGACAGTCTGTGAAAAATGAAGCTGTCTGCTGCTCCCGCTGGTATGGGAAACCAGAAGTATGGAAAAGGATTCTTTGCGTTTATGCCTTTGATATTTCATAAAAAATCCCCGTTCTGCCACAGATGTGTGCGGCATATGTAATTTAAAGCGGGCAGGAAATCCGCAGGGCTGTGCAAAGGAACTTTCGCAGCCTGCGGGCAGAGACCCGGAAAACTTTGTTTTCCGGGTTCGCTTCGCTCGTCAAATGGTTCAAAAAGCATTTGACATGGCAAGCCTGCCAAATGCTTTTCAAACCACTTGACTCTGCCCTTTCCGTACATTATACCATATTAGGAAATGGGGGGCAAATGGTTATTTTTTCGGAGATGAAGTTGGAGAATAAAAATTTGATTTCAGGGTGTAAGTTTTGTTGTCAATTCGACAAAAAAATAGTATATTTAATAAGATGGAATTCATTCAGCGTCAGGACTGATAATAATATATTAAAGAAAGAAGGGAATTGAGTGGCTAGATTAACATTTGTGGGGGGGATTCATCCTTATGACGGAAAAGATTTGTCAAAGGATAAGCCGATTAGGGAAGTGCTCCCCAAGGGAGATTTGGTATACCCCCTGTCGCAGCATATCGGGGCGCCGGCGCAGCCGATTGTCAAAAAAGGGGACAGGGTTCTGACCGGCCAGAAGATTGCGGAGGCGGGCGGCTTTGTGTCTGCGCCGGTTTATGCGTCCGTTTCGGGAAAGGTAAAGGCTATTGAACCAAGACGCGTGGTGACAGGCGATCTGGTGATGAGCATTGTTGTGGAAAATGATGAATTATATGAGGAAGTGGACAGACCGGAACCGGCTCCCTTTGAGGAGCTTACCAGAGAGGAGAAAATAGGCCTCATCAGGGAAGCCGGAATCGTCGGTATGGGCGGCGCCGGATTTCCCACGGCGGTGAAGCTTTCTCCGAAGGAACCGGAAAAAATAGAATATGTGATTGTAAACTGTGCGGAGTGCGAGCCCTATCTTACCTCTGATTACCGGAAAATGCTGGAGGAGCCGAGAGAGCTGATTGGAGGGCTCAAGGTGATTTTAAGCCTGTTCGAAAATGCAAGAGGGATTCTGGCGGTGGAGGATAACAAGCCGAACTGCATTTCCAAGCTAAAGCGCCTGACCAAAAACGAAACCAAAATTACGGTGAAGGCCCTGAAAACAAAATATCCTCAGGGCTCCGAGCGCCAGCTTATTTATGCCGCAACGGGACGTGCCATTAATTCCTCCATGCTTCCGGCTGACGCGGGCTGTGTGGTGAACAATGTAGATACGGTGATTGCCGTCTATAATGCAGTAACATACGGCGAGCCTTTGATTTACAGAATCGTGACGGTGACTGGCGACGCCATAGCCGCTCCGCAGAATTTCAAGGTGAGAATCGGCACCAACTACCACGAGCTGGTGGATGAGGCGGGCGGTTTTAAACAACAGCCTGTAAAAATTGTGTCCGGCGGCCCCATGATGGGGTTCGGAATTTTTGATTTGGATGTACCCACCACCAAGACGTCGTCCGCGCTCTTATGCCTGACTAAGGACGAGGTTTCCGCCATGGAGCCCAGCGCATGCATCAACTGCGGAAAGTGCGCGGAGGTGTGTCCGGGGCGTGTGGTTCCACGGAAGCTTGCGGATTATGCGGAGCATTACGACGAAGAGGCGTTCCTTAAGAATAACGGTATGGAATGCTGCGAGTGCGGATGCTGCAGTTATATCTGCCCGGCTAAGCGGCCTCTTACCCAGGTAATTAAATCCATGCGCAAAATGCAGCTTGCAAAGAAAAAGAAATAGAAATCAGGAGGAAAGGTGATGAGCAATTTGATGAAAGTTTCCTCCAATCCACATATAAGATCAAAGGTAACCTCCGGCAATATCATGCTTGCGGTGGTGATTGCGCTGCTTCCGGCGGCGGGGTTTGGCATCTATAATTTTGGATTGGACGCGCTTATTTTAATATTGATTACCGTGGCGACTACCGTACTGACGGAGTATCTTTACGAGAAGCTTATGCACAAAAAGGTGACGACAGGCGATTTCTCTGCAGTAGTGACAGGACTTTTGCTGGCATTGAATCTTCCGCCTGCCGCGCCCTGGTGGATTGCCGTAATCGGCGGCGTTTTTGCCATACTGGTGGTAAAAATGCTTTTCGGCGGACTGGGGCAGAACTTTATGAATCCCGCGCTGGGGGCAAGGTGTTTTCTTCTGATATCCTACACCTCCATCATGTGCAATTTTGACTGCGACGCTTACACAGGGCCAACGCCCCTTGCCAGCCTGAAGGCCGGGGAGAGTGTGAATATTCTGGATATGGTGATTGGAAAGACAGCAGGGACCATCGGCGAGACGTCCATGATTGCCATAGTAATTGGGGCCTGCCTCCTGATTTTGTTAGGAGTAATTGATTTAAAGATATCAGGAAGCTACATAGTAACCTTTGTTATTTTTATATCTCTGTTCGGCGGGCACGGATTCGACCCGGCATATATCAGCGCCCATCTTTCAGGCGGCGGACTGATGCTGGGAGCGTTCTTTATGGCTACCGACTACGTGACGAGGCCCATTACTTCAAAGGGACAGTATGTGTACGGTGTGATTCTCGGAATTTTAACGGGAATTTTCAGAATTTTCGGTCCTTCTGCGGAAGGCGTTTCCTATGCGATTATTTTAGGAAACCTTCTGGTTCCTCTGATTGAAAAGCTGACGATGCCTGTAGCGTTTGGAAAAGGAGGGAAAAGAGCATGAAAAATATGATAAAAGATGCCGCCGTCCTTTTGATAATTACTTTGTTTTCAGGATTGATTCTCGGAGTGGTTTTCCAGGTGACCAAGGCGCCCATTGCGAAATCAGAGGAGGAAGCGGCAAAAAAGGCTTATGCGGAGGTTTTTCCCGTCGCCTCTGAATTTGAATTGATGGCGGATACAGACACGGAAGGATCCGGATGGGACGCACAGTGGACAGAGGCCGGGTTTTCAGGTGTTTCCGTGGAAAATGTGCTGGCGGCCCTTGATAAAGACGGCACAAGGATGGGTTATGTTCTTACCGTTACCAGCCATGAGGGCTACGGCGGAGATATCACCTTTACCATGGGAATCGGAAACGACGGCACTTTAAACGGAATTTCCATTTTAAATATTTCAGAGACCGCCGGACTGGGTATGCGTGCCGAGGAGATTTTGAAGCCTCAATTTGCGGGAAAGAATGTTTCCGCTTTTGCCTACACAAAGAACGGTGCGGCTTCCGATAACCAGATAGACGCAATCAGCGGCGCCACAATCACCACAAGCGCCGTGACGACGGCAGTAAACGGGGGCCTGTATTATTTTCAGACATGGTTAGGAGGTGGTGGAAATGAAGCAGAATAGGATAGCGGAACGGCTGATAAACGGACTTGTCAGAGAAAATCCCACATTTGTGCTGATGCTCGGCATGTGTCCCACGCTGGCGGTTACCACCTCGGCGGTAAACGGCCTTGGAATGGGACTCACCACCATGGTGGTGCTTGCGCTCAGCAACATGTTTATTTCCCTTTTAAGGAAAATTATACCCGATAAGGTGAGAATCCCGGCTTTTATCGTGATTATCGCCTCCTTTGTTACGGTGGCGGAGCTTTTGCTCAAGGCGTTTATTCCTTTCCTGTATGATGCCCTTGGGCTTTATATTCCTCTTATCGTTGTAAACTGTATCATTCTGGGCCGGGCGGAGGCCTATGCGTCCAAAAACGATGTGACATCGTCTCTCTTTGACGGCGTCGGCATGGGGCTTGGATTTACCGTTGCCCTGACGATTATCGGAGCCGTCAGGGAGCTTTTGGGAGCCGGAGAGGTGTTCGGCCTTGCGGTGATGCCGGAAAGCTATGTGCCATGCAGTATTTTCGTTATGGCCCCGGGGGCGTTCTTTGTACTGGCTGTTTTGACGGCGATTCAGAATAAGGTAAAAATTGCCGGAGAGAAGAAGGGCAGGGATATGTCCAAAATTCAGTCCGGATGCGGCTTCGACTGTATGAACTGCGCTGAAGCGGGCTGTGAGAGCCACCGCGTGGAGGAAATGACGCCTCAAAAAGTCCGGGAGCCGGAATTGGAAGTGATTGAAATTACGGATGACGAAGACGGGCTGGAGGCCGCGCCGGTAAGGAAAGCGGAAGCAGAGACAGAGCCTGAAAAAGTATCTGAGAGTCAGGCGGAGCCGGAAAAAGCGGCCCAAAAGCCGATGGCGGAGGCAGAGCCGGAAAAGGCTGTTGAAGAAAAGGTAGAAGCAGAGCCGGAGAAGGCTGTTGAAGAAAAGGTAGAAGCGGAGCCGGAAAAAGCAGCTGAAAAGCAGGTCAGTTCAGAAGCCGCAAAGGAGCCGGCCGGAAAGCCCGCCGCCAGAAAAACGGCGGTTAAGACAGAAGCAAAGACGAAGAAAGCGGCTGAAAAGAAAGCAGAGGCGGAGCCGGAAGCAAAACCGAAGAAAACGACTGTAAAGAAAGCAACAGCAGAACCGGAAAAGACGGCTAAAAAGAAAACTGCTGAAAAAAAGACAGAAGCCGGAACGGAAACAGCAGCGAAAGAAACGACAGACGTAAAAGCCAAAACCGCAAGAAGGGCGAAGCCGGCGGCTAAGCCTGAAGCAGGGCAGGAAAAAGCAGATGAGAAGAAGCCGGATGAGATAAACAGCGTACCGGCAGAAAAGGAGGAAGAGAATAATGATTAAGGATTTACTGATTATATTAATTTCATCCTCACTTGTAAGCAATGTGGTTTTAAGCCAGTTTCTGGGCCTTTGTCCTTTCCTTGGCGTATCAAAAAAGACAGGTACTGCGGCTGGAATGGGCACGGCGGTTATCTTTGTCATTACGCTGGCCTCCGCAGTTGCGGGAGCAATTTACAAATACATATTAGAGCCTTTTGACCTGACATATTTGCAGACAATTGTATTTATTCTGGTTATTGCCGCGCTGGTGCAGTTCGTGGAAATGTTTTTGAAGAAATTCGTGAAATCCCTGTATCAGGCGCTGGGCGTTTACCTTCCTCTGATTACCACCAACTGTGCGGTACTCGGGGTGGCGCTTACGAATGTGCAGAAAAATTACGGGGTTTTAACCGGCATTGTGAACGGATTCGCTACGGCGGTTGGTTTTACTGTTGCCATTGTGATTCTGGCTGGTATCCGGGAAAAAATGGAATACAATGATATTCCTGAATCCTTTAAGGGAATGCCCATTGTTCTGGTTACGGCAGGACTGATGGCAATTGCTTTCTGCGGATTTTCAGGTCTGCTGTAAAGGAAAGGAAGGAAAAATATGAATATAACAGGCGTTTTGATGGCGGTAGCCGTGGTCGGCGGCGTTGGACTTTTTGTTGGTCTGTTTTTGGGAATTGCGGCCATCAAATTTAAAGTGGAAGTAGATGAAAAGGAAGAAGCGATTCTGGCGGCGCTTCCGGGAAATAACTGCGGCGGATGCGGCTTCCCGGGGTGCAGCGGCCTGGCGGCGGCTATTGCGAAGGGAGAGGCTCCGGTAAACGCCTGTCCAGTGGGCGGAGAGCCGGTGGGGAAGGTGATTGCCGGAATCTGCGGAGTGGAGGCGCAGGCAAACGTCCGCATGACGGCATTTGTCAGGTGCCAGGGAGATTGCGACAAAACAAGTCTTGATTATGACTATTATGGAATTGAGGACTGCCGCATGCTCTCCTTTGTGCCGAACGGCGGCGCCAAGAGCTGTAATTACGGATGCCTTGGCTTTGGAAGCTGTGTCAGGGTATGTCCTTTTGACGCAATCCATGTGGAAAACGGCGTGGCTGTGGTGGATAAGGAAAAGTGTAAGGCCTGCGGCAAATGCGTGGAGGTCTGCCCCAAGCACCTGATATCCTTGATTCCCTACGATGCCAGGTACACAGTGGCATGTAATTCAAAGGACAAGGGACCGGTAACCATGAAGGGGTGCAGCGTGGGCTGCATCGGCTGCCAGCTCTGTAAAAAGAACTGTCCGGAGGGCGCGGTTAATGTGGCGGATTTCAATGCGGAAATCGATTATCAGAAATGTTCCGGCTGCGGTACCTGCATGGAAAAATGTCCGAGAAAATCGATTGTGGAGCATTGATTTAGCAAAGGTACGTTAGAAGGAGCGAAGCGGAATTAAAAATGGAGGGGAATATGGCAAACAGCAAGGTTTCGGTAAGACTTGGAAGTACGGAAATCGTAGTGGATAAGAATGGTTTTGGCGCGCTGCCAATCCAGAGAATCAGCGACGAGGAGGCTGTGAAGCTCCTTCGCAGGGCATATGAGGGCGGAATCCGTTTTTTTGATACCGCAAGATGGTATAGCGACAGCGAGCATAAGCTTGGGCTTGCCTTCGAGGGAATCCGGAAAAAAATTTATATTGCCACCAAATCCGGCGCAAAGACGGGGGAAGAGATGAAAAAGGATTTGGAGACAAGTCTTGAAATGCTCAAAACGGATTATATAGATATTTACCAGTTCCATAATCCCTCATTCTGTCCGAAGCCCGGCGACGGGAGCGGGCTTTATGAAGCGGCTCTGGAGGCAAAAAGTGCGGGGAAAATCCGTCATATAGGAATTACCAATCACAGATTGGGAGTGGCGAACGAGGCTGTTGAAAGCGGTTTATATGAAACCCTGCAGTTTCCTTTCTGTTATCTGGCGTCTGAAAAGGACGAGGAGCTGGTAAGGAAATGTAAAGAAGCCGACATGGGATTTATTGCAATGAAATCCCTTTCCGGCGGTTTGATTAATAATTCGGCGGCGGCCTATGCGTATGCGGCGCAGTTTGATAATGTGCTGCCAATCTGGGGTGTGCAGAGAGAGGCGGAACTTGACGAGTTCTTATCTTATATTGAAAATCCTCCTGTGATGACGGGAGAGATTCGCAAGGTGATTGAGAAGGACAGAGAGGAGCTGGCAGGCGATTTTTGCAGAGGGTGCGGCTATTGTATGCCCTGCCCGGCAGGAATTTCAATTAACGACTGTGCAAGAATGTCCCTGATGCTCCGGCGGGCTCCTTCGGAAAACTGGCTTACGGAGGAAGCGCAGGAGAAGATGAATAAAATTGAAAACTGCCTGCATTGTAATCTGTGTAAGAGCAAATGTCCGTACGGCCTTGACACGCCGGCGCTTCTTGTGAAGAACCTGGAGGATTACAGGAATGTTCTGGCAGGAAAGGTCAGCGTGAAATAATAGGATTTTGGCGGAAAACGCAGTATTTTGATTCCCGCAAGCAATGAGCCAGGCGACTGCTGGCAATGCAGGCTTTGTTTGGCCTGACCAACAAGAGTAAGAAGGGAAAAGGGACATGGAAAAAAGAAGAACAATAAGCGTTATCAGTATGATGTTTATTCTGTTGATGATTATCAGAGCGATGGAAATTGTTTTTGTAAAAACCGACCAGACATGGGTTGGGGAAAATATATTACATAAAATCTGTTGCATTTTACTGATAGGGATTGCGTTGGATATCCTTAAGCTTCATTGGAGTGATTTGGGCTTTTCAAAAAAAGGGTTACTTACCGGTTTGAAATATGGTCTTGCGCTTGGCATGAGCACCTTTTTTCTTTCTTACGCTGCAGAATTTATCGTACTGTTTGTTATGGGGAAACACCCGTCTTTGCAATTTTATATTACAAATTTTTCACTTACACAGACACATACAAATGGCAGTTCCCTGTTAGCGATAATAGTGTGCATGATTGGCAATATAGTAAATGTCTGTGCGGAAGAAGGGCTGTTTAGAGGACTGTTTTGCAAAATTGGTATGCAATACTATTCTCAAAAGACAGCGAATATGATACAGGCTCTGCTTTTTGGAATATGGCATATTACAAATGTAATAAATCCTGTGATTGACGGTTCCATGAATATCGCCATGGCAGTTTTTATGGGCACAGGATATATACTGTTGTCTGGAATTTTAGCCTATGAATGGGGGATATGCGCGGCATTGTCAGGAACGCTCTGGATAGGGGCATCAGAACATTTATTTAACAATTTTATAAGCAATTCCTTACATACGGTGACAGAAACAGGAGCAGATGAATTGATGGTAATCAGAATAACCTTATCAAATATTTTGTCATTGCTGTTTGTGTTGATTGCCTCTCGAAAAAAGCATAACTAAAACAATTCGACCCGTCAATTCCCCGACATATTTGAGTACAGAACCTCACCATCCGTCGTAACAAAGACTGCCTGAACCTCCGGATAAGCTTCAAGAAAGGAGGCAGCTCTTTCATAACCCAGAATAAAGCAGAGGGTGGAGAGAGCGTCCGCACTGGCAGAGTCGGAGCTCAAAATCGTCACCTGGGCAAGGCCGCTTTCCGCAGGTTCTCCCGTTTCAGTGGAAAGAATGTGGTGGTAACGCCTGCCGTCCTTATCAAAAAAACGTTCGTAATTTCCCGAGGATACTATGCTGATGTCGGAGGCATCAAGAACAAGGAGCGGCTCCCCGGCTTCTCCGAAAGGGTTTCTTATGCCTACATGAAAGGGAGTGCCGTCCGGCCTGCCGCCAAGGGCTACGACATTGCCGCCCAGATTAATGAGGGCGGAGGATATATTCCGGGATATGAGATATTCTTTTATTTTATCACCGATAAAGCCTTTGGCAATGAACCCCAGTTCAATCCGGGCTTCGGGGTCGGTAAGGCGGACTTCATTTCCCTTTATTTCCACAAAACGATAGTCCACATGTAAAAGGGCGCTGTCAACGGCTTCTGTTTCGGGAATAATCTCCTGATTATCGGAGCCGAAATTCCAGAGCTGCGACAAAGCGCCCACAGTGGGGTCAACAAGGCCGTCGGAGAGAGCGGCATAGTCCAGGGCAGTATGGAGCAGTGTCAGCGTATCTTCGCTGACAGGCACGTACCCGCCGCCGCTGTGGTTGATATTCCAGATATCGCTGCCTTCCACATTCGGACTGAGGAGATTTTCATAGTGCTGTGCCAGCGCCATGCATTGCTTCAGAATCTCTTCTGAGTCTTTGCCATTGTAATAAATTCTTATGGAAATCACGGTATCAAAATAAAATCCGGCAGCCTCTAAGGGAGCGGAGCGTTTAAAGGGCTGCGCACAGCCGGAAAGAAGGAAAAGGCACAGCAGAACGGGAAGAAGGATGCGAAACAGGAAAAATTTACCGGTTTGTTTTTTAAAAAAAATGAAAGCGGGCATTACAATAGTCTCCTTACAGCATCTTGTATTCGGGATTACTTTCGTGTATAATAAATGGGCTTCGTCACAGACAAAGTTATTATAACTTCTGACATATAATTTGAAAAGAGAAAGTGGTGAGTTTTCATGCGTTTACCTGAGGAACATGATGAAAGAGGAACGGGAAAGCCGGTTGTTTATACGGTTCTGGCAATATCCCTGTTTATATTGGGCATTCTTGCCGTTGTCTTTTTCAGTAATAACGGTGCAAAGGGTAACAGTCAGGCAAGGCGGCCGCTGACGGCTGTCCCGTCGCCAACCCCGGAGGAAGAAATGGAATTTGCCGAAGGGCAGGAGGACATAGAGGCTCTCTATAAAGAAAACAAACTTCGGGCGGAGGATTTGGACTTCTGGAATATGTACCAGAATAACGGCGGAGTGATTATAGAAGAAGAGCCTGAGGCGAGTCCGTCGCCAACCCCTTCCCATGAGCCGACAGACGAGGAACTTGCAGAGGACGGGGAACATGTAAAGGTGACTTTACATGACGGCACGGAAGAATGGCATGAGATATCGGGGGATATCCCCCTATATACCTATGATTTTACCAATCTGAAAATTACTGCCGGCAGGATGGAATACTATCAGGACGGAGAAAAAAGCTCCAGCGTCGGCGTGGAGCTGTCGGAAAACAGCGGAAACGTGGATTTTACGGCATTAAAGGATTCCGGAGTGGATTTTGTAATGCTCAGGCTTGGGAGCAGAGGCTACGAAACCGGTCTGCTTTCCCTGGACAAAAATTTTGTGAGCAATATCACGAAAGCCCAGAATGCCGGACTGGAAGTGGGAGTTTACTTTTTTTCGCAGGCGGTGAGCGAAAAGGAAGCGGAGGAAGAAGCGGAATTTGTAGCCAGTAATCTGGTTCCCTATAAAATCAGCTATCCTGTGGCTTTTGTGATGGAATATATTGTAAACGACGAGTCCCGGATTGAATCCCTGGATGCGGAGAGCAAAACGGACATCGCGAAAGCGTTTTTATCCCATATCGACAGGGAGGGCTACCGCACGCTTTTATGCGGAACGAAAGACTGGCTTTTAGGAGAAGTTGAGCCTGAGGATTTACTGGAGGATTACGACGTATGGCTGAATGACCAGTCGCCGGTGCCGGACTACCCGTATCAGTTCAGGCTGTGGAAATATGCGGTGCGGCAGAAGATAAGCGGAGTGGAAAACGAAGCCTCTTACATTATCAGCTTTGTGGATTATACCCGCAAATAATTGACTTACAGCCTTTATCGTTTCTATGCAAGAATACATTTTTATAGAAAATATGTGCGCCTGTCTGAGCTTTCAGACAGGTGTATTCTTTTAAAATCTGAAAAAATTTCCCCCTTAATACAAATTTTAGAAATATTTTTGGAAGTAACTGTATAAAATATTAAAGAAGTATTACAAAAATGTAAAAAGTGTAATGGGCCGTACCGCAGATTGAGTAAAGAAAGGACGTGTTATGGTATGTACAAAAAGTTTGTAATGCAGTTATTTCTATGTAATATGGTACTGTTAACCAGCTGGTTTTGTGTGAAAGGGGTGCAGATGAATATGCTGTCGTCAACCCCCGCATTCAAAATCAGCTTATATGAATATGCTCAGGATGAACCTGAAATGGACAGGTTTCACGGATTTCTGAAAAAGGCGGCTTCCGGGCAGCGGGTAGTGGATTATTCCGTTATCGAAAAGAAGTACAAGTATGACTTGTCACAGGCGGATTACGAAGCATTGCTGAAAATTGTACAGGCAGAGGCCGGAACCGAGGATGAAAAGGGAAAAATGCTTGTGGCCGGGGTGGTGTTAAACAGGGTTAAAAACCGCAGCTTTCCTGACACTGTGACGGAGGTGGTCATGCAGAATAAGAATGGCGTATATCAGTTTTCACCGGTAGGCGCGGGAACCTATCAGACAATAAAGGTTACCCAGAGCACAATTGACGCGGTGGAGCGCGTGCTTATGGGGGAGGATGTATCGGAAGGGGCGCTTTACTTTGTTTCCAGAAAAAGCGCGAATCCTGAGAAAGTGAAATGGTTTGATACGCGGCTCACAAAATTATTCACCCACGGCGGCCATGAATTCTTTACAACACGCTGATACCTGTGATAAAATGACCACGTTGGCAACAGGCGGCATACATGAGGACACCCGCCGTACTGCGGTCTAAAAAGAAAACGGAAACGAGGAAAACAATGGAAATACGATATAACAGTACAAGGTCGAAAAGCGCGCCGGTGAAAGCTTCGGAGGCAATTTTACGAGGGCTGTCGGAGGATGGCGGATTGTTTGTGCCGGATCATGTTCCGGCGCTGGACGTGCCGGTTGATAAGCTGGCGGAAATGGACTACCAACAGACCGCCTATGAAGTCATGAAATTATTTCTCACGGATTTTACCGACGAGGAATTGAAGGATTGTATTGCAAGAGCCTATGATGAGAAATTTGACACGGAGGAAATTGTGCCGATAGTGGAAAAGGACGGCGTTTATTATCTTGAGCTGTTCCACGGAGCCACGATTGCATTTAAGGACATGGCGCTGTCCATTCTTCCCCATCTGCTCACTACCTCGGCGAAGAAGAACCATGTGAAGAATGAAATTGTGATTCTCACAGCCACCTCCGGTGATACGGGAAAAGCGGCGCTTTCCGGTTTCGCGGATGTGGCGGGTACGCGCATTATCGTTTTTTATCCGAAAAACGGCGTAAGCCCCATACAGGAAAAGCAGATGATAACCCAAAAAGGGAAGAATACCTGCGTAGTGGGAATTTACGGAAATTTTGACGATGCCCAGACCGGAGTGAAGAAAATTTTCGGCGACAGGAAGCTGGCGGAGGAGATGGATGCAAAGGGCTTCCAGTTTTCATCGGCAAACTCAATTAATATCGGGCGGCTTGTGCCGCAGATTGTTTATTATGTGTACGCCTACGGACAGCTGTTAAAAGAAGGAAAGATAAAAGCCGGAGAAAAGATAAACGTTACGGTTCCAACCGGGAATTTTGGCAATATTCTGGCGGCTTATTATGCAAAGCAGATGGGGCTTCCCATAGACAGGCTGATATGCGCTTCGAATGAAAATAAAGTGCTGTATGATTTCTTCCACACAGGAACCTACGACAGGAACAGGGAGTTTGTGCTGACATCTTCGCCGTCTATGGATATCCTGATTTCCAGCAATCTGGAAAGGCTGATTTATCACATTGCGGGGAATGATGCAGATAAGAACCGGGAGCTTATGAGTGCCCTTACACAGGGAGGAACCTATACAATTACCGAATCCATGAAAGAGAAGCTTGCCGACTTTTACGGAAACTATGCCAGCGAGGATGAAACGGCGGAAACTATCCGCAGCCTGTATGAGAAAACCGGTTATGTGATTGACACCCATACAGCGGTGGCTTCCTGTGTATATGAAAAATACAGAAACGAAACGAAAGATACAAAACCGACAGTGCTTGCGTCAACGGCAAGCCCGTTCAAATTCACCAGAAGCGTTATGGAAGCCATCGGCGGCGAATACGGGCAGATGGAGGATTTTGAACTGGCAGATAAGCTTTCGGAAATTTCCGGGGTGACGACGCCAAAGGCCATTGAGGAAATCAGAACGGCTCCGGTTTTACATAACCATGTATGTGAAAAGGATGAAATGGAGCAGGCAGTGACAGAATTTTTAAGCCTATAGGCAGCCCTGCTGCGGGGGTATTGACTGAAAAATGAATACAGAATAGTCAGATAATGGCTCCTTATGGGAAGTTTGTTTACATTTCCGTAAGGAGCCATTGTAATTTATAAGAGAGCTATGAAACCAGGGTTTGCGGAAAAAGAAAATGAAAACGGGCAGGACTTTAAGTCGGGAGGGAAAAGGATGAAAGAACTGTATATGATTATGAGCGATTTGCTGGAACTGGAATATAATCAGAAATCACTCTGGTATATATTGGATGCACTTGCAGGCGGTTATGATGAGAGGCAAAAGGAGGCTATGATTACCAACAGCACAAGGTATTACCTGACCGGATTGCAGGCGGAGTTGCGAGTGGCAATTAACAGGCTGGACGCTTATATTGCGGAAAGAAAAAAGAACGACATGGAAAATGCCGGAGAATCTGCCGGGGAAACCGGCGGCGAAGCATAATCGTTTGAAAAGAAACAGGCATTTTTTATGAGGTCGGAAATCTGGATTTGACATTGCTGGCGCCTGTAATGTAATCCATGGAGACATCATAAAATCTGGCAAGAATCAGGAGGTTATCAACGGGAATCCTGGTTTTACCGCTTTCATAGTCTGAATATGTGCGTTGTCCGATATGGAGCAAGTCCGCAATTTTTTGCTGGGTCAGGCAGCAATCTTCCCTGATTTCCCGGATACGTTCGTTGTATTTCATGAAGTGATACCTCTGGCACTTAACAGTCATAAAAAGGAATCTATTAAAAAGTATATGTGAAAAATAAATTACAGTTGACAAATAGAGTTAAAAACTCTAAAATGGGATAGAGTTAAAAACTCTGAAATGGTGACAGGGGTATTTAAAAAGGTAAAAGCCGATGGGCCGGAAAGATAAGAAAAAAAAGAGAATAGGGAAACGGTTATTGTATTGTGTTTGCGTTCTGCCGGTAATTCTGCTGCTTGCTCTGGCGCTTTTTTCAGGTGTAGGCTTTCTCGGGAAAATGCGTCTTAAAAGCAACGCGCCCAAAAGACCGGAAATGGCGTCAATGGCACCGGTAACTGCTGATGAAAGTCAGGAGGTAAGGTGGCAGGAGGGATGGATAAAATATCAGGACAATATCTATGCGTACAATGAGGACATCCTTACCTTTCTGGTTATGGGAATTGATAAGCTGGATACCGTCGTTCAGGAGGCGGAGGATGAAACCGACGGGGGACAGGCGGACGCCCTGTTTCTTGTGGCGTTGAATCCACATAAAAAGACCATTGATATTATCGGGATTAACCGCAATACCATGGCCGATATTGATATTTACGATGAACAGGGAAATTGTGTGGATACCGTCAGGGCACAGATTGCCGTACAGCATGGATTTGGAGACGGCCGGGAAAAGAGCTGCGAGTATCAGAAGGAAGCAGTCAGCAGATTGTTTTACAGGCTGCCCATTCACGGGTATGCCGCTATAAATATGAGCGCGATTTCCGTGATGAATGATGCCATAGGTGGTGTGGATTTGGTGGTACTGGAGGATATGACGGTTTTAGACCCCGCCCTTAAGGAAGGCGAACAGGTACATTTGGAAGGATTGTGGGCATACTGGTATCTTCAGTACCGGGACACAAGTATTTTCGCCTCCTCAGACGGACGTTTCCGCAGGCAGAAGCAGTACCTGACAGCTTTTATCAATAAGGCCAGGGAGGCTGTGAAGCAGGATATTTCCACGGTGGCGGCTATTTATCAGGCGGCGGCTCCCATGATGGTCACAGATGTTTCTCTGGACGAGGCGTTATATCTGGCATCCCTTGCAATTGGTTATCAGGTGGGAGAGGACAGCTTTCATATGCTTTTGGGGGAAACCGTACAGGGGGAAAATTTTGAAGAATGCTATATAGATGAGGCAGCATTATATGAACTGATACTGGAAATTTTTTATGAGCCGGTGACAGAGAGCGAAGCGGGAAGCTGATATTTTCCGAAAGCAGGAAATATGGGAAGAAAAAACGACACAATAGGGAGAGTGGAATGAAAAGGAAAAAAGTGATTGCGGCAGGACTTTTGGCGGCGCTGCTTTTGGCAGGCTGCGGTCAGGAGAACGCAGCGGCAGGGGAAAATACAGAAGCGACAGAGGAAGATGCCACACAGACGCCGAACGGAAAGCCGGGGCAGGAAGACGTGGCAGAACCGGCAGAAAGCTCGGGCGGCGTTCTGGGAGAATCGGCGCAGGACGGGGAAATTGATTTTTCCGCGCTTTCGGAAAAAAATCCCGACATTTTTGCCTGGCTGTATGTGCCGGGGACTGGGATTGACATGCCGGTACTGCAAAGCCCGGTTTCTGATGAATACTATAAATCGCATAACGTTGAGGGAAACGCTGACGATAAGGGCGCGCCATTTACGGAGATGCCAAATATGATGAATATGTGTGATTTTAATACGATTATTCATGGGAAAGATTTGGAAGAAGAGGAACCTTTTTTCAACCTCCATAACTTTGAAAACCCGGATTTTTTTGAAAAAAACAGGGAATTTTATATTTATCTGCCAGATAATGTGCTGACCTATGAGGTGCTTGCCGCATTTTATGACGAGGGAAGCGATATTTTGAGAAGACATGACTATACCACATATAAAGGCTGCCAGGATTATCTGAAAGAGCTGACGGAAGTAAGAAGCATGGGAAAGAATATGAGCGAAGGCGGGGAAGATTTGACGCCTTATCATTTTCTGGTGACGCTTGACGGAAGCCTTCGGGAAAATGACACTCAGTATGTGGTGATTGGTATTCTGACAGGGGATGCGGCCGGCAAAATTGACCGCGTGATTTACGAATGAAAGACAGGTATTAACATCTTTTGATGTTGATATATACCACACTTAAATCAAGGAAAGGAGGACAATGCCAATGAAAAAGTTTATTGCTTTATTAACAGCGTCCATGCTGTTTGCTTCTATGACGGTATCAGCGTCGGAATCAGTTACGGCAAGAGCCGTAGTTGCGTCCGCGCCGTCATACACTGAGGACGGCTTTAACAATTCCTCAGACCAGCAGGCAGCGGAAGACCGCGGTATGAGCGCAGGGGAATATTACAACAATGTTGTAGTGTCCACACCTGGCGTGACTAACGCAATGCCTGTAGGACAGGGTGGCAAAATTCTGGTAAACGGAGTACCTACCAACATGACGGCGATTTTGTCCAAAGTGGCAAAGGCGACGGCAGACGCCGCTAATGCGCAGGCAGCAACACTTGGCGGAACACTGCTGAATGTTGTGAAGGTTGACTTCCCGGGCGCAAATTACAATGTAGCGACAATCAACTTCTATGTAAAAGGTCTTGCCGACGGCGCAAAGGTAGCTGCCAGGCAGCTTGTTGCCGGCGTATGGACAGATGTGGAAGTGGTGGAAGCAAGAGCTGACCATGTGGTTCTTAATTTAAAGAACGCTGGGCCGGTTGCATTTGTTGCACTTCCTTAATGGGTTGACAACATTCTTTTGAATTCAAAAAATTGAGTGTGGTTTGGCTGGCGCCGCCGCAGATAATGCGGCGGCTGCCATGTGCTATGAGGACTTATGAATGAAAAAATCTTGATAGTGGCTTCAGTCTGGGGATTTGCGGCGAAATTTGAATCTGAGGATATCAGGCTGTTGAAGGAATTGGGGTATGAAGTACATTTAGCCTCCAACCGGAGCAATCCTATTTTCCGGTTTCCGGAAGATGTTTATGAGAATATGGGCATTATTTATCATGATACGGAAATCTGGCAGTCTCCCTTTGGTATCAGCCATAATATCAGAGCAATCAGGCAGATACGTGAAATTATAAGAAAAGAGAAGATTAAGACGGTACACTGTCATACCCCCTCAGGAGGCATGGTTGCAAGACTGGCTGCTTTTGGGCTGAAGGCATACGTTATCTATACTGCCCATGGTTTTCATTTTTACCGGGGAGCCGGAAGAATACATAACTTTGTCTATCACACTGTGGAAAATTTGTTAAGCCGCATGACGGATGTGATTGTGACAATCAATCACGAGGATTATCAGGCTGCCGGCAAAATGCATGAAAAAAGGGGAGCATGCCTGATTCCCGGCGTGGGACTGGACCGTCAGTATTTTTATGAAATCACGGAAAACCAGCGCGGAGAAAGAAGAAAAAAGCTGGGCGTAGAGGAAAAGTTTTTCATGCTCGGCGTCGGGGAGCTGCGGGAAAACAAAAACCCCATGGCAATTATTCATGCGCTGGCATATCTGAAAAACAGCGGACGAGACATAGGAGCCTTTTGCTATGGACTTCTGGGGGCAGGAAAACAGGAGCAGGAACTGCGAGAGGAAGCCAGGAACCTTGGCGTAACGGAAAATATTGTGTTTTACGGGTATCAGCCCGATGTGCGGGATTATCTGACAGCAGCCGACATTATGATATTTCCCACCATCAGGGAAGGACTCGGTATGGCGGCTTTAGAAGCGCTTTCCATGGGAGTTCCGGTACTTGCCTCAGATAACAGAGGAACCAGAGAATATATGTTGGATGGGGTAAACGGGTATGTATGCCGGGAAAATTCACCGGAGGCTTATGCCGGATATATTCTGCGAATGTACAGAGAGAGAAAAGAATGGGGAGAAAATATGGAAAGGCGGGCGGATATCAGGAAAACCACAGAGAATTTTGACAAATCAAAAACAGCGGCCGTTATGAAAAGAGTATATGAAGATGCCAGGAATCAGTGTTCTGCTCTGTGTTCATAATCCCGACAAAAAGGAGCTTTATCAGGCGGTATGCTCCGTCATCGCCCAGACCTTCAAAGACTGGGAGATGATACTTTACGACGACGGCTCTGACGAAGCTTACGAGGCTTTCATTTATGAAATTTCCTGTCTGGATACAAGGATCAGGTATGTAAGGAATCCGGTTCATCATTCCCTTGCCTACGGGCTGAACCAGTCCTTAAAAATGGCGGCGGGAGAATATGCGGCCCGGATGGATGCGGATGATGTTTCCACTCCTGAAAGATTTCACAAACAGCTTGCATTTCTGGAAAGCCACCGTCAGTACCTGTGGGTGGGAAGCAATGTCGCGCTGATAAACTCGCAGGGAGAAATCTGGGGAGAACGCCGCTATCCCATGACGCCGGAAAGCAGGGATTTTCTGAAATATTCCCCCTATGCCCACCCGGCTGTTATGTTCCGAAGAAAGGAGCTTCTGGAATTCGGAGGCTATTTCAAAGGGGAGAGCGCTTGCAGAGGAGAGGACTATGAGCTCTTTATGCGGCTTCACGGTGCAGGCGCACGGGGATTTAATCTGCAGGAAATTCTCCTGCATTATCGGGAAACAAAAAAGTCTTACGGCAGACGGAAGCTGCGTTTCCAGCTTCAGGAGGCAGGAATCCGCTTTACAGGATTTCGCCGGATGGGGATTGTAACTCCGAAAGTCTTTGTATATGTGATAAAGCCGGTGGTTGTATGGATGGTGCCGAAAAAAATGAAGCTTGCAATACATAAAAGGCTTGGAGCAAATGCGGGCATTGGCATGGGGGATTAGCAGGTGAGGCAGGATGGCAGGATAAAAGCATACAAAAAGCAGCTTGAAAAGAGCGGACTGCTTGGGGATACATATATGGGAGACGGCCGGCAGAAGGCGCAGGAGGAAGGTCGGGAGGAAAAAAACAACCGTCAGCCTCTGGAATCTGACAAAGACGAGTGTCAGAAAAGTATCTGCACGGTAATAGATTATGTTCTTGCCCCGGCGCTGAACGGATTTGTGGTATGGGCATTGTCGCAGGCAATGATGCGGGGAATCCGCCGGCTGTATTTTCTGGCAAGAGACGGATATATCATGTACCGGACCGCATGCAGATACACGGAAATCTACAGACTGCCCGTTGAATGCAGATATCTTTACTGTTCCCGGTACTCCGTGCGGATTCCGGGATATCATCTCTCTCCCGAAAAGGCGTTGTCTTACATTACATTAGGCGGCCTTGACGTAACGGCGGATAAGCTTTATCTGCGGGCAGGCTTTGACAGGGAACGCAGAGAGGCCATGCACAGAGCCGGGCTTCTTCCTTATGGAAAAGAGGAACAAATACCCCGAAGAGAACTTGCTCTCGCCAAAAAGCGGCTGTCAGAAAGCCGCCTGTTTATGGATATTTTGAAGGAAAATTCCCGCAGGGCGCTTCCGGCTTTCGAGCAGTATTTAAGACAGGAAGGGCTGCTTGAGGAGATTCCGGCTGCATTGGTGGACAGCGGATGGGTGGGCTCCATGCAAAAAGAACTTGGCGATTCCCTGAAAAGACTTGGAAGAAAAAAGCCCCTTTCCGGGTTTTACTTCGGGCTGTATGAAGTACCGCCGGAGGCAGACAGAAGCAGATATCACACGTACTTTTTTCCGCCCGAAGGGGAAATACGGAGAAAGGTTTTGTTTAATAACTGCCTTTTTGAGACGATTTTTACCGCACCTCATGGAATGACACTTTCCTATATGGCGGAAAAGGAAAAAATAAAGCCGTTGCTCTCTGGGATTTCGGAGGAAAGGAAAAAGAGACTGATATGGATGGAAAAACGGTTTGCTGCATGGCAGGAGACATTTCTCAGAAAGATATTTCCGCCAGGCCGGGATGCGGGCGTTTCCTTTGACAGACTTGCTAAAGACTTTCAGAAAAGAGAGACCCGGCGCGCCATAGAGAAAAATATGGAGCTGTTTATGCATCATCCGACCAAAGAAGAAGCCCGTGCGTTTGGCGGGATGGATTTTACGGATGATATTCTGGAAAACGGCGGAAGCCGCATTGCAGAGGAGCTTACAAGGAAGGAACTTTGGGAAAACCATCTGATAAGCCGTATTTTCAGGGAACTGCTTTCCGGCGGAGGATATGTCAGGCAAAGCCCCTGGTATGAAGGAAGCGCAGCCTTAAGGGAGCATCCCGGATATCATATTTTTCAATATACCGGTTATAAATATCTGCTTTATTACCGGAAAGAGTGCGCACGGCGCAAAAAATACGGAGCTAGTGCCAGAAATGCTCCGGCACGGGGGACGTAATGAAACGAAGTGGAAAAGGCCGGTTCAGGCAATATCTGTTTGTAATCAGAGAATTAACCGGCAGAGAACTGAAAAGAAAATACTCCAGAAGTAAGCTGGGCGTGGTGTGGTCAATCTTAAATCCCCTCCTTAACATGATTGTGTTGTCAATGATATTTTCAACCATGTTCAAACGCTCTATTGAAAATTTTCCGGTATATTACCTATGCGGAAGCGTGCTGTGGGGGCTGTTTACCACATCAACACAGACGGCAATGACTTCGCTGGTGGATAACAAGCAGATGCTGATTAAGGTAAAAATACCCATGCAGGTGTTTGTAATTTCCAGAGTTTATACGGCGTTTGTAAATTTTATTTATTCGCTGATTGCATTTGTGCCGATTCTGCTAGTCTTTCATATACGCCTGAATGAAACGCTGCTGATTCTTCCGTTTATCGTACTGTGCGAGCTGCTTTTTGCCATGGGGATATCCTATGCATTAAGCGTGGGATACGTATTTTTTGGAGATATCAGACATCTTTACGGAATCCTGCTGACCTTGTGGATGTACTTATCGGCCATTTTTTACCCGGTAAACAGATTGCCGGAGGTGATGATTACAGTAGTGGCAAACAATCCGATTTATCTTTTTATTGACAGCATGAGATGGGTAGTGCTGGAAAACTCGCTGCCGCCGGGCAGGACGGTCTTTAAGATGATAATCTGGAGTTTGCTTGTGTATCTGGCGGGAAGCCTTATTTTTCTGAAAAGCAAAAATAAGATTATGCAGAAGCTGTAAAGGAGATAGGAATGAAACGCTGTTGGATAAAAGGAATACTGCTCCTTTTTACAGGGATTTTGCTGTGGACCGGCAAAACGGAAACGGCATATGCCGAAGGCGCAAGAGCCTATTTCGGCACAGAAGGCGGATACACCTGGAAAGCGGGGACACGCTCTGATATCGGCCTGTATCTGGAAAGCATGGAAGGGGAAAGAATCGGCGAGGTCAGCCTTACCGTGACATACGACCCGGACGTACTGGAATTTAACAGTGCAGAGGATGTGGGAGTTACCATACTTTCCGATGGAGAGTTCCTGCTGGAACGGACAGGAAGCTGGGAAAAAACCTTTAAGCAGATTCTGCATTTTACGCCCCTTGTATCGACCCATACGGTGGTGGAAATCTCAGCAGCCGGAGGAAAGACTCCATCAGGAGAAATCAGCGCGGAGACCATTGTACGGGCGGAAGTGGAAATTCCGGTCAGGGATGAGTGCAGGCTGAAAAGCATATTAATTGACGGGGTACAGATAGAGGGATTTGATTCAGGAAAATTGTTCTATGATATTTCCGTCACCGGCGAAACGGAAAAGCTGCCCGTCACGGCGGAGGCAGAAAACGGACTGGAAACGGAGATATCGGATACCACGCTGTCGGTGGGGGATAACATTGTATATATTACAGCCGTGAGCAGTAATGGGATGAAAGCCCGGTATACCCTGCGGGTGAACAGGGGAATGGATTCGGGGGCAGCAGGGGGCGATATCAATGAGGCAGGGGAAGGAAGAGAAACAGCCGGTGTCAAGGCAGCAGATGCAACTACATCTTTAGGGGAAATAGCCGATGATAAGGAGGTCTTGGGCAGTTCCTCCGGGAAAGCCAGTGCAGGAAAGGAAAGCAATTCCGAAAGAATAACCGGAGCTGCTGGCGGAGAGGGAGAACCGGCAGAAGGCGAACAGGATAACTCGGAGCTTGTGATAAAGAAAGCCTTGAGGAAAAGGCAGCTGGCCGACACTATATTGAAAGTCATGCTGATACTGATTTGCATCTTATCGGTATCGGAAGCGATACTTCTCGTAGTCAGATTCAGAAGAAGCAGGCTGAAAAAAGAAAAGCCCCTTGCGACAGACAAATTCAGGAAACAGGTAAGAAGTCCGGAATTATCGGACAGACCGCCCATTGTCATACAGGCTTTGCATGTGTGCATGGATTTTGACAGAGCAGTCAATGAGTACAGCTCCATCAAGGAGCTGGCGATTCAGACCATAAAAGGACAGAGAATAAAAGAAAAATACAGGGCACTTAATGATATTTCTTTTGACATCCGTAAGGGAAGTATCGTAGGCATCATCGGAACCAACGGAGCGGGAAAATCCACACTTCTTAAAATCATTTCCGGCGCACTTACGCCCACCGGCGGAATCATGCGGGTCAACAAAAACAAGGTACAGATACTGACTCTGGGAACCGGATTTGATGTGGAACTAACAGGCAGGGAAAATGTGTATTTAAACGGCGCAATCATCGGATATGACCGGGAATTTATTGACGAGCACTATGAGGAGATTGTGGAGTTCGCAGAGCTTTCGGACTTCATGAATGAAAAGGTGAAGAATTATTCCTCCGGCATGGTGAGCCGCCTCGGCTTTGCCATTGCAACGGTGGGGCCGCCGCCGGAAATATTGATATTGGACGAGGTCTTGAGCGTGGGAGACCAGCTTTTCCAGAAAAAGAGCCTGAAAAAGATAAAAGAATTAATTCATGGGGGCTCTACGGTGCTCATGGTTTCTCATGCCACAAAAACCATTAAGGAAAACTGCGATATGGCTATATGGATTGAAAAAGGACATATGGTCGCCATGGGGGATGCAAAGGAGATTTGCGACAGGTATGATAAGTATGACGGGGATTTGGAGAGGGTTTTGATGGAGAAGGGGAAAGAGATGGAGGAAGAGGTGTTGGAGTGGATTGGGTGAGAACAGGAGAAACTACAATCTAAAAAAGAGAAGGGGAGGAAGATATTTACTATGTTTACATTTGAAATTGGTGGAAGAAAAATTGGAGAAGGGTATCCAGTATATATTATCGCAGAAGGGTGCGATAATCATATGGGTAATGTTGATGTGGCAAAAGAGATGTGTCGGCAAGCAAAATTAGCCGGTGCTGACTGCATAAAATTTCAGCATCATTTACCAGATGAGGAAATGTTAAAGGATGTTCCAATGTCATCCAATTTCGATATTCCATTATATGATTTTTTAAAATTGCATGCTTTGACATTGGAACAGCATGCAGAATTGATGAAGTTTTGTAGAAAAATAGGTATTCAGTACTTATGTACTCCATTTAGCTTGAAAGCTGCTTATGAATTAAATGAAATAGGGGTTGATGCATTTAAAATTGGTTCTGGTGAAATGACCGATATTCCATCATTGATAAAAATTGCGCAAATTGGAAAACCGATGATTATTTCTACGGGAATGTCCACATTAGATGAGATTCAAAGAACATATGAAGAATTACTTCCATTTAAAATACCAATAGCGTTTACAAATTGTCTATCAGAATATCCACCTAAATATGAAGATGTCAATTTGAATGTTATCGGAAGAATGAGAGAAAGGTTTCCGAATGCTATTATAGGACATTCTGACCATACACCTGATTTGTATACATGTTATGCAGCAGTTACTTTAGGAGCAGCTTTAATAGAAAAGCATGTTATTTTGTCGAAACAGACACCAGGACCAGATCAAACCGTTTCTATAGATTTTTATGATTTACATAACTTGGTTGATGGGATTCGCAAAATAGAAGCCGCATTGGGGTCAGAAAAGGTTGTGCATGAAAATGAAAAAGTAATTCGAGAATGGGCATTTAGAAGCATTGTATCTTGTTGTCCGATAAAGAAAGGACAAACGATTAAAGAAGATATGGTTTGGTCTAAAAGACCGGGAACCGGAATTCCTTCATATAAAATGAATGAAGTGCTTGGCAAGAAAGCGGTATGTGATATTAAAGAGAATGTATTACTTAAATATTCTGATTTTGAATAAAAAATACTAAAGAGGACAAAGCAACATGAAAAAAATAGTAGTTCTTACTGGTTCCAGAGGCGAATGGGGATATATAAGGCCGATTATGAAACTTGCCAGAAAAAGGGGGGATGTCAAAATTGTATTAATTGTTACGAATATGCATCTTTTGGAGTCATTTGGAAGTTCTTATAAAGAAATAGAAAACGATGGATTTAAAATAGATTATAAGATACATATGTCGTTAGATGGTTATAATCATTATACACATGCAAAATCATTAGGGATATGTCTTTTGAGTTTGCCAGATATAATTGATGTAGAAAAACCAGATTGGATATTATTGGCAGGAGACAGGGGGGAGCAATTAATGGGGGCTATAGCGGCGGCATATACATACACCCCTGTAGCACATATACAGGCTGGTGAGCTGTCAGGGAATATAGATGGTATGGCAAGGCATGCAATTGGGAAATTTGTACACATGCATTTTGCAGCAAACGATGATGCGGCTATGAGGTTAATTAAGCTGGGTGAAGAACCATTTAGAGTATTTAACGTCGGTGCCCCGCAAATAGATGAAATGGTACAGTATAAATTTACAGAAATTGATGAATTAGAAGAAAAGTTTTCAGTAAGCCTTAGGAATGGATATATTTTAGCGGTAATGCATCCTGTAACGGAAGAAGCAGCTAAAGCCGGCGAACAGGCAGAAATTTTTGTTCATGCATTAAACTATTTTCAAGAAACAAAAATTGTTATTTTACCTAATAATGATGCAGGCTCCAATATGGTGAAAGACACTATTCTCAATCTGAAATGTGGAAAATATCATTTCTATTCAAATATAAAGAGAGAAGATTATTTGGGATTATTAAAAAATTCTAAGTGCATTGTAGGGAATTCCAGTTCTGGATTATTAGAAGCTCCGACATTTAAAGTACCAGCTGTAAATATTGGTAGAAGACAAAGTCTTAGATTTAGAGGTATAAATGTTATTGATGTAGATTTCAAAGTTGATGACATAATAGGAGCTATTAATAAAGCGATGTCCTTTGAGTTTAGAGATTATTTAAATAATAAATGTAAAAATCCATATGGAGATGGGCATTCTTCTGAGAGAATTTTGGATTTATTAATGAATACAAAAGCTGATGAAAAATGGTTAGTAAAAAATCTTACATATTAAAAACGGAGGCTGTATGAATAAACATTGTGTTTTAAAAACATATACAATCAAAGAAACTATTGATAAGATTGATGCTTCAAAGGATAGGGTTGCTTTAGTAGTAAATGATGTTAATGTAATAATCGGTGTTGTAAGTCAGGGTGATATCATTAGAGCGCTTAGTGCAGGTAAAAATATTTATTCACGTGTAGAAGGTATTATTCAGCCGGGTTTTTTGTATTTAAACGAAAGGAATATGGAGAAAGCTTATACAATATTTAGAAAAAAGAAAATTACATTACTGCCGGTTGTAAAAGAAAATTTTAAATTAGAAAGCGTAATTACATTGACTGATATTTATGATTATCTTGGAGGAAAAGTAAGTGAATAAGTTAATTGTTATACCAGCCAGAGGCGGCTCAAAAGGCATACCCAAAAAGAATATATATCCGCTTAATGGTAAGCCGTTGTTGTCGTACACTTTGGAAATGATAACAAAAGCATGTTTGAAAGATGTAGATGTGGTTGTAAGTACCGATGCAGAGGATATAAGGAGAGTGGCGCTCAATAATAAAAATGTTTTTGTGATAGACCGTCCAACTGCACTGGCGAGCGATAAAGCATCAACTGAAGATACTTTAATTCATGCAATAGATATAATGCAGAAAAAAACAGGAAAAAAATATGAGGCAGTTATTACACTTCAGCCGACATCTCCATTGCGTAAAGCGGAAACCTTAGAAGCCTTTATAAACGAATATGAAAAAGTGGCGTTAAAATACGATGCATTGGTGTCGTTTTCGGAGGATAGGACTGATTTCTGGGTACTGGATGCGGGAGGAGAGTTTGAAAGACTTTATCCTGATGCACCGAGAAGACGTCAGGAACGAAAACCGTTATATAGGGAAAACAGCGCCTATTATATTACAAATGTAAATGCATTGTTTGAGACACACTCGGTATTGGGAAAAAAGGCAGGCGGATTTATTATATCGGAGACAGAGGGAATTGATATAAATGAATTTATTGACTTAAAGGTTGCAGAGGCTATTTTAAATGATTAAGGATAAATTATATGATTTTTTTGTCAGAAAAAACGGACGCGTCTGGTATGAATATGAAAGATATGTACGTGAACATATACAGGAACATTATTTACATAGATTTAGGCATATTAAATTACTCATAAAATTAAATTGGTTTTATAGAGTAAAAAGAGGAAATACTCCGTATATATACTGGGACGAGCCACTTAACAAAGCTGAAGAAATAGAAAAGCAGACAATTTATGACGATAAAGAAAAACAAATAGAGGGAATAAGCTGTAATATATCCAATGCATTTATTGGTTCAGAAAGTAATGAAATTAAAAAAAGTAATTGTAGACCTTCACTATCAAGAGTTATGTATTCCATGCGAAATACCAGATTAGCATCATTTGATATATTTGATACATTGTTACTTCGCCCATTTGCAGACCCTAAAGATTTATTTTATATACTAGGAGAAAAATTTGGAGAGATGGATTTTTATAATTTACGTATTCGCTGTGAGAAAGAAGCACGAGATTTGAAGGAGGAAATGACTGGAAGCCGGGAAGTAACTATTTACGATATTTATGAGAGGATACATTTTTACACAGATTTAGATATCAATTTTGGAGTCAATATGGAGTTTGGACTGGAAATGGACTTAATTTATCCTAATAAATATCAAAAATATATATTTGATACATTTTTAAATAATCATATTCCGGTAATATTGATTTCTGATATGTATTATCCAATGGGCATGATGGAAAAAATATTGATGAAAAATAACATATGTGGTTATGAAAAATTATATATATCATGCGACAAAAAATGTTCAAAAGAAAGTGGGGATTTATTTGAATATGCTATAAATGATTATCCAGATGTTCCCAAAGATATGATTACACATATTGATGATAATTGGAGAGTGATATTAAAGGCAAGGGAAAAAGGAATAACGGCAATACATTACGTAAAAAATATTGCATTGACAAATAAATATAGACCACATTATATGTCAGCAATGGCAGGTTCAGCGTATAAGGGAATAGTTGGCAATTATTTGGCCGCAAACGAGAGCAGGTTCAGCGTTCCTTATGAATATGGTTTTATTTATGGGGGAATTTTGGCTCTTGGGTATTGTTCATATATTCATAATATATGCATTGATAAAGGAATTAATAAAGTGCTTTTTATGTCAAGAGATGGAGATATATTAAAACAGACTTGGGATTTCTTATATGATGACATTCAAAGCGACTATATTTTAGTTTCAAGAACATGTGCCATGCGATTAGCTGCCGATATTTGGAAAAAAATATTTATGGAATGTGCAGTAGATAGAATGATTACAAAAAAAAGACCTGTAACAATTGAGCAGGCGTTGGAACAATGTGGATTAGGAAATTTAATATGTGAGCTTGAAAAATATAGTTTATCCAAAGATATGATGCTTTCCAAAGAACAAAATACAGCTATTCTTTCACAATATAAAGTTTTTTTAAATAATAATATGAAAAAAGTAGTGGATGAATACAAGGAATCAAATGAAATATATGAGAAATACCTGAGCACACTTATAGACAAAGAGAAGAAAATAGCCTTAGTTGATATTGGATGGCGTGGTGTTAATGGAGCAACTCTGGAAAGAGTAATAAAGAAAATATCACCCAATATTGAGGTGAACAATTTTTTGGTTGGTGGAAGGCAGCCTGTTAACCTTCCGCAAATTCGGAAAGGAAAAATATTCTGTTACTTATTCTCGGCAGAAAAAAATTATGGTATTTTACAAAGGCATAAGGAAAAAACAAATTTTTATTATGAGTTACTGACTATGAGTCCAACATCTTCGTTTCAATATTTTTATTATGATAAAAATAAAAATATCAGGATGAAAGGTAGTGAGGTCATACCTGATAATTATGTGACTGTAAGTGAAATCCAACAGGGAATATTGGACTTTGTAAAAGAATATACGATGAGATTTAAGAAGTATAAGGAACTTTACAATATCCCATCGGATGATGTTGCACAGGTTTTATATAACATCATGGATAGTGACGAGTATTTCAAGAAGTATTTTTATAATATACATTATTCTCCGCAGCTTGAAAGTGAAAAAAATATAAGCTTTGGAGAATGGATATAAAAGAGGATGAAAAACCATGAAATTATATATAGGGTTAACAATGTTTCACCTTTTGTCAGCTTGTGCTATAGTATTAAAAAATAATGAAAATGATTCTGAATTGTTAGTAGAAGGGATACTGGACGAGGAACCTGATATTGTAGAAAGAATAAGAGCCGCTGATATATTTGGAAAAGTGTATTATGTTAATCAGGCAGATGCATGGAAAGAAATTAATAAATTAGATATAACCTCTGATGCCAATCAGATAGATAAAGCAGTTAAATCCGTAGTTGAATTCTGGAAAAATCATTTTATATATTTCGATAAGATTATCAGTCGTTATAAGAATATATGTATTTGGGATGATCATTTTACATTTGGGATGGCATTGGCGTACTTAAAAATACCATATACCTATTATGAAGAATCTCCGGGCTGCCATCACCGCAGGGATATTTTTATTGATTTATCCGTAAAAAAAATTATAAATAAGGCTTTTGCTCCAACAACAATTCATTATGGTCTAAGAGGGAAGTATCCCTATGCAATTTCGAATAATTATGACTTTGATTTGAACCCGATGAAAAAGGAAGAATGTGATCAGAATTTTTCGTTAGTGAAAAAATTGAAAGAAATAAGAAAATCTAATTTAGAAGGATTTAATAAGTTAAAGAGAATTTTTGCACCAGAGGGATATTTTATAAAATTAAAGAAAGATAATTATACAGAAGAAAGAAAAAATTTTTTGTTGATAGGACAACATTATTCAGACTTTTTATATAAGAATACCAATACAATCAGGTATGTTTTATTCATGTTGGTAGATTATTTTGGAGAAAATATGAATTTATGGATTAAGAATCATCCATCAAACTATTTTAATCCTTTTCAGTCATGGTTTCCCGATGCCAATATAATTAATGAAAATGTACCAATGGAACTTATATGCGCGGAAAATATAATAGATTTCCAACGTGTAGCGTCGGTTTCATCGTCAGTTCCTCTGGTTATGAGGAATACTGATACTGATATAATACTTTTTCACAATATTGAAGATGGAGATAGCTTTGAATCTGAGAAAAGGTTTTTAGATTTAAATAAATATTATATTATTGCAAGAATAATAGAACAAATTAGTCTTACACATGATTTGCATAGATTAGATTTGGTTGGAATAGAAAGACTTTCATGGAATTATTTAATAAATTATCAAAATATAAGTCTCCCTAAAATGCAGTATATCAAAGATATAAATGAAATAGAAAAGTATTATCAAGAGGAAACAGAAAACAACAGATGCTATTTTATAGATATTAAATATCTGTGTAGTGATATTAATATATTTGAATTATTTATAAAAATGGGTGAAGATGATATTGCATTTTTAATTAATATGGATAAAGTCAACATATTTAATAATCAGGAAATCTTTAATTATATATTTCCGCTTCCAATTGAAATAATTGATAAGTCAGGAAATAGCGGTTTGTTTGGTGCAGGTATACCAGAGTTTCCATTAAAAAATACTAATGAAAAACTACATAAGGAAGTATATAAAGATTTTAGATATAAAGAAAGGCAGATGGTTTATATGTATACAAAAAATGCAGAGATTACCAGTAGTGTATTAGCACTGTCAATTGAAAAAAAACTGAGCCGATGTGGTATTGACGTTGTATATAAGCCGCTTACTTTTAATTATAGGGAAATTGTACTTGAAAGTATGCTGGAACAATTGGAATATCAATACCTGAAATTGCAGTCTGAAAATAATGAATTGTTAATGCGGAGTCAGGAATTTACAAATATTGATAAAGACATAAATGATGTACAAAAATTGGCTCATGGAGATGAACTGTCAGTTTTGAGGAAAAGTATTATAGAGGCTATTAATGAATCGTCTAAAGAGTTAATGAACCAGATAAAGGAATTGGATAACGGAAATTTCCATACCCTCAAAGATTAAAGTTCAAATAGAAAGAAAATAGGATAGTATCGTAAACAGATAATATTTTGAAAGTAGGAAAATTTATGATCTTTGAAAAGATACAACAGATATTTAGAGAAATATTTGCCGATGAAAATTTAGTGATTACGGAAGAGACAAATTCAGAGGATATTCCGGAGTGGGATTCTTTTGCGCAAGTGTTAATTATTGAGATGATTGAAAAAACATTCGATATGCAAATGGATTTAGATGAAGTGTTCAAAATCAAATCTATAAATGATTTCATAAAGATAATTGAATCAGATAAAGGGAGCGTTAGATGTTAGGTCGCTATTTGCCAAAAGAACGGATAAAAATAATATCAGATAAAAGTGTTGTTCAGGAAACATACCTTTCTTTTCTGAATAATGAACAATTTATAGTTATTGTTGATGATGAGAATAAACCGAAAGGAATTATACATAAAGAGGATGTGGTATCAGTATTATCCTCTTTAAAAGTGATGGAGATTGTAAAAGCACCGCCAATTATTGTTTCCGGTAGTGCTACGGAGGAAGAAATAGATAAAATTTTATTTGCGAAGATAAAAGAAAAAATAGGCGAGGTTATTGTCGTAAATAATTGGGGGGGTAAAAGGCGTATGGGTCAAGACAGAACCGGAGTGTATAGATTTTTATCGAAAATATGCATATATTAAGCAAACAGGTTATTCAATAGTAGATTGGCTAACTAATTATTATGGACAAAACGTTATAATTGGAATACATAGTTATTCGGAATATACGGAATTACTTTTACAGGAAATTGAAGATTCAGATATTTCCGTTAGATTTATTTGTCAAAGTGGTGGAAATCTGAGAGGCTATAAAGGAGAACTTATAGAAAAATCATTTACAGATATTTCACAGGAAGAGCTTCAAGATTGTGATTTAGTAATTAATACATTTATTTCATTAAAGATGCAGGTCAGATATTTATACAGTAAATATCGTCATTTTAATAAAGTTATATCTTTGTATGATATTGTAGATGGATTATATTCATATGAAAAAGATGCAGGCTATATGCTGAGGGTGGTGTCCAATATTGCAGCTTCAGGGAGAAAGGTATATGTGTTTGATTATCCAAAGCTGGCTAAGCAGAGTATTAAATCACAGCGGGAAAGCCGCTTATTGTCAGAAAATTTATATTGGAATAATATGCTTAATAATTTATTGCTTAGTGATGATAAAGAAGATTTATTATTAGCGAAAGAAATCATTATGCTGGCATTAAATAAAGCGAGGACAAAAGAAACACAAATTACTTTTGAGGATTATAGAAACTGCTTTCCAGATATTTTGCCAGAGAATATAGCACATATAAAGCGTATTGGTAATTATGCAGTTATGTATGACTTATCTTCTAAATATGTCAATATCAGGAATGGTATGAGAGTAACTGTTCCTGTTAAAGAACCAACAGGGGTTAAGAAAATCCATTTTTGGGGAAGATCCTGGGTTTATGGCCTTGAATGTGCAGATGGGTATACCCTTCCTTCGTTTGTGCAGAAAATTATTGATAAGGGTGATTTGGATTATAAGATATATAACCATGGGATTCCGGGGATTCCAGATGAAATTATAGCAAATCTGATGTATGACCAGAATGAAATACTTCCTAAAGATGAAATATTTGTGTTAGTCCATATGTTTGCAGAAAAATATTATAGTGAGAAAGCCGTTCTTGAATGTGAATATATAAATAAATTGTCATCAGAGAGGCCATCAGAGTATGGGGAAATATGGGTGGATAGTGCGCATATAGGTGAGGATGGATCAGAGCTACTGGCTCGTCAAATCGTAGATGCAATAATAGGAAAAGGAAGAATTGTACCAAAAGAATTTAGAAATAAATTTAATACGAATGCCGGAAAGAGAATATACAAATATAAAGTGAAGGATCAGGTTTCATTATGGGCAGATTCAGCAGATTTTCAGAATTATAAAAAATATATTGAAGAGCATAGGCAAAGAAATGGTGCAATAGTAATGAACTGCAATCCATTTACTTTGGGACATCGTTATTTAATAGAAACTGCGGCAAAACAATGTGACAGATTATATATCTTTGTTGTCGAGGAAGATAAGAGTGTGTTTCCTTTTGCAGAACGTTTGAGCTTGGTGAAACAGGGGACAGAAGATATTGAAAATGTGGTAGTGCTTTATTCTGGGCATTTTATTATATCAGCAATGACTTTTCCGGGATATTTTAATAAGTCGGCCGATAATAAAATATCGGTGGACACTTCAAATGATTTGTTATTTTTTGCAAAATATATAGCGCCTGCATTGGGGATAAATGTCAGGTATGTAGGTGAGGAACCGCTTGATAACGTGACAAAACAGTATAATGAAAACATGAAAGAGATTTTGCCGCAGTATGGGATTGAGCTTATAGAAATACCAAGAAAAATGCTCGGAGAAGATGTTATATCGGCCAGCAGGGTCAGAAAACTGCTAAATGAAGGGAAGATAGATGAAATAGAGAAAATTGTACCTGAAACAACATTAGAATTCTTGAAAAACATGATTGGGAAAAAGTTCATTGATACGGAGAAATGAGAGAATAATATGGAAATACGGCTTGCAAATTATTCAGAAAAAAATGAAATTTTGGATTTCATAGATAAAAACTGGCAGGAAGACCATATATTTGTGCGATGGCCGGAGTTATTTGACGATTATCATAAGAACGGCGATATGCTTAACTATATGATTGCAGTTAAACAGGGGAAAATATATGGCATATGTGGATTTATTTATGCAAACCATGAGAGAGAGCCTGATATTTGGCTTGCGTTGTGGAAAGTCATTCCGTCCGGGGTTCCAAGCCTGGGGATGGATATTGTAAATACTTTAAAGAAAACACTAAATTGTAATGTATTGTCATGTTGTGGAATAAAAAAAGAGGTAAAGCGATTATACGAATTTCTTGGTTTCAAAACAGGAACCTTGAAACATTTTTACCGATTAAATAAGAGATATGAATATAAAATTGCCTCTGTTTCAAATGCTGAAATGCCAGATTATATTGTTTCAAATGATATAGAGCTGGTACTGATTCATTCTGAGAATGATTTTGATAATATAGTTGAGTATGAAAGGGATATATTTCAGGAAGTGGCGCCATGGAAAGATCGCAGCTATGTAATTAAAAAGTATTTTTACAATCTGGCGTATACATATCAGCTTTTTGCAATAAAAATAAGCCGGGGTATAGTTGACGCTATTCTCGTAATTAAAATTGTGGAGGCTAATAACAGTAAAGCAATGAGAATCGTAGATTTCCTGGGTGATGAGAGAGTACTGCGGTTATGCGGGAAATCGCTGGAACGTCTTATGGAAGATAATGAATGTGAGTATATAGATTTCTATGAGTATGGACTGCCAGATTCTTTCCTTCAGGATATGGGAATGAAGGAATTAGATGAAGCGGATACAAATATTATTCCTAATCATTTTGAACCCTTTGAACAAAGGAATATAGATATTCATTTTTTTACAAGCCAAATGGAACATTTCCGTATGTTCAAAGCGGATGGAGACCAAGAGAGGCCAAACTGTATATGATAGAGGAGACACATGAATAAATTAGAAGTGGTTATGTATCATTATGTGAGAGATTTAAAGAACAGCAGATATCCGAAAATAAAAGGTCTTGATATGGAATTATTCAGACAGCAGATTGCATATCTGGAAAAAAATTATACATTTGTTGGTATGCAGGATGTGCTTGATGCTGTTTATGAAGGTAAGAGGCTTCCGGAAAATGCAATTATGCTGTCTTTTGATGATGGATATATCGAACATTATACAAATGTATTTCCTATCCTTGCAAACAAAGGGATTTCCGGGCTTTTTGCTGTGCCTGGAAAAGTTATGAAAGAAGGTAAGGTTTTAGATGTTAACAAAATTCATTTTATATTAGCATCGAAACCAATCGAACAGATAAAAAAAGAACTGCATATAAAGTTGGATGAATGCAGGAAACTCGGGTTTTCAATACCTGATGATGAAGAATTGTATAATACATATGCAGTAGCAAACCGTTTTGATTCGGCAGATACTATTTTTATTAAGCGTATACTTCAGAGAGCAATAGATGAGAAGGCAAGAATTCGGATAGTGGACCAACTATTTAAAAAATTTGTTACCGACAATGAGTTTGCTTTTGCCTCTGAGCTTTATCTGAACATGGAACAGGTTAAAACCATGAAGAAATACAATATGTTTTTTGGCCTGCACGGTTATGAGCATTATTCGTTCGACCGTTTATCAGAAAAAGAATATAAGAGGGATATTAATTCTGCATTAGATGTTTTTGAAGGCGTAATAGACCGTAATCATTGGGTATTTGCATATCCATATGGCACGACGCAGGAAAAGCTGCTTTCTTATTGTAAAAGTATTCATTGTGTTGCAGGAGTGACAATAGAACCTAAGGTGGCAGATTTGGATAAAATTAATCCCTTGCTGATTCCAAGATTCGACACAAATGATTATCCGCCAAAGGTGGAAAAGCCAAAGAGCAAGGCATCTGAGACGTAAAGAAAAGGAATGCATATGAATATTCAATTTTTAGGACAACAGTATAATACTGGAGAGTTGATAAGAAAAAGACGTGGAATAAAAAAATCTTTATTAGAAAAAGAAGGTTTGAGGATTTCCAAAAATATATTGATGCTTAGTGGTTCTACAATTGGAGAATTAGCGGAACAACTGGATTTATTTTGTCTTTCCAGAGGAATTGAACTTACAATTTCACAGGGTGATTATGGCAGATATTATGAAGATGCTCTGTATGGCAACCCTCAAATTGAAAATAAAAAATATGATTTTATTTACATACATATATCAAGTAGAAATATTTTAAATTTGCCAGAACCGTTTGAAGAAAAACAAATAGTAGAGAAAAAGCTTCAAACAGAATTCTCCAGAATAAAGCAGGTTGTAAATACATTATCAGAGAAATATGTTTGTCCGGTAATATGCAATAATTTTGAATTGCCGTACTATCGGATAATGGGAAATCGTGAAATATGGGATACTTCAGGAACAATTAATTTTATAAACAGGTTGAATGTGCTAATGAATTCCCTGGCAGAAGAAAAAAGTAATTTTTATATCAATGATATTAATTATCTGGCCGCCTATTATGGGGTGAAGGAGTGGGCATCTCCGTCTTATTGGTATCGATATAAATACGCAATGTGTATTGATGCAATTCCGTTAATTGCACAGAATTTATCTGCAATAATTATATCATTATGCGGTTTAAATAAAAAGTGTTTTACATTTGACCTTGATAATACATTGTGGGGCGGTGTTGTAGGAGATGATGGACCGGAGCAGATTGTGATTGGGAATGATTCACCACAGGGCGAGGCATATATTGCATTCCAGGAATATGTGCGGAGGCTAAAGCGAACAGGAATCATTTTGGGAGTGATATCAAAAAATGATGAGAGTATTGCAGGTAGCGCATTTAAAAGAAGTGAGATGATGATAAAAAAAGAGGATTTCACCTCATTTATTGCAAATTGGAATCCTAAAAGTGAGAATCTTGTAAAGATGGCTTTGGAATTAAATCTTGGTGTAGACTCATTTGTATTCATAGATGATAATCCTGTTGAACGAGATGAGATAAAGAATAGACTGGATGCAGTCATAGCACCGGTTCTTACTAAAGTGGAGAATTACATAAATGAAATTGAAGAATGTCGGTTATTTGAGGTAACTACGCATACAGAAGAAGATGACATAAGGACAACCTACTATTTGCAAAACGCTAAGCGAGAAGAAGAACAAAAAAATTTTCCCGATTATAATGAGTATTTGGAATCATTAAATATGATATGGACCTTTACCAACTTTGAGGAAGCTGCATTTGAACGGATTACACAATTAATTAATAAAACGAATCAGTTTAATTTAACTACTATGCGGTTAAGTATGAATGAAGTAATTAAAAGAGCAACAGACCCGGAAGGCTATTTGTGCATACAAGGACGAATGGCAGATAAGTTTGGAGATAATGGATTAATCACAATTCTATTAGGGAGATATACGGAGAAGACTTTATACATTGAGTTATGGCTTATGAGCTGTCGGGTACTTAGGAGAAATGGGGAGTATAAACTATTTGAATATTTGAAAAAGAGATGTAGAAAAAGGCAAGTAAAGAAAATAGTTGGGGAATATGTTCCGACGAAAAAGAATGGAATCGTAAAAGACTTTTATGGATTGCTAGGTTTTGAACTGGTTAATATAGATGAGGCAGGAAAGACAACGTGGGAATATTCTCTTTAGAGGGATGCTGCTTAAGGGGGGGGTATATTTAAATACCGCTACAATTTAAAGTGAGAGGAACACACTATGAAATTTCACCATATTGGCATCGCCTGTACCGACATCAGTTACATGATGCAATATCTGAAAAAACTGTACGGAGTAAGCAGTATTTTAGAAAAAATATTTGACGAGCGTAAAGGGGCGGAGCTCTGTATGGTCATTCTTGAAGACGGAACTAGAATAGAGCTTGTGAGCGGGGAAATTGTAGAAGAATTGGTGAGAAGTAAAAATTACCAGTATCATATCTGCTATAGTACTGAGAATATGGAAGAAAAAATATCCGAATTTGAAAATTACGGAGCAAAAGTAGTCTCACAGCCATACCCGACCAAGCTGTTTAACGGTAAAAGAGCAGCATTTTTACTGACAAAGCTCGGTCTGGTAGAGCTGCTGGAAGAAAGAGAGGACATTGGATTAGAAGTTCAATAGCTTTAATTATTTGTCTCTTGACATGCCAAAATTCTTCTGATATTATAATTTCATAGCAAAGAAATTCTAACGGAAAGACGTTCAAACAATCTGATTATCTTTTATGCACATATCGAGTGCATTGTCTGTTGAACATTAAGAGCGGTTTACAGAACGGATGTTTAAATGCGATTATAAAACACAATGTTTTGTATGCTGCTTGCGAATGGAATCCTTGCTTACTATTTTCAATTAACTAACTATTAATAAGCAGGGAGCCGGACATGCATGAAAGGATTTTGCCGAATTCGTTGGGAGATTTTTTTACAGTCATTGTTTTCTCTTTGCAAAGGGAAAGGAGAAAAACAATGAACCAAAGAAAACAGCCACGAAAGAAAACACAGACGAAAAAGAAGAAAAATAACCAAAGGAAAGCAAAACAGGCAATCAGACCTTATATAACCTATAAGGACAGGGTTTTTCGAATGCTTTTTAAGGACAGGAGGAGACTCCTTGAACTCTACAATGCGCTGAATGATACGGACTATACATCTCATGAGAAACTGGAAGTTAATACATTAGATAATGCTATTTTTATTAAGATGAAAAACGATGTGTCATTTGTTATTGATAGTAATTTATGTCTGTATGAACATCAGTCTACCTGTTGTCCAAACATGCCGCTTAGGGGGTTTTTGTATTTTGCCGATTTATACAAGAAAATACTTGGAGACGTTGATTTAAGCAGTAACAGGAGAATTACAATTCCAATACCGCATTATGTGGTGTTTTATAACGGAAAAGAGCGAAGGGAAGAAAAATTTATACAGAGACTTTCGGATTCTTACGAGACGCCTGCGAAAGGAATATCTGCTGATAAAGGATGCATGGAGCTTACCGTGCAGACACTGAATATCAATCTGGAGCATAATAAAGATTTACTTGACAAAAGCCCGTCTCTTTATGGATATGCTTATTTCGTGGCTGCTGTCAGGAAAAACATGGAAATTATGGAGCTTAAAGAAGCGGCAGAGTCAGCGGTTGCTGAGTGTATTGAGAAGGATATCATAAAGGATTTTTTTCTGGAGCAGAGAAGCGAGGTGGTTGCTATGTCAATCTATGAATATAATGAAGAATATATCAGGAGAGAGCTGCACGAGGACGGATACAGTGAGGGCGAAAAAGCCGGCTATGACAGGGGTGAAGCAGACGGCCGCCGTAAGGGTTTGATTGAAGCGGTGGACAGGATTATGGAGAAATTTCACATAGATTTAAGCGAGGCCTGTGAGAGCGTCGGACTCAGTGAGGCGGACTATATGGACGGAAAACAAATTAAAAACAAATATTTATCTATGCAAAATTAGTGTGTCATACACTCCAATTCGTTAACAACCACACATTATTTATGCGTAATATGATGTGTCTGAAAATATAAAAAGGCACTTTTGGAAAATTCCTCAAATGGCACAATTACGGCAAGACAGGTAACAAAATCTGGAATACACCGAAGCGTATTGCAGGAACTTGTAAAGGATGGAGAATTATATCGTTATGGACGGGGAATTTATGTGCGGAGTGATATGTGGGAAGATGAATTTTACCTGCTTCAATGCAGATATGGACGTGGTATTTATTCCCATGATACTGCATTGTACCTATTGGGATATTCCGACAGAACACCGGCTAAATACACGATGACATTTCCAAAAGGATATAATACGCCATCATTGAAGCTGGAAAACATTATTGTAAAACGTGTCGTACCGGATAATTATTCATTTGGAACCGTAGAAATAGACTCGCCTTGTGGGAACCTTGTTAAAGTGTATGGTGTTGAGAGATCATTGTGCGATATTGTCCGTGGTAGTGGCAGTGATATTCAGGTGGTAAAGGAAGCAATGAAGCGATATGCGGCTTCTAAAGAAAAAGATATACACAGGCTGATGAAATATGCGGAACAGCTAAGAGTAAGACCAAAGATATTGCATTATATAGAGGTACTTCTGTGATAACCCGAAATTCTCTAAAACATGTATTAGCGAGGACAAGCAAAAAACGAAGTAGCAGTCATGTGATGCAAAAGATATTTCATTTGAAGATACCTGTGCCACCGTCAAATACATAATAGACTACAGTCAGAAGATATGCTAAAAGCAGAGTGTAAAGCCGACTGAATTATCAGGGGTTTTACACTTTTTTTAGCATAAGGACAGTTTGCGAAGCGCTCTGGCCGTTGTTTGCCTGTTTTTTAATTTTTCCTCACAGTGAAGGGATGGAGTAGAATGAAATTGAGGATTCACCTATATCAAATGCTCGTAAACCGCATACCTGTCATTCAAAAGAAATATTACAAGCTGCGTCTGGAAAAAACGGGAACACGGGGACGGCTATATGCGTGGGCGTCCCTCTTATGGATGAACCTTCTCTGGCTGGCCGGTTTCCGCGATATGCAGCGGGAAATCCTTTATCCTGACAGCAGGAAAAGTATTCCCGGACGCCCGGAATCGCAGCTGTCATTGCAAAAGACGCCAGAGGAGCTGGCGGAGGCTCTTTCCGCGGCAGATATCATTTCGTTTGATATTTTTGATACTCTGATACTCCGACCTGTTGCGGCGCCTGCAGATTTGTTTTTCTTTGTGGGGGAAAAGCTGCATTTTATGGACTTTGAGAGAATCCGTCGCATGGCGGAGCAGGAGACGCGCCGGAAAGCCTATGAAAGCACAGGAAGTTATGAGGTTACACTGGCGCAGATTTACGGGGAACTGGAGACTGAAACCGGGATTTCTAAAGTGGCGGGAATGCAGGCGGAGACTGAAACGGAGCTTGCGTTCTGTTTCGCCAATCCATACATGAAGGAAGTATTTTTCCTTTTGCAGGAAAAGATAAAGAATACGGGGAAAAAGATTATCTGCACTTCGGATATGTATCTTTCCCGGGACATTCTTCATGCAATGCTTGAAAAGTGCGGATATACTGGTATCGAGGAGATATTTGTATCCTGTTTTGAGCAGGAATCCAAGGCAGATGGAAAGCTGTATAGGGAAATTGCCCGGCATTACGGGGAGGAACTACAGTATATTCATATCGGGGACAATCCCGAATCTGACGGGAAGCGGGCAAGGGAAGCGGGATGGGAGTCCATTCTTTACCGGAATGTCAATATTGCCGGTATGCCTTACCGGGCGGAGGATATGTCTGTTGTAACCGGTTCTCTGTACAGGGGCATTGTCAACGGCAGAATACATAACGGTCTTACCGGATATTCGGCGGATTATGAGCTGGGCTATATTTACGGCGGGATTTTTGCGGTCGGATACTGTCAGTTTGTGCATAATTATGCAATCACACATGGCACAGATAAGATTCTTTTTTTGTCCAGGGACGGAGAAATACTTGATAAGGTGTACCGCAGGCTCTACCAAAAGAAGGGGAAAGCAAGTTCAGATATGTCCTGTTGCAAGGCAGAATATGTTTACTGGTCAAGAACGGTAGCCGTCAGGCTTCTTGCAAAATATGACCGTTATGATTTCATGCGCCGCTTTGTTGACCATAAGATTAACGGCGGTTATTGTCTGGCGGATATTTTCCGCAGCATGAGGCTTATGGATATGCTTGCGGATTTTTGCGGGGAGGCAAATGAGAGCGATAAAGCCGTTGCGGAAAGTCGCAGCGGACTTGCGCCGGAAAGCCATCTGACGGATAAAAATGCCGCTATGGTAAAAGAATATTTGATATCACACTGGTCAGAGGTGCTTATGCACTATGAGGATTCCGCGGAGGCGGCAGGACGTTATTACCGCAGGGTTCTTGAAAACTGCTGTCATGCTGTTGCCGTAGATGTGGGCTGGGCGGGAAGCGGGGCGCTTTCGCTGGATTTGCTGGTGAAAAGAGAGTGGAAGCCGGATTGTGAGATAACCGGAATTATAGCCGGAACCAACACCTTTCATAATGCGGAGCCTGATGCGACGGAGCCTTTTCTTTATACCGGAAAGCTGGTAAGTTATCTGTATTCCCAGGAGCTAAACCGGGAAAACTGGAAATGGCACAATCCGGGCAAAAACCATAATTTACTTGTAGAGCAGCTCCTTTCATCGAAGGAGGGAAGCCTTGCGGATATTGTGACGGATAGGGAGGGCGAAGGATACCGGTTTGTATTTAAAGAGCCGGATACGGAGCCGCAGCGGGTTATGCAGATACAAAGGGGGATTCTGGATTTTGCAGAGGATTATCTGAGGTATATTCCTGAATATTACCGGAAATCCCATTGCATCTCGGGTGCAGACGCTTATGCGGTGCTGAAAATATTGCTGCAAAGTAAGGTGAGTACGGAGCTGGAAATGGGCATCTGATTTAAAGATAAACGCCGGCCGGGAATTTGCTTTCAAATTCCTGACCGGTGTTTATTTAAGAAGTTTATTCTGCTTTCAGTTTTTTTACTTCGTCGAGGGGAAGCCCTGAATATTCCGCAATTTTTTCGAGCGTCAACATTCCATCTGTCAACATTCGGATTACTGTCATCCGCTTTTCCTCCTGTATTCCTTCATTTAAGGATTCATTCCTCATATCTTCCATAATGCGACACATTTCACTCACTCCCTTCGGATTTTCTTTCAAATACCTTGTTCGTTCTGACATAAGTTCAAAATTCATATCATCTGCTTTGGTACAGTTAAAATCGTGCATGAGTTTTCCAAGCCGGGATTCTCCACGGTATTCACCATTCACATAAAGAATATGCGTTCCGTCATCAAAAGATTTGCCAGTTGCGAGATTGATTCTTTCGATGGGATAAACCGGTTTTCCCTTGCCATAAAAGTCTTTCTCGATAATGAAAATCGTATAAGTGTTCGGCAGCTCTTTAAATTCCTGCCCTGAATGAAGGTTTTCTATATCTATTACGCTGGAATGATATCTTGCCCTGTGGGGGTCCGCTCCCTTTTCCTGTCTTTGTATTTCCAAATCATATCTTTGGCCGGTTGAATCCGTTCCATATACATCTAAGCAGATAGAACGCGCCCCAGCCAGCCTTTTCATGTCTTTTTGTGTTTTACAATCAGTAATTATCAAATCCTGTTTGCCGGTGATAATGCGTAACACGAATTCTGCTAATGGAATATTATCCTTGAAAAGACAACGCATGAAGTCATCGTCCATAGGTCGTAAGTCACGAAGACGTTGTAAATCTTTTTGATGCTGCAGTTCTGTTGCTGTTAATATATCCATGCTTTTCCTTTTCGTAATTTTATACTACTATAAACCTCTGAGATTTACAAGCCGGGAGTCAGTTCTCCCTCTCCGCAATATCCACATAATCGCGGTACGGGCAAATCGGCTTATAAGCCGGACGGATAATCTTGCCGTTGTTTGCCAGCTCTTCCATGCGGTGAGCGCTCCAGCCACAGATACGCGCGATGGCAAAGATAGGCGTGTAAAGCTCCATGGGAAGTCCCAGCATATGATAAACGAAGCCGGAGTAGAAGTCCACGTTAATGCTGACGCCCTTGTACATCTGCCTTTCGCCGGCGATAATTTCAGGCGCAAGCCGCTCAACCAGAGAGTACAGCGCAAATTCTTTTTCAAGGCCCTTTTCCACTGAGAGCTTTTCCACGAAGGTTTTGAAGATGACGGCACGGGGGTCGGACTTTGAATAAATGGCATGACCCACGCCGTAAATCAGACCGGCATGGTCAAAGGCCTCCTTGTGGAGAAGCCGCTTTAAGTAATTACCAACTTCTTCCTCATCGGTCCAGTCTGTTACCTCCTGTTTCATTTCCTCGAACATCTGTACAACCTTAATGTTGGCGCCGCCGTGGCGGGGGCCTTTCAGGGAACCGATAGCCGCTGCAATTACGGAGTAGGTGTCCGTCAGGGAGGAGGTAACCACATGGGTGGTAAAGGAGGAATTGTTACCGCCGCCATGCTCCATGTGAAGCACCAGCGCCACATCAAGAAGCTTTGCCTCTAAGGGGGTGTAGGCGCTGTCGGGGCGCAAAATCCGCAGAATATTTTCAGCAGTTGAAAGCTCCGGGTCGGGCTGATGGATAAAAAGGCTCTTGCCGTCATGATAATGGCAGTATGCCTGATAGCCATAGATGGACAGAAGCGGAAACATGCTGATGAGCTGCAGGCACTGACGCAGTACATTGGGCAGAGAAACATCGTCAGCTCTTTCGTCGTAGGAATACAGCGTAAGGACGCTTCGTGCCAGTGTATTCATCATATCGCTGCTTGGCGCTTTCATGATGATATCTCTGACAAAGCTGGTGGGAAGGGAACGGTATCCTGAAAGAAGCTTTCGGAAGTTTTCAAGCTCCTTCGTATCCGGCAGCCGGTCAAATAAAAGCAGGTAGGTAATCTCCTCAAAGCCGAAGCGGTTTTCATTTGTAAAGCCGTTCACCAAATCCCTGATGTTGTAGCCGCGGTAAAAGAGCTGTCCGTGGACGGGAACTTCAACGCCGTCAACCACTTCCTTGGCGCGGACGTCCGAAATATTGGTAAGGCCGGCCAGAACGCCCTTGCCGTTTAAGTCCCGGAGACCTCTTTTGACATCATACCTGGTAAAAAGTTCTGAGTCTATGATATCAGCCTCTTCGCTGAGCTTTGCAAGGCGCACGATATCGGGGGTAATTTCGGAAAAAGAATTATAATCCATATGTAAATACTCCTTTCTATGTATAAATTGTCAATTGAAGTCCGGATTTCTAACAAAGAACAATGAATAACATTGTCAGTTAATTGCAAGAAAAGATAGAACATTTCAGAAAAATGACATAATTATCTTAACATGTAAATTCACTTTCAACAAGTAAAAAATGGACAGTTTACAAATTGTTTAGAATTTATTCATATAAAAAGAATTTTTATGTAAGGCAGAAAGGGGCTGCCGTGCCGGTAAACCCCCGGTAAGGCAGCCCGCCTGATTATAGGTGATTCCATTTGCTCTGCGTCAGCTGTACTCCCGCAGATTGATGAAGGTGACGTAAGGAAGAGCGTTTCTGGTATATCCGTTTGTGCGGATATGGATGTTATTCTGCTGCTCTTTCTTACATGATTTGTCCAGTATTTCCGAAAAAATTCCTTTGGCCGGAGAACTGGAATGTTTCTGTCTGGACTGGTGCTTTTTCTCGTCGGAAAAGGTTTTCTTAAGAGGCGGTATCACCATGACCGCCTGAACTTTATAAAGCGATTCATATCCGTATGCTTTGACAATCCCTCCCTGGATTAAAATTTATATGTTCTGTTATATATATCGGCAAAATGGATAATTTCTATAGAGAACAGGGCGCAAAACCACAGGAAAAATATTCCGCAATTAAAATTTGCCCTGTGTTGTAAGAAGCGTCTGTTTGTGGGATAATACTTTTAAGTCTATGAAAGTGAGGCGAAGCTATGTGTACGGCAGCAACTTATAAAACGAAGGATTTCTATTTCGGAAGAACGCTGGATTACGATTTTTCCTATGGGGATGAAATCGTGGTAACGCCCCGGGCGTATGCCTTTCATTTTCGCGAAGCAGGAGATATGGAAAGGCATTACGGGATGATTGGAATGGCTCACGTGGAGGAGGGCTGTCCGCTGTACTATGAAGCTGTGAATGAAAAAGGGCTTGGTATGGCCGGGCTTAATTTTGTGGGAAACGCTGTTTACGGAGTGAAACGCCAGGATAAGGACAATATCGCTCAGTTTGAATTTATTCCGTGGATTCTGGGGGACTGTGCTTCGGTAAGCGAGGCCCGGAAGAAACTGGAAAGAATCAACCTGATAAACACGCCATTTAACGACAGGCTTCCTTTGGCACAGCTTCACTGGATTATCGCGGACAGAAACGGGGCAGTAACGGTGGAATCGTTAAGGGAAGGGCTCAGGATTTATGAAAATCCGGCGGGAATCCTCACCAACAATCCGCCCTTTGACGAGCAGATGTTCCGGTTAAATAATTACATGAATTTATCGCGGGGAGAGCCTGTAAACCGTTTTTCGGATACGCTGCCGCTTCATGCATACAGCCGTGGCATGGGGGCGCTGGGACTGCCCGGGGACTTATCCTCCGGCTCCCGGTTCGTGCGCGCTGCCTTTGTAAAAATGAATTCCATATCGGGGGATTCGGAAGATGAGAGTGTCAGCCAGTTCTTTCATATTCTGGGAAGCGTTGACCAGCAGAGGGGATGCTGCGAGGTATCGGAGGGAAAATACGAGACGACTATTTATACCTGCTGCTGTAACTGTGATAAGGGAATTTACTATTACACCACCTATGAAAACCATCAGATTACGGCGGTGGACATGCACAGAGAGGATTTGGCCGGCAAAAAGCCTGTAAGATATTCCCCGGTATACGGAGAGCAGATTTACAGGCAGAATTAGCGCGTCAAACTTAAGGAACGGGGGGCACGAGACAGGAGGAAATGTTGTATTGCCGCTCGCCGCTGTTTTTCCGGGCGGCTGAGGGCGTACAGCCGTAAAGCTCCTTAAAGGCGCGGTTAAAGAGCTTTTGATTGGTAAAGCCGTTGTTTTCCATGATTTCCGCCACAGGCGCGTCCGTGTTTACAAGGTCGTGATAGCTGTGGGTGAGCCGTGTTTCATTGAGATAATTTACAAAGGAAATTCCCATATTTTTCTTGAAAAAGCGGCAGAAATACTCTTTTCCGACGCCGATATGGGAGGCGATATCCAGTAATGACACGGGTTCGCGGAAATGCTCTTCCACATAAGCGATAATTTCCCGGATTCGTTCCCTTGTGAGAACGTCGGTGTCGTTCAGCTTCGGAGCCGTGTTGGTGGAAAAATCCCGAATCAGGCGGGCAAGTATCTGGAAAACAAGCCCCTGGGCTTCCAGCTGGAAGGCGGTGGCGTCCTCGATATAAATCCGGGTCAGGGTCTCCATCATCCGGCAGATTTCAAGGTAAGCCGGAAAACGCTCGTCGGGGATTTGCTCAGGATAGCATTCAATCTGGTACAGCTCGATATCGGGGAAAAATGTCTGCATACGCTTCTTTAAAATGTGGATGCAGATGTACATACTTGTATCCTTATAGGAGTGGGTGCTGTGCACCTTGCAGGACTCCACCGCTATGAGATGCTTTTTTAAAAGACGGTATTTCCTTCCTTCGATGGTGATGGAAGATTCTCCGTTTAAAGGGTAAAGGAGCTCTAACTCCTCATGCCAGTGATGGGGTCTGTGGCCGCCGGTAACTGTCTGGTATGCAATCAGAATGCCGGAGATTTCAATTTCCTTGTGGTTCATACAGTAGGCTTTATTCATTGGGCGCTCCTTTCAGGTGAGGGGTAGTTGTATTATACATATTTTGGCTGAAAGAGTCAAAGAAAGCGGGAGGAACTTATATGACGGAAAATGAGATTGGGAAAATTGTAGAAAGGCAGAGGGCTTTTTTCAGGTCGGGGGCGACGCTGAACGTTGATTACAGGATTAGGGCGCTGGAAAAATTGCGAAGGTGTATCAGGGAAAACGAAAAGGAGATTGCCCGGGCGCTTTATAAGGATTTGGGGAAAAGCGCGTTCGAGAGTTATATGTGCGAGACGGGGCTGGTACTTGACGAGCTGGGGTATATGCTGCGGCATGCGCGCGCCTTTTCACGGGAAAAGAGGGTCCAAACGCCTCTTGCCCAGTTCGCCTCCCGGAGTTTTCAAAAGCCCTCGCCTTACGGGGTGACGCTTGTTATGAGTCCCTGGAACTATCCTTTTTTACTCACCCTTGACCCTCTTGTGGATGCGATTGCGGCGGGCAATACGGTGGTGCTTAAGCCAAGCGCCTACTCGCCTTACACCGGCGAGCTTATAGGGAAGCTGGTTGCAGAGTGCTTCCCGAAGAAGTACGTTGCGGTGATTACCGGCGGGAGGGCGGAGAACGCCTGTCTCCTCCGGGAAAGGTTTGATTTCATCTTTTTTACGGGCAGCCAGTCGGTGGGAAAAGAGGTTATGCGGAAGGCGGCGGAGCATCTGACCCCCGTGGCTCTTGAACTTGGGGGGAAAAGCCCCTGTATTGTGGAAAGAAGCGCGGACCTTAAGCTGGCGGCAAGGCGGATTGTGTTTGGAAAATTTTTAAACTGCGGGCAGACCTGCGTTGCGCCTGATTATATCTGCTGTGACAGGGGGATAAAGGACGCTCTGGTGTCGGAGCTGAAAAAGGAGCTTATAAGGCAGTACGGCAGAAAGCCTCTGGAAAATCCCGGCTACGGGAAAATCATTAACGAGAAGCATTTCGACCGGATTTGCGGGCTTCTGGATAAAAATAAAGTGATTTGTGGCGGAGAGAGCAGGCGGGAGACGCTGCAGATAGAGCCTGTAATCATGGACAATGTCACTTATGAGGACGCGGTGATGAAGGAGGAAATATTCGGGCCGGTGCTGCCAGTTATGACCTATGACAGCCTTGATAAAATGCTGAAAGAAATTAACGAGGGGCCGCATCCCCTGGCGCTTTACATATTTACGAAAAATCCCTCTGTCGCCAAAAAGGTCACGTCTCTTTGCTGCTTTGGAGGCGGCTGTGTGAACGACACAGTGATTCACCTTGCCACCAGCCATATGGGCTTCGGGGGCTTCGGGGAGAGCGGTATGGGCGCTTATCACGGAAAAGCAGGATTTGACGCTTTTTCCCATTACAAAAGCATTGTGGATAAAAAGCTGCGGCCCGACCTGCCCATGCGTTACCAGCCTTACCGGGAGCCTTATGAAAAGCTTCTGCATCTGTTTCTGAAATAAGTTTTGTTTCCTGTCCGTACAGGCACCGTTTTTCATTTTCTTACATAGAATGATACGAAAGCTATTGCGGAGAAGTTTTTTATGGCGATTGGTTATCTGCTTGTGCAGGCAAGGACAGCTCACGGCGCCGTTCCTATAAGCGGGGTACAGGTAAGGATTCAGGACGCCGCGGGGCGTCCGGTTTATGAGCTGACGACAGATGAAAACGGGGAGACGCCGATGGTTTCCCTGGAAACTGTGGATAAGAGTCTTTCTCTGGATTCCGGCTATTCCGGGGAGCCTTATAAGAGTTACGAGGTTTTTGCCGGGGTGAGAGGATTTCTTCCCGTCCATGTTTCGGGAGTTGCAATTTTTGAAGGGGAGAGAGCCGTGCTGCCCTTGGCCCTTGTTCCTGAGGGAAAGGAAGACGGACAGACGGGAGGCGGCGGACGGCAGGGCACGATGGAAATTACAATCGGAAAGCCTGCCGTGGCGATGGAAGGGGAGCGGCATCAGGAGGGACCTTTATCCTCGGCCTATGTGCTCCGCTATGTGGTAATCCCGAATCCGATTACGGTGCATCTGGGAAGTCCGGCGTCACAGGCTGCCAATGTGCAGGTTTCCTTCCCCGACTATGTAAAAAATGTGGCGAGCAGCGAAATCTATCCCACCTGGCCGCAGGAGGCTCTGCGGGCCAATATCTATGCGATTATCACTTTTGCGCTGAACCGGGTTTTTACGGAGTGGTACAGAAGCCGGGGCTACGGCTTTGACATTACAAACAGCACAGCCTACGACCAGGCTTTTGTTTACGGACGTACCATTTACGAATCCATCAGCAGAATTGTGGATGAGATTTTTAACGAATATGTGCGGATAAAAGGACAGAATGCGCCTTATTTCACCTCTTTCTGCAACGGAACCACAGCCACCTGCGCGGGACTCTCACAGTGGGGAACGGTGACGCTGGCACAGCAGGGGCTTACTCCTTTGCAGATACTTCGGAATTACTATCCGCCGGACATAGAAATTGCACAGACAAATATTGTTACCGGCGTATTATCCTCTTATCCCGGCGCGCTGCTTCAGACGGGCAGCACCGGACTGAATGTACAAACCATACAGACCTGGCTGAACAGGATACGGAAAAACTATCCCGCCATACCGGTGATTAATGATGAAACAGGGGTTTTTGGAAGCAGCACACGGGCAGCGGTGACCAGATTTCAGGAGATTTTCAATCTGACGCCGGACGGAATTGTGGGAAAATCCACATGGTATAAAATATCCAGCCTTTACACGGCGGTGACCAGACTGGCGGAGCTTGACAGCGAAGGAACCAGCCTCGGAATCGGAACCGTTCCTCCTAATGTGGTTTTGCGTCAGGGGGACAGAGGCAATGACGTGATTACCCTTCAATATCTTCTGGATATGCTGTCGGAATTTTATGCCGGTATTCCATCCGTAAGTCAGGACGGTATCTTCGGGAACGGAACAAGACAGGGCGTAATTGCATTTCAGCAGCTTATGGGGCTTTCTCCTGACGGCGTTGTGGGGCCGGCTACATGGAACGCGCTCTATGACGCTTATCTGGGAGTTCTGGAAAATGTTCCTATCCCCAAGCCGGAGGAGGGCGTTGCAATTTATACGGTAAAATCAGGGGATACCTTATGGCTGCTTTCCCGAAGATTTAATACTACGGTGGACGCAATCAAAAGATTAAACGGCCTGACCAGTGACGAGTTGAGCATCGGCCAGGTATTGAAGATTCCTTCCGAAGGCGTCAGTCCTTATTTTGAATATATTGTCCGTTCCGGGGATACCTTATGGCTGCTTGCCAGAAGATTTAATACCACAGTGGATGCCATTAAGCAGATGAGTGGAATAAGCAGCGATGCTTTGAGTATCGGGCAGGTACTTCGGATACCTGCGTAGGACGCTGCACGCCGGAAAGAAACCAAAAACAAATATGAAATATGGCCCTGTACGGATAAATATTAAGTGCGGCTGCGTTTTTGCAGGGAACTTCTCAGGCGGCTTATGCGTACAGGGCTCATTTTTTCAGCCGCTTTGTACGCACGGCAGTTACTTTTTTACAGAAATTTTACAATACCCGCATAGCGGATTTGAAAATAGTATTGTATGATGGAAAACACAGCAGAAAAAAGGAAAGAGGAAAAGGGCTGATGATTTTTTGTGTGGAAGACGATAATTCGGTTCGGGAGCTGATGATATATACGTTGAATGCCGCAGGCTTTGAGGCGCGGGGGTTCTCCGGCGGGAAGGGAATGTTTGCGGCCCTTAAGGAGGAAATGCCGGAGCTTATCATGCTCGATATTATGCTGCCCGAGGAAGACGGGATTATGATGGACGGAATTGCCATCTTAAAACGTCTTCGCGGCAGTGCGGCCACAGAAAAGCTCCCGGTGATTATGGCGACGGCCAAAGGGACGGAATACGACAGGGTTATCGGTCTGGACCTTGGGGCGGACGATTATCTGACCAAGCCTTTTGGGATGATGGAAATGGTATCCCGCATTAGGGCGGTACTGCGCAGAAGCAGGCCAAAAGAAGAAATAAGAATTTTGCGTATTGGAAGTCTTGAACTGAATCTGGAAGGGCATACTGTTTCTGTGGGCGGAAGCAGAGTCCTGCTCACCTTAAAGGAATTTGAGATTCTCCGGCTCCTTATGGACAATCCCGGCAGAGTATTTACGAGGGAACAGCTTCTTCAAAGCGTGTGGGGCGCTTCCTATATGGGGGAAACCCGCACAATTGACGTGCATATCGGCACTTTGCGCGCAAAGCTTGGCTGCTGCGGAGATTATATTGAAACGGTCCGGGGAGTGGGATACCGGATGGAAGGGTAAAGAAAGGACAATATGACGAAACGTATTTTCAAATCCATGTGTGTTGTGGCATTAAGCGTTTTTCTGGCCTCTCTGGTCATGTTTATCGGCATTCTCTATGATTATTTTTCCAGTATTCAGAAAAGGCAGCTTGCAATGCAGACGGACCTTGCCACTTCCGGCGTTATTCATGCGGGAGCAGGCTACTTTGAAGGGCTTAAGGCAGAGGATTACCGCATTACCTGGATAGACAAAGGCGGCGCTGTGTTATATGACAGCATGTCAGAGGCAGTTGAAATGGACAGCCATCTGGAAAGGGAGGAAATCAGACAGGCGTTTTCCGAAGGATACGGCGAAAGCGCAAGGTATTCCACAACGCTGCTGGAGAGGGCGGTCTATTGTGCCAGGCGTCTGCCGGACGGAACGGTGCTGCGGCTTTCCATTGCCCAGAATACGCCGGTTATTTTGGTTATGGGAATGCTCCAACCCATCTGCCTGATTATTATGGTGGCATTCATTCTGTCCCTGTTTCTGGCGTCCAGGTTATCGAAAGCAATTGTAAAGCCGCTTAACGAGCTGAATCTGGACGAGCCCTCCTCTGAGGTGGGATATGAGGAAATTACGCCGCTTCTTGAAAGAATTGCGGCACAGCAGGAGGAAATCCGTAAAGCAGAGCAGATAAGGCATGAATTTACGGCCAACGTGTCTCATGAACTGAAAACGCCGCTCCATACGATTTCGGGAAGCGCGGAGCTTATGATGAACAAAATGGTAAGGCCGGAAGATATCCCCGGATTTGCCAGGCGGATTTACGGAGAAGCCGGGCGCATGATTTCTCTGGTGGAGGACATTTTGAAGCTTTCTCATCTTGACGAGGGAGCAGAGGAGATGAAACGGGAGGAAATAGATTTGCATTTTCTTGCGGGGGAGATCGTGCAGGCGCTTATGCCGGCGGCGGAGCATGCAGATGTCACCATTGAGCTTTCCGGCGAACCGGCTGTGGTTTCCGGGTTCAGACAACCCCTTGAGGGTATTTTGTTTAATCTCTGCGACAATGCCATTAAATATAACCGCCAGGGAGGCAGTGTTTTTGTTACGGTGCGTAAAAGGGACGGGGGAGCAGAGCTTAAGGTGTCCGATACAGGCATCGGAATCTCTGATGAGCATCAGGAACGCATTTTTGAGAGATTTTACCGGGTGGATAAGGGACGCTCCAGAGAAATCGGAGGAACCGGACTGGGACTTTCCATTGTGAAACATGCGGCAATGCTGCACGGGGCGGAGATTGAGGTGGAAAGTGTTGTGAATGAGTGGACTGTCGTAACTGTACATTTCCCCGCCGCCCGGGATTGATATAAGGAAGATATGGGGGTATTTGGAGGGGAGCGGTGACGCTTGGAAGGATGCGCTTTTCCTCCGTCGCCGCGCTCCCGCTCTACAAAAACACAGCGGTACCATACTCGTGGAATACCTCGTCAGGTGCCGGTGTTTTACTTTTGGGCTATTTTGATTATTATGTTTCATCTTCTGTTGCAGGATATAGGAAGCCGAACTGTAAAGGCTTGCAAATGATTTCTGAAAAATATTACAAAGTTGGTTTTTATTGGAGATGAAGAAAAAGACAAAAAAAGGCAATGAATGCTAAGTGCAAATTTATTTGGATACAGCGTACAGAGAAGAATGAGGAAAGTATTGGTAATTTATATGAATTATTACGAGTGTTGAAATGAAAAAATGGATTTGAAAGGACATATAAAAATGATTTCCGCCATTTACGACAGACGAAGTATAAGAAAATTCTCAGATAAACCGATATCTCAGGAAGATATTAAGGATATTATCCAAAGTGGAATAAAAGCACCTTCTTCAAAAAACAGACAGCCATGGAAATATATTGTGATACAAGGGAACGCAAAAGAAGAAATGCTGAAAGTCTTCCGCCGGGGAATTGAACGAGAAGAAAACGAAAGCGCATTATTACCACAAAGCAAACAACATATATCCGCGGCAAAATATACTGTGGATATTATGGAAGGAGCTCCAACTATAATTTTTGTTGTGAATTCTTTGGGAAAAGGTATTTTGTCAGAAATGACACCGGAAGAACATATTTATGAAATGTAAATGGTTAAACAGTGACGGTCAGCTTATCGCAGCGATTGCGTTTGGCTACCCGAATGAATTTCCCAAAGAAAGACCACGCAAAAAAACTGATGATATCGCTTCAAAACGTTAATGAATATTTCCGGGAACTCGAACGGTTACGTCAGGCTGTTAATCCATTGTATTTTTGAAAAAAGTAGTTGAAGTTTTGTTGGGGATATGCTAGTCTGATTATAGACCGTAGGAAGGCGTGGGTAATGCCCGAATCCAAATATTCCATTGGCGGGATTAAGAATGGTATATCCATTCTTTTTTTATTATGAAAGAAGGTGTTGCGAGTGCCAAATACTGAATTACCTATAGATTTGGAAAATCAGGTTGTATTGATGAAGAAATATGTGAACTTCCGACAGAGAAAAAAGATGAGAGATTTTCTGGGATATGCAGGATATTTTAGAGCAAGTCGTTATGGAAAATATCTTTTAACACAGGTTAATGCATTTGGAAGTAAAGCAGATGCTAAGGTTTTCTTTGAACTTTATGATTTTGATGTGCAACTTAGATTGTTATTGTTTAAATACTGTAAGAAGGCTGAAGTCTATTTTAAGTGTGCGATTGCAAATGCGATTTCATTAAAGACTGGAGATGCAGGTTTTTACCTGGATAAGCAATATTATACTCCTACCAAGAGTGAAAAGGATAAAAAAACCAGAAACAGGAATGTATCATTTTTTAATACAAAGTTTTTTGCAGGATTAACCAATGATGAAGAAAAACTGAGAAGAGATGTAGTCAAACATTCGGAATTGAAAGAGTATCGTAGGGGCGGATTACATCAAAATAATGTATTGCCTGTATGGGCGGCATTTTCATATTTTGAAATGGGAACTATAGTTATGCTTTATTCATATTTGCGTGGTGATTTGCGAAAGGAAGTATTGGATTACACATATCCGGGAAGTAATTATAAAAAAGAAGTAACAAAACAGATGGACACATGGCTGGATGCGGTAAGAAATCTTAGAAATTACTGTGCTCATCACTCTATGGTGGCAGGCATGACTTCCTCGGTGGTAATACCGGACAACAAAGACAGTGCGGATGTTCTTCCGGATAATACAAATCTGTATTCAAGATTGTATGCCTTAAAGAAAATACTGCCACAAAAGGATGCAGATTTGTTGGCAACGGAATTGGATAAACTTATATCAAAGACGAAATTGGATATATATAAGATGAACATTTTGCCGGCAAATTGGAAAGAATTATATGATAAAATATTGTCCCTGTAGGGATAACTAATTTGTTTGTGAATATAATAAAAAAGACCGTAGGAAGGCAGGGGTAATGCCCGAATCCAAATATTCCATTGACGGGTAGGCAGCTGTGAGAAACGGCTGCCTATTTCAGTTATGGGTCGGATAGGGCGGCGGGGTAATCACCGCCGCCCTGTTTTGGACTTTCATTTGCCAGTATTTTTGAGGAATCTATGCACAGCAAAATCAGCTGTCGGAGCTGACTCTTTGCACTTCAAAAAATACACCATCCCACGGAATAATCAGAGTGTTTTCGTCTTTTATATAAAAAGTATCACCAATGCCGCTTGCATTTTCTATTGCAACTACCTGAACAGAATCTTTGGAAATTCCCAGCGTTTCCAGACTGGTACCCTGGTAGATGGATAAAAAATCATCTGCGGTTTGAGTGCTTTCGAAATATTGGGGGAATCCAGACGGTGCTTGGTCATCATATATGGCATAATCTTTAAAATATTCAAAACGGGTTCCCACCAGCGCGGAGCAATCTTCCTCTGACATGGCACTGTAGGCGCCAAAAGTGGATGAAGTTATCTGCCATGTTCCCAAATAGGAGGGGAAGAAGAGGATACTTTGGATTGGTTGTCCTCGGCCTGTGAAGGCTGTTCCATGTCTGGCTGTTCCGGCACAGACTGGTTTTGAGCTTCCTGTGCTGATTCTTCCTGTACAGGATTTTCTACTGGAATCGGTTCTGTAACAGGAAGAGTTGACTGTTGCCGGCTGTTACTTCCGCATCCTGTTATGGTACAGGTTAATAGCAGTATAAAGCCAGTCAGTAAAACGATAGTTTTCCGGTCAATAACAGACAGGGGGAATTTTAACGAAAATTCTTTTTGAAATAATCTATTTGTTTGTTTTATTTGTTGTTACTCCCTTCATACCTAAAGTTTTGATTTATCGGTTTGTACCGGGAAAAATTATACCATGCTCAATTATCAAAAACAATCCTTGTTCTCCATCCGCTCCATTGTAAGAAGCACTTAACAAAACGCCTTATGGGATAAGTATATAGGTAATTGCAATAATTAAGCAGCACAGCCAGCCAAAGCCAGCACAAAGGAAGGATGTCTCCCTTCCTTTGCGCGTCCTTTTTGCGTTCCCCTTGCACACCCTCCCCCCTTTTTGCTATACTATAACCAACTTTGGAAACAGCAGGAAAGGGGCGCAGTGTCATGGAAAACAAAACGGAAATCAAGCCGCCTGTGGAGGCGCGTTATCGGAAGGAGCTTTTGGCGCTGAAAGCGTCGGATACCGGGAGAAAGCCGGAAAACTGGCAGTTGTCGCCGAAGGCGGTCCGGACCTTTATTCTGGGGAGCAGAGAGCCGCTTTTCTGGAATGGGGAGGAAATTGTCATCAGGAGGAAATATCTGGGCAACGACGCACTGGTGGAACGCTGTATCATCACGCTTGCGGGAAACCGGGGGCTTATGCTGGTGGGGGAGCCGGGAACGGCCAAAACCATGCTGTCAGAGCTTTTATCCGCGGCTGTCAGCGGAACCAGCACGAACACCATTCAGGGGACGGCGGGCACTACGGAGGATATGATAAAATACAGCTGGAACTATGCGCTTTTGCTGGCCAAAGGGCCGGTCAGGGAAGCGCTTGTTCCGGCTCCTTTATATGTGGGAATGGAAAAGGGGATTCTCACCCGGTTCGAGGAGATTACCCGTACTCCGGCGGAGATTCAGGACAGCTTAATCTCCGTGCTCAGCGACAAGGTGCTAAATGTGCCGGAGCTTGGGGAGGAAGGGCTTTTATTTGCCAGAGCGGGCTTTAACGTTATCGGGACGGCCAACACCAGAGATAAGGGCGTCAATGAGATGAGCAGCGCATTAAAGCGGCGTTTCAATTTTGAGACGGTGATGCCGGTGAAGGATGTGGCACTTGAAAAGCAGATTATCGTGAATGAAGTGGAGGCCCTTGCCCGCGAGAGCGGCGTTGACATGCCTGTGGACGAGGACGTGGCGGAGCTTTTAGCCTCCACCTACCATGAACTTCGGGAAGGGGTATCCTCCATGGGACACCGTATCGACAGGCCGTCGGCTGTGATGAGCACGGCGGAGGCGGTTTCTGTTTATTATCAGACCATGATGACGGCTTATTATTACGGAGATTCCCGGATGGATCTGGGCTGTCTTGTCCAGAACCTGACGGGAGCTGTGCAGAAGGAAAACAGCGACGATATGGAAAAGCTGCGGAGTTATTTTCAGACGGTTGTGCGGGATAAGGGAGGCAGAGAGGGCGGTTTATGGAACAGCTATTACGAGGCCAGGAAATATCTGAGGTAAGCGGAAGAAACCGGGAAAAGTTGGATTTCTCCGCACCGACGCTGTTTTTCCCGGTGCGCCATCACAGCCCTGTGTGCGCCTTTCACCTGCAAAAGGCAATCGCCGCTTATGAACCTGGCTGCATTCTGATTGAAGGTCCGGCAAATGCCGGGGAGATGATTCCGGTGCTGGCTCACAAGGACACGAAAGCGCCTGTGGCTCTGTATTACTTTTATAAGGACAAAAAGGAAGACTACAAATGCTACTACCCCTTTCTGGACTGCTCGCCGGAGCTTGTGGCTGTCCGGGAGGCGGAAAGAAGGGAAATTCCGGCACGATTTATCGACCTTCCCTACGGGGAAATCCTTCTGGGAACCCAGGCCCGGAAGCAGACCGTAAACGACGATTATCTGCTGAGCAGAAGCAAATACATAAAGCTTCTCTGTGAGAAAACAAATCTTCGCAGTTTTGATGAAATCTGGGAAAAATATTTTGAAATCGGCGGGCTTTTTATGGAGACGGAAGCCTTTATGGCGCAGATGAACGCTTACTGCTCTCTGTTAAGAAGCCATACGCCACAGGAAGAGCTTAAGGAGGACGGCTGCCTTTTGCGGGAGCAGTACATGGCGGAACAGATTGCAAAGGCCTGCAGGGAGTACGGAAAGGTTCTGGTGGTTACGGGAGGCTTTCACGTAGACGGCCTTAAGGGGCTTCTTTCAGAAAAGGACGGGGAGCTTTCCTATGTTGGAGATAAGGTAAAGCTTCATAATATTTCCTCTGAAAATCAGGGGGTTTATCCCCTTTCCTATTCAATGGAAGCGGCGGATGCGCAGAACGGCTATGCCAGCGGAATGCTGTCTCCCGGATTTTACCAGCAAGTGTGGGAAGGGATTGCGGAAGAAGGTTCGCCTGTAGGGGTATATGAAAAGGCGGTGCTCCATCAGCTGGTGAGCACAGGGCGGGCGGCAAGAAGAAAAAAGGAGGCGGTCTCCTCCTATGATGAGATTTGCGCGCTTATGATGGCAAAGGATTTGGCGGCCCTTCGAGGTAAGAGGGAGCCGGGGCTTTTTGAGCTGAGGGATGCGGCTCTTTCCTCCTTTGTGAAAGGGGAATGCAATCCTTCCACGGATTTGCCGCTGCGGCTTTTGCAGGAAATCAATACGGGAAGGCAGGTGGGAGAGCTTTGCGCAGATGCGCCCCGGCCGCATCTTTTATCTGATTTTGAGGAAAAATGCAAAAAATACGGCTTTAAGATTCAGACCGCTGCCAGAGGAGAGGTGGAGCTTTCGCTGTTTACGAAGAAAAGACATCTTGAAATGAGCCGCTTTCTGTATCAGATGGAGTTTTTGGAAACCGGATTTGCCAGAAGATTAAAGGGCGCGGATTTGGTAAACCGGAGGGATAAAAACAGGATTCGGGAAATCTGGAGCTACCGGTTTTCCAGTCAGGTTCTGGCGGCTCTTGTGGATGTGTCCATGGCCGGGGGAACGGTCAGAGATGCGGCCCGGGCACAGCTTTTAAAGGCGTTTGAAAAAAGCGCCGGCAGCAGGGATGCGGCCCGCCTTATGACCCAGGGCTTTCTGATGGGATTTTTGAAGGAGCAGGCGGGTTTCGGGGCTCATATGGACGAGGTTCTTGCAAAGGACGGGGATTTCTTTTCCCTGGCGGAGGGCTTTTCCCATTTGCGGATGCTCTATGAGCTTAAGGAACTGTATCAGACGGAAGATGCCGGGGAACTTTCAAGACTTCTTGGCATTGCCTTTCAGAAAATTGTCCAGCTCCTGCCTTCTATGGCCGGAGTAAAAGACAGGCAGCAGTGGGAATGTATGGAGCACTGTCTGTCCTTGTATCAAATCACAGGCAAGGCGCAGTTTGCCGGCTTCCATCCGGTGCTTTTAGAATCATTTGAAAGGCTTCTCGGCGACAGGGAGGTTTCACCGGGGCTGGAAGGGGCTGTCTTAGGGCTTCTTCATGGATATGACGGAGAGATAGATGAGCGGATAAGGGAAACGGCGGCGGGATATCTGGAGGGAACCGAAAAGCAGCGGTCAAAAAGCGGAGAGTTCCTACGGGGGCTTTTTTATACGGCAAGAGATTTTATTTTTGCCCGTCAGGGATTTCTTCCCATGATTGACAGGCTTTTAAAGGAACTTTCAGGCGAGGATTTCATGAAGCTTCTGCCTGAGCTCCGTCAGGCTTTCGGCTACTTTACCCCGCTGGAAATCGACAGGATTGCCAGAGAGGCGGCAGCTTTAAACGGGGCGGAGAAAAAGGCGCTTTTTAAAGGAAGAAGCGTTTTGCCGGCGGAATATGAATACGGGGAGGCGCTGGATTTGTATGCGCGCGGGCGCCGGGACAGGCGAGGAACAGCAGAATGAATACAGGTCAGTTAAACAGATGGCGGCTTATTTTAGGAGGCTATGCCAAAAATCAGATGGGTTTTGATGGAAACGCCGGACTTTCGGAAGGAGTTTCCTGCGTGGATTTGGAGGAGGCGCTGGACTTTCTCTATAACAGGGAGCAGGGCGACGATGTCCGAAAGGGAGGCACAGGCGCAAGCCGTCTGACGGCGGCAACCTGGATTACACGGATACGGAAGCTTTTTCCAAAGGAGACGGTGGAGATTCTGGAGCGCCATGCGTTGGATAATTATGGGATGACGGAGCTTTTGACGGATAAAGAGGTTCTGGAAAAGTTAGAGCCCAATCAGGAGCTTTTGAAAACCATTTTGCAGTTAAAGCATCTGATGAAAGGCGAGGTGCTGGACACTGCAAGGAGAATTATCAGGAAGGTGGCGGAAGAGATTGCGGAAAAGCTGCAGCAGGATATCAGGCGTTCTCTCCTTGGGAGAATCGACAGAAATGCCAGCAGCCCCATTCCCTCCATACGGAATCTGGATATTCAGAAAACCATTCGAAAGAATTTAAAACATTATGACACGGAAAACAAGAGGCTGCAGTTAGAGCAGGTGTACTTTAACCGGCGCACCAGAAACTACAGCATCTGGCGGGTAATTATCGCCGTGGACGAGAGCGGTTCCATGCTGGATTCTGTGATACACAGCGCGGTGATGGCGGGAATATTTGCGCGCCTTCCCATGCTGGATACCCGGCTTGTCATCTTTGATACTCAGGTGGTGGATTTGAGCTCCCAGATGGAGGACGTGGTCGCCACCCTTATGAGCGTCCAGCTGGGCGGAGGCACTTATATTGCGGGGGCTTTGCAGTACTGTGAGGGATTGATAGAAAATCCCCACAGAACCATGGTGGTGCTGGTTTCCGACTTATGCGAGGGCGGCAGCGTTTCGGGGCTTTTAAGCGTAAGCCGGGGGATTATCGAGAGCGGCGCAAAGCTGATTTGCCTGACGGCTCTTGACAGTGAGGCGAATCCGGTTTATGACAGGAACACTGCCCGGAAGCTTTCGGATATGGGCGCTCATGTGGGAGCCATGACGCCGGAAGCGTTAGGGGATTTTATGGGAAAGGTTATGAATAGCTGATAAAGGGGAAAAATATGGACACATTGAAAGCCCTGATAAGAAATGTAGATGATGATTATCTCACCGGTATTTCCAATAAGGGAACGGTAAAGCGGGCGGCCAGGGATTTGGAGGCGGAGAGCCCTTCTCTTACATGGACAGAAGAGGAGGCGGCGGTTGCCTTAAAGGAGGAAAACTGCATCATCCGCTCGCCGCTTACGGACAGCGCCTGCAGCTGCCCTTCCCGCAGCATTTGCAGGCATATCGTTACGGCGATATTGTGGTTGAAAAGGGAACTGGAGAACGAAGGTCAAACCGGGCAGGAACCGGAGGGCGGAAGCTCACAGGAGGAATCGGCGGAGGGAAAGCCGGAAACAGACGCCGCCGGCAGAATGGAAGCCGTCAGTGAAACAACCGCAGAAAAAGGAGAGCGTTTTCAGGAAATTCTGGATATTCCGGCAGAAAAATTAAAGCGCGCCTGCAAAGGAAGCCGATACGGTAAGTTCCTTGCTCATATGCGCGCCGGAGCGCTGCCGCCTGTGGAGGAAAGCTCTGTGATAACGGTGACGCTGCCCTGGGACAAAGCGGTCGTAAAGCTGCTGCTGCCCTTTTCCGGTTCCTCCTGTACCTGCCACAGCAGAGAATTGTGCGTCCATAAAGCCCAGGCGGTTCTGGCTTATCAGCTTACAAAGAAAGTGATAACGCCGGAGCAGCTTGAAGCGCTTAAGGAGGCGGAGACTTCCTTTGATGAGGCGCTGGTTGCCCGGGCGGCGGCCGCTGTCTGTGAAACCCTCTGCCAGCAGATGCGCATCGGCCTTTCCAGACAGTCTTCCGAGGAGACGGAAAGTCTGGAGCATCTTGCTATCATTGCCCACAGAGCGGGACTGCCGGCGCTGGAAAGCGGGCTTCGTACCCTTTCGGGTAGCTTTGAACAGTACTTTTCCCGCTCGGCAGCCTTTGAGGGAGGAGAACTGCTTAAAAGGATTCTGGCAGTTTACCGGCTGGCGAGGGAGCTTGAGGATGCGGCAGGCTTCCGGAGGGCAGAAAATACAAAGGACTCAGAGCCCAAAACGGCAGTTGCGGGAGAGACCGCGCAGAAAAACGATAAAATCCGCTCTCTTGCCGGAAATTTCCGCGATACCTATGAGCCCGTGGGAACCCTTCATCTGGTGGCTATGGGCGCAAGGAGCTTTTCAGGTAAAGCGGGCTATGCAGGAGAAATTTACTACTTTCTGGAAACGCAGCAGAAAAGGTGGTATACATGGACGGACGTGCGCCCTACGATTTATGAGGGAAGCGGCAGAAAGCCGCCGGCGACCCTGGGCGGGGCGCTGGCTCCCTGGGGGCTTAATGCAAGCCGGTCGGAGCTTCAAAAGCTGGAATTTGATTTGCGGAATGCAAAGGCCGCTCCGGGAGGGCGTTTGTCGGTAAGTCAGGAATCCAGAGGGGAAATCATCGGCATAAGGAGCCTTGCGGACGAAAAAACCGGTCGGATGATTTGGTGGGATTTTGAAAAAATGCTGCAGGAGTATTTTTTTGGCGGTCAGGAACTTGCCCTCGCCGGAGCCGTCAGATGGGAGAAATCGGTTTTCGACACGGTAAACCAGAGGTTTTCCTGGAGCGTTTTTGACAGAGAGGGAAGAGAGCTTTTTATTTCCTTAAAGTACACAAAGGAAGAAAAGATGACCGTTCAGCTTCTCGAACGGATGGAAAAGCGGCTGCGGGGATATCCCTTTGAGGAAATTGTGTTCTTCGGAAGCCTTTATCTGGACGAGGAGGGCAGGTTTTGTCTCTACCCCATTGAAGTGTTTTTCGGCGAAACTACGGGAAATCAGGGCGCATTTTCGGCTTCTTCGGGTAAGACAGCGGACACAGGGCAAGGCGGAAAGGACCGGTCAGCGCTTTCGGGAAGTGGCGGTGTTTTAAGGGAGATTCTCACCTCGATGAAGCAGTATCTGCAGGAAGCGGAAAGAAGCCTTCTGGACGTCTTTTACTGCGGCATGGATTCCTTCAGCGAGGAGATACTTTCCGGCCTGCTTTCCCTTGCCGAAGACGGGGAGCGGCTGGGACTTCATCAGGCAGGGAAATATTTTTCCCGCATAGCGGAGCTTTTGCAGGGGAAAAGGCACCGGATGGAATTTTCGCCGGAGCCGGTGATTGAGACAATGGAAGAATTGTCCGGTTATATTCGTGCCTGCCGGGAAAAGCTCTCCTATGATATGGCGGCTTGTGTAATGAAAAGATACGGTAACTAAAATTAGTTGCAAATGTGTGCTTATATGATATATTATGAGTAGAGGGTTTTAAATGAGCAGGAAAGATAAGCTGATAAACAGATTGCTAAAGAAACCTAAGGATTTTACTTTTGATGAAATGGAGTCTTTATTGGCATACTTTGGATATAAATTAAAGCAGAGCCGGACGGGGTCAGGAGTAAAATTTATAAAAGAAGATGGAAATGAAGTGATAAATTTCCATAAACCCCATCCAGATGGAATATTAAAAAGGTATATACTGGAGCAGGTGATAGAGAAATTAAGAAAGGACGGTTTGCTGTGAGTAATTTGTTAGCATATAAGAATTATAACGGAACAGTGGAATATTCAAAAGAAGACGGATGTCTTTTTGGAAAGGTTACGGGAATAAAGTCCCTTCTTTCTTATGAAGGGGATTCTGTCAGAGAGCTGGAGAAGGATTTTCAGAATGTAATCGACGAATATCTAAGGGATTGTGAGGAAAAGGGGATAGAGCCGGAACAGCCCTATAAAGGAACTTTTAATGTCAGAATCAGTCCTGAGCTTCACCGCATTGTGGCAGTATATGCAATGGAGCATGGAAAGAGCCTGAATGCCGTCGTTGAGGAAGCAATTGGAAATATGGTTGGATGATAAGCAAAAAATATGCATAACACACAGGGGGTACACAATGAATTTCAAAGATGAACGTAATTATCAGAAGTTACTGGAAACGCTGGAAGTATTGCAGCTTTCAGAAGAAAACCAGAAGCTGGCGGAGCAGTATCTGGACATGACGGCGCCGGAAGATACGGCGCTCCTTCAAAAGACCCAGAGGCAGGACTTCTCACGGCCGGACCAGAATGAGGTGAGAAAATGCAGAGATTATATGGGGCATCTGCGAAAACGGGGAAAGACTGACGAGCTTTCCCGGTTCGTGCGGTTTGTGGCGGCGGTTGGAGGCTCCACCGCATACTTTGCCCTTGTCTGCTATGGTTGGAACACGGATTCCATCAAGGAATTTCTGACACAGGAGCAGGTGACGGCCATCAAAGCGGAGGGAATCGTCTGGAACAATTACGGGCTGAAAAAAGCCGCAGCCAATTTAGGAGAGCGTAACCCGCAGATTTTGAGAAAGGCCATGGAGCTATGCTATCATCAGCACAGCAATGCCGAGACCCTTCTTGCGGCTCTTGTGCTGCATTATACAAAAGCCGAAAATCCGCAGGGCGGCCTGCTGAAAAAGCTGTTCTCAAAGGAAAAGGGCGATGAAGACCTGAAAAAGGTTATAAACTGTGTGGAAACCAATCTGATTGACAGCATTCCCAATATGTTTACCGGCGCAAAACCGGCGCAGGCGGAGCTGGACGAGCTGATGAATTATGTGCGAAAGGCACAGGGCGGCGTGTTTCCCGACAGGATTTCCCGGATTATCCGCGGCAGGAAAACGGGAGAATACTTAACGCTCCTTCTTTCGGGGGTGGCTTTTCTTGCCATAGAGCATTCGGAAACATGCCTGGCTTTTCTTTGCCTTGCGGCGGCCATGGACGGGGAAAGCGGCCGCACTACCACGCTGGACATCTGCTTTGATATCGCAGGATACAAATGGTTTCTGGCCCATATCGAAACGCTGGAGGAGATATTGCCCATCACAAAGGAAAGCTATGTCAAATGGTGTCTGAAAAACAAGACGGGCGGCGGTCTTGGCCGTATGATTAGAAATTACCCGGAGATGATTAAGGCAATGCTCCCGGAGGTTTCCACGGAAAATTACAGGTATCTTCTGCAGGAGGTGGAGGATAACAATAAGGAGCTGTTTAAGGAGATTAACGCTTCTTTAGGAGGCGAATATGAAAGGAAGATGGCAAATGAGCTGACAGCCCGCTACACAGTGGGACAGCAGGAAGCCGTCGGCTACCTTTTGGGGGAAAACGAGATAGAGGCGCTGTATCCGTACATAGCAAAATGGAGAGACAGCGGAGCGTATTACAGCTACGATTACCATAGAAAGTTTGCCGGGCTGTTGAAAGATAAGAATACGCAGCAGATGTACCGCCGGGCGGTGATACTGGAAGGAATCTGCCTGAGGACGTCTCATTTCAGCTATCTGAAAGGGAATTATCATCAGGTGGATAAAGACGTCTTAAAAGAGATTCTCACTCTTTTCGAGACGGAAAAGGTTCCTGTAAATTATCAGCTCGAAATACTGGGCAGCATCCATGACAGTTTTTATCAGGAGAAACAGAAAACGGATTTTTTCAATGACTGTGTGATTCTTCTGTGCGGAAAAAGAGAGTGGGAGGATACCTTTGTGTCCCTTGCAAAGGAGGGAACGCCTGCCGTCCGTTTCCTTTGCATCCGGTTGCTTGACGTTCACTTTGACGAGTACCGGGACGTACTTTTATCCCTTGCCATGGACGGCTCGAAACAGGTGAGGGAGCTTCTTGCGGCGGTGTATGAGAGCCATAGGGAGTGGGAGATGCAGATGAAGGAAATGCTGGCCTCACGGAAATCCCAGGAAAGGGAGCTTGCGGCAATAGTTCTTAAAAAGTGGGGAGCCGCGGCTTACCGGGAGGAATTTGAGGCGGCCCTTACGAAAGAAAAGAGCAAAAAGATAAAGGAGCTTTTGGAAGAATGTCTGGGAATGGAAGGCAGGGAGCCGGAAGCGGCTAAGGCAGGAGAAAAAAGCCTGGACGATTTGTCCAGGGAAATTTTAAAGGGCGGAAAGAAACGCAAGGTGGCCTGGGCCTGTGAAACGCCCTTCCCGGAAGTGCACCGGACAGACGGGCAGGCGGCAGAAGAGGATTATCTGGCGTCTGTTCTTGTGGCTTATGCGGATATGGGAACGCCGGGTGTAAATAAGGATGCGGCAAGGCTTGCCTCCGGCCTGGACGAAAAGGAGTTTTCAGAGTATGTGAATGCGCTTTTCGGGAAATGGCTGGACGCAGGCGCAGAGGCAAAGAAAAAATGGGTGCTTTACGCAGCCTCCATTCACGGCGGAGACGCCATTGTCCCGGTTTTGCACGAGCAGATTAAGGAATGGCCTAAGGCTGCCAGAGGCGCCATGGCGGCGGAGGCGGTGAAGGCGCTTTCCGTAAACGGCAGTTCCACCGCTCTTTTGCTGGTGGACCAGATTGCCCGGAAGTTCAAATTCCGTCAGGTGAAAACGGCTGCTGCGGATGCCCTTACCTACGCCGCGGGACAGCTTGGGATTACCCGGGAGGAGCTGGAGGACAGGATTGTGCCAAACCTTGGATTTGATGAGAGCATGGCGCTTTCCTTTGATTACGGAAGCCGGAGCTTTAAGGTGATGCTATCTCCGGCGCTGGAGCTGGAGGTCTATGATGAAAATGAAAAAAGACTGAAAAATCTCCCGTCTCCCGGAAAGAAGGACGATGCCGTAAAGGCGGAGGCCGCCAGCGCGGAGTTCAGGCTTCTGAAAAAGCAGTTGAAAACGGTGGCGGCCAATCAGAAGATTCGTCTGGAACAGGCGCTTAGCGCAGAACGGATGTGGCAGGTGGAAAAATGGAAAACGCTTTTTGTGAAAAATCCCATTATGCACCAGTTTGCCACCGGCCTTATCTGGGGGATTTATGAGGACGGCGCACTTAAAATGACCTTTCGCTATATGGAGGACGGAAGCTTTAATACCGTAGACGAGGAGGAATACGAGCTTCCGAAGGAGGGCATGATAGGTCTGGTTCATCCCATTGAGCTTAAGGCACAGGAACTTTCCGCATGGAAAGAGCAGCTGGCCGACTATGAGGTGACGCAGCCCTTCGAGCAGCTGGAACGTCCGGTTTACCGGCTTACGGAGGAAGAAAGGGGACAGAAGGAGCTCACCCGTTTTGGCGGCAAACTGTTAAACGGACTGTCCCTGTCGGGCAAACTGCAGGGGCTTGGCTGGTATCGGGGCAGCGTGCAGGATGCCGGCGGCTATTATACCTTTTACAGGGAAGACGGAAATACAGGGGTGGAACTGGAATTTTCCGGCTGTTTTGTAGGGGATGAAAATGAGGAAGTGACTGTTTACGGCGCAATTTTCTATCAGGCAGGCACAGTGAAGCGGGGAAGCTATGTCTATGATACCGTGAAGAAGGAGCGCCAGTATCAGCTCTCAGAGGTAAGCCCCCGGTATTTCAGCGAGATTGTGCTGCAGCTTACGAAGGCCACGGCGTCCAGCAGGGAACAGGTGGCCTATCCCGAATGTAAGAACAACTGACAGGGCAGGGAGCGCTGTGGAGGCCGGCAGCAGTAACTGCGCAGAACAGGCCGGTTTCATCGGTATTTTCGTACTGCAAAAAGACACAGAAGGGTCTGCACGGCCTGGCTGGCAAGAAGCCCCCAGAGATAGCCGTGGATTCCCCACAGGGGAATTCCGAAAAATACGAAAGCAAGGCGGACCATCAGACTCAGCATACTGAACAGAAAGGTGATGCCTGTTTTGCCCAGGCCGTTCAGGATGCTTCCCAGCATACTGGCAATGTACATCAGGGGGCACAAAAAGCTTAAAACGATAATAAAACTTCCGGCAAGGGCGCTCTGGTAAAGGAGGTTGCCAAGGAATTTTCCGGTACATAAAAATAAGCCGGTGAAAAGGCTGCCCAGAAGAAAGCCGTAGCGGATGGATTTGTATACGGCTTTCTTAATGGTGGACATATTGTCGGCGGCGTCGGCCTCGGATACGATTGGCAAAAGCAGCACACAGATGGAGTTGGTGATAGCCCCGGGGAAAAAGATAAGGGGCATTGCCATTCCGGTAAGTACGCCGTAGATACTTAATGCGGTGGAGTTGTCATAACCAAAGCTCATCAGCCTGTTGGGAATAAAGATGGCTTCAATGCTCTGTAAAAAATTGATAATCACTCTGTTTAATGACAGAGGAACCGCCACTTTAAGGAGACGTGTGCAGGCGGAGGAAAAGGCGGGCCAGCTTACGGATAGCAGCGGCCCGTAATTTTTCGGCACCACATTTTCAAAATGAGCCCGCACTGCAATCAGGGAAACCAGCATAGAGGCACTCTCACCAATCACCAGCCCCACCACCGCAAAGTTGATGGTAAGCGTCATGTTGTTTTTTAAACAGAGATAATAAATCAGATAAACGCTGCCCACCCTGATAATCTGCTCGGAGAGCTGGCACAGAGAGGGAACACCGGTTTTTCTGATACCGTAAAAATAGCCGTTGATGCAGGAATGAACCGTCGCCATGGGAATGGACAGGGCAATAATACGCAGGAGAGGAGCCGTCCGCTCCTCCATGAGGAAATAAACGGCGATGCTGTCAGAATAGCAGTAAATTCCTGCTGCGCATAAGACGGACAGAGCCATGGACAACACAAGGCCGGCAAACAGGTGCAGAGAAGAGGACCTGTAATCCCGGGTGAGAGTTTCTCCGGCCACATATTTAGAAACGGCAGTCTGCATACCGGCAACGGTGAGGGAAAAAGAAAGAGCAAGGACAGGGGAAATCAGCTGGTAAAGCCCCATGCCCTCGGCTCCGAAAAGCCGGGATAAGAAAATACGGTAGAAAAATCCGATAAAACGGCTGGCAAAGCCGGTGAGCGTGAGAATAATGGTCCCTGTAATTAAAGGACTGGTATTTCGTCTGTTAAACATAGAATATCACCAGAATCCCACAGTCCGGCAGGCGTGGAATAAAAACTGCCTTCCATATCCGGGAAAGGCGGACTGCGTGGGTAGATTATTTAGTGTTAATATATGCCTTATGTCTCATTGACAGAACAATTCCAAAATGCTATAGTAGGGATTATTAAAACCTGGTAAGTTGATAGGAATAAAAACCTGGTAAGGTTGTTACAATAGAAAATGCGCGGAAAAAGCGCGGAAACGAGGAAAATCATGGATAAAATTATATACCTGGATAACGCCGCCACCACGAAAACCTCTCCTGAAGCACTTGCGGCGATGCTTCCTTACTTTTCAGAGCATTACGGAAACGCAAGCACCATTTACCGGCTGGGGGCGGAAAGCAAAAAGGCGGTTACAGAAGCGCGGGATACGATAGCGAAAAGCCTGGGGGCGGAAAGTCCTGAGATTTATTTCACGGCGGGCGGCTCCGAGGCGGATAACTGGGCGCTTATTGCCGCCGCGGAAAGCTATGAGGGCAAGGGAAAGCATATTATCACCTCTGCCGTCGAGCATCATGCCGTTTTGCATACTTGCCGGTATCTGGAGAAAAGGGGATACGAGGTTACTTATGTGGGAGTGGATGAAAAGGGCATTCTGAAGGTGGAGGAATTAAAAAAAGCAATCAGGCCGGATACCATACTGATTTCCGTCATGTTTGCCAACAATGAAATCGGAACCCTTCAGCCTGTAGCCGAAATCGGGGAAATTGCCAGAAAGAAAAGTATTTTATTCCATACCGACGCCGTACAGGCATACGGTCATGTACCCATAAATGTGGATGATTTGCATATTGATATGCTCAGCGCCAGCGCTCATAAGCTCCACGGACCAAAGGGCGTGGGATTTTTGTATATCCGCAAAGGCGTGAAAATCCGCTCCTTTATCCATGGCGGCGCTCAGGAGAGAGGCCGGAGGGCAGGAACGGAAAACGTGCCGGGAATCGTCGGCTTTGGCGCTGCCGTAAAAGCGGCTTTTGAGGGAATGGAGGAGCACAGCGCAAAAATACAGAAGCTTCGGGACTATTTAACAGAAAAAGTATTGAACGAAGTTCCCTTCTGCCGTTTAAACGGAGACAGGGAAAAGAGACTGCCCAACAACATAAATTTCAGCTTTGATTTCATAGAGGGAGAATCCCTTCTGATGATGCTGGATATGAAAGGAATCTGCGCTTCCAGCGGTTCGGCATGTACTTCCGGCTCCCTGGACCCCTCCCATGTGCTTCTGGCAATCGGACTGCCTCACGAGCGGGCTCACGGCTCCCTGCGGCTTACCTTGAGCGAAGAAAATACTTTGGATGAAATGGATTATGTTGCGGACGCCATAAAGGAGATTGTGGACAGGCTGCGGCAGATGTCTCCCCTCTACGAGGATTTTATAAAGCGCCGGAATTGAGCTTTTAGCCTGGAAGAGACTGCGGCAGACGCCGCTTAGTGATAAATAATCAGGAAAGAGGAAAAAGAAATGTACAGTGAAAAAGTAATGGACCATTTTACAAATCCCAGAAACATGGGAGAAATAGAAAACCCCAGCGGCACGGGAACCGTAGGCAACGCCAAATGCGGGGATATTATGAGAATCTACCTTGATATCGACGATAATCAGGTGATACAGGACTGTAAATTCAAAACCTTTGGCTGCGGGGCCGCCGTAGCGACCAGCAGCATGGCCACGGAGCTGGTAAAGGGAAAGACGGTTCAGGAGGCGCTTCTTGTTACCAACAGGGCCGTGATGGAAGCGTTAGACGGGCTTCCGCCTGTGAAGGTGCACTGTTCCCTGCTTGCGGAGGAAGCTATTCATGCGGCACTCTGGGATTATGCGGAGAAAAACGGCATCACCATTGAAGGGCTGAAAAAGCCGAAGGAAGATATTCATGAGGATGAGCCGGAAGAGGAGTATTAGAGAGGATGCCTTGCTGTCAGCAGCAGGAGCCGGCTTGAAAAGCAGAAAAAGCAGGAGCAGTTAAATGGGAAAGAAAGTAGTGGTGGGCATGTCAGGAGGAGTGGATTCCTCCGTGGCCGCCTGCCTTTTAAAGGAACAGGGATATGATGTGACGGGCGTCACCATGCGGACATGGGAAGATGAGGAGAAGGCCCTCGTGGAAGAAAACGGCGGATGCTGCGGCCAAAGCGCGGCAGAGGACGCCGGGAGAGTTGCCGGTATCCTGGGCATTCCTCATTATGTGGTGAACTTTAAAAGAGAATTCCGGGAAAAAGTGGTGGATTATTTTATTTTGGAATATTTAAACGGCAGAACGCCCAATCCATGTATTGCCTGCAACAGATATATCAAATGGGAATCCCTCCTTCGGCGGGCAATGGAAATCGGGGCGGACTATATTGCAACAGGACATTATGCAAGGGTGGAAAAGCTGCAAAACGGCAGATATGCCGTCCGAAATTCCGTTACCGCCGGGAAAGACCAGACCTACGCCCTTTACAATCTGACACAGTTTCAGCTTGCCCGCACGCTGATGCCGGTGGGGGATTATACCAAAGAGGAAATCAGAAGGATTGCCGAAGAAAACCATCTGCCCGTCGCCTCAAAGCGTGACAGTCAGGACATCTGCTTTGTGCCGGATAAGGACTATGCCGGCTTTATCAGAAGGAAAACAAAGAAAGAGCTTTTGGAAAAGCTTCCCGGGGAAGGAAACTTTGTCTCAGAGGACGGACGCATTCTGGGAACCCACAAAGGAATCATTCATTACACCATAGGACAGCGGAAGGGGCTCAACCTTTCCATGGGACATCCGGTTTTTGTTTCGGAGCTGCGGCCGAAAACAAATGAGGTTGTTATCAGCGACAGCGACGTTTTTCGGACAGAGCTTACCTGTAACCGTATTCATTTTATGGGAATGGAGGATTTAAAAGAGCCCCGGAGGCTGTGGGCGAAGATAAGATATGCGCACAGGGGCGAGGAGTGCACCGCCGTACGCACAGGAGAGGATGAAATTTCATGCATTTTTGAGCATCCCGTCCGGGCAGTCACGCCGGGACAGGCGGTGGTATTTTACGACGGGGAATATGTGATGGGAGGCGGTACAATTTTGTAGCCATTTTTACAGCATGAAATTCAAATCCGATGGAATTCCGGCGTCCGCTTCTCAAAAGTGGCGTAATACCTAAAGCCGCAGTCTGTAAGAATCTCCGCAGCACGCGAAAAGCCCCTTGCAATCGCCGAAGGCTCATGGGCGTCGGAGCCTGCGGTGACGATTTCGCCGCCCAGGGCTCTGTACTTTTTAAGAATGTCCGTGCAGGGATTCAGCTCTTTAAGGCCGTAGGAGATAGCGCCGGTGTTGATTTCAATTCCCTTTTCCCTTTCAATGAGAGTTTCCAGAATTTTATCCAGAATATCGCTATAGTCCGAATAACGATAGTTTTCGTCCTTTGCTTTCCCGTAGCGGACCACATAATCCAGATGACCGTACACGTCGAAATTATCAAAAGCCTTCAAATTATCCAGAATAGAGGAAAAGTATTCCCTGTAGGCCTCTGTGTCAGAGCGTCCTTCATAAAAAGGAGGGTAGTAGGGGTCTTTTCTGTTGCACAGGTGGGAGGAGGCGATAATAAAATCAAAGTCGTAGCTTTTGGCATAAACTGCAAGCTCCCTTTTAAGATGCGGCTGTATGCCCAGCTCCACACCGAATAAGAGCCGGATTTTGCCGGCATATTTTTCCCTTAATTTTGCCAGTTCACAGAGATAGGAATCGGTATTTAACTCAAACATCCCCTCGTCTTCCGGTCTGGAGTACACATAATCCATATCCAGATGCTCCGTAAAGCACATGGTGGAAAGACCTGAATCAATTCCCTTTAAAATCATATCTTCCATGGGAGCCGTACTGTCCCCTGAAAAGGAAGAATGTAAATGAAAATCCGCTTTAATTGCCATATATGTCACCTCTTTACTGTATCTTATTAAAAATTGCCAGAAAATGCAATTATTTTTCAATTTAATCTTGAACTTTTCGGACAAATTGGGTACAATAAATCTGCTGATAAAATTTTGTCAATCTTTGAGATGTATAAATTTTAGGATATATACTCTTTAAGGTTGTATTGTCTTGAGGATTGCAAAATCTATGTAATCATTATTCATTTTTAGGAGGAATCTAAAATGGCAGTAAGAGTAGCAATTAATGGTTTTGGCCGTATCGGTCGTCTTGCATTCAGACAGATGTTTGATGCAGAAGGTTACGAAGTAGTGGCAATTAACGATTTGACAAGCCCCGAAATGCTTGCACACTTGTTAAAGTACGACACCGCACAGGGCAAGTACAAATATGCGGACAGCGTATCTTATGGTGAGGATTCCATCTCTGTTAATGGAAAGACCATTACAATTTACAAAGAAGCAGACGCTAAGAACCTTCCCTGGGGAGAGCTTAAGGTAGACGTTGTTCTTGAATGTACAGGTTTCTATACATCCAAGGCAAAAGCAAGCGCTCATATCGAAGCCGGCGCTCGTAAGGTAGTTATCTCCGCACCTGCAGGAAACGACCTTCCTACCATCGTTTACAATGTAAACCATACATCACTGAAGGCTGAGGATACCGTTATTTCCGCAGCTTCCTGTACAACAAACTGCTTAGCTCCTATGGCTAAGGCATTAAATGACCTTGCTCCTATCATGAGCGGTATTATGACAACAGTTCATGCTTACACAGGCGACCAGATGATTCTTGACGGCCCTCAGAGAAAAGGCGACAAGAGAAGAAGCCGTGCAGGCGCTCAGAACATCGTTCCCAACTCAACAGGCGCAGCAAAGGCAATCGGCCTTGTTATTCCTGAATTGAACGGCAAGCTCATCGGCTCCGCTCAGCGTGTTCCCACCCCTACAGGCTCCACAACTATCTTAGTTGCAGTTGTTAAGGGACAGGTTACCAAAGAGCAGATTAACGATGCTATGAAAGCTGCTTCCACAGAGTCCTTCGGTTACAATACAGACGAAATCGTTTCTTCCGACGTTATCGGCAGCACATTCGGTTCCATCTTCGATGCTACCCAGACAATGGTTGCTCCTATGGAAGACGGCAACACCCAGGTACAGGTTGTATCATGGTATGACAATGAGAATTCTTACACAAGCCAGATGGTAAGAACAATCAAATACTTCTCTGAATTAGCATAAGCTTAACACATACGGTGATGCCGTAATGCTGTCAAAGTAAGTAAAAGACCTTAAGGGTCCGGTCTTATGGACCGGATCCTTTTATAATTTTTGGTAAGGAGGAATAGAATCATGGGATTAAATAAAAAATCAGTTGATGATATCAATGTGGCCGGAAAACGCGTGCTGGTAAGATGCGATTTTAACGTGCCTCTTAAAGGCGGAGAAATTACAGACGAGACACGTATTGTCGCAGCGCTCCCCACAATCAACAAGCTTCTTGCTGACGGAGGAAAGGTAATTCTCTGCTCTCACCTCGGCAAGGTAAAGAACGGCCCCAACGAGGGAGAATCATTGGCGCCCGTTGCCAGGAGACTGTCCGAAAAGCTTGGCAGGGAAGTAAACTTTGTGGCTGATTACAATGTAACAGGCGAAGCCGCAACAGCCGCGGTTGCCGCAATGAAAGACGGAGACGTAGTACTGCTTCAGAATACCCGTTTCCGCGGAAAAGAAGAGACAAAGAACGGCGAGGAATTCAGCAAAGAGCTTGCTGACCTGGCTGATGTTTACGTATGCGATGCTTTCGGCTCATCCCACAGAGCCCATGCTTCCGTTGCCGGCGTAACGGAATGCGTTCGTGCAAAAGGCGGCGAGTGCGCAGTAGGCTATCTGATGCAGAAAGAAATTGATTTCCTCGGCAACGCGGTTGAGAATCCGGTAAGGCCTTTCGTTGCAATCCTTGGCGGCGCTAAGGTTGCCGATAAGCTGAACGTTATCAATAACCTTCTTGAAAAATGCGATACCCTGATTATCGGCGGCGGCATGGCGTTTACTTTCTTAAAGGCAAAGGGCTATGAAATCGGCAAGTCTTTAGTGGATGACGAGAAGATTGATTACTGTAAGGAAATGATGGATAAGGCTGAAAAGCTTGGAAAGAAATTACTGCTTCCCGTTGATACCGTAATTGCAGACGGTTTCCCGAATCCCATTGATGCTGAAATCGAAGTGTCCACCGTGGATGCAGACAAGATTCCGGCTGACAGGGAAGGTCTTGATATCGGTGAAAAGACAGCGGCCCTTTATGCAGATGCGGTTAAGAGCGCAAAGACCGTTGTATGGAACGGTCCCATGGGCGTATTCGAGAACCCTGTTCTTGCAAAGGGAACCATTGCGGTTGCAAAGGCTCTTGCAGAGACAGACGCTACCACCATCATCGGCGGCGGCGATTCCGCAGCAGCAGTAAACCAGCTTGGATTTGCAGATAAGATGAGCCATATTTCCACAGGCGGCGGCGCTTCCCTTGAATTTTTAGAGGGCAAGGAGCTTCCCGGCGTAGTGGCGGCTGACGACAAATAAAACAACAAAACAGCAGCCGGAAGAAAGTACACGGAACAATTCGCAGCCGCAAAAGGCGTCTGCGAACCGTTCCAGAGAAAGGTGAACTGAATGACGGCTGCGGAACTATAAAATAGGAGAAAAGAAAATGGCAAGAAGAAAAATTGTAGCCGGTAACTGGAAAATGAACATGACTCCCAGTCAGGCTGTAGCGTTATGTGATGAATTAAAGGATTTGGTAAAATCCGATGACGTTGATGTTGTTTACTGTGTACCCGCAGTTGACATCGTTCCCGTAGTGGAAGCCGTTAAAGGAACCAACGTTGCGGTTGGCGCTGAGAACATGTATTTTGAAGCAAAGGGCGCTTACACCGGAGAAATCTCTGCCGAAATGCTGTTAGATGCAGGCGTTAAGTATGTGATTATCGGCCATTCCGAGAGACGCGACTACTTCAAGGAGGACGACGCTTTATTAAATAAGAAGGTAAAGAAAGCTTTTGAAGCAGGTCTTACACCGATTCTGTGCTGCGGCGAGACTCTTGAACAGAGAGAGATGGGGATTACCCTGGACTGGATTCGTATGCAGATTAAGTCCGACCTTGTTGGCGTAAGCGCGCAGCAGGTTGCTTCCATGGTAATCGCTTACGAGCCTATCTGGGCAATCGGAACAGGCAAGACAGCTACCACCGAGCAGGCTCAGGAAGTATGTAAAGCGGTTCGTGACTGCATCGCAGAAATTTATGACGAAGCTACGGCGGAAGCGGTTCGTATCCAGTACGGCGGTTCCGTAAACGCAGGCAACGCGGCGGAACTGTTTGCACAGCCCGATATTGACGGCGGCCTGGTAGGCGGCGCTTCTCTCAAGGCTGATTTTGGAAAGATTGTTAACTACAAATAGAAAATACCGTTTATAAAACCTGTATTTTGCAAATGAAGATAGCTGCTATATAATGGCAGAAATCTGATACAGGGGTAAATGAGATTAAAAAAGGATAGCAAAGGAAAATAATTTCTTTGCTATCCTTTTTTATTGTGGGAGAATATCTCTGTTGCGTGTATATTTATCGCAGGAACCCGGGGAAGTAGTTCCTGGTAACGATAAAATAAACTTTCTGTAAAATTCCCTGTTGTAACTTTCGCCGGAATAGTATATGATAGACAAGTATGTTCTTTATGGAAATTAAGAAAATATTGCGCCGTGCAGATTGAGTGTTTTATAAGACAAGGAGAATGCACTATGGGTAATGTTCTATATCTGGTAATCCCCTGTTACAATGAAGAGGAGGTGCTGCCCGAGACCAGTTCGCGTCTTTTGGAAAAGCTGGGCAGTCTCATAAAGCTGGGAAAAATCAGTGAAAAGAGCCGTGTGATTTTTGTAAACGACGGCTCGAAGGACAGAACCTGGGAGATTATTGAAGAACTCCATCAAAAGAACAGAATTTTTGGCGGCATTAATTTAAGCAGAAACAGAGGGCACCAGAATGCGCTGCTGGCCGGTCTTATGACGGTAAAGGATTACGTCGACATGGTCATTTCCATGGACGCGGATTTACAGGACGACATCAATGCCATAGATGAAATGGTTGACAAATATTTAAGCGGTATGGATGTTGTTTACGGCGTGCGCGGCAGCCGGGCTACGGATACGGTATTCAAGAAATTTACGGCTGAGAGCTTTTATAAAATAATGAACGCTATGGGTGCCAACACGGTATTTAATCATGCGGATTACCGGCTTATGAGCAGACGGGCGCTTGACGGGCTGGCACAATACGGGGAAGTCAACCTGTTCCTTCGAGGTATTGTGCCGATGATTGGATATCCTGCGGATGTGGTATATTATAACAGAGGAGAGCGGTTTGCCGGAAAGAGCAAATATCCTTTTGGGAAAATGCTTTCCTTTGCCGTCGAGGGCATTACGTCCCTGAGCACAAAGCCGATAAGGATGATAACTGCGCTTGGTTTTTTCATCTTTATAGTCAGTATCGGTATGCTCATTTACAGTCTTGTCCGGCATTTTATGGGGGCCACCATCGTGGGCTGGACAACGCTTATGGTTTCGGTCTGGGCAATAGGAGGGCTGATCCTTCTCTCCCTTGGTGTGGTGGGAGAATATATTGGAAAGATTTATCTGGAAACCAAAGCGCGCCCCCGGTTTATTGTAGAGCAGTTTTTAAATGACACAGATGAAATGGAGTAGCATAGTGGAAGAGAGATTGGAAGAAAATTTAGAAGCAAAATTAAGATTTGACGAGTCCGGTATTCATCCGGATATTTTAAGAGCGGTACACGAGATGGGCTTTGAGGTTATGACCCCTATTCAGGAGCAGTCCGTCCCGGTACTGTTAGAGGGAAAGGATATCATCGGACAGGCGCAGACAGGCACGGGAAAGACGGCTGCCTTTGCCATTCCCATGATACAGAAAATCAATCCTGAAATCAAAAGACCGCAGGGGATTATCCTGTGCCCCACCAGAGAGCTTGCCATGCAGGCGGCGGAGGAGATTCGAAGGCTGTCCAAATACATGTATGGCGTGAAGGTGCTTCCTGTCTATGGCGGTCAGGATATTGGAAAACAGATAAGAGCCCTTTCCCAGGGAGTTCAGATTATCGTTGGAACGCCGGGACGTGTGATGGACCATTTGAGACGGCACACGATTAAAACCGCGGAAGTAAAAATGATTGTGCTGGACGAAGCGGACGAGATGCTTGACATGGGCTTCCGGGAGGATATTGAAACCGTGCTGTCGGATATGCCGGAAGAGCATCAGATGGCGCTGTTTTCGGCAACCATGCCTCAGGCGATTCTGGAAATTGCCGGCACTTACCAGCAGAATGCGGTCTATATCAGAGTGACGCCAAAGGAACTTACGGTGTCCGCAATCAAGCAGGCATATTACCGTGTGGCAAAGAAAGACAAAATCAGAGCGTTATGCCGACTGCTTGATTATTATCAGCCCGCCAGAAGCCTGATTTTCGCCAATACAAAGCGTATGGTGGACGAGATTGCGGGAAGGCTTAACGAGCTCGGATATGAAGCTGGCGCGCTTCACGGCGATTTGACCCAGGCACAGAGAGATACGGTGATGGGCCAGTTCAGGAAGGGAACCTGCTCGATCCTGACTGCAACCGACGTGGCGGCAAGAGGAATCGACGTCAGCGGCGTGGACGCGGTGTTTAATTACGACGTTCCGGAAGACATTGAGTACTATGTGCACAGAATCGGACGGACCGGCCGTGCCGGAAGAAAAGGACGTTCCTTTACCCTGATATCGGGCAGGGAAATCTTTAAGATTCGCAGTATTGAAAAGGTTTGCCACACTACAATCAGAGAAAGACAGCTTCCTACCGTGGAGGACGTGATTCGCGTGAAGTCAGACAGGCTGTTCGCGGGCGTGATGGGCGTAATCGAAAACGAGGATTTGTCAAAGACGAGAAAAGAAATCGAAATCGCTTCCGAAAAGTACGGCTTTTCCGTACTTGACCTTGCGGCGGCTCTCATGCATATGAATATGGGAGAGACCCCGGAGGAAATCGAGGAAGAACAGCCTTATCAGGAAAGAGGCAGAGGAGAACGCAGGAGAGACCGGGGAAGAAGAAGCCGCGGCGAGCGCAGGGACAGAAGAGGCCGCGACGAATCCGGCAACCGCGACGAGCGCAGAAGAAGCCGGGATGACCGTGACAGAAGAGAAGCAAGAAAGCCGGGCGAGAGCCGCGGCGAAAGGCTGTCAGAGAGGGACAGGAGAGAAAGAGAGCGGAAAAGCGAGAAAGATTTCTTCGGCGACGGAAGCAGGGATAAGTCTGGTGCAAAAGAAAAGACCGGAAAATCATCCAAAAGCAAAAAGGGTTCGGATGTAAAAGCTTTCGGCATGTTCCGGTCCAAAAAGAAATAAGATTAAACAGTCATAAGCTGTGCGTTATGGAGCCTGTAATAGGCTCCTTTTTTTGCCATTAATTCCGCCGCGGAGCCCTGCTCAACAATTCCGCCGTTGTCAATTACAAAAATCCGGTCGGCTTTTTGTATGGTGGAAAGCCTGTGGGCAATGACGAATGAGGTGCGCCCCTTTAAGAGAACGTCAATGCCGTCCTGAACAAGAAGTTCCGTATTGGTGTCGATACTGGAGGTAGCTTCGTCCAGTATCAGGATATTGGGTCTGGAAACCATGGTTCTTGCAAAGGCGAGAAGCTGCTTTTGCCCCACGGAAAGGCCGCCGCCCCGCTCGGTAAGCATTGTGTCATATCCTTTTTCCAGACGGCAGATGAAATCGTGGGCGTGAACCGCTTTGGCGGCTTCTATAATTTCCTCGTCGGTGGCGTCCAGCTTCCCGTAACGGATATTTTCCTTTATGGTGCCTGTAAACAAAAAGTTGTCCTGGGTCATAATGCCCATCTGGCGGCGCAGGCTTTCGATGGAAACCTTTTTGATATCATACCCGTCGATGCTCACAATGCCCTCCTGCACGTCGTAAAAACGGCTGATAAGGTTGACAATGGTAGTCTTGCCCGCACCGGTGGGTCCTACGAGAGCGATAGTTTCGCCGGGACGGATGGTAAAGCTCACATCATTTAGCACTTTTACCGTATCGTCATAGGAGAAGCTCACATGGGAAAATGCAACCTGTCCCTTTATGGGCGGGATTTCGGTTACGTCTTTTTCGTCTTTGATGGAAGCTTCGGTGTCCATGATTTCAAAGACACGCTCTGCCGCCGCGATATTGGTAATAATCTGATTGTAAAAATTACTCAGATTCATAATCGGGTTCCAGAACATGGTAATGTAGCCGCCAAAGGCAAGGAAAGTCCCGATTGACACATTTTCTGCGCCCAAAATCCGAAGTCCCACAAAGTAAAGGGCGGTAATGCCCACGCCCCAGCTTAAATCAATGACGGAACCCATGGCGTCGTTCAGACGGACCGCCCTGATAAAAGAAGAGCGGTGCTTTGTCAAAAGCTGGTCAAAGGTTTCGCTTGTTTCCGGCTCCGCTGAAAAACTCTGTATAATCCGCATACCGGAGATGTCCTCGTGGATAAAAGCGTTCAGGTTGGAGGATTTTTTGCGGAAATCCTGCCATTTCCTGTGGGAATAAACCTGAATCAGCCATATGCAGATGCCCATAAAGGGCAGGCTGCACAGGGCGGCGGCGGCCAGAATGTGGTTCTTGACAAACATAATTACCATTACGGCTGCAACCGTGATAAAATCCGGTATCAGGGTGGTGACAAAATTGTTCAGCACATCCTTCAAGGAGTTGATATCTCCAATCACCCTGGCCAGTATTTTTCCCGTGGGACGGCTGTCAAAAAACTGCAAATCCAGCGTCTGGATATGGGAGTAAAGCTCCTGGCGTATGGCGAGGAGTATGCTGTTGCACACCTTTGCCATTATGTACATGCGCAGTTTGATTCCGCCAATCATCAGAAGATTCAAAACGGCGGCCGCTCCAATCAGGCGAAACAGCCCCGGCAGATTTTTGCCGGAAATATAACGGTCAATGGCTGCCTCTATTATCAGCGGGTTTAAAAGGGATACCGTGACGCAAAAGGCCATAATCAAAAGTACGGCGGTAATTTCTTTTTTAAAGTCACGCATATAGGAGAGCAGGCGGAGGATGGTGCGGGCCTTTCCGGTCCCCTCTGACTGCTCGTCGTCTTTATAGGAATTGATGCTCATGCGCTCTGCTCCTTTCCGGGTTCTCCATATTGGGCTATGTAGGTCCGGTAATACAGACCTTTGGCAGAAAGAAGACTCCGGTGCGTTCCCCTTTCCGCGATTTTTCCGTTTTCCAGAATAATAATTTCATCCGAATGGCACACGGCGCTGATGCGGTGGCCGATAATGATTTTTGTAATGCCCTTTAAGCTGTTTAAGGTTTCGTGGATAGACTGTTCGGTTTCCATATCCAGCGCCGAGGTGGAATCATCCAGCACCAGTATGGGCGTCTTTTTGGCCAGAGCCCTTGCAATGGTCAGGCGCTGCTTCTGTCCGCCGGAGAGTCCCACGCCCCGTTCTCCGATTACCGTATCGTACTGTTTTTCCATTTTTTCAATAAATCCTCTGGCCTTGGCCTTGTCGGCAGCTCCCCGGACCGCGGAGTCCGAAAGAATGTTTTTCTGCCCCAGACGTACGTTTTCCAGTATCGTGTCGGAAAAGAGAAATACGTCCTGCATTACGAGAGATATGGAGCCGCGAAGCTGTTTCAGGGAAATATCTTTTACATTCACGTCGTCTAACAGGATTTCTCCGTCGGTGGCGTCGTAAAGACGCTGAAGAAGATAAATGAGAGAGCTTTTTCCGGCTCCGGTGGCTCCCATAATCCCCACGGTTTTACCCGGTTCCACGGAAAAGGAAATGTCGCTTAAAATCTCATGTTTATCCGCCTTGTGGAAAGAAACATGGGAAAAGGTAACCTTTCCTTTTACCTCGGGCAGAAGAATGGGGGCTTCCTTTTCCAGAATGGCCGGTTTTTCCCGATAGATTTTTTTCAGCTTCCTGTTGGACGCGATAGCGGAGGATAAACTGTTGGTAAGCCATCCCAGCATTTCCATGGGCCATACGATATTCATGGAATAGTCGATAAACGCGCTTAAGTCACCCAGCGTAATTTCCCCGCCGCTTACGAGACTTCCCCCAATGGCGAGAACCATGAGCGGAAGCAGCTTTGTGATGAGGGAAAGGCAGGGATGGTATTTTACAAAAAGCTTTGACTGCTTCATATTCAAGTCATAGTAACGCTGATTATGGGAAAGAAATTTGGAAATCTCAAATTTTTCCCGCGCAAAGGCTTTTACGGTTCTTGCCCCCGCCAGATTTTCTTCGGCAACGGTGTTAAGCGCTGCGTTTTCCTCACTGATATCCTCATAAACCGCGTCCAGCTTTTTTTCCATTAATATTGCGATGGCGGCGGCCAGAAGCATGCAGAAGGTGGGCAGGATGGCCAGCTTCCAGCTTAAGCTGTACATGCAGAAAAGAATAATGGAAGTGTGGATTATCACTTCAATCATCAGCATTCCCACATAGGAGAGGCCGTCCCAGATTCTGTCCACGTCGTCCTTCACACGGCTCATCAGCTCGCCGGTTCCGGTCCGGTCAAAAAACTCCGCGCTTAAGGACTGAATATGACGGAACAAATCCCGGCGTATTTCACAGGCGATTTTGGAACCGGTAACGTCAAAGATAAATTCCTTTACATACTGAAAAATACAGCGTCCGACTCCCACGCACAAAATTCCGGCAAGAAGAGGCGTAAGAAGGGAAAGGTTCCCTCCGAGAATCACATCGTCCACGATTATTCTGATAAGCTGGGGAGAGAGCATATCAAGGCAGATGCTGATAACCATGGACAGAATCGCAAAGAGGAAGGCAAATTTGTGTTCCAGGATATAGGTTGATATTTTTTTCATAAGTTCTCCTTTTATTTCAGGCGGCTGCAAAACTTCTGCATAAAAAAACAGCCATGTTTTACCATGACTGTAAATGAGTTCGCCAATTATATATCTGTATGGGCGGCCTTATCCGTAAAAACAGGAAAATATACAAAAAGGCGGCCGTTTATGCAGACATAAACAGTCAGGTGATGTTATTGATTGTATGGTTATAACATTATTTGTGGTTTTCATTTTGCTGCCCAACATCAATAACATCTCCTTTCTGTCTGCAAATTTTTGGGTATAGATTTAACATACGCTTTAAAGGGATATTTGTCAATACAAATTTTTTAATTGTTTTTTTCTTCCAAATGGCATAAAATAATACTCAATTGCATGCCCGGAAAAACCATATACAAAGAGGTATGCCGAAGGAGTACAGGTATGATTTCAGTTTTATCCAGATTATTTATCAAAGATTATCAGAACACGTCCGACCCGAGAGTGCGGCAGGCATATGGAATGCTCTGCGGAGGGGTGGGAATTGTGTTCAATTTTTTTCTGTTTCTTATAAAAGCGATAGCCGGGTGGCTGTCGGGGTCTATCGCCATCACGGCGGACGCCTTTAACAATCTCTCCGACGCCGGTTCCTCCGTGATTACGCTGGTGGGTTTTCGCATGGCAGGGCAGAAGCCGGACAGCGACCACCCTTTCGGGCACGGAAGAATTGAATACATAGCGGGGCTTTTGGTATCGGTGATTATTCTGCTTATGGGGGCGGAGCTTTTAAAGTCTTCCGTTGACAAAATCATTCATCCTAAGGCAGTGAACGCAAGCCCTCTGATTCTTTTTATTTTGGTGATTTCCATCTGCGTGAAGCTGTATATGTTTTTGTATAACCGAATGGTGGGAAAAAAGATAAACAGCGCCACAATGTTGGCGGCGTCAAAGGACAGCATCAGCGACAGCGTTTCCACTTTTGTGGTATTTTTAACTACGGTACTGGCTTTTTTTACCGAGGTGCACATTGACGGCTGGTGTGGAATACTGGTCGCGCTGTTTGTCATATGGACGGGGATTGGCGCTATGAAGGATACCGTAAGCCCTCTTCTCGGACAGCCGCCCGAGGAGGAATTTGTAAACCGGATAGAAGATATCATTATGGAATATAAAAATCAGGGAGTGCTGGGGCTCCACGATTTGGTGGTTCACAATTACGGGCCGGGGAGAGTGATGCTTTCGGTGCATGTGGAGGTTCCCTCTACGGGAGATATCCTCGTTTTGCATGACATGATTGATTTGATTGAGCATAAACTGGCGGACGAATTAAACTGCAGCGCCGTTATCCATATGGATCCGGTGTGTCTTGACGACGAGGTGACGAACGAGGTAAAGCGCAAAGTGGCAAATATCGTGGGGGATATGGAAGGGGATGTGAAGTTCCATGATTTCCGGATTGTACACGGTCCCACTCATGTGAATGTGATTTTTGACGTGGTGGTGCCTTTTAATTATGCCATGTCCGACAGTGAAGTGGTTTCTTATATTGCGGGAAAAATCCGTAAGCTGGAAGGCAACTACTTCGCCGTAATTGAGGTGGACAAGGATTACGCCCACGGATAAGGAAAGGTTCGGCGTTCAAACGGCATGAGGTGAGGAAGGTGCAAATGCGGATAAAAAAATCTGGCTGTTATTTTTTGTTCTGCCTGTTGGAAATACTGGTATTTTTACTTTTTGCGGGAAAGACGGCGAAGGAGGATACCGTGGGCCATCTGTTCAGGGATTATTTCCGGGAAGATACGGGAGAGGGCTCTGACGACGGAACGCAGGGAACGGGAAAAATCTATACGGAAGAAATTGTCCTGTCAAAGGGAATTTATGATATTACGCTGTTGTATGAAAAGGGAAAAGGAAGGGCGGTAAGCTACGTGCAGTGCATGACGGCCAGCGCCGGGGCGCGCGCCCTTTACTCCGACCATGTGAGCCTGTCGGACAGGCAGGAGGGCAGAACCTTTTCCGTTTATGTAAACGAGAATAATGTGTCTGTAAGAGTAGTGGTAGAACCCGACAGTCCGGAGGCTTTTAACGTAAACTGGATTACCCTTTCCACAGCGGATAATTCCAGGGCGTACCGGATTTTCTGCATGGCGGTGAAACTGCTTCTTTTTAATATAATAGCTTATGTTATTTATTTTAGGGAACGGAAATTTAAATGGGCTCCCGAGGTGACTGGCATAATTATCATCGGGGGGATTGCTTCTCTTGGGCTGATGGAAGAGTATATTTTATACGGACATGATTTGATTTTTCATCTCTTTCGGATAGAAGGACTGGCGGAGGGGCTCAAAGCGGGAAGCTTTCCGGTCAGGATTCAGCCGGGATGGTTTAACGGCTGGGGGTATCCGGTGTCCGTTATGTACGGAGAGGGGCTTTTGCTGTTTCCGTCAGTACTGCGTATTCTGGGCGTCAGCGTGCAGAATGCGTATAAATGCTATATTGCGGCCATAAATTTGGGGACGGCTGCCGCGGCTTACTATGCTTTTCTGAAGATGTCGGGAGAGAAAAAAACCGCGCTGTTTGGAAGCTGTATCTATACTCTGTTTCCCTATCGGCTGAGCTGTATTTATGTACGGGCCGCTATGGGGGAATACTCCGCAATGCTTTTTCTGCCTCTGGCGGCCCTGGGATTTTATTATGCGTTTGAGAAAATTCGTGACAGCCGGGATGATGACGGGGGAGCCGGGAGCGGATATTTTTCGAAAAGATATTTGATAGCACCTGTTATTGGATTTACAGGTCTTATCCAGACTCATGTTATTATCTGTTTTCTGGCGGCGTTTGCCATATTTTTGTTCTGTGCCGTAAGCTGGAAGAAAATGTTAAATAAAAGACGGCTGGTATATTTCGCGGAGATTGGAGTTTTTACAATCCTGATAAACCTGTGGTTTTTAGTTCCCTTTTTCCGCTATATGCAGGAGGACTTTGTGGTTAATTTAAGGCATGGGATGGAACCGGTGTTCCAGAACTACGGAGCCAGTCTGGCGGAGCTTTTCGCGGTTTACTGGAACGGTACACTGACTACCACCTGGAGCGCCATAGGCCCGCTTTCTGATAAATTTCCAAAACCGGTTGGAACAGCCGTTTGGGCTTTGCTGGCGGCGGCAGTACTGATGCATTACAAGGGCGGCCTGCGCTGCAGGAAAAAGGAAATTGCGCTGACCGGGGGCTTCTTCGTGCTGTTTGCCCTTATGGCGTCCAGTGTATTTCCTTACAGGGAAATCGACAGGATGATTCCGGCGTTTGGAAATCTTTTCGGAAAAATCCAGTTTCCGTTCCGGCTCCTTACCCTTGCGGGACTTTTCGGAAGTCTGCTCGGCGTGTTTGTCATCATGGAGATACAGCGTAATTACGGGAGGGGAAAAGGGAAAATCGTAATGATGTTCCTTGGTTTTCTGGCAATGATGCAGGGAGCCCAGCTGATTTACAGTACCCTTTACCGGGGGGATATGTATCTTGCATACGACATCGCCGCTTTTGAGAGCAACGCGGTTTCAGACGGAGAATACCTCTACCCGGGCTCCTTCGGGCCGGCGGTGGAGGATATACAGACGCCTGTGAGCGCGGAAGAGGGCGGCGTTGATATAAGGGGCTTTGAGAAAGAATATAATACGGTTACGGTTATCTGTAAGACGGAAAACAGGGAAGCGGGCCTGCTGATTCCCCTGTATTATTACCCCGGATATACGGCGAGGGATTTAAATACGGGCGAGCGGTTTGCGGTGGAAAAAAGCGGGGAGAATAACCAGATTTGCGTCATACTGCCGGCGGGATATGAAGGCAGTCTTCAGGTGCGGTTTGAGGAGCCGGTAAGCTGGCGGCTGGCGGAGGCGGTTTCGGGGATTTGCGTCATGCTTCTTCTGGCGGCGTTTATCGGATTTTTAAAGAGGAAAACTGTTGCATAGCCTGTATAAAACGTGTATAATTTTCAGGTGGCAGAGATAATCAGAGTTTTTACAAATAATAGAGAAAATTAAAATAAAGAGAAAAGGAGAGCATCAATGAAAAAACCTACAGTATTAATGATTTTGGACGGCTACGGTTTAAATGAGCGCAAGGACGGAAACGCCGTTGCAAAAGCCAGAACACCCGTGATGGATAAGCTCATGGCGGAGTGCCCTTTTGTGAAAGGAAACGCCAGCGGTATGGCGGTCGGACTTCCCGACGGACAGATGGGAAATTCCGAGGTCGGCCATTTAAATATGGGAGCCGGACGTATCGTATATCAGGAACTTACGAGAATTACCAGGGAAATCCAGGACGGAACCTTCTTTGAGAATCCGGCGCTTCTTATGGCGGTTGAAAACTGTAAGAAAAACGATTCCGCCCTTCACATGTTCGGCCTTCTTTCAGACGGCGGCGTTCACAGCCACAATACCCATCTTTACGGTCTTTTAGAGCTGGCGAAAAGAAACGGACTTTCCAAAGTTTATGTACACTGCTTCTTAGACGGCCGCGATACCCCTCCGGCAAGCGGAAAAGGCTATGCGGAGGATCTGGAAGCGGAAATGAAGAAAATCGGCGTGGGCGAAATCGCATCGGTAATGGGACGCTACTACGCAATGGACAGAGATAACAACTATGACAGAGTGAAATTAGCTTACGACGCCCTTACAAAGGGAGAGTGTCTGACAGCCGCAAGCGGCCCCGAGGGAATCCAGGCATCCTACGACAGGGAAGAAACCGACGAATTCGTAAAGCCCACCGTAGTTTTAAAGGACGGAAAACCTGTAGCGACGATAGGAGATAAAGATTCCGTTATCTTCTTTAACTTCAGGCCCGACCGCGCAAGAGAAATCACCAGAAGCTTCTGCGACGATGATTTCAAGGGCTTTGAGAGAGAGAAAAGACTGGATTTAACCTATGTGTGCTTCTCCGATTACGACCCTACCATTCCCAACAAGGAAATAGCTTTCCATAAGATTTCCGTAACCAATACTTTTGGGGAATGGCTTGCCGCAAACAATATGAAGCAGGCGAGAATCGCCGAGACGGAAAAGTACGCCCATGTGACTTTCTTTTTCAACGGCGGCGTGGAAAAGCCCAACGAGGGAGAGGACAGAATCCTGGTAAATTCCCCCAAGGACGTGGCAACCTATGATTTGAAGCCTCAGATGAGCGCTTACGAGGTCTGCGACAGACTGGTGGAAGCAATCAAATCCGATAAATACGACGTGATTATCATTAATTTTGCCAATCCCGATATGGTAGGCCACACCGGCGTGGAAGCGGCGGCCATCAAGGCGGTGGAAGCGGTAGACGAGTGCGTCGGAAGAGCGGTGCAGGCAGTTAAGGATGTGAACGGACAGATGTTTATCTGCGCGGACCATGGAAACGCCGAGCAGCTTGTTGATTATGAGACAGGAGCGCCTTTTACCGCTCATACCACCAATCCGGTTCCCTTTATTCTGGTGAACGCCGATTCGGCTTACACCTTAAGGGAAGGCGGATGCCTGGCGGACATCATTCCTACGCTGATTGAGCTGATGGGGAAGGAACAGCCTGCGGAGATGACGGGAAAATCTCTGCTCATTAAGAAATAGAGAATAAGCGGACAATGAATACCCATAGATTAATGTTTTATTAATCTATGGGTATTTTTATTGACAGAAAAGCGTCCCCTGTAATACCATAAGTGTATTAACAATATTAGTACACTTGGCTCTGCCTGGTATTTCCGGTTTCAGGGATACTTTAGCATAGCGGAAAGGAGTCATGCATGATACTCATAGATTATCGAGATACAAGCCCTATCTATGAACAGGTCACGGAGCGGTTCAAAATGCTGATACTGCACGGCGTGCTGCATCCGGACGAAAAAATGCCCTCCGTGCGGAATCTGGCGGTTGAACTTTCCATCAATCCCAATACGATTCAGCGGGCTTATTCGGAGCTGGAGCGGCAGGGGTATATCTATACTGTGAAGGGAAAGGGAAATTTTGTCTCGGATGATGGACGGCTGCTTTTTAAATATAAGGAAAAGCTGCTTGGGGAACTGCAAAGCGTCTGTAAGGCCGCTCTTGAGGTGGGAATTACAGAGGAAGAGCTTATTCAAAGCATAAGAGGAGGGAAAGCTGATGATTGAGATAAAGGATGTGACCAAATCCTACGACAGGATAAAGGCGGTCGATAATGTCAGCGTAACCATCAGGGAAAATACGGTGTTCGGGCTTATCGGAACCAACGGGGCCGGAAAGAGCACCATACTTCGGATGGCGTCGGGTGTGCTTAAGCCTGATGCAGGAGAAATTACCATTGACGGACTTCCCGTGTTTGACAATATGGAAGCCAAGAACAGGATTTATTTTATCGCCGACGAGCCGTACTTTTTCGCCAACAGCAATGCGATTGACATGCAGAAATATTTAAGCAGCGTTTACAGGGAATTCGCGGCGGAAGATTTTTACAGCTATCTGGTAAACTTCGGCCTGGACAAGAAGCGCAAAATCAACACCTATTCCAAGGGAATGAAAAAGCAGCTTGCGCTTATCTGCGGCGTGTGCAGCGGAGCAAGGTATCTTTTGTGCGACGAAACCTTCGACGGCTTAGACCCGGTAATGCGGCAGGGGATTAAAAGTATTTTTGCCAGTGAGATGGAGCGGCGGGGGATGACGCCGATAATCGCCTCCCATAATCTGAGGGAGCTGGAGGATATCTGCGACCATGTGGGGCTTCTTCACCGGGGCGGAGTCCTGCTCTCCAGGGATTTGGAGGATATGAAGTGCAATATCCAGAAGGTACAGTGTGTGTTTAAAACCACAGAGGATGAGGCCAAGGCGATTTCCTGTCTGGATATTATGAAAAACGAAAAGAGAGGCTCCTTGAATGTTCTGACTGTGCGGGGAAACAAGGCCGAAATACTTGCAGTATTTGCCACGGTGAACACCGTGTTTTTCGAGGCGCTGCCGCTTTCCCTTGAGGAAATCTTTATCAGTGAAACGGAGGTAGTGGGCTATGACATCAAAAAACTCATTCTTGGCTAGTATCAGGGAAAATAATAAGAGACGTCTGTGGGTCTGGATGCTGTCGGCTCTTTTCTTTGTGCTGGCAATACCAGTCACAATTTCAATTACCATCAGCCGGCAGATGAATAATCTCAAATATCTGACGGAGGTCTACGGTGTCGCTCTGGCGGAAGACGCTATGCACGAGCGGCTGGTAAACAGCATGTGCGGACAGCTTGGATTTTCTTCCGCCCTGCCGGTGTTTACCACAATCATTGCGGTGGCTGCCGCCATTCAGGGCTTTTCTTACCTTTACAGCCGGAAAAAAATTGATTTTTATATGGGAATGCCTGTAAAAAGAAGCAAAAGATTCCGCATTATCTGGCTGAACGGTGTTATTTTGTATGCTCTGCCTTATTTCCTGGGGCTGATAATCAGTCTTTTGATTGCGGCAGGAAACGGGGCGGTGGACGGACGAGTGCTGCTTACGGCGTTTACAGCTTACGGCGTCAATATTATTTTCTATTTAAGCGTCTATCACATGACGATTCTTGCGGTGATGCTGACAGGAAATCTTGTGATTACAGGCTTTGGGTTCCTTGTTTTTTGTTTTTATGAGTATGCGGTAAGGTATACGATTTATGGCTACCGGTCGTTGTTTTTCAGGTATTTCAGCTATCACAGCATGGAGGTTTCACCGAAAATTTCGCCTTTTGTATGGTATATAGAGATTGCGGACACTTTCAGCTATAAGAATATGATAGATTTTAAGTATCTTGCCGCCCTTGTTATTTTTGCCCTTGCCATCGGCGCCCTTTCATATGTCTGTTACTTAAAGCGCCCGGCGGAGGCGGCCGGAAAGGCTATGACATTCCAGGTTACAAAGCCGGTGATTAAAATTCTGCTTACGGTTCCGGTGGCGCTTCTGATTGGGGGAGTCATTGCGGATATTGTGGACTATGAACCGGGCACTTCCTTAAAGGGAGGCGGTTACGTCATATTTGCCCTTGCCCTTGTGGTGATAATCGGGAGCGGGCTGATACAGTCGATTTATGAATTTGATATCAAGGGTATGGTTCACAAAAAGGCCCATATCGTAATCAGCGGCGTATTTACAGCCTTGATTTTCCTTGTGTTCCGTTATGACTTATTCGGGTACGACGCATATATTCCAAAGCCGGAGCAGGTGGAGAGTGTGGCGTTTATCCCTTCCGGTTATGAAGACACCTACAGCGGAGTCGCCCGGTTTGACGAAAAGGGGGATTATCTGTCAGAGGAAGCGTATGCAAGGGAATATATGCGCCTTTCCAACACGGAGGATGTGTGCAGGCTGGCGTCCCTTTCCATGGAAGCCTATAACCGGTTGGCCGATACCATATCCAATGAGAATGCGATGACCGCTGACCCGGAGGGCACGGACAGCAGATGGTCAACAGCAACGCTGATTTACCGTCTGAAAAGCGGCCGGGAGGTTTACAGACGAATCTGGGTGAATGTAGAGGATGAGCAGACGGCCGGGCTTTTGGATAATATTATCGGTTCGGATGAATTTAAAAAAGGTTATCTTCCAGGAGCGGCGGAAAATCTGCTCAGCCTTCTTGACAGAAAGGACAGATATAAAATCGGCGCCGCCTATGGAAATACGGTTTACTGGGAGGAGCTTAGCCAGGCGGAGATAAAGGAATTTATTCAGGTTTACCAGAAGGATTTGGCTCGTGCCAATTTCACCAACGTAAAGGAAAATCTGCCTGTCGGGATGGGAAGAATCACGATTTCCGAGGAAATGAAAGGAAATGGTTACGGATATTTTTCCGGTTCGGACTATGCATATTCTACCAGAAGCTGGGAGGTAGGGATGAATATTTATCCTTTCTATGAAAATACCATTGCATGGCTGAAGGAGAAGGGATATTACAGAGATTTCCAGCTTAACATGGAGGATGTGGAGCATATTCAGGTTATGAATAATAACACGAATGTCTATAATGAGCTGGTAGAGAAGCAGGCCATGGAGGCGGGTGCTTCCGGAGTGGGAGGCATAATCCCCGAGAGGGCGGAGGATTACTACAGATATAACAGTACACTGGATTATGACAGCGATATGATAGATACCCGTGTCTATGCGGATTATACGGACAGTGAGTCCGTCAGGGAAATTGCCTCCTGCGTTTATCCCCGCGACATGATAAACAGCGACTGGGATTTCGGATTGGCCGGCGAGAACGATTATATGGTTTACGTATATTTCAAGACGGATAGTCCTATGACCAGAAGGTACGGTTCCTCTGTGAACTATGTGTTCCCTGAGGGGCAGATTCCTGATTTCGTGAAAAACGATACCGCTTATAAAGAATAAAATATGTGGCAGTTTATCCCATATAATGGTACAATCAATTTGCACAGGGGAAGAACGTCTCCGTCGGGGCGTTCTTCCCCTGTGAGCTTCCCATAAGGCAGGACGGGTGAACAGTCTGTGTGCTTTCAGTCTGTATGTTAAAATGGGATGCAGAAGCGGAGGGAAAGTATGGAAGAGCGTACCATTGACAAAGTGATGTTTCAGAGGGTAAAAATCGGAAAAATAAAGTTTCAGGTAGTGGATTTGGTATTTATCCTCTGCCTTTTTATGTTTGCATTTATGATAAGATGGAAGCTGATGCCTGTGGAATCGGCGGATTACTGGGGGTTTCTGGAAGGGTGGATGACACAAATCCGAAGCGGAGGCGGTTTTCGCTCCTTAAGCCAGTCCATATCCAATTATACCGCCCCTTATATGTATCTTATGTGCCTGGTTTCCTATATCACAGATAATGACCTGTACGGACTGAAAATGATATCCGTTTTCTTTGATTATTCAGCGGCTGCCGCAGTCTTTTTAATTATTTATGAGATGAGCGGAAACGTAAAAAAATCAATTCTGGGAATGTCGGTTTTACTGTTATCGCCCACCGTTATTTTGGACGGCGCATACTGGTGTCAGTGCGACATTATATATACGGGCTTTCTTTTGTATGCTCTGTATTTTTTTCTGAAAGGCAACAGCAGATGCTGTCTGATTTTTACGGGGATTTCCTTTGCGTTTAAGCTGCAGGCCGTTTTTATTCTTCCGTTTTTTATTATTATGTGGCTCAAAAAAAGAACCGTAAAACTCCCGGATTTTCTGTGGATTCCCGTAATTTATGTGATAAGCTCCCTTCCGGCATATCTTTTCGGACGCGATTTTAAGGAACTGATGACGGTTTATTTTGAGCAGACGAATACCTACCCCTGGGGAACGCTGGAATATCCCAATATTTACGCGCTTTTGGGGGAGGCCATGCCAGATATGCGTCATGCCGCCGAGGTGAGCGGCGCGGGAACATTTATGACAATCATGATTCTTGGCTGTATTGCTTATTATCTTTATACCAAAAATATAAAAATAACCGATGAGCTGGCGGTTACGCTGGCACTTTTTACGGTAGCGCTGATTGTATATTCGCTGCCCCACATGCACGACAGATACGGATTTTTAATTGATTTGCTGGGGATTATTTATGGAACAGTCCGAGTGAGGCGCCTTCCCGTAACCTGCGGATTTATGCTGATATCTGTGCTGACCTTTATGCCTTACCTGATAGCCGTGCATCTGGTTCCCATCACTTACCTGGCCATAGGACTTTTGGGGCTGATTGTCTGCGTAGGGCTTGATTTGTATGGACAGATAAGGGAATTGAGCGTATGAAAAAAATTTTGTTTTTGTTGGCCTGCGTGCTGCTGGCGGAGCTTTTTGTCTGCAACTACCGTCATTTTGAATCTCTTGGAAACAGGGAAAGGACAAGGCGGCTTTCCGCATCGGAGATAGAGCTGGAGGAGGGCTATTTCCATGTCGGAGACAATGTTTATCTTATTGTGGGAGATGCGCTGGGAATTGAAATCAAAGAGATAAATGAGACGCTTTCCACAGCCTGTATCGATATTCGGATAATCGGCAGCGAGGAGGAGACGGCGAAACCGGTAACCATACACCAGTGGGTAACGGACGAATCTCATAAGCTCTATTACGGTCTCCCCGGACGGGAAATCTGGCGGAATGAAAAGAGGAGCAGCTATATTACCTATCACTTATACGGGAAATGTACGGATTTGCGGATTGTCCCTGATGTTTTGAAGGGGCAGCAAATATCTCTTTCCATCACCTTAAATCCCGTGATTCCGCTTTATTTTTCATGGGAGAGAGTGGCTTTCCTGTTTTTTCTTTCCTGCCTTGTTTATGCCTTAAGACCGTCCTCTTTTCTGCACCAGACAGAGTATATCCGCCTTAAACCTGCGTACAGAAAAATATTACTGGCGTTATTTTTTATAATGCATCTGCTTTTTTTCCGGTATCTGACCGGGCTGAACCCTTATTTTCAGACGGAGGAGCAGGTAAATCAAAGGCAGTATCAGGAACTGGCAGAAAGCTTAAGAGCCGGGAGCTTCGCCCTTTTGGAGGAACCGGCAAGGGCTCTGCAGGAGATGGAAAACCCCTACGATTTGCTTTACAGAAATCAGGTCATGAGCGAAGCGGGGGAATGGTACAACTGGGATCATGCTTACTATAAGGGGAAGTACTATGTATATTTCGGGGTGGTTCCTGCGATTTTGTTCTACCTGCCTTATTATGTGATTGCAGGCACGCATTTACACAATCATGTGCTGATATTTTTCCTTTCCCTGTTTTTTACGGCAGGATGCATGGGCGTTGTCCACGAGATGATACGAAAGTGGTTTCCACGCACCAGTCTGGGAGTGTGGATTCTCTTAAACGAGCTTCTGCTTTTGGGGAGCGGTATTATTTACATGACTAAGCGCCCGGATTTATATACGGTTCCTATTCTCTCCGGGCTTGCCTTTGGGATGCCGGGTCTGTGGTGCTTTCTGATTGCCGGAAGGGGAAAGGAGATTTCCCTGAAATATCTGGGGCTGGGTTCGCTTTTTACGGCATTCATAGCGGGATGCCGTCCGCAGCTTTTTCTGCTTATGCTTCCGGCTGCAGTTTTGCTGTGGGAATCTGCGGTTCATCCTCTGGCGAAGAGCGTCACAGGAATCGGGAAAGATAGCGGCGGAAAGCGCGCCGGAGAAGGGGAGGAGGAGAGTTGCAGAAAAAAGGCCGACAGTCGGGTGCTTTCCGCGATAACGGTCTTTGCCCTTCCCATGCTGCTTGTGGCGGCAGGGCTGATGTACTATAATTACAGCCGTTTTGAATCTGTTTTTGATTTTGGCGCCAATTACAATCTGACGATGAACGATATGAGAAACCGGGGGTTTCGCTTAGACCGAATTCCCCTTGGCATTCTGGCTTATTTATTTCAGCCGGTTAAGATAATACAGAGATTTCCTTTCATGGAAGCGGTTTATTTGGACAGCCAGTATATGGGCGTTACCATTCAGGAAGCTACTTATGGCGGGATTTTCATGACCAATCTGTTTACGTGGTTTAGTCTTTTGCCTTTACTTTTTCGCAAACATTTCAAAAAGCATGGCAGAACGCCATGGAGGTTTGCTCTTGCCTGCCTTCTGGCGGCAGCAATAATCATCGTGGCGGATACCAATATGTCCGGTATTCTGCAGAGATATTTCGGGGATTTTTCCGTCTTTCTGATGCTGGCTTCGACGACGGCGGTTTTGCTTGTGCTGGAACGGCTTTCCGTGAGAGGAAGCGGCAGAGAGTTTCTTAAAAGAATGGTTCTGTGGGGGCTTTTAATCTGTCTTTTGTGGCAGATAGGGTATCAGGGAATGGCATTTTTTTTGGATACGGGGGAGTCCTTACAGGAACTGCGTCCTGACTTGTATGCGCATGTGAAATATCTGGTGAATTTCTGGGTGTGAGGATTGCGTAGCGCAGAGCGCTGCATCATGTTTCTGAGAATCTGTGCAAATATGCTGATATTTTCAATAAGGAAATTTTGATATGGAAGTAAATAAACATTCAAATAAGTTTTATAATGCCTTCCGTGTATGGGTAAAGGAGGCTGATAATGGCAAGGCAGTCGTATTTCTTGTTTTGTGCCTTCTCCTTGCGGTACGGCTGACAGCCTTCGGAACAATACCCGGAGGGCTCAATCAGGACGGGGCAATGGCGGCGGTAGATGCGAAAGCCCTTGCGGAGTACGGAACCGACCGGTTCGGTACATTTATGCCCGCACATTTGCGCGCGTGGGGATATGGGCAGATGAGCGCCCTCCTTTCCTATTTGATGGTTCCGTTCATTAAAATATTCGGCCTGAACAGGACGGCAGTCCGACTTCCCATTCTGATTGCAAGCGTTCTGGGAAGTATTGCGGTTTACGGCACGGTGAAAAAGGTGTCTGACGTAAAGACCGGGCTTGCGGCGCTTCTGATCCTGGCAGTCAATCCCTGGCATTTTATGCAGAGCAGATGGGCCCTTGACTGCAATCTGTTTCCCCATATGTTTGTGCTGGGCCTCTTTTTTCTGATAAGCAGTCTGAAACCGGATTCCGCTTCAGGTAAGAGCCGGGAGGCGGGGAGCGCGGCGGATATGGCGTCCGGCAGGAAAGGGAAGCTGTACCTTTCCATGGTATTTTTTGCCCTCTGTATGTATTGCTACGGCGTTGCCTTTTATATGGTGCCGTTCTTTCTGCTGATAAGCTGCGCTCTGTTACTCTTGCAAAAGCAGGTGAAATGGAAGGAGATTCTGATTTGCCTTTTCGTTTATTTCGGGATTTCCTGGCCGGTATACGGGACAATGCTGATAAATTTTATGAAGTGGGAGACGGTTTCCCTTCCTTTTGTCACCATGGAATTCTTTGAGGGAAGCGTCCGTTCCGCGGATATTCTTTTTTTCTCTGAAAATATCGGGGAACAGCTTCTTGGGAACGCAAAATCACTTTTGAATGTGGTGTTTTTGCAGAAGGAGGATTTACTCTGGAATTCCATCAGGGACTTTGGCCCCATGTACAGAGGCACGCTGCCTTTTGTGGTTTTAGGCGCTGTCCTGACAGCCAGAGGAGCCGTAAAAGAAGAAAACAGGGCAAGGAAAACAGGCTGTCAGCTTCTTTTAATTTTCTGGATTTGCTCGCTGTTTACAGGACTTGTAATTAATGATATCAATATCAACCGGATAAACATCATATTTTATATCCATATTATTTTTGCGGCGGCAGGAGTTTCCTTTATTATAAAGAAATGGAAAATGGCAGTGTACGTGTTTTTAACTGTGTTTTCCTTCCAGAGCGGCATGTTTTTCCATGCCTATTTCACAGACTGGTCCGGGGAGATTGAAAGGGCTTTTTACGGAGACTTTCTTGACGCGCTGGAATATGCGAAGGATTGTGACCGGGGACAGTATTTCATCACGCCCGATACCCAGTATGAGGGAGCATGGAACGTGACGGAAATCCTTACCCTGTTTGTTTTTGAGGTGGACGCAAGGTATTATCAGGGAGCGGACGGCTCGGGGCAGGAGGGAGAGCTTCCCTACCGCGAAAAGTTCCTCTACAGCAATCCACCCGGGGGAGAAGCGCTGCCGGAGGCTGTGTATGTTTTTAAAAGCCCGGATATGGACAAATTTGCAGGCGGAAATTTTAACCTTACCTTTTTTGGGGATTACTCTGTCGCCGTCCCCGTCACAGAACCAGAATCCAGTCCTTAAGCCAGCGCAGGCGCAGACCGTACTCCATGGAAACAGGAAGCCCGGAAATCACAGGGAAGAAGATAAAGAAACAAATAACAGCCGTTACCAGATAAATGGTAATGGCTTTTTTACCCCATGAAAAGCGGTTTTTCATGTCCCGCATGGTATATCCCATCATCAGGATAACAAATAAAATGGCGGGAAAATAGTGGTAAATAAAAGTGATGCGCTTAATGGGCATCCAGGGAAGATACTGCGCCAGATAGGCAATCACCAGAAAACCGGCTTTTTTGTCCCTTTTGAAAATCCAGCACAGGAATACGTAAAGCGCACAGGGGATTCCCGCCCACCAGATAACCGGATTCCCCATACAGCTTACGGAGCTGACCTTTGCAGCGCTTACGGCGTCGTTGGCGTCTAAAAGCGGCATCCAGATAACCGGCCACTCATAGAAAGGAGAGCTGTAATAGTGCTCGGCCTCCAGATTGTAGTGGTAGTCGAACATGGACAGGGTTCCCTGTATGGTTTTGTCAATCAGATTATCGTACTGCGTATATCCCACCACGGGAATGAAGCAGAGTGTGTAGATAACCAGCGGAATCACAATGAAAAACAGACAGCAAAACAAAAACAGGCGGAAGGTCTGCTTCTTTGGAAAATGAGTGATGGTATACCAGAGAAAGAGCAGGGCAAGGCCGGCTCCGGCGTAGACTCCCGTCCATTTGGTTGCAATGGCGAAAGCCATGCTGATGCCGCTTAAGGCAAGGGGGGTGTAAACCTCCGGGGGAGGAAATTTATCCGACGGAGATAAAATAACGGATGTAATATTATTTGCGGTCAATGAGCCGCAACGGTATGCGCCATCCTTTTGGAAATACTGAAACATATAGTAATACATCATCAGGATAAAAAAGGCCGCAAAGATATCGATGGTGGCGATTCTGGAAAGGTTATAATGCATACAGTCGAATACCAGAAGGGCTGTGGTTGCAGCGGCGATAAAGGGTTCCTTAAAGAGCCTTTTTGCAAAAAGGTACATGAGCGGAATGATAAGGATACCGAAAACAACCGTCATGAACCGCCAGCCAAAGGGCGTCATGCCAAACACAAGGATGCCCAGGGAAATCAGAATCTTTCCAAGATGGGGATGGGTGGTCTCGTAGGCGGGAAGACCGTGGAGAAATTCGTAGGCCGTGCGTCCGTGATAGACCTCGTCGAACATGGTTCCCGTCATGTAGGTTCTGACATCGGGAAAAAGCTCCTGCTCGTCGAAAAGCGCGGGGTAGTCACCGGAATTGACGGGCAGAATCACAGAACCGTCCATTTGTTTAATCACGATTTCATTTATCATGGACTCGTCGTCCGTGACCACAATCCCAAGATATCGCAGCCGGTAATTCAAATCAATCTGATTCCAGGCAAACACAGACTCGGCGACCGCTTCCCCGTTGATGATTTCCCAGGCGCCGGACACCTCGTTAAATGCGGAAACGGAAAAGTGCCGGGTATTTAAATTCCCCAGGAAAACGGAAAAGGAGCTTAAGTCCACATAATCTCCAAAGTCCAGAACAATATCCCGGTTTTGCGTATCGGTGGTGTAGTAAGACTGAGGAGCAAAGGTATTCCCCAGCCTGAAAAAAGCAAGGAGCGTAAAGGCGGAAATTAATATGCCCAGATAAATAAAATCCGTCCGGGTGAGGGGGTCGGGGTTTGGGAACCGGGAGGGCCGGGAAAGGCCGGGAAAACCTTTGAAAGCATCTTTTAATCTGGCGGTTATGATATTTATCATCTTTGTTCTATTCTCCATTCTGTACGAAACTTATGCCAAAGACAGTATAGCAAGTAATAAATGAGGTTACAATAGCCATGAAAGACAAGTTTCACAAAAATAGTCGGTTAATGTATACAGGAAAGCCGAAAGATACGGCAAAGTCCTGGGAAACGGAGGGAAAAAGTGAAAACATATATGCAAATAACGAATATCAGAGGCAGGGAGATTCTGGATTCCAGAGGAAATCCTACGGTGGAGGCGGAGGTTATCCTCACAGACACCATAACAGGAAAACGATATGCCGGCAGGGCCAGCGTTCCGTCGGGAGCCAGTACCGGGCGGTTTGAGGCTGTGGAGCTGAGAGACGCGGAAACCAGATATTTCGGACTCGGCGTGAAAAAGGCCGTCAATAACATCAATACCAGGATTAAGCAAGCCCTTACGGGAAGAAACGGCTTAAATCAGGTGGAAATTGACAGAATCCTGATGGAGACGGACGGAACGGATAACAAAGGGAATCTGGGAGCCAATGCCACCCTTGCAGCTTCCATGGCGGTGGCAAGAGCCGGGGCGTGCGCTTTATCCATTCCCCTTTTCCAGTATCTGGGGGGAGCCTACACAAGGCTGATGCCTGTTCCCATGATGAATATTTTAAACGGGGGAAGACATGCGGCCAATACCGTTGATTTTCAGGAGTTTATGATTATGCCGGTGCAGGCGGAAAGCTTTGCGGACGGTTTACGAATCTGTGCGGAAATTTATCATTTTTTAAAGAAAATCCTTGAGGAAAAGGGGCTGAGCACAGGCGTGGGGGACGAGGGCGGCTTTGCGCCGGATTTGCCGGACGCCGGGGCGGTTCTGGATTTGATTGTGGCTGCCATTGAAAAAAGTAATTATTTTCCAGGGCAGGATATCAAGATTGCCCTTGACGTAGCTTCCAGCGAATTATACAATGAAAAAACAGGCATGTACCATTTCCCGGGCGAGAGCTCTTTAAAAAATGAGGAAGTGGTGCGGGATACTTCTGAAATGATTGCCTACTATGAAGATTTGATTTCCAGATACCCCATTCTTTCCATTGAAGACGGACTGGCTGAGGATGACTGGGACGGATGGAAGCTTTTGACGCAGCGGCTGGGGGATAAAATCCAGCTTGTGGGAGACGACCTTTTCGTCACCAACACCAAGAGGCTGGACGCCGGAATCAAGCTTCATGTGGCAAACGCAATCTTAGTCAAGGTCAACCAGATTGGCACCGTTTCGGAGGCTATGGAAGCAATCGAAATGGCTCAGAAAAACGGATATAAGGCCGTGATTTCCCATCGTTCAGGAGAAACAGAGGACACCTTCATTGCTGATTTGGCGGTTGCGGTAAACGCCGGCCAGATTAAGACAGGCGCGCCCTGCCGGAGCGACAGAGTGGCCAAATATAATCAGCTCCTGCGCATTGAGGAGGAGCTTGGGTGCGTTGCCGCCTACAAGGAGCCTTTTAACAAGATTTAACGCCGAAGAAAGTAATATCAGAAGTAACAAATGACAGCAATATGAAAACACACAAGGATAAAAGAGAGGAAGATGCAAATGACAGGAAAAAGCAAGACAGTTGTGAAAAAGCTGGGCGCGGTGATTCTGGCGGCGCTGATATTATGTATGATTCCGTCGGAAAATGTATGGGCAGTAAATGCAAATGGCGCTATCGGCCGCGGAATTGACGTGTCAAAATATAACGGCGCAGTGAACTGGGGACAGGTGGCGGCTTCGGGGATGAAATTTACCTTTATAAAAGTGGGAAGCACCAAGAGCGGTATAGACCCACAGTTTGCGGCAAACATCACCGGAGCGAACGCTGCGGGAATAAGGGCGGGAGTCTATCTGTACTCCTACGCCACCACGCCGGAGCAGGCTGCTGAGGAGGCAAATCTTGTCCTGCAGTGGATTGAGCCCTACACGGTAAACTTCCCTGTGGTTTTTGATATCGAGGAGAGAAGCCAGTTAGGGCTTTCCAGCCAGCAGCTTATCGACATTATCAATGCTTTCTGTACAAGGATTGACGAGGCGGGCTATTATCCCATGGTGTATTCCGGCAAGAACGTTTTTGCCGGGAAGTTAAATACCGTTGGTTGGGATAAATGGGTGGCACAGTACGCCGACAGCTGCGACTACAATAATAACGTATGCTTCTGGCAGTATACCTGCAAAGGAAGTGTGGGCGGCGTAGGCGGAAATGTGGACGTGAACTATCAGTATAAGGATTACAGCCAGCTCATCATTCCCGAGGGTTTTATTGGCCATAACGGAAACGTGCGCTTTTACCGGAACTGGCGGATGCAGAAGGGATGGATAGCCCATAACGATACGAAATACTATTTAGACGGCGCCGGGAACCTTGTGAGCGGCTGGTTTACCGACGCGGACGGCAGTACTTACTATTTATCGCCCGCAGACGGCAGTATTGCCAGAGGACAGTGCAATGTGGAGGGCGGTGATTACTATTTTACCGCGGACGGCGTCAAGACTAACGGCTGGGTGGTGCTAAACGACAGGAAATACTACTATGACCCGGCAGGGAACGGGGTAATGAAAAGAGAGTGGCTCAGCGACGAGACGGGGAATTTTTATTATTTTGACAAAAACGAAGGCTTCATGCTGACCGGCGCTCAGACCATTGATAACGCAAATTACTTTTTCAGCCCGGAAGGGATACGCATGACCGGAATGGTGGCAAGAGAGGACGGGAGCTATTATTATGACCCGGCAAGCGGCCAGATGGTTACAGGGTGGTTTAATGTGGCGGATAAAACCTGCTATGCGGATACTGCGGGCCATGTGGTGACCGGCGCGTATGAAATCGAAAAACAGCTCTACTTTTTCGACGCGGAAGGGGCGCTTATAAGAAATCAGGTGGTGGAGCTTGACGGCGTGGCCTATAACGCTTCGCCAGAGGGCGTTCTTACGCCGGTTCCCGCTCCCGCAGCGGAGGAAACGCCGGAGCCGGCTGCGGAAGCGGCTCCAAAGAAGTAAAAAACTGCCGTAAAACACTTGAAATTCTCCCGTATATATGCTAAACTGACATTTGTTTGTGGAATATGATGGAAATAAGCAGGAGGTGTTAGGGATGGAAGCGCTACGAATCGTAATTCAGATTGTTTTTATTATATTATGTATCGCATTGACGGTACTGGTACTTATGCAGGAAGGCAAGTCGGCAGGATTGGGAGCCATAAGCGGAGCCGCTGAGACATACTGGGGTAAGAACAAGGGACGTTCCATGGAAGGAAAGCTTGTAAAGATAACCAGGTATCTCGCAATCGGTTTTATGTTGTTGACAGTTATTTTAAATCTTAATGTATTTTAGGACTTAAGGCATTCTTGTAAAAGGATGCCTTTTTCAGTAAGCCGAATCCGGTGCAAAGCGGCTCTGGTAAAATGCCTGAAAAGGCAGTCGCCGGGGCGGAAGGAAAAAGAGGAAAGAATGAAAGAAATCAGAGATAAAAGAAAAAAGGTCATCTGCCAGCTGATGGAGGACGAGCTTTATGTTCCCATGAAGGAAAAGGAGCTCGCCGCGTTTATGCAGGTGAAACCGGAAGACAGGCCGGAATTCAGTCAGATATTAAACGAGCTTGTGCTTGAAGGAAGGCTTCAGCTCACAAAGCGGGGAAAATATATCAGAGGGAACAGGAAGGCGGAGGGAATTACGGGCACGTTTATCAGCAATCCCCGGGGCTTCGGCTTTGTGGAGGTGGAAGGGCTTGACCAGGATTTATATATTCCCGAGAGCGGGGTAAACCATGCCTTCCATATGGATAAGGTGCAGGTTGCGCTTTTGGAAACCCAAAACGGGAAGCGGCAGGAGGCAAAGATTACCGCCGTTTTGTCCCATGGGCTTACGCAAGTGGTGGGAACCTATGACAATGCCGGGAATTTTGGTTTTGTGATTCCGGACAACGATAAAATCCTGACCGATATTTTCATTGCAAAGGAGGATTCTAAAGGGGCCGTCACAGGGCATAAGGTAGTGGTAAAGCTGTTAAGCTATGGGGATGATGCGCATAAGCCGGAAGGAAAGATAACGGAGATTCTCGGGCATGTAAACGACCCGGGGGTGGACATTCTTTCTATTGTAAAGGGCTTTGAGATTCCCATGGAATTTTCGGAGAAGATGCTGAATCAGGCGGGCCGTATTGCAAAGCCGGTGAGCGAGGGCGATATGGCGGGCCGAAAGGATCTGCGGGATATGCAGATGGTCACCATAGACGGCGAGGACGCAAAGGATTTGGACGATGCGGTGAGCCTGTCTGCGGGAGAGGGTAAATATTTTCTTGGCGTCCATATTGCGGACGTCTCCAACTATGTGCAGGAAAATTCCGCGCTGGACAGAGAGGCAAGAGAGCGGGGGACCAGCGTTTACCTGGTGGACAGAGTGATTCCCATGCTGCCCCACGCCCTTTCCAACGGAATCTGTTCCCTTAATCAGGGTGAGGAGCGTCTTGCTCTGAGCTGTCTGATGACCATTGATAAAAAAGGAGAAGTGGTTGACTATGAGATTGCGGAGAGCGTGATTAATGTCAACCAGAGGATGAGCTATACGGATGTCAACAGTATTCTGGAGGGGGATGAGGAAACCGCGGCAAAATTCCGGGAGCTTACACCCATGTTTTTCCTTATGAAGGAGCTTTCCGATATCCTTCGGAAAAAGAGAAAAGCAAGAGGCTCCATTGATTTTGACTTCCCGGAGAGTAAAATTATTCTGGACAAGGACGGAACGCCTCTTTCCGTGGAGGCTTATGAAAGAAATGCCGCGACGAATATCATAGAAGATTTTATGCTTCTGGCAAACGAGACGGTGGCGGAGCATTTTTACTGGATGGAGATTCCCTTTCTGTACAGAACCCATGACAATCCTGACCCGGAAAAGATTGCAAAGCTTGGAACCTTTATCAACAATTTCGGCTATTACCTCAAGCTGAAAAACGGAGGCGGGAGAACGATTTCGGAAATCCATCCCAAGGAAATCCAAAAGCTCCTTGATAAAATAGAGGGAAGCGAGGAGGAGGCGATGATTAGCCGCCTGACCTTGCGGAGCATGAAAAGGGCGCAGTATACCGTGGACTGTACGGGACACTTTGGCCTTGCATGTCAGTATTACTGTCACTTTACCTCCCCTATCAGGCGATACCCGGATTTGCAGATTCACCGTATCATAAGGGAGCAGCTCAGGGGAAAGCTGACAGATGAGAGAATCACCCATTATCAGGAAATCCTTCCTGAGGTGGCAAAGCATTCCTCGGAAACAGAGCGCAGAGCCGATGAGGTGGAACGGGAGACGGAAAAGCTGAAAAAAGTCCAGTATATGGAGCAGCGGATTGGCCAGACCTTTGAAGGCGTCATTTCCGGAATTACCGCCTGGGGGATTTATGTGGAGCTGCCGGATACGGTGGAGGGAATGATTCACGTGTCGAAGCTTGCCGGAGACTATTTTTATTATGAGGAAGAAACCTACGAGATGGTCGGACGCGACAGCGGAATACGCTATAAGCTGGGACAGAAGGTTGCCATCACGGTGGACAGCGTGGATTACTTCCAGAAAAGCATTGATTTTATCCTTGCAGACACGCAGGACAGTAATGCATAGCATAGTATTGCATTGCATTACATTACATGAGTGCAGCGTTGCGCAGCATGAATATTTGACAGGGAGGGATTTTTATGGCGAAGGAAGAGATGAAGCTGGTGGCCAACAATAAAAAGGCTTACCATGATTACTTTATAGAAGAAAAATATGAGGCCGGCCTTGTGCTGCACGGAACGGAGGTTAAGTCTCTGCGCATGGGGAAATGCAGCGTCAAGGAGGCGTTTATCCGGATTGAAAATAACGAGGTATTTATTTACGGTATGCACATAAGCCCTTATGAAAAGGGAAATATTTTTAACAAGGACCCGCTGCGGGTAAAGAAGCTTCTTCTGCATAAGCAGCAGATTCGCAAGCTGATTGGAAACAGCTCCGAAAAGGGCTATACCATTGTGCCCCTCCAGGTGTATTTCAGGGACGGCAGAGCCAAAATTGAAATCGGTCTGGCAAAAGGAAAGAAGCTGTACGATAAGCGGCAGGATATCGCCCGCAAGGACCAGAAGCGGGAGGCAGAAAAAGAGTTAAAGGTACGGCTCAGGGCCTAAAAAACACCGGTAATAAAAATTTCCAGTCCGATTACAATCAATATGACGCCGCCAAGGACAGCGGCTTTTCCCGAAAACCGTGTTCCGAATTTTCTGCCGATGGAAAGTCCGGCCATACACATAAGGAAAGTCACGGCGGCGATAATCAAAGAGCAGGCAAGAGCCATGGCAAAGCCGTAATCCGCAATGGCAAAGCCCACGGACAAAGCGTCTATGGAGGTGGCGATGCCCTGAATAAAGAGGGCGGCGGGGCCTGCCGCGTGATTTTGCGCATCGCCGTCCTCGTCGTCGCCTCTTAAGCCTTCTATAAGCATTTTGCCGCCGATAAACACAAGCAGCGCAAGCGCAATCCAGGGGATAAATTTCTCGAATACCTGAAAATACTGCAGAATTGTATGAACGCAAATCCAGCCTGTCATTGGCATAAACGCCTGAAACGCTGCAAAGGTTCCGGCAATCCGGCACATCTTTTTACGTCCCATGGCCGGTTCGTGCAGTCCGTTTGCAAGGGAAACGGAAAAGGCGTCCATGGCGAGCCCGGCGCCAAGCAGGGTGCTGTTAAAGAAAAACAATAAATTCCACTTCATTATCAAATTCCTCTCTTATGTATTTTGCCGGAGTGAATCTGCAGGAAGAGATTCCTTCCTGTCTATATTTTTATAAATCAATGGGCTTTTACATTGTTTCCAGGTTACGCTGTAAAATTATGAATTTAAGCCGTTAATGCCATTACAGATAAGTTGGGCAGCGATTTTGATGATATTCTCAAAGGGAATTTTTTTCCCATCTGCCACCCATTGTTTGTAAATTTCCAAAGTGCTTTGTGCTGCATTTGTCATGATAATGTTCTGGATATAGGGGTTTTCAGCAGATGATGCCGCTCCGTTTTTCCCAGTTCCTCGCTGCACAGAAAAAATTCCCGTGTGATTTTATCCATATCGCGTGGACGTTCCAGCCCCTGGGTGCGTTTGATGAAATTATGTGCCAGTTCTTTGATAGAAATCTGTTCGTAATCCATTTCACAGATCATTTCTTCAAAGGTTTTACGGATGGAGTCCTTTGAATCCGCAGGTCTGCTTTTTTATCGGCTGCCATAATAAAACCTCCTGAAAAGCTGCACTGCATGGAGAAAAATTGCAATATAACTCTTGAAATTATATTTTACAGGGTTGTACCCGCCTGTATTATAATACATTCAAGTCAAAAAAACAACACGGGAGCATTATTGGCGTTTCAAGACAGAATCTATGAATCGGCTTCAAACGGATATGGTTGCTCTTTATTACCTTCACAGAACAAGCGGCGGCGTAAGAATAGAGGATGTTGCTGAAGCAATGGGCCTGCTGATAGAAGATGGTCTGATCCGGGGATGGGGATTATCGCAGGTAGATGTGGACATTATTGAGAGGGCCCAGAACGTCACTCCATTAAGCGCGATTCAGAATATTTATTCTATGGTGGGACGGGATGTGGAGAAAGCGGTAATCCCTTACTGTATGGAACACGGCATCGGGGTGGTTCCCTTTTCGCCCATAGCCAGCGGGCTTTTATCCGTAAGGATTACAACGGAAACAAAATTTGAACGCAATGATGATGTCAGGAACTGGGTGCCGCAGCTTTTCAGGGCCAATATAGCAGAAAGGAGTGTATGTTGCAACGAAGAAATTTGGTTTTGGACTGATGCGTCTGCCGCAGACAAATCCGGAGGGCCCACGCAGTATGTAAGATATCCGCCATCGAAAATATGTATTCCTTCGTGGCAAGGCAGGATGAGGGAACCTGTTTCCCGCTCTGCGAAGAACTTGGGCTTACCTATGTGTCCGCCTGCCCTCTTGCAAAAGGGTATCTCAGCAACCGTTATGCTGCCGGGACGAAATACCGGAAAGGCGACTGGCGTGGGGAGATGAAGCTTTTTCAGAAGGAGGGAATCGACGCAAACCGGAATCTGATGAACCTGATCACAGAATTTGCTGAAAGGAAACAGGCAACTCCGGCACAGATCGCCCTTGCCTGGGAGAACACAAAGAAACCGTATCTGATCCCGATTCCCGGGACGACGAAAAAAGAACGGGTAAAGGAAAACTTCGAGGCGGTGAACGTGGAGCTGTCAACGGAAGAAAGGCGGGAGATTGAGGAAGCGCTGTCCCATATGGATATAGTGGGCATGGGGCGCATTGGTTTCTCTGGTACTGTGCTTTTTCCTGACTGCATGCGGAGCAGGAGACAGACAGCCTGATTACACAGATGAGCTTGTGGAGGATGAAACGCAGATGGTGGATTTCGTGACGGCCTACGGCAAGGATGGTGTGGGTTTTACTTTCAGGAATGGGATGGATGTTCCGACAAAAAACGAATAAGATAAACAGATTGCACTTCACAGGAATGTGGAGTGTTTTCTTTTTCCAAAGCATATCTGAAAACAGAATTCAGGATGATGAGACAGCACATTGCCAGTGGGAGGAATAAATGGTACGGTTCAGCCCTCGCATTCATAAAAGAGTCTGCTACGCATCCGGCGCCGCTGTGCGGCTCACCTTTTATTTCATGTGAGGGCGATCCGTTCATGCAACAATTCGCAGATCACGCTTTGTGTGCAGGCACCCACTCGCAATCTGCGAATTGCTGCATGGCTGAACTGTTACGGCAAATGTTATTTTTTTGTGAATTCTCTTGAAAACCTGAGAAAAATAAGATAGAATAAGTCTGTTTTCGGACTAAAAGTAGGAAAAATCTGTGTATACTGCAAAAGAAGTTCTTGTTACTTTCAATGCAACCATCAATGGATATGAGGAAATCTACCGGGGTGTCGCCAAGTCTTTTGGCTTATCTGATTGTGCATTTTGGATATTGTATTACATACGCCAGTCAGAAGAGAAAGTCACCCAAAAAGATATCTGCAGTTTTATATACCAGCCAAAACAGACTGTCCATGCAGCACCAGTGGAGCCTTGTAGGAGGAATGGCTGGCACGTTCAGGGAGATGGATTTTGTACTGCAAGATGAATATTTAAGGGCAGAAAAAGGAAAGAGGTGGCAGAACTGAAACGGATTGCGATATGTGATGATGAAATCGGCACCTGTTCTGATTTGGAAAAAATAGTTCTGGATTTTGCGGACCGCCGGGCTTTGCAGATTGAAACGGAAGTCTTCTATTCCGGGGAGGCATTTTACCGTTCCATTCAGGAGCAGTGCCTGTATGACTTATGTTTTCTGGATATCCAGCTTTTGGAGCTGGATGGCGTGCAGGTCGGCAGGCAAATCAGGGAGCAGCTTGGAAACGATAAAATCAGCATTGTTTATATTTCTTCTAAAGAAACCTATGCCATGAGCCTGTTCCAGGTGCGTCCCCTGGACTTCCTGATCAAGCCGCTCACCAAAGAGAAAGTGGCTGCTGTATTGGAGCAGTTCATAAGGCTGAGTGAAGCCAATAAGAATGAATTTTATTATCATGCAGGGAAGTCAGTCTGCAGGCTGTATCTGGATGAGATACACTACTTTGCCTGCAATGGCAGGAAGGTTGAAATATATACCAGTTCGGGGCAGAAGGAATTTTACGGTGCCATGCGGGAGGTATGGGAGCAGGTGGAGGGAAAAGGATTCTGGATCATCCATAAATCCTATATCGTAAACACAGCGTTTGTTTCGGTTTATCATTACGATTCTGTTCAGATGACGGACGGCACGCGCCTGCCGATCAGCCAGAAGTACCGGAAAGCAATGAAAGAGAATTTAACGGAAAGGTATCAAAGGGGGTGAGGCAGGTGGCTATCGTGAAAAGTCTTGTCATCATACTGGCGGCAGTCCGCATCTGCCTTTATATGCGCTGTTTTTCTGTCTGCATTGGAAAGTGCAGGATTTCCAAGAAAATTGTGACAGCCCTCTTTACAGTGCTGTGGATATTTGAGGGCTTTCTCGTAAGCGTTTCCTATATTGGGCAGGGAATTGCCGCGATGGACCTGTTCTTTTTGCTGGTAGAGATTCCGTTTTTATCAGCAATGTCTTTCTGCTACCAGGGCAAAGTGACACGGCGTCTGCTGATGGCGGTTATCCTCTCCACGGTATACTGGATCGGGAAATGGAGCATTGCGTCTGTCCTTTTTAAGACGGTTGCTGACAGCCGCCAGTATTTAATCGTTACATCCATTTCTGTCAGTTTGTTTTTTGTTTTTGGGATGATTCTGGAGAAAGCAGGGAAATCCCGGCAGGAGCGGGAGCGTGAACTGCTGGAGCAGGAGGTCCGCATCTATGAGAACCAGTTCGGCATCATAAGGCAGTCGCAGCATAATATCCGCGCCTTGAAGCACGATATGAAGCACCACATAAAAATGCTCATGGATATGGTGTCCGGAGGGGAAAACGAAGAGGCGCTTAAGTACCTTGCGTCTATGGGAGCATTTATGGAGAACAGCGGGGAATATGTCGCCACCGGGAACGAAAAGATTGACAGTATCCTGAATTACATGATCTCAAAAGCAAAGAGTTCAGGCGTTGATGTCTCCTGGAAAATCCAGATTCCGGAGCATCTGGGAATCCCCGTTTTTGATGTCAATGTGATCTTAAGCAACCTGTTTGAAAATGCCTTGAATGCCCTGACGGATGTAACGGAACCGGCATTCCACATCATGATGAAATATGACCGGGGAATCCTCTGCATCAGCACACAGAATAATTGTTCCGGGAAAGGGCAGACATCCGGGGCTTCTGAAGAGCATGGGTTTGGGCTGAAAAATATCCGGAGGATTGCAGAGAAGTATCATGGAAGCCTGACGGCAACGGTCCAGGATGGGGATTTCCATGCCAGTGTCCTCCTGTTTTTGGAAGATGCAGATACCGAATGATTTTTTTATATATGATATATAGTGAGCAGGGAGTCCGGCAGAATATTCCGGACTTCTTATTTTTTACCTGCAAACGTTTAATTTTTGCAATGTGCGGCCATGGAGGGAACTATCTGCTATGCTGAAAACATGAATCATGTTTGGAGGAGTAATGTTTATGGAGGCGCAGAAAAAACGGTATTATTTGGTTGACGGTATCAGGGGTGTTGCCATTGTCAACATGGCGGTATTTCATTTTTTGTATGATGTATTTATTGTCTATGGGAAGAACCCGTTTTGGTATGGACTTCCTGCAATCCACGTCTGGCAGCAGATGATCTGCCAGACCTTTATTTTCATTTCGGGGTTTGTATGGCAGTGGGGGATGGAAGGGAACCTGCGGCGGGGCTTAAGTTTCAATCTGTATGGTTTTATTATTTCGCTTGTCACCCTTATCGTCATCCCGTCGGAAACCATATGGTTCGGGATATTGAATTTTATGGGGTGTGCAGTCCTGCTGATGTTCCCACTCCAGAAGTTGGTTAAAAAAGTCTCTCCGGCCTGGGGATTTGGAATCTGTTTGGTGCTGTTTATCCTCTGCAAGCAGATACAGCATGGTTATATCGGGATTGGGGGCGGTATACAGGTTCCGGCAATATGCTATTCCATAAAGATTCTGACACCGTTTGGTTTTCCTTTTCCAGGCTTTAAATCAAGCGACTATTTCCCTATGATCCCATGGATGTTCCTGTATCTGTGCGGTTATTTTTTCAATGGAATATTCAGGGAGCATGACACATGGAAAGCCGCAGCCCGGTTTAAGGTTCCGGTCTTATCCGCTATTGGGAGCAGGACGATCTGGATTTATCTGTTCCACCAGCCGGTGAGTATGCTGGTATGCAGTCTGGTATTTGGCTAATGGGGAGGATGGGTATGGATATGGTTTTAAGTGTTGAAAATGCTGAAAAATATTACGGAAGGGAGCCAAACTTAAAGTAAGCGCTTGACAGGGTGGATTTTGAAGTAAGTGCAGGTGAGTTTGTAAGCATCATGGGGTCCTCTGGTTCCGGCAAAACGACCCTACTAAATTGCATCTCAACCATTGATACAATAGATGCAGGGCATATTTATTTGGGTAGTCAGGACTTGGCATCATTGCCACAGCAAAAATCAGCCAGGTTCCGGCAGGAGAATCTTGGATTCATTTTTCAGGATTTTAATCTGCTGGATACCCTCAGCATTGAGGAAAACATTGCACTGCCGCTGGCAGTCAAGGATATTCCGGCGAAAGAGATAAAAAGCACTGTCAGAAGTTTGATGCTGCGGCTGGGGATAGAGGATATAGCTGCCAAGTTTCCGGCACAGGTATCCGGCGGGCAGAAACAGAGGTGTGCCTGTGCAAGGGCATTTGTGAATAAGCCCAGGCTGGTTCTGGCAGACGAACCGACAGGGGCCTTGGATTCTGTGTCTGCCAGACAGTTGCTGGCATTGCTGACGGAATTAAATGGGCAGGAAAAAGCAACCGTTTTGATGGTGACACATGATCCGCTTTCCGCCAGTTACGGAAACCGTGTCCTTTTCCTGAAAGACGGGCAAATCAATAAGGAGCTTCGCAGAGTGCGGCAGAGCAGGGTTGATTTCTACCATGCGATTCTGTCAGAAGTATCTGCCTTTGGAGGTGCGGGACTATGCTGAAAAAGTTGTCCAAGAGAAATGCGAAAAGGCAGGCGATGGATTACATTATTTATATCATTACGCTGGTCATCACCGTGGTCTTGATGCTGTCATTTAATATGGTTGTGTTTTCAGAAGAAATTTCCGCCATAATAAAAGAACCATCAATCCTGCCGTTTTTGATTGTCGTGGTCAGTATCATGGTGGTCTTCATCATGGGTGCGCTGGTAAACCATATCACAGTGTTTATATTAAAACGGAGAAGCAGGGAATTTGGGCTGTATATGCTGCTGGGGATTGAAAATGAGGATATAGCGGGGATATTCCTCAGAGAGAACAGGTCAATCCACGGATTCATCCTTGCTGCCGGCCTATTCCTTGGAACGTGGTTTTTTCAGGCTGTTAAGGCCGTAATATGCGGGATGTATGCGGTTCCGTTCAGTTTTTCCTTTGAAGTGTCAGCAGGGGCGGTTATCCTGACCCTGTTTTATATGGGGGCGATCTTAGGTATATCTTCTGTAAGGGTAAAGCGGGCGGTTCGGAAACTTAATGTACGGGAATTGATTTACTTTGATAAGGCAGCCAGCGGGGATGGAAGCGGGGAGGCGAAGGACAGCACACCCATGGCGTTGCTGTCAGTATTATTGGGAATCGTAGGGATAGCGGTTATGGCGCTTTCCGCTGTCAGGAATCTGCCGGATATTGTGAATGTCCTTGCTGTCACGTTCCTTGTTGTTTCCGTTTATGGATTTTTTGTTTTGCTTTTCCGGCGGCTGCTTTCATGCTTGAAAAGCGATGAATGGAAATACCGTGGCAGCCGCCTTTTCCTGTACAGGCAGCTCACTGCAAAAATGCGTTCCATGCTGCCCCTTATGGCAGGGGCGTCTATGCTGGTAATGGTCGCGCTATTAGCTGTTGGCTGGGCGATTTGTTTTATGGATAAGGTTGACAGCCGTGTCGAGGCAGTTGCTTTTGACATAGCTTTTTTCAAGGATGAAGAAAACGCAGATTTTTCTCCGTATCTGTCTTATCTGGACGAGAACCACGAATTGGAAAGCAGTTATGGATACAGCCTTTATACCAGTCATGATGATACTTTTTATCAACAGACAAAAAATATGGTTCAGGGGAAAATGGGATTTTACATTTCGGGCAACGATGAAGATATCTTTATGTGCATAAGTGATTATAACAGGCTGCGGGATATGCTGGATTTGCCGCAGGTTCAGATTGACAGCGGTTCCTATGTCCTGCACTGTACCGAACCAGGTATCGCGCCGCTTGCAGATTATATAGGGCAGTCCCCGTTTTTGATAATAGGGGATGCGGACACAGAAGGACAGGGATAAGGAGGCTGAAAGGATATGAGCATAGTCAGAAAAATAGAGATTGACGGGCAGGATGTGTTGTTTAAGGCATCGGCGGCGATTCCGCGCATTTACCGTTTGAAGTTCCAGCGTGATATTTATAAGGATTTGCGGATTCTGGAGAAGAGCATCGGTGAGGGTGATGAGGAAAACTCCAACCTCGATTTATTCTCGCTTGAAATGTTCGAGAATATCGCCTATACGATGGCAAAACACGCCGACCCGAAGATTCCGAATGAAGTGGACGAGTGGCTGGACGGTTTCAACACTTTTTCAATATACCAGGTTCTGCCACAGCTTATAGAGCTGAGGGGCTGAATGTGCAGACGGATGTGGAGGCTAAAAAAACTTCGCCCAACTGAGCGGGAAATGACCACGCCATTGTTTCTTCTGCGGTGTGTGCAGCCAGGGCTTTCTATGTCCGATTTGGAACTGCTCTCCATCGGGCTTATCAATGATATGTACTGCGAGAGTAGGAACGATTCCTGCACCTATGCAGTGCTTGGAACGCAACAGGATATGGATTTATTTTAGCTGTTCTGCTGCATATCCGTGGACTGTTTTTCCGCTTCAAGTTCTTGCAGGAGAAAATGTTTCACATCGGTTATGTGCTGGCGGAAACTGTTATTTTTCGTGTTTTCAACGGACAGGATACGGAACAGTTTCCGCTCCAGTTCGGAGATCAGATTCTTATTTTTGATGATGTAGTGCTGGTTGTCGCCACCGACATGGATTCCGTCTATGTATTTATCCGTGATGGGAATGGCATCGCTGATAAAGAAAATGGATTGTGAGGAAGTCCGCCCGATGTGATAGTAACAGGAACGGATATCCCTTTCGGGAAGGTTTAAGTAAAAGTCAAGACGTTTCTGCCCTGCGGCATCACGGTGGTTCAGTTTTCCCATTGGGATGGCCCAATACAGCCCGTCATGCTCTTTGGATTTGATAAGGCAGACAATGGGGCGGTGCTTGGTGTCATTCCATGTGCCGCCATTGTTTTTTATCATCTGTGCAAAATCAGCGGTTGCATAATATAACCCGCGCTCAACCATAACAGTACCTTCGCATCCGTCAAAAGATGTTTTGTCAAAGAAAGCCTCCGGCTCGCACCGGAGGCTGGTAAACAATGTTTCTCTGCCGCACATTGTGAAGCGTGTTTGTGTAAACAATGTTCCACTGCCGTACATTGTGAAACGTGTTTGAATAAACAGTGTTTCTATTCCGCACACCGTAAAGCGTCTTGCAACTATATTATACGCAAAAGCAGGAAAAAGTACAATGCCAAAAAACAAATTTTTCTGGAAAAATTTTCACGCCGGATAATTTGTACAGCCGCACCACCGGCAAGCGGGAACATTTGACGCACTGAATAACTTATATCCCGCATCATCAGTAGGCGGCAACATTTTCTAAATAAGGAAACGGGCAACCCTTTCAGGACAGATGCCTTACTTGGCAAAAAAACCATTTCCTTTACTTCGAGTGTAGAGGACAAGAATGATGCTGTCAAGGATAAATTTCATATTTTTACATAGGCACTTGCCATCGCTGCGGCGGTGCTTTTTTCGTGCAGAAAGAGAGGAAAATGGAATGAATCTGATACAGAATTACCTTACAGAGTCCGGCTGCTATAAAGCCGGGAAACACATCACAGTGAAAGGTCTTATGATCCACTCGGTGGGATGCCCGCAGCCAAAGGCGGATGTGTTCATGAAGAACTGGAACAGGGCAGAGGCATCCGCCTGCGTCCATGCCATCGTAGAGCCGGACGGGGATGTGTACCAACTGCTCCCGTGGGATTTCCGTGGGTGGCACTGCGGAGGCGGTGCAAACAATACCCATATCGGTGTGGAAATGACGGAGCCTGCCACCATCAAATATATGGGTGGGGCATCATGGACGGAGACCGGGGACGGGGAGAATACGAAGAACCATGTGCTTGCCACCTACAGATATGCCGTGGAATTGTTTGCACATCTCTGTCAGCAGTTCGGCTTAGACCCTATGGCGGATGGCGTGGTGATTTCCCATTCCGAGGGATGTAAAAGGGGCATTGCCAGCAACCACGGCGACGTAGAGCATTTATGGTCTAAGTTTGGATTGTCGATGGGGCAGTTCCGAAAAGACATCAAGGCGGCTATGAAGGGAAGCACAGCGGAGGATTCCCTTACCGCCATTATGGGAAAGGCTTTGGCGACAGCCGATCAGATGGAAGCATATCTAAAAAAGAAGAATCCGGCTGTGCCACAGTCCGTTCTGGATATGATACCGCTGTATATTTCCGAAGGGGAAGCGGAGGGCGTGAGGGGTGATATCGCCTTTGCACAGTCCTGCCTCGAAACCGGGAATTTCACTTTCTCCGGCTCGGCGGTCACTCTTTCGCAGAATAATTTCTGCGGCCTTGGGGTGACGCAGAGGGGTAAAACGGGGCTGCCCTTTGAAACGCCCCAGCTTGGCATCCGTGCGCAGGTGCAGCACCTCAAAGCCTACGCCTCCGCGGATGCGCTTGTAGGTGACGGAATTGATCCACGGTTCCGCTATGTGAAACGGGGCTGCGCTCCCTACGTGGAGTGGCTCGGACAGAAGGAGAACCCGCAGGGGAAAGGCTGGGCGGCAGGGGAGAAGTACGGGAGAAGATACTATCCATCCTGAAAGCCATTGTCAGCGAAGGAAAAGTGCAGTTCATGGAGAGCCTCACCTTTTCCGTACCTTACATGGTGCGGGTATCTATCCCTGACCTGAACATCCGCCGCGGCCCCGGAACGGATTTCCCTAAGACGGGGAAATTTACTGGTGTTGGCATTTTCACCATTGTCGGGGAAAGGACGGATGGGGGCTGCTCAAAGCCTATGAGGAAAAGCGGGACGGGTGGATTTCGCTTGCATTCACCACCCGGATTTAAGGGGAAATGATACACAAAAGGCGGGGCATATGTTTGTGTGGTATTTCCGCAGATATTCCTTGATAATCCGCTGCTCGATATGAGGATGAACAACGAGATACCGAAAGAGGTATTCAGCCGCGAGCAGCAGGAGGTGGGGGAGCGGATCGCGGAACTGGAGCAGCGGATAGCGCAGTACGGAGACGTGGAGCCCGCCACGGAGGCAGACGTGAGCGGCAAGCTGGAAAACCTGCAAAGGCTCATGGGGCAGTCCGCCATGCCGGAGGATGGCGAGTTTTCGGAAGAGGAAATGGATAAATATGTGTCAGGGGTGAGGGTTTATGAAGACCGCTTCGAGTGGCTTTTAAACTTAAGCCCCGATGCAGGAGGGGGACTGGATGATGCCGGTTCCCCCGTTTATTTTAAGAAGATAACGGTCACGCCGGATGACGAGCGGGCGTGGTTCAGGAAACACCCGCAGTGGTCAAAATCCAACAGGTATGCGGAACTGGAGGTATGGATATTCATTTAAAACGAAAGAGGGACAGGGCGGAAGGGCTGTGGCGCAGCCTTTCCGCCCTGTCACCGATTTGCAGTTACAATTCTGTGTTCATTTCTTTTGCTTCTGTCGGCAGGCATTTCCCCAAAAACATGGCCTTGCAGTCGGAAAATCCAAGCAGGTAGGCGAGCATCCCAAACCGGGATCAATAGCACAAGTGCTATGCACGTTCTGCTCGCTGACGTAGCGGTCAATCAGCAGCCGGATTTCTTTTGATAAATCCATCCTGTCCAGTTCGCCGGAGTATATGTCCGACTT
>QZDS01000019.1 GCA_009917455.1 bacterium 1xD8-48 | reverse complement strand
TCTTTTCCTGCACCATATTCAGTTGTCAATTTTCAGTTAGAATCACATTCATTGAGATTCCGAGAAGTTATATCAATTATCCGCCTTACAGCCGTCCGGCCCGTTACCCGCCGGAGTAATCCGTCATGCGGCACTGCAGCTTACAGACAATCCACAGCATGGCGCCGAGAACCACAAACATCACCCATGCGGAGGCTGAAAGCTTTTGCATGTTCATGGCCGTGAACTGGTTATTCATATAGTGCTGCAGCATGTAAATAGACGGCGTGGGATAAGCCCCGTACAGCATGTAGACTTCCTTAAACACCTTAAAGGAATTTACAATCGACATCAGCAGTACCACAAAGGTGGTAGGGCTTAAATATATCCAGGTTATGTACTTAAACTGCTCCCAGAAGGTGGCTCCGTCTATCTGGCTCTGTTCATAATAGGCCTTGGGAATCCAGTTGATTCCCGACCAGAATAAAACGATGGAAAAGCTGATATTCTTCCACAGGAACACGATAACAATCACCACAAAGGCCCAGCCGCTGTTTTCAAGGCTTAAGGACTTATTTCCCGCCATCTGCCACAGACTGCTGATAAGCCCTGTCTTTCCGAAAACCGATTTCCAGAAGGCAATGGTGGTTCCGGAGGGTACAATCAGCGGAATCAGCAGAAAAAAACAGAACCATCTTTCCCCATTTTTTATCCGCCATGTTGTTAATCAGGGAATAATACAGCGTGGACAGGAACGGGACAATGTAAAAAAAGCACATTCCCGCCAGACTGGGCAGGATAAAAAGCAGACACAGAAAGTCTTTTTTCGTTTTTTGTGTTTTTTTCATTTTGTGCCTCCTCATTCTTTCTCCCATTCCTCCAGGATACGTTTCAGCTCGTTCCTTTCCTCCTCGCTCACCTTTTCGCCGCCGTTTAAGGCTGTGAGCATTTTGGAAAAGGAACCCTCGCAGTTCCTGTCAAGGAACTCCCGTGATATTTTCTTTATATATTCGTTCCGGGTGATAAGCGGTATATAAAGCCTGCGTCCGCTTTCGCTGACATCCCCCGCCAGATTTTTCTGTCTTATCCTGAAAAGCAGGGTGTTCACGGTCTGCTTTTTCCAGTTTCTTTTTGTCCGGTCATTCACGCACTTATGCAATTCGCCAAACCCCATGGGTCTTTCGCATTCCCACAGCACCTCCATAATCTCCATTTCTCCCTCTGTCAGGTGAATTGAGCTCATTCCTGTCCTCCTGTTTTGATTCCCGCAAGCAATGAGCCAAGCGGCTGCGAAGCAGACATTTGGCGAATGCCGCGAGGGTCACATACCCCGCAGCTTAGCTGCGTTGCAAGTTTGATGCCCCGTCAGCTTGCTGCGGGGTTGTTGACTTTATCCTGTATTTGCTTTGTAGTACTTGAAACAAGTATAATATACCACGCTTTATATTACAATGATAATTTGTAAACCTTTGCGGAAATATTTTGTTGGTGGGAAAACGTAATTATGCTATACTGATACAAAGGTTCAAATAGCATATAAAGGTAACATTTTCAAAGAAAGAGGTATGATATGTCAGGAAACATAAAGCTTCCTATGGGCATCGAGGATTTCGAAAGGATTCGGCAAGATGGATTTTACTACGTTGATAAAACAGGACTGATACGGGACCTTCTGGAAAATATAGCATATGTAAACCTTTTTACGCGTCCGAGGCGTTTTGGAAAAACTCTGAATATGAGCATGATAAAACATTTCTTTGAAATCGGCAGTGACTGCACACTTTTTGACGGATTGGAAATTTCCAGAGAAACAGAACTCTGCGACAAATATCAGGGAAAATTTCCAGTTATATCTATCAGCCTGAAAAATGCAGAAGGTGATACTTTTGATAAGGCAAGGAAAAAGCTTCAATCAATCATAGGTAATGAAGCGGTCAGATTTTCATTTCTTGCAGACAGCGGCAATCTGAATAAAACAGAGCGTCAGCAATATACAAAACTCATTGAGCTGAATGAAACGGGGAGTTTTGCAATGTCGGATGATCTTCTCGAAAACAGCCTGCTGATGCTATCACGTTTTCTGCAAAAACATTATGAGCAAAAAACTATCATCCTGATTGATGAATATGACGTTCCTCTTGATAAGGCGTATCAGGCCGGCTACTATGACACCATGGTTAATTTTATCAGAACCCTGTTTGGACAGGCACTTAAAACAAACAGCAGTTTGTACTTTGCGGTTCTTACCGGATGCATAGTCTCGGCATTCGCCGAGCCATCAGAAGAAGCTTCGCTTCTTCACGGAACAGGTCGAGAAAGTATTTTTACAGGACTGAATAATTTTAACGTATACACCATAAAAGATGTCCGCTACAGAGAATATTTTGGTTTTACGGATAAAGAAGTTCGGCAGATGCTGGCGTATTATGGATTTACGGGTCAGTACGGCGCTGTAAAGGATTGGTATGACGGCTATCTGTTTGGTAATACAAATATATACTGTCCGTGGGATGTAATTAATTACTGCGGGGATTTACGTGACGGAAGTGTGTCAGAACCGCAGAATTATTGGATAAATACCAGCAGTAACAATATTATCCGGAAATTTATAGATAAATCAGACGGAATAACAAGAAATGAAATTGAACTTCTGCTTGACGGTAAAAGTATTCAAAAGAAAATACGGCAGGAATTAACCTACAGAGATTTGGATTCTTCTATTGAAAACCTGTGGAGTATCCTTTTTACTACCGGCTATCTGACAAAGTGTGGGAAAGATGAGGGTAATCTGACAGGATTAATCATTCCGAATAAAGAAGTGCAATGGATATTTGAGGAACAGATACAGGAATGGTTTAGAGCGGAAACAAAGAAAGACTTACAAATGCTGGAAAGTTTCTGCAAAGCGTTTGAAGAAAATAATACGGACGCTATTGAGAAAGGTTTTACATCATATCTGAGAAAAACTATCAGCATCCGTGATACCAGTGTCAGAAAAAAAATGAAAGAGAATTTTTATCATGGCATTCTACTGGGATTATTTGCAGAAGCAAGTGGCTGGAAAGTCAGTTCCAATGCTGAATGCGGAGACGGATACAGTGATATCAGCATAGAAGTCGAGGAAAAGGAAATCGGTATCATCATCGAATTAAAATATGCCGGGAAAGCCGACTTTGACAGGGCATGTGCCGAGGCTCTGAAGCAGATTAATGACAGAAATTATGAAGAAGCATTGATAGACGACGGTATGACCACCATACACAAATACGGTATTGCATGCTATAAAAAACGTTGCAAAGTAATATCCGGATAACTGAACACTCAAAGACAGGAAATACGGCGGTCAATTACGACCGCCGAAAATATCCTGTCCGTTTACGCACTTCCCCGGCAGGCCCCCGCCAAACTTACCTGCACAATAAAACCGCCACATCATTCACATTCGTCCCCGTAGGCCCCGTCACAATCAAATCCCCGGCGCATGCAAGGGCGTGGTAGGAATCGTTTTCCTCAAGGAGCCGTTCCGGCGAAAGTCCCTTCTCCCTGATTCTGGAAACCGTGTATCCGTCCACCATTCCGCCTGCCGCGTCTGTGGGCCCGTCCGTTCCGTCTGAACCGAAAGAGAAGAAAACAACCTTTTCCATCCCGGCAATGCCAAGGGCGGCGCTCAGCGCCATCTCCTGATTTCGCCCTCCTATTCCCCTGCCCCGCACAGTCACCACCGTCTCTCCGCCCCATATCAGCGCGCAGGGCCTCTTTAAAGTATGTAACGCGCACCCTTCGCTGCTTTCGCAAATGGTTCTTGCGGCAGAGGCAATGAGCTTTCCGGCCTCTTTCGCCTCGCAGTCTAAACCGGTGCTTAAAATAAACGGCCGGTATCCGCTCTTCCCGGCAAAATCCGCCGCATGTCGGCAAAGCTCCCTGACGCTCCCCACAATCTCCGAAGTCACATTATTTATATGCTTCGGCGTTTCGCTAAACAGCTTTTCCATAACAGAAGGAGAAAAGCTTATCCGGTATTTTCGGAGGATTTCCCTGACCGCCTCATTGGTTGTGGTGTCCTCACAGGCCGGGCCCGATGCAATCTGCTCCAAATCGTCGTCGATGATATCGGAGAGCACTATCTGGTGAATTTCCGCCTGCGGACACAGGGTCGCCAGCTTTCCGCCCTTCACCGCAGATAATCGCTTTCTTATCTTGTTGATTTCCTGAATGGAAGCGCCGCAGCTCAGCAGCTTTTTTGTCACCATTTGAATATCTGTAAGCGTCAGCCCCGCCTCCGGCATTTCCATCAGTGAGGAGCCGCCTCCGGATATCAGCAAAAGAATCCTCTCCCCGGCTCCGGCCTCTTTTACCAGCTCCATGGCTTTGCGCGCTCCGAGAACGGAATTTTCGTCTGGAACCGGGTGCCCGGCCTCCACCGTCTCAAAGCCCTCCGTCGCCCCTTTGCTGTGTCCGTATTTTGTGATGATAAGGCCCCGGCTGATGTTTTCTGCAAGGGTCTCTCTTGCCGCTGCTGCCATCTCACAGGCGGCTTTCCCAAGGGCAATCACGCGAACAGGCCTGTCCTTTTCATAGTTTGCAAGCGCCTTTCTGACGGCGCTTCCCGGCAGAACCTTCCCGATAATTCCTGTAATCATCCTGTCCGCTTCTTCCCGCATCTTTTCTGTCTCGTCATGCATTTTCTTCCCCACTCCTTTCCTCGCCGCTTTCCGCTTCCTCCTTTTCCTGCTCCTGGAAAAACCGGGCCGGCGTTACGCCGAAGTATTTCTTTAATACTTTGCTGAAATAAAAAGCGTCGCTGTAGCCGGTCATTTCGGCAACTTCCCTGACCTTGTATTTTCCCGTGGAAAGCAGTTCCGCAGCCTTTTCCATACGAAGCTTTGTGAGGTAATCGGAAAAGTTCATCCCCGTCACCTTTTTGAACAGTTCCGAGCAATAGCTCACATTCAGGAAAAACTGCTCCGAGAGGGTTTTCAGGTTCAGCTTTTTGGAGTAATTCTCCTTTACATATTCAAGCAGATGCAAAAAGTTTTCGTTATAGCCCTTATGCATCTCAAGCTGTTTTCCTATCAGCCTTCCCGAAGAAGCCAGCAGAGCCTCTTTCAGCAGCAGTCTCACGTCTCCTCCTGTCCCCGTCTGGCTTAACCCGATATAGAGATTTTCGCCCAGCCCCTCCAGCGTGCAAATCCAGTCGTCTTCCTTTTCCGGTTCAAAGGCTTCATACAGCAGCACAATCTTCTTTCCCGCCGGCGTCAGAAGAACGGACTTTTTGTTCTCCTTTTGCAGATATTCCTGTATCCGCCGGTACATAAAGGGTTCCACCCCGTCCCCCGCTATCACCGCCGCCTGCACTTTCGGACATTCCGCAATCGGGAAAATCCGTTCTTCCTTTGCTCCCTCATACAGGATTCGCTGGATAAGAATCTCATCCTCAGCTTCTTTTCTGTACGCCAGCATCTGACGGAGCCTTTCAAGTATGGCGTCCGTTTCCTCCAAATCAATAGGTTTCAAAAGGTAGTCGCAGGCTCCCTGACGCACGGCCTGCCTTGCATATTCAAATTCCGCATATCCGCTTACCATGACAAACACAGCCTCCCGGTTTCCCTCACGGACCGCCTCCATCAGTTCCAGGCCTGTCATATCCGGCATTCTGATATCCGTAAACACCAGGTCTGGCTTTAATTTTGCTATACGGGCAGCGGCTTCCAGGCTGTCGGTAAATTTACCTACAACCTGAAAGCCGTTTTTCTCCCAATTGAAGGACGCTTCCAGTCCCTCCAGAGACCAAATCTCGTCGTCAACCAATACTACTTTGTACATACTTCCATTCCCGCATTTTTCATTCCCTCTTTCACCGCGTCCAGCAGTTCAAAGGTGGCTCCGTCGTAATGCCCCAAAGACAGGCCGTCGATTCCCAGCGTGCTTACAATCTTAAGGCTTTCCCGTATAAGCTCCGGCGTTGCGTTGGGCCGACAGGCAAAGGCCGCCAGAACAGGCTTTTCACACCCAATGCCTCTTCGTATCTTAAGAAGCGTATTCTGCTTATAGCGGAAGTCATCCTTCGCCCCCGTCTGTTCGGAATAATCCGAATCCCTGACAGAATCCACGTAATCCCTGACAGCCTTAAAATCAAGTCCCGCATACTCGGGATAAGTAAGGTAATTATTGTAGCGGAATTCCACCTCCGGTTTCACAGCTTTCACCGCCCCGTAAATATCGGAAAACAGTTCCGTGACACATCTCATACGAAATTCCAGCCACTGGTAAAGGGAAGGATTTTCCAGAAGGAAACCGGCATCCGTCAGATTACTGCCAAGAAGCAGATGGGCTTCCATTACCTGACCGATATTTCCGTGGAGTACCGCCTCCGCCGTGTCCGCCAGCTTTGTCAAATCCGCCTTGATTTTATCCCAGTCATATCCCATTTTCCTTGCTTTTGCCCCGCAATGCTCACAGAAACAGCCACCCTTTAGAGTTCCCAGAAGATGCCCAAGGCGGTTCTGGGGGTCTTTTTCCTTTAAAAACCAGGGCTGCGCCACAGGTTTTCCCTCGTTAAACAGCATCATACAGGTCTGGATAAAATCCACATCATGGCATTTCACCGAGCTTAAAAACAAAGCCTTCATGTACTCCCGCACATCCGGGTTATTGCTGCAGAAAAACATGGGAATCGCGTTGCCGTGAACGTCCTTCTGCAAAAGCTCCGGCTGTTCCCCGGCCGCCTTTGCCGTATCATAAAAGGTATGCGATACTTCCACCCCAACCTTAAGCCCTCTTTTTCTCGCCACGCGAATAAGGTCGTCCAGCCAGTCCTTCTGTTTTAAGAATTCTCTTTCCGTAAAGGCGGGCTTCATTTTCGTGTTTGCAAAATCCTCCCCATCTACATGATAATATACCCTGCTGTTTTCGGGAAGATAATATTTTCTTACCGGGTTCAATGTATAAAACAGACTGGTCAGCGGTCTTTTTTCCTCATGCATTACTCCCACCAGGTAAACGCTGTTCACATTGCTGTGTTCCACAAGGTTATCCACGCATACCTCCGCCGTCTGGTCCGCCAAATCCCATGGATATAAGCTTGCTGCTACTTCCTTTATAAACATACTCTTTTCCTCCTGCTATTCTCCAAAAAATTCTTTATGGCTCTGTGTAAACTCCTGGAATGCTTTCTTAAAATCTTCGTTTTCCCGAAGCTGCTTCTGATATGCCCGGAATTCATCCATAGAGATGGCTCCCGATATGGCCTTTGTTTCCATGGACGCAAATTCACTGGAATACTCGCCCCATACCTGCGTCCATGTATCGGACTGCAGCACGTTGAACTTGTCAATCTTTCCTCCCGTACCACCCATGGTATAGAGCACCTTCATGGTTTCTCTGGTGCTTTCATTGTACGCCTTGTCCGCAAGGGGGCTGTCAACCTTTGCAAATTCATTTGCCGCAAAGATGAAAGGCGCGTTAAAGGAGTTTGTCACCTCCTGCTTGCCCTGCTCCGTAAGAGAGGGGTCTCCGTCCACCATTTCCCAGTGTACGCCTTCAATTCCGTAATTTACGAAATTGTAGTTTTCCAGCGCGCATGTTGCGTCGAAGAATTTCAGAATCTGCTTCACCTTTTCCTCGCTGCACTTTGCGGAAATCGCCATGCCGCCAAAGTAACCCAAATCATAGATATGGGCATATCCTCCCGGTCCCTCCAGATAGGGAATCAGAACCACCTCGGCATCAGGGTCTGTTTTTTGGCACTCCTCGTTTAACCGGTAAAGGTGCCATGCGTTTTTCGTAAGGGTAGCGCTTTTGCCGGTAGTAAACAGTTCTTCCGCCTGCTGCCCCTTAATCAGCGCAAACTCCTTTGCCACAGCGCCTTCGCTGTAAAGGTTGCGCATATACTCCACATAATCCCCGTACCTGTCCGTGAGACGTTCATAGATAATCCCGCCGTCCGCGTCCTTTTCAATATCTCTGGTTCCGAAAGCCGCAGGATAATAGCCGTCAATGGTTTCAACACCGGGAATCAGTCCGATGGTATCGTTTACGCCGTTTCCGTCCGGGTCGCCCTGCGCCACCTTGACAATAACGTCGGCAAACTCCTCCATCGTAGCAGGCACTTCCAGTCCCAGCTTATCCAGCCAGTCCTTGCGAATCATAACGGCGGAATCCAGGTTGCCTCTGGTTCTCGGAACCACATAGTTTCTTCCCTTGATTTTGCTCAGCGTCCAGGCATCCAGATTGGTATTGTTTTTCAGATTCGGGTATTCGCTGAAATCCCCCAGCAAATCCGTCAAATCATAAAACGCTCCTGCCTCCACGGCTTTCTGGAAACTTGGTACGGTAGTGTTTTGTATCTGCATCAAATCAGGCAGCTCGCCGGAGGACAGTACCAGCTCCATCTTCTGTGCATAGGTGTCGCCAGGAACCCAGTCCACCGTGTAATCCACATTGAACTTTTCCTCCATCATCTTCCAAAATTCGCTGTCCTTTTCAGGCGCCAGATTATACAGGTTGGCCATTCCGGTAATTACCAGCTTCTCCTCCGGCTGCTGAACCTCTTCCGTTTTCTCCGTATTTTCCTCTGTACTGCTTTCATCAGCAGCATTAGATGTCTCCGCCGCCGGCTCGGAATCCGATTTCTTCGTTTCCCCATTGCCGGTACTACCGCAGCCGGTAAACACCATTGAAAGTGCAAGCAGTATACCTAACCCTTTTTTCCACACATCATTTCTCATCCTTTTACCCCGCTTTCTTTTTGTATTTTTGTAACTGAAATTTATAACAGCAAGCAGTCCCCATAAATCAACTGCGCCTGTTCACTTTTTTACCCTTTTACCGCTCCTATCATGGCGCCTTTCACAAAATATTTCTGTAAAAACGGATACACGATAAGAATAGGAAGCATGGCTAAAATCACCGTCGCCATCCGCACGGTCTCGGAGGGCATGTTCATCACATCCACTCCCACTCCCGTGGTGGAAGCGTCAATCAGCAGGGATTTTACATAAACCTGCAGCGTTCTTTTCTTACTGTCAGTCAGATAAATCAGGGCGTTGAAGTAAGTGTTCCAGTGGCTTACCGCAAAGAACAGTGTCAGCGTGGCAATGGAAGCCTTGGATAAGGGTATAATCATTTTCAGAAAAATCTGGATATCATTACACCCGTCTATTCTGGCAGATTCTTCGATTTCACCCGGAATGGACTCGATAAAGCTCTTTGCCACAATCAGGCTCCAGGCGTTGGTCAGAACCGGAAGAATCAGCGCCCACCGGCTGTTAATCAGATTTAAGGACTTCACCATCATAAAATTGGGGATGATTCCCGCGTTGAACATCAGTGTAAACACCACCATTCCCATGAAAAGCTTATGGAACGGCATCCTCTTTTTTGTCAGCACATAGGCAAAGGTGTAAGTGACTCCCAAATCCAGAACCGTCCCTGCCATTGTAATAAACACCGTATTTTTCAGTGCGGTCACAAAGGCGGAATTTGACAGAATATACCGATAGGTATCCAGAGACAGCTTTTCCGGAAACAGATACAGCTTAAAGGGCACATAAACCTCCGGATCCGTCAGGGATATACTTACCACATACACAAAAGGAGCTACAAACAGCAGACAAATACAGGTGATGATGAAATAAACCACATAGTCTCCCCATGTAAAATGTTTTAATTTTCTTCTTTTCTTCATGCCTTGCCTTCCTTTCCGCCCTCTCTAGTAAATTCCGTCATAGCCCATAGCGGTAATGACCTTATTGGCCGTCACAACCAGAATCATACACACCACACCTTTAAAAATCCCTACGGTAACACCCATGCTTAAGTTCCCCTGCATAATTCCCTGGGTATAGGCGTAGGTGTCAAACACCTCGGCCACATCCGCCACAAAGGAATTTTTCATCATCAAAATCTGGTCAAGGCTCACATCAAAAACGGTTCCCAGCCGGATAATGAACATGGTCACCACCGTGGGCATCAGTCCGGGCAGCGTAATGTATCGAAGCTTTTGCAGCCGGGTAGCGCCGTCCACCTCGGCCGCTTCATATAAAGAGATGTCAATCTGCGTGATAGCTGCCAGAAAAATAATCGACTGCCACCCGATTTCCTTCCAGGTGGTCTGTCCCAGCAAAAACCACCAGAACAACTTCGGATTGGATAAAAATCCTATCACATCGCCGCCGTTTGCCAGAATCATTTTATTTACCAGTCCCACATCGCTGGAAAATATAAAAAATGTGATTCCCGCGATTACCACCCATGAAAGGAAATGAGGCAGATACACGATGGTCTGGGTCACCTTTTTAAACCGCTCCCCTTTTATCTCATTGAGCAGAATCGCTAACATGATGGGCGCCGGGAAAAAGAAAATAAGATTCATCAGGCTGATAACCACCGTGTTGCGTATCATAAGCCAGAAATTGTTGTTGCGGAAAAATTTCAGGAAGTTGGCAAAGCCCACAAACTCGCTTCCCAATAGTCCCTTAAAGGAGTTGTAATCCACAAAGGCAAGGGACAGACCCCACAGCGGCGCAATCTTGAAAACCGCAAAGTAAAGCACGCCTGGTATGGCCAGAAGATACATATATCGATATTTATGAAGATTTTTTCTGTTTGGCATTTCTTATCCTCCATTCCGGTTCCGCAGATGCCCGTACACTGTACGGCTGTCTGCCGTTTCTCTGTGTCTGTGCATTTATTATAGGGGAAAACGGACCGGTACTACATGGACTCAGATTGGCATTTCGGGAATATCTTCGGTTTCCGCAGCCGGCAGCTTTACTTTGACGCCGGTTCCTCCTCCCTTCCTCTGGCCGATGGAAATTCCGAATTGCCCGCCGTAAAGCAGCTTTATGCGCTTGTCAATATTTTTCAGGCCGATACCTGATTTTTCCGAAAACAGTCTCTCGTTATCCTCCCGCCTGTTTTCCTCAAAAACGCGCATCAGCTCCTCCGCCTTTTCCCGGCTGATGGAATTTCCTGAATTTTCCACAACAAAATATAAAAAGTCCCCTTCTCTTTTCCCCTCAATCAGCAGTTCTCCCGCTCTGGATGTGCTCTCCAGCCCGTAAAAAACCGCGTTCTCCACCAAAGGCTGCAAAATCATCTTGGGCATAGGCATATCATTCACCTCTTCCTCGACATTGACACGAATGTCATATTTATTCTGATGACGAATCTGAATGATTTTCAGATAATCTGTAATGCTTTCCACTTCATTTCTTACCAGCACCACATCTTCGCTTCTTATGCTGTAGCGCAGAATTCTGGACATGGAATTGGCGATTGCGGCAATCTCCGGCACCTTACGTACCAGCGCGATTCCCTTGATGCAGTCCAATGTGTTATAGAGGAAATGGGGGTTCATCTGAATCTGGAGCGCCGTCAGCTCCGCCTGTCTTTTGGATAGCTCCGTCAGATACAGCTTTTCCTGAGTGTGCATAATCCGATGTGTCATATCCTGAATATCATCCAGCATCCTGTTGACGCTCACGGATATCTGGGCGATTTCATTGGTACCCTTTACCGGAAGCCGGTGCTTGTTGTAATACTTCCCGTACTGGTTCATAAACACGATTATCGCTTCCACCGGCGAGGCAATCCCCTTGTAAATCAGGCAGCCCGTCAGACACAGCAGCAGAGAAACAATACCCACGAACAGAATCATGATATTAATATATCTGCCCACCGCCTTACTTCCCGCTTCTTTTTTCACTGCTCCCTTTACCGTCCAGAATCCCGATGCGGAGATGTGCTCCAGACAGTCCGCTTTGTCTGCGGATATCGCCAAATCCCCGTCTGTACTTGTGCCCTCTGACATAAAAATTTCTCCGCCGCTTTCCACCAGCAAAAGATGCTCCCCCTGCCCCGCTACCTTTTTCAGCAGGCTTTTCAGGCCGTCCAGATTGCAAATCAATACCACATAATACTGTTCCCCGCTTTTAGGATTATAAAAAGACCTGTTCACGGAAATCAGTCTTCGCTCGTCCAGCATAAAATAGTTCACCTCCCCGTCCCCTCCTTTTTCTTTCATCTGCTCTCCCAGATGCCCCAGAATGCGGAAAAATTCCCTGTCCTGTGTCCCGATAATCACCTGCTCCAGATTGGTAAATGCCACGGCGTCAATACGGGAATTTGCTATCTCTATGGATTCAATAAACAGCTCGATATCCCCGCTTAAGATATACCTCAGTCCCAAATCCTCCGACATGCAGAATTCCTCCACCATTCTGTTATACGCCAGATTGGTACTGATTTTTTTGACGTCGCTGTCAAATCCGTCCAGCTCCCCCGCAAGCTGCCCTACTGCGCTTTCCATATAAGAACGTTGGCTCTTCCGGTTATTGATTTGCAAAAAACCGATATACAAAGCCAGAAGTATCAATAACGCGCCGGTTGCGCTTCCCACCAGCAGAATAATCTGGCTTTTGAGCTTTAACCGGGAAAAAATTATTTTTTCTTTCATCCTTTTCTCCTTGCAAAACAACAGGCGGCAGCCTTATGGACCGCGCCGATAAGTATCCGCATGCCCACGCAGCTGCCGCTGGAGCTTTCATTTTGTTTTCTTTCTACCTGTTGACCACATTTACAGGCGCGCCCGCCAGATAGGCTTTCAAATTCCCAACTGCCACATCCATCAGACGCTGTCTTGATTCCTTCGGCGCCCATGCAATGTGCGGGGTGATAATGATATTAGGGGCTTTTAGAAGCGGATTAATTTCCTGCACCGGTTCCACAGATACCACGTCTACAGCCGCCCCCGCCACCTTTCCGCTCTTTAAGGCGTCTGCCAAATCCTTTTCACAGATAAGCGGTCCCCGCGAAGTGTTGATAATCATAACCCCTTCCTTCATTCTCGAAATCGTTTCTTTATTAATGATTTCCCTTGTCTCCGGAAAGAGCGGGCAATGGAGGGAAATCACGTCCGCGCTTTCTATCACCTCGTCCAGAGCCGCATACCGGCATCCCTCTATCTTCATGTCGGCCGCCGGATGGCTGTCAAAAGCCAGTACCTCCATTCCAAAAGCCGCCGCCAGCCTTCCAGTCATCTGTCCAATCCTGCCAAAGCCTATGATTCCCATTTTCTTCCCCGATAATTCTATCAAGGGATATTTCCAGAAACACCAGTCCTCATTTTTCGTCCATTCGCCTGCCTTTACACATGCGGAATGCTCCCCGGCATGATGGCACAATTCCAGAAGCAACGCAATAGCATACTGCGCCACAGACAAAGTTCCGTAGGTGGGAACATTGCACACCACAATCCCTTTTTCCCTTGCCGCCTCCACGTCAATCACATTGTAGCCGGTGGCCAGAACCCCGATAAATCGTATGGAAGGGCACTTATCCATCACCTTCCGGTCAATGGGAACCTTGTTGACATAAACCGCCTCCGCGTCCCCGATTCTCTCAATAACCTGTTCCTTCGGCGTCCTGTCATAAACGGTTAAATCTCCCAACGCCCCCAGGCTGTCCCAGGACAAATCCCCGGGATTTTCCGTATATCCGTCCAGAACCACAATTTTCATTTCATCACCTGTCTTTCTTCCGTATCATATTGCTTTTCCATAAATCCACACTGTAACACTTATGTTATGCCTAAGTTACGCTAATGCCCACGCCCGCCGTATCACCCGCTTTGTATTTGCAAGAATAATATCGGGCTCCTCGTCTTTCCAGGGTTTTACCTCCAGGGATAATACCAGCGGTTCCTCTTTTCGGAAAAATCCTTCCTGGCGGAGCACCCGGAAAAAGTCTGTCAGCTCCTCCACATCGTTTTCACTCTCAGGAAAGCCAAATCTCGGATGTTGGTCCCCGTAGGCTTCACATCCCCTTTTCACTACTGCGTTCCCGATATGCAGATGCGTAATATAAGGCTTTAACGTCTGGATGACAAACCGGCTGTTCTCATAGGTTGTGGGAAAATGGGACAAATCCGCCATCAGGCCGAAATTACTGTTTGTCGTGCGCATTTTCGCCGCAAACTCCGCCGCATAGGGAGCCGGCCCGATTAACGCCGATTTGTCCATATCATAGTCAAACACCTCCAGCTCCACCTGCATCTGCCTGTCGGCGGCATAATCACAGACGTTCCGCGTGGTCTTTAAGAGCTGGGAGAAAGCTTCTTCTCTGGTCTCCTTCTCCCACTTGCCTGCCAGAAATGCAATTCCTTTTGCCCCCAGCCCCTTCGCCTCGTCAACCGCTTCTAAAAGCGTCTTTTCCGCCTTTTTGCGTTCCTCCTCACTGATTGCGTTTGGATTCAGCTTCGGTCCCAAAAGTCTTGGCTGCGCGCCATAGCATACTTTCAGATGAGACTGCGCAAGCAGCTCTTTGGCCTTTTTCCTCTCAGATGCATCTTCAATCTGTGTAATCTCCACTGCGTCAAAAAAATCATCGCAGCATATTTTCCTTAACGGCTCCAGAAAACCGCACCGCTCCGGCGGATAGGACATCCACAAAATTATTCCCACCTGAAAATACTTATGAATTGATTCCTTCATTGCCTTACCTCCTGTTTTCTGAGCAGTTTCCCGCTCCCGGATTTTTTCGTCCCATGTATATTCCACATTACTTTATCTTTTACGGCATAAAAAAACCATGGAAAATTTTAGGCTTTCGCCGAAAATCCATGGTTTTTAACTAAAAGATACACACATCTGACATATTACCCTTATCTATAAATCCTCACTGTTTTCCAAACCTGATTCGTCTGCAAAAATATTTTCATAATCCTGAAGCTGGTGATAAATTGCCTCAACGTAAACCTCTCTTCCATTAACACGATAAATCATAGTATAACGATGTTCCTTAAAATTAACAGAACGGTAACCAAGCTCCTTCAGCTTTGGATGACTACAATATTTTAGGCTTCCCGCTATGACCGCCAGCTGATTTCTGGTTTCTATCGCGTCCTGCCACACTCTGTAAGCAGCATCTTCATTTAACAGCGTATATTGGATGTAATCAATATAATTATTTAGCTGTGACAATGCTTTGGGAGAAACTATTACCTTATAAGAATCCATGCCGCTCCCCCAAACCATTTAATGCCTCTTCCATATCCAGCCCCTTTCCCTCGGCAATCTGTTGACGCGACCAGGCAAGGGTGGATAGAACCTCCTTCTCTCCAACAGGCACAAATGGATTTGCCGGTTTTCTGGAAGTAAAAATCTGCTGCGTATATTCAAAAACCTTAACCCTTGCCTCCTCCGGCATTGCTTCTAACATAGATACAGTAGCCTCTATTGTACTCATAAAAACCTCCTGAAATCAAACTTTGTTTTCATCTGACATTGCTTAGTAATATATTCTGTATATAAATTTTATACCATTTGCTCCCTACTGCGCCCACGCAAGGGCCTCCTCAATGCTGTCCGCCCCGAGAATATTCAAAATAAACTCCGTATGCTTCTTTGCCTGGCTGGTGTCGATATATTTAAATGTATCCAGGATATATTTGGGCGTCTGGTCCATATTGTAAATCCCGAAAGCAAGCCCCTGCTTGACCTCCTCTAAGGCGTCCGTCTGACGGTTCATAAAAAATGCGTCCACGTAAGGATTGGCTTCCAGTATGTAATAGCAGTAGGCAAACGCCGCCGCCTGCAGCTTTTCCCCGGAAGCGGAGGAAAAGCCCAGCTCCGTTACCGTGATGCTTCGCACCTCCCCGTTCCTGTCAAGGTATTCCTCTTTCGTCAGCATATCCGTTACCGTGCTTAAATTCATCAGCGTAAGAAGCGGCGCGTCAACCGTCTTGTCGTAGTTTTCCGTCCAGTAATTTACCCTTGTAAGGGGGTCGGGGTATGGGTGAATGGCCAGCCCCCAGTTGTAATTCCCCTTCTGCTTCGCGATTTCATTTATGGTCTCCACAAGCTCTTTCGCATTGAAATTCTTATCATCGTTATTTTTATTGCTGTTCCATTCATGGTCAATGCTGAAATAAACGTTGGCGTCGGCATAATAGCTCTTTGCCGCATTATAGAAAATCCGCATTGCCTTTTCAAACTCGGCGCAATACATTTCAATATCGTCCGTGTCCATATAGTTCCAGATTTTCTGCTGGTTGATTTCATTTGCAATGACCCAGTTCGACACAAGGCCGTGCTCCTTGCCGGAATACCTCTCTGCCAGAAAGCTTGCAATCGCCTCCAGATACTGGCACCCTTCTTCGTCCGCGGTATTGAACGCATAGTAATATGCATTTACGTCCTCATTTCTGGAAAGGGGATGAATCATCTGCGGGTATTCCTCGTTCCAGTCATTTAAAATTATCGCCGTACAATTCATTCCGCTGTCCGTCAGGTAGCCAAACAGATAATCATAGCCGTTGATGCCGGCTCCGTTGAATTTATAGGTTTTTCCCTGATACTCATACAAAATGGTGGGGAACGCCTCGTTGTCCGTCTCCCCCATAATATGGGAAAGGGGAATGTTATATATGGCATATTTTACGCCCAAGTCCGTAAGAAGGGGCGTTTCCAGCATCTGCGGGTCAAGCAGCAGTCCCTTTTTTGACTTCGGCTCCGGTACGTTGCCGGCATTGTCTGCCAGCATTTCAGGATTGCCGATGCAGACGCCGGAGGAAAGGGGAACATATTTCCCGTTGAGGAGCAGAGCCGGGACAAACTGCTGGAAAAGCTGCCGTCCCTCATAAGTCCATTTCAGCCTGCCATACCTTGATTTTCTGGCGGTTGCAACAGGCGTTTTCTGGAAATTGCCGGAAAAGCTGCACTCCTCACAGAGGTCAAAGGCAAACAGGTAAATCATGGCGTCGTCGCTTTTGGGAATCTCCGGCATTTTCAGTGTGAGATTCACCGTTTCTTTGTCTTCCTGAAAAAGGCAGTCCACAATTTCACCGTAGGAGGCAAGCTGCGCGGCGGAAAGGGATACCGTTCCTTTCGTCAGCTTTTCATCAATATTTACCCTCGGGCGGGAAGCTTTCTCTGAAACAGCCGGTTCCGCTTTTCCGCACCCGGAAAGAAAAAAGATGAGGCACAGCATTGAAAAGACAGCAGATATTAAGATACGATAATTAATTTTAGTCCTTCCGGTATTCAAGAGTCACTTTCCTCCTGCGCATTATGGTTGACAATCGTAATGTTTGTCTTTAGTGGAAGCTCCGTGTCAATTGAAATTCCGCCGGATTTTAAACGGGCAAGAAGCTGCAGATATTCGTTTTGCGTGGCCTTTTTAAACCGCCAGGCATCGTCTAAGAGCGGAAGGCTGATACAGTTTTCTTTCGCGCCGTAAGCAAGGGTATTTCCTGCCAGCCTGTCGGGCCATTTCCGGCCGTTTGCAAAAAACTCGTCCAGCGCGATTACAATAGAGGAATCAATGCCTTTCATGGCGGACGTCAGAAAAAGCTGGGAAAGCTCGCTCTGGTCGATATCCACCCCAATCAGCATACCGTCGCAGGCCTCTGCGGAAAACAATACCGACTGGTACAACGCTCCGCCGCAGGCGAAAATAATCTCCGTCCCGTCCTGATACCAGCCAAGAGCCATATCTTCAATATCTTTGTTTGGAGAAAAAGTGCCCGCATACCAGTAATCTACCTTAATATTATTGCTGACCCCCAGAGAATGGGCGGCAGCGTCGATTCCCTGAAGGAAACCGAATCCGTATCTTTCCACCGAGGGGAGCTGTTCCCCGCCGATAAATCCGAATTTTCGATACCCCTCCAGAGTTGCCATATATCCGGCCAGATAACCGGCTTCTTCTTCTCTATAAGTAATACAGTGGACATTTTCGGCGGCCTGAATTGCTTTCCCGGAAGAATCTCTTGGAACGCCGTCCAGCAAAAGAAAAGAAATATTGCCGTATTCCTCCTGCAGAGCTCCCACCGCCTTTTCAAAGTGAGCACCGACGCAGACTACGATTTCAGCCCGGTTTTCAATGGCTGTTAAAATGGTATTTTTACATGCATCCGGCGTGTCGGCATAGACATTGTAGCAGGAATAGGATACTCCCGCCCCCACGGCATAGGTCTGTAGCCCCTTAAGAGCCGCCTGATTAAAACCGTTATTTACACCGGAACTGACGTCGGTGACAAGGGCCACCGGTACGCCGGGACCATAATAATCCTGATGGTTCTTTGCCGCTTCCTGCTCCAGGGACAGTCCCGGTACTTCCCCGGGCTCCGGCTTCCCTGACGAATGCGTATCGGAAGAGTCCTCTCCCGGAGCCGTAAATACGCCGCACCCTGAGGATAACAATAAAAGTGCGGCAGCAAAAAACAAATTTTTTATACGAAACTTCATTCCGGTCTTCCTGCCCTTCTAATCTATATCAGTTGTTTCTGTCTTTCTACTTCATAAAAAACACCAGAATATATATTAGTACAAAATCAGCGGAAAAGCAACAACTAATGGAACCTTAAGAAATAAGTAAGAAATGAGACAGGAGCGCCAGCGCCTGAATGCCCCGGCGCGGCAGTCCATATCAGGCGATATAATTTGAAATCAGCCGGATTGCAATCTCTCTGGCAGCAGCGCTGGATACGTCTTTGTCGTCCGTTCTTCCGAGATATACGCAAAAGTAGATATTTTCCCCTTCCTTTTCCGCGAATCCGGTAAACCACGCATCCTCCACAATCCCCTCCGCTTTGCCCATGCCGGTCTTTCCGTAAACGGGAATATCCGCTTCGTTTTCCTCCGCCACAAGCATAACCTTTTTCAGCTCCTGCCGTGCATCTTCCGAATAAACGGACTCTTTCCCGAAGATGCGTGCCATCACCTCCGTCTGCTCCTTCGGAGAAATCATAAGCGACGATTCCAGCCAGAATCCCGTCAGGGCCCTGTTGTTATTATTGGTATTTAATCTTCCCTCCCAGTCGGAGATATCACAGTTTCCGTACATAAGCTTATCAAGCTCCTCCTGCATCACCTCCTGCCCGATTTCATCTGCAACCTCCCTGAAATACCAGACACAGGACGCCCTGAACGCTTCCCCGAAATCAATGTCACGATTCCAGCTTTCGTTCCAGAAGGTTTCGCCGCTCCAGGCGCGCGTTGAATTTTCCGGCACAATAATTCCGTTCTCCAGCCCAATCAGCGAGGAAATAATCTTAAAAGTGGAACAGGGAGAGCGCCGGGTTCCGGCAAGCTCACTGTTGTACACGGTAAATCTGTCTGCAGAAGCATCATATAAAACTGCTGCCCCATTTAGGCCGTCAAAGTATTCCGACCAGTCTTCCTCTGTTGTTTCCGGTTCTGCCCCTTTGGCAGCCGGCTCCGGCAAATCAAAAGCCGCCGCTCCTGCATTGCCTGCGCCCGCATTTTCCGCCCTTTCCTGCCCTCCCGGCGCTGCGTCCGCCAAGAGCTTTTGCCCTTCTTCCCTGCTACTGCCGCTGTCGCCGCAGCCGCCGAAAACAAGCGCCCCTGCAAGCCCCAGTCCGACAATTTTCATAAAATAAATCTTTTTCCTCATAACCTTCTCCCGACTGCAAAAGATGAAACAAACCTGTTATCAAATCGCTGCCGTTATCGCCTCTCAACCACCGACATCCGTACCGGACATCCCGCCGCTTACGGGTATGACAAAATAAAACGCGACGCCGTCCGGGCGGTTTTCCGCCCCGTACTCTATGTTCTGCATGGATAATATCTGCGCCACAATCGCAAGTCCCAGACCGGAACCGCTGTATGTTGCATTCCTGTTGCGGTAAAACTTATTCCATATTTGAGTGATTTCTTCCTCCGGTATCGGCATTCCCTGATTAAATATGGAAAAACGCAGTTCATCCCTGCGCCTTTCTAACGACAGCTTTATCGTTCCTCCCGGCAGTACGTTCTTTTTCGCATTGATAATCAGATTATTCAAAACCTGCTCCATACGCTGCCTGTCGGTCAGGACATAAACCTCGCTTTCGGGAAGCTCATACTGCAATGTAAAACAGAAGGCGGGAATATCCGCAAGAAGCCGCCCCGCTTTCCAGTGCGGATAAATCAAGCAATGTAGTGATAAGTCCGCCCACTCTCTCTGTTTCCGACAGAATAATCTCAGAATATCTCTGCTTTTTTTCCTCGTCAGCCTCGTCCTGCAGACCTTCGGCGCAGGCCCGGATGACCCCCAGCGACGTTTTCATCTCATGAAGAAGCCGGTCAGCCAGCTCTTTCCTTTCTTTTCTTTTAAAAGGCGTCTCTCCTTTTGAATATCCCCCTCAAGCTGGGTATTGCATTTTCAAGCGCCGAAAGCGCCTGCTTAAGATTTCCGGCCATTTGATTTAAGCTTTCCGCAAGGTTGCCAAACTCATCCCCCGAATCAATTTCACAGGTGGCTGAAAAATCAAGCTGCGCCATTTTCTCCGCCGCCGCGCAGATTTCGGAAACAGGGTCCGAAATAAAACGTCCCAGCAGATAATCCATGGCAAGCACCAACAAAACGGTAAAGACCATCCACAGTAGAAGGGAGAGATTCCTGGAAATGGGCAGGCGGGTAGCGACTGCATAGGAAACAATCAGTATAATCCTGGCTATTTTTGAAGCCATGACTATTTTTTCCGCACCGTGCGGAGGGAAAACAGCTCTCTCATACCCTTCCTCCATGTGAAGCCTCAAACTTATACCCGGAGCTGATAAGCGTCACGATGCGCTTTCCCTCGCTTCCCAGCTTCTGCCGCAGCGTCCTGATGTGGGTATCCACCGTCCTTGTATTGCCCTCAAAATCATACCCCAAAATCCGGTTCAGCAATTGTTCCCGGGAAAATATCTGCCCGGGATTTGCCATGAAAAGAGACAAAAGCTCATATTCCTTGTGGGTAAGGGAAATCTCCGACCGTCCACAAATACCTGATGTGCGGCCGGAAAAATCGTTATTTTCCCGGCGTTTACCGCCTCCACGCCGCCCGCCGAAAAATGCCGGAGCAGGGCGTTTACCTTCGCAAGCAATACTCTGGGGCTGAAGGGCTTTGTCATATAATCGTCCGCGCCGTATTCATAGCCTTTCAGCTTGTCCTCCTCCGCGCTCTTTGCCGTCAGCAGGATAATAGGCAGACTGCTCATTTCCCGCGCGATTTTACACACGGTAAAACCGTCCAGATTCGGCATCATGATATCCAGTATCATTAAGTCCACCGGATTGTTTTTCAGCAGCATCAAAGCGTCCACACCGTCGTCCGCAGTAAGGCAGGCGTGCCCTCCCCGGCGCATGTACGTGGAAATGATGTCCTGCATGTTCTTTTCATCTTCTACGATTAAGATACTGGCCATAACGCTCCCCCGTGCGGTATTCTGATGCCTGACATTACTGTTAAACTTCTGTATGAAACTTTGAAGATATTTTATGAATGAAATGCGGAAAAGTCAATGTTTTTCAATCGATAGCTTATATTCATTGATAAAAGTATTACTTTTCGTTATCCTTTGTAAACTCCTTTGTCCACTCCCACGGTATTTCATCAAAGCATTCAAAAAACTCCCTGTTATCCCATACAGGCTCCGGGCGGTAATCATAGTAAACGCCATTGATACCGAAATTGGGACAACTGTCTGTGGCTACCGACAACCGGACGTTTTTCCCGTCCGCCAGGAACAGTTGCAGGCTCGAATTTGAATTTCCGCATTCAGCGCCGCCAAAGATATACTCGGCGTTACTGAACCAGTCTTCAAATTTTTCCAGTGTTTCCCTGTCCGTTATTGTCTGGCGGTAAAACTGATAATCTGTAAAAATACTGCGCACCTCCAGCGTTGCCGAAACAATATCTCTGATATCCGCCGGATGAAAGGGATAGTACCCCAGCTTGTCCTGCAGCATAGTCTGTATATAGTCGCACAGCTCGGACGCCTCTGTAAAGTATTCCATATCCCCCTTCTCGTCATCAACATACAGATAATACAGGTAGCCTCCTTCAAGCGCCATAATCTCCACGTTTTTGTAAGCAATCCTCCAGCCGGTTTCCTTTCTCCCTTCCCATCTTTTTGCATAGGGTTCTCCTTCCGGCGGAAGCTTTTCCAAAGCCCTTTGAATCCCCTCCTGGTATCTTCCTTCAGGAATATAATAGCCGCCGGTATCTTCCCGCACCAGTGATGGCTCGACCCGGATACAAACCTTATCCGCTTCCGGCTGTCTGTACAAAACCGCTATTTCTCCGGCTTCCTTTTCCTCCTCCGGCGGTAAATCCTCGCCGTTCTCATTCTCCGCCGTATCGTTTTCCGCCGCCGTGGCGCTTTCCTCTCCCGCACCGGCTTCTGTGCTTTTTTCCTCGCCCGCGCCGGCTGCCGCGCTTTCTTCCTCCTCGCCCACCGTGGCGTTTTCCTCCGTTTCGCTTGCATCTGCATGCTCCTGACCTTCCTTTACCGCACCTGTGAAGGTGCATCCCACAGTACAGGCGCAAAGCAATGCAAGTACAAATACGGTTATCATTTTTGTCTGTGGCTGATTTACAATCATTTTCATCCTTTCTTTCATTGCCCGCATACCCCCTGCCGCGCCGGTGGAGCATGTAAGGACACGATTCCGCTCTGTCTGGTCCGGCATTTCCTTTGCAACGGCAATCAGTGTTTTCCCATATGCTATCCCCTTTTCGTTCCCGATAATCCGCAGCGTACCCGCGTCAGCGGCGGCCTCACTGTCCCTTACGGACTTTTGCGCTCCTGTCCACACCAGCGGATGATACCAGTAAAAAATAACGCACAGACAGCGAACCAGAGCCCACACATGGTCGCCGTGCCTGTAATGGGTATATTCATGAGCCAGCACAAATTCTCTCTGCTTCTCTGACAGCTTACAGTCCTTCGGAAAATAAACGGACGGTTTGAAAAACCCGAATAAGCAGGGGCTCCCGATACCCGCGGCCTCATACACGTCCAGACGTTTTTTTACCTGACCGACCCTCTTACGGCTGTTTTTTAAACAGAAATAAAATCGCAAATTGCTCCTTAAAAACACGCCCGCACACAACAATACGCCGACAATCCATATCATGTAAACAGTCCCTGCAAAATCAGTTTTCTTAAAAAGGCTCCTGTTTACTGTTTCCTCTTTCTTTTCCTTCCCACTATCATAACCGTTATCATGGTTTTCCTCTATTGTGCTGTCCGCAAATAAATACTGAACGTCTCTTTCTTCTATCCTGCCGGCGGCATTCATGACACTGAGCGGAGACTCAAATTCCGGTATCGGCGCAAGCAGCTTAACTGCGGCAAGCAGCCATAAGGCATATCTGATGCACGGCCCAAGCCTCTTTTTCATAAGGAAGGAAATTGCCAGTATGGACGCAATCAGTATGGATGACGTGATGAACTGTTCAATCATGCTTATCAACCGCCTCCCCCAATATCTCATACAATTCCCTGATATCCTCGTCCGTCAGATTATGATTCCGTATCAGGGTACTCATCATCATTCCCACAGAGCCCTGATATACCCGCTCAATCAGGCTCCGGGTTTCCGTCATCGCCGCATCGTCCCGGGCCGCCTTTGGATAATACAGCTTCGCCTTTTTCCCCTCCTCATAATAAATGATGTCCTTTTTTACCATTCGCCCCAGAAGCGTATTTACTGTGCTCTTGCTCCAGCCGGGGTCTTCCTTCAGCTCGTGATACAACTGCATGATGGTTTTGGGGGGATTTTCCCATAACTTTTCCATAATAATCCACTCGCTGGGCTGCAACATAATTACCTTTTTCATTTCATCTGCCCTCCATTTACAGTTTCCGCTCCGCCTTTTCCGTGCGCCTTTTTGTGCTACTGCTGTCGTCCATTTCATCATACAGTATTGTTCTACTGCTGTCAACCAAAAAAATCCCTTAAGCAGATTTTGAATCATCTTCCTGTCTGCTTAAGGGATATCCTGTCAGATTTGTCCCTGTTCACGTCTTAATCACTCTTCCGCTCAATCCTCCACCCGCACAGTCAGTCGCGAAGCATGGCTTCCGCCGTGATATACTTTGTTACGTGCCACCACATAGGTGGTACTGTTGTAACCGTCTTTCGTATTGCTGTTAGGGAACACCAGATTTTTTGCTCCCGATGTGACGGTAACACGGATTCTGTGTCCTTTTTTGAAACAGTTTGAAATCTTTGTGGTACGTATTTTCAGACACGCAACCTCGTCTTTCGTAAGGAACTCCAATTTCTCAAACCCGTTTCTGTAACGCGCGCTCAAAATACCGTCCGCCAGCTTTATGGAACGTCCTTTTTCGTCCACGTCCGTCACACGCACAATAAAATCCGTATCCGGCGCGTCGGAAGAAATGTAAAGCTCCGCCGTCATGTCTCCCGTGATGGTAATATCTCTGTCAAGTATCTCCGAGGTGTAGCAGAGCATATCCTGACGCTTTTCCTCCTCCGTATAATCCTCCGGCACCTCAATCTCATTTTCGGACATATCAATGATATGGACGGCGGGATTTTCCGGGTCATAATCGTAGGCGTCGGCGTATTCCCGCTCCGGCTTTTCAAAGACAAGGCGCCCGTCTCCTGCAGAGGTTTGCGCCCACCCTTCGCCGGCGAGATAGATATCCGCTGTTTTTGTCTGCGGCGCCGGCCAGTTTTCCGCTGTTTTCCACTTTTCCTCTCCCACCGTGTAATATTCCACAGGAGCGGTTTTCTCTATTCCGTTTTCAATTCCTTTCAGAAAGCGCTCGAACCATTGAAAGTAAATATAATCCAGGTCAAATCTGAGAGCCTTACTGCCGAAAGATACCCCGTGCATATCGTACCTGCTGTTGCCGCTGTGCTGCCAGGGGCCTAAAATCACCTTCCGCATCCCTTTCGGAAAATCGTGGACGATTTCAAGCGCCTCCGTGGTTCCCATGCCGTTATCGTCAAACCACCCGGACTGAATCAGCGCCGGAATCCTGGCTCCCTTCGAACGCTCCTTCCAGTTGGTGCGTCGCCAGAATTCATTATAATCACTATTCTCAGACCATTTCTTAAGAAAAGGCACTTCATAGCCAAGCGCTTTCACCGGCAGCTCGCTTAAAGGCCGGATATTAAGCACTTCCTCCCAGTCCTCCCGTTCCATCAATTTCTGCTGAAATTCCTTCTGCGAGACGGAAAATGCCCATGCAAGCATTCCCGACACAAGGGAGCCGCCCCGGCGGGGCGTATCCACAAAAGCGCTGCCTGCGCATACAACGCTGATTAATGCTTTCAGATACGGATTGCCGCTGGCTGCTGCCGCCCACTGTACATATCCCAGATAAGAACCGCCGACCATCCCCACCTTTTGGGACGACCAGCTCTGAGCGGCAATCCAGTTTAAGGTGTCGTCGCCATCCTCCACCTCATAATAGTTGGGAATCCACTCTCCTTCGCTTAAGTTGCGTCCCCTTACGTCCTGAATCACAACCGCGTAGCCCCTCTGGATGTAGCGGTAATAGACTTCGCAGCCGTCTTCTTTTCCATAGGGCGTGCGGACCAGAACCGCCGGTACTGCCTCCTTCAGCCCTCCGGGCAGATAAACGTCCGTGGAAAGCCTGACTCCGTCCCGCATGGGAACATCAAACCTTCCGGCATATGTCACGGCGTAAAGCTTTTCGTCCGGCCAGGTCTCCCGCCACATTTTTAAAGACGTCTCCGCCTCGGCGCCTTCCTCCACAAGCACGGATACCATTTCCCTCGCCGGGCAGGTTACCGCAAGCAGCCGCCCTGCTTTCATCAGCTTGTTATTGGGAAATTTAATATCCCTTTGGAGATAGCTGCAGCCATCCTCGCTGGTATAACGCTCGCCTGCAAAAGAAATTTCTCCCATGCCCTTTAATTCCTTTTCATACAATTCCAGCTTTTCCGCAATTGACAGAAAATCCATTTTCACAAAGGATTTATAAAATCCGTTTTCCTTTTCCGTCAAAGGCTCCCAGTCCCCCGGCTCCCCTGAAAAAACATCCAGTCTGCAAATAAACGTCTGACCATTTCCCGTCCGCAGCCTGCCATAAAGGATTCCCGAAACGTATAAATTGAAAGTTCTCATCTTTTCCTCCATATGAAAAAACTCTGTCCCTCCTGCCCGTCAATTTCCCGTATAAAAGCCCGACACAAAATCCGCCGTATCCTCCGCATTTTCTTTCCCTGGCATTTATCTGTCCCCCCTTTCGAACGCCCGCTCCCAGTCCAGCTTAAGCAGGGCAATCAGGAAAATCACGGAGCTTAAAGACCAGGTCAGCGGATAAGCCCAGGAAATCGTCTGAAACACCGGAAACTGCCTGACTGCCAGCGTCACATAGACGATGCGCACGCCGCACCAGAACAGCAGCATGGTGACCATCGGGACAAAAGCCTTCCCGCAGCCGCGCATGACGCCGGCAACGCAATGGGAAAAGGCCAGAAGGAAAAAGAATGGCGCCACCACTCTTGAATGAATGGCGCCGTATTTCACCGCCTCCTCCGAATCCACAAAGAACCGCAGGACACAGGGCGCCCATATGTAAAAAATAACGCCGATAAGCTCCGCCAGAACCATTCCGGAAAGGATACCGAAGGCCGCTCCCTTTTTCGCCCGTCCGTACTCCTTTGCACCCAGATTCTGGCTGATAAAGGTGGGGAGGACCATAGACATGCTCATAATCGGCAGAAACACAAAGCCCTCTATCTTTGCATAAGCGCCCTGCCCGGAAATCGCATAGGCCCCGAAAGCGTTGATATTGCTCTGAATCACAATATTCCCCACGCTGATTACCGCATTCTGGATGCCCGTCGGAAGTCCCTGACAGAGCACCTGCGACATGATATCCTTATCAAATTGCAGTTTGCGGAAATCCAGACGGACGGTCTCGTCCGCCTCCCGGCACATCCGCATAAGGCATAGAAGGACGCTGAGTCCCTGCGCAATTACCGTTGCCAGCGCAGCGCCGCTTACTCCCCAGTGAAAGCCCGCCACAAAAAGCAGGTCCAGGGCAACATTTACAAACGAGGATAAAATCAGATAATACAGCGGGCGCAGACTGTCCCCTAAAGCCCGCATAATCGACATACAGATATTGTAGAGTATCACCGTAAAGACTCCCGCAAAGTAAATGCGGAAATAGGCAAGGGAATGAGGCATGACAGAGTCCGGCGTTTTCATCAGGCGCAAAAGGCCGGGAATCAGGGCAAGCCCCGCCGCCGTTGCAAGAAGGGAGGACAATAGCCCGAACAGAAAGTTGGCATGGATTGCCTTCTGCACCATCTTATTGTCCTTCGCCCCGAAATACCGGGAGATGATGACTCCTCCCCCGATAGCAATCCCGTTAAAAAATCCGATAATCAGGAAAGTAAGGCTCCCGCCCGAGCTGACCGCCGCAAAGGCGTCGTTGTCCGCAAAGTTTCCCACCACCCAGGCGTCCGCCATATTATAAAACTGCTGCAGGAGCTGTCCCAGAAAAAGTGGAAACGCAAACAAAAGGATTCCTTTTGCGATAGAGCCCTTCGTCAAATCCATATTCTGCTGACGCCTGTTATGTATGGGAAAATGTATTCTGTTAATCCGCATTGCCTCAACGCTCCTTTTTCTGCAACGATTACCCTATAATCAGGATTTTATTATAAGTCCGGTAATTATGCAAGGGCGCAAAACGAGAAGATGGGGAGGCAGCGGATGATATTACAGTTTGCTGACTCCCCTTCCCGGAACTGCCGTTTCCCGACCCGATTACAAAAACGGAACCATGTAAACCGGCAGACAGAAAATGTCCCCGCTTTTTTCCATATCCTTTGTGTATATGAGATACCTATGAAGTATTCTGTCGGAAAATTTTTCCGTAAAAACATCCAGAGATTTATGCGTTTTATATCCCGATGACTTAATTTCCAGAGGACAGACCTTGTTTTTCCTTGCAATCAGAAAGTCTATTTCATAGTTATGTCTTGACACTTCATTAAACATCGTATAATAGAACAATTCATCGCCTTTTGCCGTAAGTGTCTGTGCAACCATATTTTCATAAAGATATCCCAGATTTGCGCTGAGCTTATCGTTTAACAGTTTGTCATACACCACATTTTCAGTAAAATCCTTATCCTTAAACATCAGGGTAACAAAAAGTCCTGTGTCGCATAGAAAAAGCTTAAATCTTGATATATCTTTCATATTTGACATACCGGCATTCGGGTCGTTTACACGGTATGATACAAGAACTGTTTTTGAGGCTTTCAATTCTGCTATAAATTCCAGAATCTTCTCCGTCGATTCGCTTCCAAGTACTGCGCCCGTCTGATAACGTGAAGCATTGGTATTAAGCTGAGCCGGTATGGAATCAAAAAGGAACGATAACCGCCCAGTGGAATCTATTTTCCTAAAATCATCTTCATAAAGCGACAGGATATCTCTCTTTACCTCATCGACTTTTCTTAAATTATTTGTTTCAATATATTCATTAACCGCCTGCGGCATCCCTCCCACAAGCATGTACAGCCGAAACTGCCGCATCTGCTTTCGGTTTAACTGTTCCCCCAGCCCCCTGCCGGCTTCATAACATTTTCCAAGTAAGGGAAAGGTTGTTTCATCTCCCAAAGCCCATAGAAATTCTTCATAGTCCATGGGATACATGCTGATTTTCCGCTCCTCGCTTGGAATCAGAATATCTTTTACATTTTTCCTGATGGATATCAGCGAACCTGTCTCGATATAATCATATCTGTAATCCCGCACGAGTGCCTTGATTGCCTGACGCGCCATAGGACAGAGCTGTACCTCGTCAAAAATAATCACGGATTTCCTCTCATGCAAGTCTGTTTTGTATTGCAGCTGCAGCTGTAAAAAAAGATAGTTAATATCTGAAATGTCATCAAACAGGCTTCGCACCTCTTTCGATGCCTGGGAAAAATCAATCAGGATATAACTTTCATATTCCTTTCGGGCAAATTCTTCCACAACGGTCGATTTGCCGACACGGCGGGCTCCTTCTATCAAAAGAGCTGTTTTTCCGTTCGAATTTGTTTTCCATTCCAGCATCCTGTCATAAATTTTTCGTCTGAACATGCCGCCTCCGTTTTAGTCGCATTTTTTTATTCTGACTTTTTTGTATATAATCGCATTTTTTATAAGCGTATTATACCACGGATTCGCATTTTTTACATCCTTTTTTGTAATTTCCGCCGTCACCCGTATTTTAAGACTGCAAAAAGGACTCCAGCGCCAGCTTTTCAATTCCCGCCAGAAGTACAATCCCAATGCCGTGGGGGTCGTTAATAATCCACAAAAGTTCTTCCTTATAATATTCCGGTGTAAAGGAATAGGAAGAACCGCGGCATATGCCGTATACATTTCCCTTACAGTCAACGCTCCGTGTAATAATTGCCTGCCAGCCTTTACGGACCGCTTCCAGCGCGTCATTTCTCTGATTTGGGGCAAGCCATCCGAAACGGAGTCCACTGCACAGTCCGTAAATAAACATGGACGTACAGGAGGTTTCCTCATAGGAATCAGGATGCGTCAAAAGCTGGTGCCACATGCCGCTTTTTCCCTGTAATTTCATGTAGCCTTCCGCCAGCTCCTGATAAAAATGAAGTAAAAACGGATAATCCCTGTGTTCTTTTGGCATCACGCCCAGAAGCTCTGTCAGAGAAAAGAAGCACCAGCCGTTTCCTCTCCCCCATGGCATTCCGGTAGCGGTATCCATCATAAAATCATACACGTGAGATAAAATCTTCTCATCCGGCATATAAAGATATTCCCTGAACCGCCTAAACTGTCCGGCGGCATCGTCCAGATAATCCGTATTTCCCGTCCGCAGATAGTATCTGCTCAGAAAGGGAACGCTCATATATAAATCATCCGCCCACATCGTGGCGTCAGGAAATCCCTTCGGGCCGATTCTGAAAAAGCCGCCGCCCGGCTCCCTGGATTGCTTTTTTTCCATATATCCGGCAATATAATCGGCGATTTTTCCAGCCTGGGCTTCCACTTCCGAATCCTTCAGCTCCAGCATGGCGCTCCCGAAAGAACCGCAGTCGTCCAGCGTGGAAATCCGCGCCAGTTGGTTATTCACCTCCGGGAAACCATATTTTTTCGTATCCCACAGGCTGTATTCATACAACCGGATACATTCCCGCATATGCGCCTTCACATAATTCAGAATTTCCTTGTTATTCAGATAACGGGAAAGCCTGGTCAATCCGTAAAGAGTCACCCCCAGAGGATAATTCCATTTTCCAAAGGCGGTGTTTTCCAGCGAGGGCCGGACTACAACCCCCGGCGCGTCCGCCCTCCAGTAACGTTCTTCCTGTCCAAACAGTCCGTAAAGCGCAGGCTGCCTTTCCACCGCTTCCTGCTTATCGCCAAAGGGGCCCAGATACAGCCACGGTCCCTTAATGCCTGCCACTTCCTGCGGAAGCGAGAGCGTCAGGATTTCTCCGCTGTCAGTCCCTTCTTTTATCTCCAGCTTCCAGCCGGCCTCCTTCTCTCCCCGTCCCCTTAACAGAATATTGTGCTTTCCGGCTTTCAGGTCAATTTCTACTTCCAGCCGGCCGTCTGCCTTTTCCTCCAACCGCTTGTGGCCGTCAACAAAAAACGCGATATCCCCGTAGCTTTCTATGGAGAACCTCACGGCTCCCGGCCTGTTCAGGCGCAGCGCACTCCAGCCGTATATATAGTTTCCCTTTCCTCCGTCTTTGTAAATCTCCCGGATAACATTTTCGCTCCGCCCGCAATACTCCTTCGGAAGCCATACGGCCCGCTCCATATTTTCAAATTCCCCGCCGGCCGCTTCCTCGTCCATAGCCATAGTATAGGCAAATCCCAGCTTTCCTTCCTGCTCCTTACATGGATTTAAAAAAGTAATCCATCCCCAGCCGGCATCCTGCACGCCGAAAACGCAGCCAAAACCGCCCGGGGTTTTCTTAAGCCGTATCGTCACTTCATTCCAGCCGGCGCGGCAGAAAAGCTCCAGCCGGTGCGGCGCTTCCCGTCTGCTCTCGTCTCTGACACCGGAGCAGAATACTTCTTTCCTATTCAGCCAAATCCGGGACGGGCCGTAGCATTTCATGGAAAAAGCATGCACGCCCTCCGCTTCCTTATAAAATTTTGCCTTCACATATGACACCTGTCCCGCTTTACTTTCCGGCAGGAGCCTGTTTAAATCAATGTCAAACCGCCCTTCCCTGTTACAGAGTATTCCGTTTTCATAAAAACCCCGGAAACGAACCGGCAGCGGCGGATTTTTTCCCATATAATTTCCCGCGATAATGGAAAGAATCCTTTCCGTCTGCTCTCCGCATGCGTCATAGACCGATTGGCCCTCATCAAAATAAGATAAATCTTTCTCTGTGCTCATATACACCTATCCTTTCACTCCGGCGCTGGTAACGCCTTCCACAAAATATTTCTGGGCGCTGAAAAATAAAATAATTCCGGGCAGCAGGGATACCACCGACATGGCAAGCACCTGATTCCAGTTGGACGCCACAGTGGAGTCCAGCGACATTCGAAGCGCCAGCACCACCGGATATTTTTTTACGCTGTTGACATAAATCAGCGAGTTAAAGAAATCGTTCCAGACCCAGATAAACTGAAAAATCGCCGCCGAAAACAATGCCGGCTTACACAACGGCAGCAATATCATATAAAACACCTGAAAAGTGTTGCAGCCGTCAATGGTTGCCGCTTCATCAAAATCACGGGGAATCCCGCGGAAAAACTGTACCATCATATAAATGAAAAACGGCGTGCAGGCAAAAACCGCCGGAACGATAAATGGCAGATAGGTATTCAGCCACCCCAGCTTATTAAACAACAGATAGCGCGGAATTATCAATACGGCGTTGGGCAGCATCAGAGAGGACAGCATCAGCATAAACAATATCTTTTTAAGCCGGAATTTAAACCTTGCAAATCCGTAGGCTACAATAGAGCTTGACATGACCGTGAAAAGCACGGTGGGAATAACCATCTTGAAAGTATTGAAATAAAATGTGGTATAGGTAATCTGTCCCGTGCCCTTCCAGCCCTTAGCGAATGTATCCCAGACCGGATTTTCCGGGAGGAGCCTGAGCGAGCCGAAAATTTCCTTATTTGATTTGAAAGATGAGAAAAACATCCACACCAGAGGATTCAGCTATAATAACCTGCAGCCGGTACAATCGGGCGCTCTCCCGGAAAAAATCAGGGAGCTGATTCTTCCTCATGTCCAAAATCAGAAGGAAATCCTGGAAGCTGCCCTTACCTGCGACAGAAATCTGGTATATGAGGTGTTTGCCCGTGAGCCAATGCTGGCCGGACGCCTGACAGACGCACAATGTAAGGCTCTTGCCGATGAAATGATTGACAATACCCTGACTTTCCTGCCGGAGGGGTGGAAATAATTACACTTTTCCCTCCATCTGTGGTAATATAAAGATATCTTAACACCGCATACGGCTCCGCCTTTTACTGAAATCCGGCGCGCCGAAGGAGGGTTTTTAAATTGCCAGGATTTACCAAACAGGCTATCAGAAATTCTTTCATAAAGCTCATTAATGAAAGGCCCGTAGCTCAGATTACCGTCAAGGATATCGTGGAGGACTGCGGAATCAACCGCAATTCCTTTTACTACCATTATCAGGATTTGCCATCCATGATAGAGGAAATTGTCTTAGAGGAAGCCAATGAAATTATCCGGCAGCACCCCACGGTGGATTCCCTGGAGGATGGGCTGGACGCCGCCATTTCCTTTGCTCTTGAGAACCGGCGGGCGGCGCTCCATCTTTACCACTCCTCCAGCCGGGATATCTACGAGCAGTACTTATGGCGGGTTTGCGAGCATGTGGTGGCCGCCTATATTAATACTGCTTTTTCCGAATACCCTATAGCCGGGAGGGATAAGGAAATTATTATCCGCTATTACAAATGGATTTGTTTCGGCGCTGTGGTTGACTGGTTAAACAACGGAATGAAGGACGACGTTCAGGCCATCTTCCGCAGAATGAGCCGGTTAAAAAAGGGAATGACCGAGGAAATGATACGCAGAAGCATCTCCGAAGAAGAAAGCTGAAAACCGTCGGCAGTCCTTGGATGCAAATTCGCAGCTTCATGGTCTCGTAGCTTCACAATCGCAACCTCACGGCTCCGCATATTCGCGGCCTCGCAATTTCACAACTTCATATCGCACTCGCTGTTTTAGACACTTTCCATAAAATGTCTGTTTTTTCGACATTTTGCGGGGAGTGTCTGTTTTTTTGGCAGCCGCCGGATAATGTCTGTTTTTTGTTTCCAATAATTCTGCTATTTTATATCCATAAAATAACATGGGGAGGACTATTATGAGCGAAATGACACACAAGGCCGGAAGGGCGGCTTTCGGAAAAGCAATCGATATTGCAATGAAAAATGCGGATAAGAACTGGGAAAAGGAAGTGGTCAGGCTCTTAGACCTTTCGGAAAACTACATGAAGGGCGAAAAGCTGGATGTTGACTATGAAAAGGCCAGAAAGATGGTCTGCGACAGAGACGGCGCATTAAATAAATATATCAGCCGGATTCTTGCGGAGGTTGACCCTCATGTGCTGAAAACTACTGCGCTGAATCTCGGTTTTGAAGCCTTTTTCCATGGCACGAAAACCATTCGGAAAATGCGCGTGACCCATCAGTGCAACGTTCCCTGGTTGATTTTAATGGACCCCACCAGCGCCTGCAACCTGCATTGTACCGGGTGCTGGGCGGCGGAATACGGAAATCGTCTGAACCTGACCTTCGAGGAAATGGACAGCGTTATCAGCCAGGGCAAGGAGCTGGGGATTTACTTTTATATGTTCACCGGCGGAGAGCCCCTTGTAAGGAAATCCGATATACTAAGGCTCTGTGAAAAGCATGACGACTGCGCTTTTCTTGCCTACACCAACGGAACCCTGGTGGACGAGGCGTTCTGCCTTGAAATGAAAAGAGCAGGCAACCTCTATCTGGCAATCAGCCTGGAGGGCTTCGAGGCGGTCAACGACCTGCGCCGGGGCGGCGGCGTGTACGAAAAGGTGATGCGCGCCATGGATTTGCTGAAAGAAAACGGTTTGATTTTCGGAACCTCCATCTGCTATACCTCCAAAAATATCGAGACGGTGACCGGCGATGAATTTGTGGAGCTGCTGGTGGAAAAGGGCTGCCGCTATGCGCTGTACTTCCACTACATGCCGGTGGGAAACGACGCCGCCATGGAGCTTTTGCCCACCGTGGAACAGCGGGTATACATAAAGCGGCGGGTAAGGGAGATACGGAACATGAGCACCGGAGCCGGGCTCTTTACCATGGATTTCCAGAATGACGGGGAATTTGTGGGCGGATGTATTGCCGGCGGGCGGAACTATTTCCACATCAACGCAAACGGCGACGCAGAGCCCTGCGTGTTCATCCATTACTCCGGCGCAAATATCAGAACCCATTCTCTCCTTGAAATACTAAAGCAGCCCCTGTTTATGGCTTACCGGGAAAACCAGCCCTTTAATGAAAACCATCTGCGTCCCTGTCCCATGCTGGAAAACCCCGAAATCCTTGAGCGGATAGTAAAGGAATCCGGCGCAAAATCCACCGATTTGCAGTCCCCTGAAAGTGTGGAGCACCTTTGCGGGAAATGCCGTGAATACGCAGATAGCTGGGCGGAGGCAGCGGACAGAATCTGGCGGGAGGAGCCTCACAGAAAGAGCAGCTATGAAAACTATAAGCCAAAAACAAAAGACTGATAAAAAGGGGCTCTGTAGCCGGAAAATGCTGCTGCGGACGGCTCTGCTGATACTGCTTGTCCTCTCCTTACTTTTTTACAGGGATTCCCTTCTGGACATCCTTAAGGGAATCCGGCTGGTTACATGGAAGGAGCTCGGAGCCGCCATCCTGCTCGCCCTTTCGGGATATCTTCTGGAGGGAATGACCATTTTCCGTATGACAGAGACAGTGGCTTCCCACGTCAGAAGAACCGACTGCGTCTTCATCGCTTTTGTCTGTGAATTCTACCGTCTCACCACCTTGGGAAACGGCTCGGGCATTGCGGAAATCCATTATCTGACGAAAGAAAAAATAGAGCCGGGAAAAGCAACGACTCTGACGATGATTCAGTATGTAATGAAAAGGTGCGCAGTCATGCTGCTGGGCGTCTCCGGCTTCCTTGTTCTTTTCCAAAAGGAAAGCACCCGCGGACTGTGCAGGCAATATCTCCCTTTTATGGGCGCAGGATGCCTGATAACCGTGCTTGTGATTGCCTTTATCCTGTGCCTTGCCCTGTCCCCGAAGCTGGCGAGGACCGCCCTTTGGCTCCTCGGCCGGCTGAGAGATAAAATACCGTCAAAAACGGAGCTCTTCCGCAAATGGGAGGAACAGATTATTCTTCTGAGCCAGTCGGGAAAGCGCATTCTTCTTCAGAAAAAGAAAATGGCCGGCGTTATATGCCTGCAGACCGGCAAGCTCATCCTGTTCTACTGTATTCCGACCTGCTTTCTTTCGGGAAAAACGGCTTTGACGACCGGCGAGTGCCTGGCGCTCATGGCGGCGGCCTTCATGCTGGCCGGAGTTATCCCTGCACCCTCAGGCGCGGTATCTCTGGAATTTGTCTTCCTTTTATTCTTCGCCCCCTTTGCCGATTACCGGACAGTGCTTCCGGGAATCCTGCTTTTCCGTTTTGCCACATGGGTCTGTCCGGCGGCAGCAGGCGGGATTTGGCTGGCCGGGAGGCGGGTTTTCCGACATAACGGGTGACTCCATACCATATCCCGCCGGATATACCAAATGTGGCAGATTCAGAATCAAATTCCAAATCTGCCACATTTGTACCACAGGATATACAATTTTTCAATTTCCAGTTTCAAATATCGTCATTCCGCCTGTGCCAGCTTCTCAAACAGGTCCTCAAAAAGAGCGTCCCTGTTAATCCAGTACACATAGCGTATAAAATGCCTGTCAGGGTCAAAGCTGTAGTGATGGTCGTACTGGGGAATCGGGCTGGGAACCAGCCTGTCTTTCATGAAATCCTCCTCCAGAAGCCATCCCACCGCAGTTACATCCCAAATCACCCTTGACCAGGTTTTGTACGGGCTTTCCGCTGCGCCGTCCCTCTCCACGATATCCACCAGATAATCGCACAGCCTGTTTTTCCCGCGCAGAAACATTTCCAGCTCTCCGGCAGTCGTCTTAAAAGCGGACACCACCCCGGCGCAGGGAAGCTGCACCACCGCCGCTCCGCTGCCGAATACCACTCTTGCCGCAGCCACGTCCTGACCGCAGTTGAACTCCATATTATCCGGCCAGTGATGGGCGTTTCCGCCAAGCCATACTATCACAATCCTGTCTGTGATTTCCGGCTTTAAGAGCAACGCGGAGGCCACATTGGTGATTGCCCCGATTGCCACTATATACAGCGGCTTCTCCGGTGAATATCCTACGGCAAGCTCCGCCAGCTTTTCCGCCGCCTCGGAGCACAGAGGCGTTTCCTCGTCAGAAAGCCATTCCGTGGAGCCCCGGTACACCTGCCCGGCATATTCTTCTTTTCCCATCAGTTTCAGAATATGGTGGATTTCCTGAAAGCTTTTCTCCATCCCGTCCGCCGGATTGTCGGATTTGGCATTGTGAAAAGGCGCCGCGCAGATTGATTTTAAGTTTATTCTGTCCTTCCGGCAAAGCATATACGCCAGCGCAAACTGGTCGTCAATCTCGTTGTAGGTGTCCGTGTCCAGTACAACGTCAATTTTTCCTTCCGGCTTTGACAGCCTCTGGAAGAATAAGAAATCCTTCTGGTTCATGAGTGTGTCCTCCTGTTTTTGCTTTCGCTAATGTTTTCCGCTTCTCGTGCTACTTTAACGCCAGACCATATAATCTCCGCTCCGCTTCTTTATAAACTGCCTCATCATCCCGTACCGAGATTACAACGATTTTCATAATCCTTCCTTCTGTAATCAATTGATAAACCACCCTGTATCCCAGGTTCTTCAATTTGATTTTATAGTAGCCGCTAAGCCTGGAGCCCGTATGGTTTCCAAGGGGGTTTCCAATCCCGTCCGGTGGCGGAAGCGGACGTTCCGCAACTTTATCTATTGCTTTCAAAATCATCTTCCGATTATACGGGTCTAACCGTTTTAAATCCCTCAGAGCCTCCTTAAAATATTCTATTTCCCATTTCATTAGCAGACTTCTCACTCTATTTCAACTTCCACATCGTTCAAGGCTTCTTCTGTGATGCTAAGTAATTCCATAACTTCCTCCTGGGAGAGAATTTCATCTGGATTGGAATGCGCCATTCTGCTCTCCGCTTCTTCAAGTAAAACATAATCAGAAAGCATTTCCATCAATGCTTCATATCTGCCGGGGGACATAAGAATACACGCCGGACGATTGTTCTTCATCACAATTTTTGTTCCGCTGGATTCCACCTCATCAAAAATACGGTTGGCTTCCCCTTTGTTAAATCGGGTAATCGGTACAATTGAATTCATAATTCCCATCACAGACATTTCACTCATAACATTTTTCTCCATAAAAAATCATTTTGCATCTGTTTATATTATATACATATTCAGAAATAGAATCAATTAAATTATCAATAAATTTATCAATAAATTTACCTAAAAAAATACTGTTTTTCTAATTTCCTTTATCGTCGCCCTCCTGCCCTTCGTGCACCGGCGGTTTCCCTTCCTGTTCCGGCTTCCTGCTGTTTATTTTTGATATTCTGAATATGCGCCATCTTTTTTGCATTGTCCGCCTGCGTCAGCGGGTAGAGCTTTTGATATAAAGCGTCAATTTTCTCCTTTGACAGGCGCACACCGGCCTTTCCTGCATTTTGGCGGACAGCGTCAAGAATATCATACCGCTTAATCACATGATGGGTTCCACTTGTCAGCTTAATGTCCTTTAAGGTACAGCGTTCACTGAACACAATATAGGAGTAAAAGGGCAGTGTCTTGTCCATCAGAAAGCTTTGAAGCCATTTCAAATGCACCTTATTTTGAATAATCGGATTGAAAAACCGGTTTTTCTGTGAAGAACCTTTCCCTGCCTGCAAGGTCTGTGTCCAGTATTGCTGGGATTCCGTCCCGAAAATCCATCCGCTGTAATTCTTGGACTCAAACACATAGATACCGGATTCATGCAGAAGAATAACGTCCACCTCCGTGGTTTCTCCGTTTTCCTTTGGCAGGTACAGATTAAACAAATACCGCTTGTGCCCTTTGAGAGGCTTCAGATATTTATAGGTATAAAATTCGCCCAGACGCCCTTTATCTAATATCATACTTATGTAAGAATTTTTTGTCTGGGTATAATAATCTGTTTTCTCATAACTCATTTTCTGTAGCAAAAAGACAGTAATCGCTGCTGCCAGAATGAGTGCTGCTAAAAATAGTAGTATCATAAACGCCTCCTTATTATCGCTCTTTACCTATAGGTACAATCTGTAAAGTGTATCCCAGAGGAGTTAAAATCTTCAAAAGACTGTCAATCTGCGGAGAATGGACAGAAGATTCCATCCGCGCAATGACAGGCTGTTTGACATTGCATATTTCAGCCAATTGGGTCTGTGTAAGTCCCTTTTCTTCACGAATAGCTACCATTGTACGAATTAAGTCTTTTTCCAGCTCGATAGCATTTTGATTCTCCTGGTTGACAGACAAATCATTTTTTAATTCCTTCCATGTAATCATATTAGTTATTCCTTTCCAAATAATCTTTCAAATTTCTTTTAGCCTGTTCTATTTCATGTTTTGGCGTTTTTTGTGTTTTTTTGATAAAATGGTGCAGTATAATAAACCTGCTGTCTTTATAGTACGCGTACAGGAATCTGTTTTTTAATGGCCGCAACTCCCAGATTTCGCCGTCCAGATGTTTTGTCACTGGCTCGCCAACCCTTGTTCCCAACTCCTCAAGCATATCCATATATGCCACAATTTTATTGAAATTGACTCGACATTCTTTACTTGTGGCAGCTTTGGTATTTAATTTTTTAATATAGTCAGCTACTTCAGACTTTCCATTTTTGTCTTCATAAAATTCAATTTCGTACATAGTATTACCTTTCTCAAAAAAATTATAGCAAATTTGCTATAATCTTTCAATAACAAATTTGCTATAAAATACTTGAATATAATCTTGTACAGGGTATGGAGTCAGATTCATGTTTGCGGAGACGGAAAACTGAGACAATCCCCATCACCCTTCCTCCTTCGTAAGTTTCTCTGATAAAACTGTAACACGGAGCCCGGCGTGCGGGAATAACCTTTCATTCTGTGCTTTTGGTGCTTTATGTATCACAACTTTTCCACTATCCTCGCAGCATATCCCCGCAGCATTCTTCCCGCCGCCGGCCTTTCACCTCCGGCGCCGGAAACGCCTCTTTCCGCTATGCCGACTCCACCCAAAGCCCCGGCAGCAGCCGCTCCGTTTCCGTCCTTTCCGCCCGCATCTTTTCCCCAGGCCGTATCATACACCACCCTCCACTTCCCCTTCAAAGGATATGCCCGACAGGGCTTCTCCCCCAGATTGCAGTCGATTACAAAAACCTTTCCCTCCAGCGCCCTCTCGTACACAAAGCGGTTCTTCCTTCTGCAGAGCACCCGAAAAGTCCCGTAGACGAAAGCCTTCTCCGCATGCCGCAGGCGAAGAAGCCTTCTGTAGGCCGCAAACACTTCCTTTTTCGGCTTCTGATAAAGCCCCTCGTGGCAGGACGGCAGCTTCTTATTCCAGGGCAGAAGCACCCTTGCATGCTCCCTCGTCCCCGCAAGGATGTCGGCGAACACTTTTTCCTCCGGCTCCGTCTTTATATGCCCGGCATAATAGCCCTTTGCCTCCACGTCCGTAATCTGCTCCATGGAGGTAAACTCATAATTGGCAAGCCCCATCTCGTCTCCCTGAAAGATAAAGGGCGTTCCCTTCAAAGTAAACTGCATCACCGCAAGGAGCTTCGAGAGCGCCGTGTGACGGGAGCTGTCCTTCGTCACCTTGCTAATCATCCGGGGATTGTCATGGTTATTATAAAAAAGGGACATCCAGCAATTGTTTCCGTAATTTTCCATCCAGTCAGTCATGTAGTCCCGGAAGTAATTCAAATCGTACGCATAATCCTCGAACCGCACATGTCCCGGCGTTTCCAGATGGTCAAAGGAAAACGCCATATCCAGCTCCCGGCGTTCCTCTCCGGTCAGAAGCTGGCACATTTTCATCCCCGGTCCCGGCGTCTCCCCCACGGAAAAGGCGTCGTGAGGCGCAAAGGCCCTTTCCCTTATCTCCCGTAAATACTGGTGAAGCTTCGGCCCGTAATAATAATGCTCGATTCCCGTAAATCCCATCAGACTGCCGATGGTTTCATTGCCGTCGGGGAGGCCATCCTCCTTGGATATATAGTTGATGACGTCCATGCGGAACCCGTCCACCCCTTTATCCAGCCAGCGGTTTATCATGGCGATGACGTCCTCCCGCAGCTTCGGGTTCTCCCAGTTTAAGTCCATCTGCTTTTTGGAAAAAAGGTGCAGCGCCCAGCTTTCAGAATCCTCCTCGTACCTCCATGCAGGGCCGGAAAAGAAAGATGTCCAGTTGTTGGGCGGCGTATGGCTCCCGTCGTCCTTACGGAAAAAGTAGTAGTCCCGGTAAGGCGAATCCGGATTCTTTGCCTGCCTGTACCATTCATGCTCGTCGGAGGTGTGGTTGATTACCAAATCCATAATCAGCCGCATTCCTCTGCGGTGCGTCTGGGAAAGCAGTTCTTCAAAGTCCTCCATGCTCCCGAATTCTTCCATGATTTTGTCATAGTCCCGGATGTCGTAGCCGTTGTCGTCATTGGGAGAATCATAGACGGGGGAAAGCCACAGCGCGTCCACGCCAAGCTTCTTTAAGTAGGGGAGCTTCCTGATAATTCCTTTCAAATCGCCGATTCCGTCGCCGTTGCTGTCGCAAAAGCTGCGGGGGTAAATCTGGTAAAAAACGGCCTCTTTCCACCACCTGGGGGTAACCGCCCCTTTTGAGGCATAAGGTATGTCCTTCTCGCTGTTTACCAGATGAAGCAGGGCGTCAAAAAAGTCCGTCCCGAACCGCTTTTTTGTCAGCCCTGCAATCGTCCGCAGCTTCATGCCGGAAACCGCCCTGTTTGTGACAGTCTTTTCCGGCAGTCCAAGCTGCAGCAGCACCCTGGCCAGAGCGTCATGCCCTACCGGACTTGCGTAAAGCTCCCCTACCGTGCTGTCGTAAGTCAGCCAGTGATTCTTTTTCCCCATAAAAAACCTCCCTTTCTGATGCCAAAGAGGGGACGCTTTCAAAAAGCTGTCCCCTGATTTAAAAATACAGTGTTACTTATTTTGTTTCTTTCCATTCGTCAATCTGTCTCTGCATTTCGTCGATAACCTTGTCGATTCCTGTGGCTTCCAGTTTTTCCAGAAGCTTCGGGAGATACTCGTCAGGGTCAACGCTTCCTGTGTAGAGGGATTTTCCGAACTCGTCAAGCACGTTTCCAAACCCGGCAACCTCCGTGCTCACAGGCTCAAGGTCAAAGTCGAACCCAAAGGACGGCGCTTCCACAGAGGATGCGTTAAATTCCTTAAAGGTAGCCCACTTGTCAACCGGCTCGTTTTCCAGTACGTAGGTGTTGAACAGTCCGCCCTGCACCCAGTAGGAAACGGAATAGTTCTTTCTGGTTTCCTCGTTCAGCCTGATTTTGTTGCCGTAAACATAGGGCTTTCCTTCGGCGGCCGCGGCCTCGTCCGCCGGAACCTCCACCTTATCCCAGTGCTCGCCCTCGATACCGTAGTTTAAGAGATTCCTTAAATATTCGTCGGTGTTGAGAAGATTCAGAAATTCAATCGCCTTTTCCGGGTGCTTTGTCTGCGCGTTGATGGCAGTGAGCGCGCCCCGGGCGGAAAGGTTCGTCACATAGGTGTCCATAATCGGAGTGGATACCACCTCGTAGCCAAGGTCCTTTCCCCATACCAGTTCCGCATAGGGCTGGCCGTCTCCCTTTGTCACAAAACGCTTCACGGATTTGTCGTCGGAAGCGGTGGCCGCGTCCTTGTTGATATAGCCTTCCAGATAATACTTTCTCATTGTCTGAAGGGTGGATTTCATTTTTTCCGTTTCAAATACGTTCTTAACCGTAAGGGTTTCGTCTCCGTACTCGATTCCCACAGGGTTCTGGATTAAGTCCATGTAAATGGGAGCGGAATAGCTGCTGGTCAGATACATGGGAACCACGTCCGACTCATTTTCCTTAATCACCTTAAGCCAGGGCTCCAAATCCTCAAGACTGTGGATTTCGTCTACAGGAACATTGTACTTGTCAACGTACTCTTTGGTAAACACCCACATGGGCATGCTTCCGATTTCCTTTTCGGAGGGAACGCCGTAGGTTTTTCCCTGAACCTGCGCCGCTTCCCAGAAACGCTCGTCAATATTTTTGTACATCTCCGTATCCTTTATGTACTCGTCTATCGCGAGAAAAGCGCCCTTGTTTGCATTCTGCAGATAATTGTTGGCCCAGGAACAGGTAAAGCACAAATCCCAGTCGTCACCGGTGTTGATAATCACCTGCATCTTCTGGTCGTAATCGCCCCAGCCCGCCGTGTTGATTTTCAGCTTAACGCCAATCTTTTCCGCGATGTACTCGTTGGCCTTTTCCACCACTCTCTCCTGGTCCTTCTGGGCGTCGCCAATCTGCCACCAGGTAAGCTCCACGATTTCTTCCCCGTTTGCGTTTTTCTCCGCCCCCTGGCCGCCGCAGCCTGCCAGAAGACCAATCGTCATTGCCATTGCGGCTCCTGCCGCCGCCAGTCTCTTCCAGATTTTCAATTTCATTTTTTCTTCTCCTTTTTTATTTTACTCTTTTACAGCCCCTACCGTCAATCCGCTGACGAAATATCTCTGGAAAAACGGGTAGGCAAAAATAATCGGTAATGTGGAAATTACTACGATTGCCATTTTAATGGTTTCCTTCGGCATGTTAGCCGCCACTGCAATTCCGTCAACCCCCATGGTGGCCTTATTGTTTGCCAGCCAGTCGATGGAGCTTTCAATCTGAATCAGAAGATACTGCAGCGGAATCAGATTTTTATCGTCCATATACATCATGGCGTTGAACCAGTCGTTCCAGTAGCCCAGCGTCAGGAACAGTCCGATGGTCGCAAGGCCGGGCAGCGCCATGGGAATGACAATCTGGAAAAACAGCCGCCACTCCGACGCCCCGTCGATTTTGGCCGATTCCACCACGGCGTCGGGAATACTGGTCTTAAAGAAAGTCCGAAGCACGATGATGTTAAAAGAATTAAGACACAGGGGCAGAATCAGCGCCCACAGCGTATCTTTGAGCATCATTACCTTTGTCACTATCAGATAATTGGCAATCATACCGCCGCTAAAGAGCATGGGAATGGTAATCACCGTGGTGAAAAACTTCCGGTAGGCGTAGGTCTTTCTTGACAGGGCGTAGGCGTAGGTTCCCGTCAGCAAAAGGCCGATAATGGTTCCCGCAACGGTGACAAGAATCGTCACGCCGTAGCTTTTGATGATATTTTCCCCTGCGCTTACAATGTACTCATAGGCGTAAAAGCTGAATTTCTCGGGAATGAAACGGTACCCGTTCATGGCAAGCGAGGCCTCGTCGGTAAAGGAGATAATGACCACAAAGATAAAGGGTACGATACAAATCAGGGACAGCAGAGCCAGAATGATATTAAAGGCAACGTTTGTGGACGTCTTAATCTGATTGTATTTACACCCTTCCGCCTCCATTTTTTTCATTGCTTTTCTCATTTTTCTTTCGGACATTACCATTGCCCGGATATTATTATCTGCCATAATTTCCCCCCTAAAACAGTGCGTTTTCGTTGTCAACCTTTGACACGATTTTGTTTGCAATCATAATCAGGACAAAGCCTACCGCCGACTGGAACAGCGCCGCCGCAGAGCTCATTCCGATTTCGCCGCTTGTCTTAAGCGCCCGGAATATGTACGTGTCAAGCACGTTGGTTACCGGATACAGCGGGCCGGAGTTTTTCGGAAGCTGGTAGAACAGTCCAAAGTCGGCCTTGAAAATTCCTCCCACCGACATAATCAGCAAAATGGTGATTACCGGTTTTAAAAGGGGCAGTGTGATGTACTTAATCTGCTGCCATTTTGACGCTCCGTCCAGAACCGCCGCTTCGTAATAGGTCTTGTCGATGCCGCAGATGGACGCCAGATACACCACCGTGTTGTAGCCCATTCCTTTCCACTGGCTCATAAAAATGATGATGAAGGGCCAGTACTTTTTCTCTGTGTACCAGGAAACCGGCTCTCCCCCGAACTGCTGGATAATTGCATTGAAGTAACCCTTTTCCGGATTCAGGAATGCAAATACGCAGTAGCTTACCACTACCCAGGAAAGGAAATAGGGGAGAAACATGGAGCTCTGGTAAATTTTCATCATTCCCTTGTTTTTGATTTCGTTTAAGAGCAGCGCAAGTACCACCGGCACCGCCACTCCAAGGATAATGAAGCAAAAATTGTAGAGCACTGTGTTCCTCACGATAATCCATGCGTCGCCGCTGCTGAACAGAAATTTGAAATTGTCAAACCAGACGGTTTCACTTGTAAACAGGTTGTAAAAGAAGCCGTTCCCGGACAATCTGAACTTCTTAAACGCCACCAGAATACCGAACAGCGGCAGGTACGCAAAAAATAAAAACCAGATTGCGCCCGGCATGCTTAATATCAGCATTTCCTTGTTCATTTTCAGCCTGCTTAAAAAATTTCGGTTGGAAGCCGCAGCCTTTTTTGTGTTTGCTTTCACCTTTAAACCTCCTCCTTTTTCATACTGCCAGCCGGCCTTTTATCCGCCAAACTGCAATATGTTTTTCTCTATAAAAACTATATCATTGTGCATTTTGCATTGATAGTTGAAAACTTTCAGATTTACTGCACAAATTCCAGAGGTTTTTTTGCATTTTATTCATCAAAAAAAATCGTGAAATAATTTGTCCATCATTTCACGATTTTTTCCAGTCTAATATTTTTTCATTTCCCGCAATGAGGCCGGGGATACGCCGTAGCACTGCTTGAATTTCCGGTAAAAATAACTGATATCGGTATATCCCACCTGCCTGGCAATGTCGTTGATTTTCATATTGGTGTTTAAAATCAAATCCTTTGCGATGCTGTTTTTGGTATTGCTCAGGTACTGGGCAAAGGAACATCCTGCTTCTTTCTGGAAAATCTGTCCCAGATAGGAGGCGTTCATGTGGTATTTGTACGCCAGCGTCTTCAAATTCATATCTTCTCTGTAATTGTGCTGTACCTCCGATATAATCTGGCGGACCACCGGGGTATACTGGGAATCCTCCTCGTGGATGCACTCGATAATTTCCGCGATTTCGGAAAAAAACACGGTCTTGATTCCCCGGATGTCCTCCGCGCTGAAAATGGTTTCAATCAGCTCCGACAAATCATGGAACCTGCCGGATTCCAGCTTATACTCCTTCTTGATTTCCTGAAGCAGCATTGCCATTTTGACGGCAATCTGATATAAGGAGCTGATGGAGGCGTCCTTCCGTATATTGTTGATAAAGAGGTCTTCCGCATATCCTACCGCCTCCTCCTTTTCCTTTTTCAGGATATGCTTGCGGAGTCGGGCCTCGTCCATGCTGACGGCTTCCGTTTTCCGGTTTTGAATCTGCCGCCGGCTGATGCAGCTCCCGTACCCTTCGATAATCAGGTATTTCTGGAGCTTTTTCGCGGTTTGGTAAGCCTCAGGAAGCTGCCGGAAGCTTTTAAAGGGAGGCCCGATACCGATAAAGGTCATCACGTTAAAATCGCTCTCTATTTTATTCTGGAGCTCTGAAAAATACTCAAGGGCTTTCTCCTCCTCCCATTCCTCCCCTGTAAGGAGCATGAGCAGCCCGTCGGGCGGAAGATGCACCGTTTTCAGCCTGCCCTCCTCTCTCCGAAGCGCCATGAGCACATCCGTAATCTTATTTTCCTTCGGCTCGTCCATGCTCCATTTCATTACGGCCGCATAATACGTGCCCTCCTCCGTTTCCAGATTCAGCATTTTCGCGTACTGGCTGTAAGCATCCCTGTCCGCTTTTCCGTTCAGAAAATGCATCCACTGGGTCTTTTCGTCAATGTATCTGAGATTCTTTTTATTCATCTCCTCAATCTTCCGGATGGTTTCCTTAAGCTGGCGCTCCAGTTCCTCCTCGTTGATTGGCTTTAAGATGTAATTCTCCACCTCCAGACGGATTGCCTCCCTGGCATACGCAAACTCGTCGTATCCGGTCAGTATGATGAACCGCACTTTATCTTCCTTTTCCCGTATCTTCCGAAGAAGGGTCAGCCCGTCCATCACAGGCATGCTGATATCCGTCACCACAATATGTACCGGCTCTTTTTCCCACATGGCAAGCGCCTCCTGCCCGTCGTGGGCCATATGCACCACCTCAAGCCCCAGCGCCTCCCAGTCCAGAATGTTTCTGATTCCCTGCAAAATCAGTTCTTCATTTTCCACCAACATCACTTTCATCATAGTCCGTCTCTTCCTTCTCCCCTGGCTCTACCGTCGGGAACTGTAAAATCACCCGGAGCCCGCCGCCCTCTCTTGCCTCCATCAAAATCCCGTAGTCCCTGCCGTAAACAGCCTTTAATCTGCGGTTTACGTTGGCAACCCCGATGGAAGCCTCCTTTTTCATGGTATCGTTCAAAAGCTCCTCGTTTTTGGCCGCAAGCTCCTCCTTCGTCATGCCCCGGCCGTTATCTTCCACAATTATCCGGAAATCCTTTTCCTTTTCAACCGCAATCCGTATAAAATTATCCTCTTCCCTCATGCGGATGCCATGGATAAAATAATTTTCTATAATCGGCTGCAGTACAAACTTGATAATCGGCGTCTGAAGATACTCCTCCGGACATTCCACCAGAGCCTGGAACTGCTTCTGGTAACGAAACTCAAAGAGCTCCATATACTTTTTGCTGTAGTGCAGTTCCTGGGCCAGCGTAATCACGTCCGCCTCCTTTAGCTGGGCCCGGAAGGTCACCGCCATGCTGTAAAGCATTTTCCCCACTTCCCTGTCGCCGTTGCAGATGGCCTTCATCCGAATCGCCTCTAACGTGTTATATAAAAAGTGCGGGTTAATCTGGCTCTGCAGCGCCGCCATCTCCGCGTTCTTCTGCTCGATTTCCGCCAGATACCGTTTCTTTATATGCTCGTCAAGGCGCGCGCACATCTCATTGAAGTACCGGGAAATCAAATCCAGCTCGTCGCCGTTTTTGTTGGCGGGAATCCGTATATCCAAATCCCCATCCATAACCCCTGTCATTCCGTCCAGTATCCTGTTTAAACGCGTGGCAAGCCGCTGCAGATAATACCTTACCAAAGCCTCCCCAAACGCCATCGCAAAGACTCCCACGGCGAAAATCATAAAGACAATGGTTCCGGGTACCCTGGCCGCCTGCTTTCTCTCAAGATAGCTGACGGCATGGTACTGTCCCATCTGGATATGCTCCGCATAGGCGTCAAGCAGGCTCTCAAGCCCTCCTGCCCTCTCCGCCTCCCTAATCGCGGAAAGGGGCTCCTTTGACGAGGAAGCAAAGATACCTGTCCCGGCTTCGTTATACACAATCAGCTCCGGCCGGTCGTAGTATTCATAAATTTCCCTGAATTTATCCCCCGCAAAGCCCAGAACCATACAGCCTTTCACTTTCATAGTGGCCGGATTCCGTATTTCCTTCAGATAGGTAAAGCTTTCTTCGTCTGAGAGATTTTCCTCAAAAAACCTGTTCTTAAACGCCTCGCCGGCGCTTTTCCTGTAGCTTTTACCGTCCCTTGTATACTCGGTAATCTCGTCCCGCTCATAGCTGTAAAGCACCACGTAATTCAAATCGGCATATGCCTGAAAGGCGTCCAGAAAAAACTTCTCGATGCCCTTATATTCGCTGATTTTGTTTTCCATGTAGGTGTCCAGCCGGTAACGCTGGTAATCGGAAGGCTCGTCCGTCATATAATGCAGCGCGTCGTTCAGCTCCATGACGGATTTGTATAAATCCTCGTGGATGTATTCCGCCGTGTCCGCGGTTTCCTCCAGATAGGAGGACGCCGCCCGGCTCATCATCTCCATATAATTCAGATTCTGCTCCAGAAACCGCTGCCGGGTGCTGGTATAAAAATAGAGAACCAGAAGCAGTACCACGCATGCAAGAACCGCCGTATATATGTAAAACAATTTGTTATACAACTGCCTTGAGCCCTTAATTTCCATCTTTACAGCCAAGCTCCTTTCCAACCGCAAAAAGGAAATGCGGTTATCCCGCATTCCCTCTGCGCCTTATTTTTCCAGTTTCCGTAAAAGGCTTTGGTTCATAAACATAACCAGAAATCCGTAAACGCTTCCCATAAACAGCACCGTCGTCCCCGCCGATATCTCGAAAGCCGCTAAAATCAGGCAAAGCGCCGCGATGTTCCCCAGCGTAAAGACCGGTTTTGCAATCATAAGCGTAACCGCCGCCTTTATCAGTTGTATGTCGGTCATCTCGTACCGGCTGGCAAGCATGTAAAGAGTCGGCGTAATGAGAACGGCCATGGCAAACAGTACAGCAAAAACCACCGCCATCCACAGGCTTTTCATCCTGACGGAAAAAAACTCCATGTTGGCCTGGCACATGAAAATCACAAAAAGCTGTCCGCACCCAAGCCTTATTTTCTGCCAAAAGCCGGAGAAAAATCCTTTCCGGTAATCCCTGATTGCTTTCCCCTCCGTTCCCCTGATAATGCGGTTCATCGCGTACATGACCGCCGACAGGGCCGGGGCCATGGGAAGCAGGCACAAAAGAAACAGGGGAAGGCATTCCCGTATCTGTCCGGCGCCCACAAACAGCAAGAACAAAAGCGCCGGAATATTGGAAACAATAAACAGCAGATTTATGATAAAAAAGTAGCATACCTTTTCACAAAATCCCATTACTCTGTCTATACGGAACAGTTCTCCCATACATCCTTCCCCCTTTCATTTAAACAGACAACAGTACCGTCTTAATCTCATAGGCATGGAGCTTTAAGGAAATCTTCCCTTCCGCGAATTCCGTAAGGGGCCGCTCCCTCAAATCGCATTCCGCCCATGACCTGTAAGCAAATCCCGGTTTTACCTCCACTTCCTGAGCCGAGCCTGCAAATTCATGGAAACGGACTGCCAGATACTTTCCGTCCTCGGATTTCTTCACCGCGTCCAGCTCCACCTGCTCATTGTCAAAGGACAAGAAGCTGTCAAAAGTAAGGTTTGCTTCTCCCGCCACGGCCTCCATGGGCTCATTCAGCGCGAAGGCTTCGGGAACCACATTTCCCGCCACAAAGTCTCCCTGATGAGGAAGCAGCGCATAAGTAAACTCATGCTCGCCCTGGTCCTGAAGGTAATCGGGGTGGGTTCCGGCCCGGAGCAGGGAAATGCGCATCACGTTATCCTTGATGTCATGGCCGTACTTGCAGTCGTTTATGATACTCACGCCGTAATTTCTCTCCGACAAATCCGCCCATCTGTGGGCAACCGTCTCAAATTTCGCCAAATCCCAGCTTGTGTTCCAGTGATTGGGACGCCTTACGTTGCCGTACTGTACGTCGTATGTGCCGTAGGTGGAGCGGATATCCACCGGAAAGGCCGCTTTCAGGAGCTGATGCTGCTCGTGGTAATCCACCTTTGTCTTAAAGTCAATCCTTCTGTCACTGCTGTAAAGCACCATGTCCTGGCGAATCCGGGAGTTCATATAATTCCATTCCATGTGGATATTCATGCGAAGCGGCCCCATTTCCGTGATTTCAAACATGGAAAGCTCCGTGATTTCCCGCATTTTTTCCTGATAAAAAATGTCCACGTCCCAGGCGTCAAAGTCGATGGGCTTATCCTCAAACACCTGCAGCACGTTGGCCCGCATTCCTTCGGGAACCACGTCCCGATGGTAAGTCTTGTCATACAGCCGCACAATCTGCCCGTAGCTGTTCAGGGAAATCTGATAGAAAGGCGTTTCAATCTCCCTGCCTGTGCCGACGGCAGCATCCGTTACGGTGCCGCTGACAGAAAAGGCCGTCTGCAGCGGCACGCCCGCCTTTGCCCCCTCTTTTGCTTCCTCAAAAACAACGGTCTTAAATCCCATTGCCGGAACGTCCTTTACCTCCACATAGGTAACGCCGCTTCCCTTTTGCGCGGCAAGCTCGTTTCCGTCGGCGTCTCTGTAAACGCCCTCCCCGCTGCCCGGAAGCGGAACAATCTGGCTCATGGTCCAGCCGGAAGCGTTGATAATCGTATAGGTATTTTCCTTTTTCCCAAGCAGACGTTCATACGCCCCGCTCTTTATGCCGCGGGCAATTTTCTCGATATATTTATAATCCTCTCTGGAATCCTCGTAAACCTCGCGGATAGAGGAACCGGGAATAATATCGTGGAACTGGTTCGTCAGAATGTGCTTCCATCCCTTTGTCAGCTCCTCCTGCCCGGCAAGGCCAATATCCCCCGAAAGGATTGCCGCCATCGCCGTCAGCCACTCCGTCCTGCGGTACAAAAGCTCCATTTTCCGGTTCATGCGCTTATTGTATCCCTGGCTGGTGTAAGTCCCTCTGTGGTACTCCAGGTACAGCTCGCCGTCCCAGGTGTGGACATACTGCTCCGTGTTTTCCACCGTTTCGTGAAGCCTGCGGAAATATTCGCCGGCTGTGGACATTTTCAGGTTGGGAAGCCCCGGAATTTTTTCAATTCTTCTTCGGTTCTCCAGCATATCCCGATTCACGCCGCCGCCCCCGTCGCCGTAGCCAAAGGAAATCAGCAAATCCTTATTCATCTGCTTTTCGCTGTAGGCGTTCCAGACGCCCTGCACCGTTCTGGGCGTAATCATGCCGTTATAGGTATAAAACCAGGAGTCCCTCTCCCGCCAGGGCTCCGGCGTGGTGACAAAGTGAGTCAAAACCTCGCTTCCGTCGATTCCCTTCCATTTGAAAGTATCGTGAGGCATACGGTTATACTGGTTCCAGCTTATCTTTGTGGTCATAAAGGTGCTGATTCCGGCTTTCTTCAAAATCTGCGGAAGCGCCCAGGAATAACCGAACACATCTGGCAGCCACAGAAATTCCACGTCTTTGCCGAACTCTTCCTTTATAAATCTGCTGCCAATCAAAATCTGTCTTGTGAGAGATTCCCCGCTGGTTAAGTTACAGTCGGCCTCCACCCACATGGCCCCGTCGGCCTCCCAACGTCCTTCCGCCACTCTTTTTTTGATTTTCCCGTAGATATCCGGAAATTCCTCTTTCATGTACTCATATAGCTGAGGCTGGGTCTGCAGAAAAATGTATTCCGGGTACATCTCCATCAGACGAAGCACCGTGGAAAAAGAGCGGGAGCCTTTTTCTCTTGTATGCTTCAGCCGCCAGAGCCACGCCATATCGATATGGGTATGTCCCACGCAGTACACGTTCACCATGGACTTTTTGTCCATCCTGTCAATACTTTCATTCAGATAATCGTCGGCCTGATGGACGGATTCATAAAATTCTTCGCTGCCCGGATAAGACCAGTCGATACAGTGGCACGCGCCGTCAAGGGCTTTCCGAAGCTCATGCTGCATGGGGTCAGAGGCGTCAAGATCTGCTAAAGTCTGCCATACCATGGAAGCCATGTAGTAAAAATCATCCGTCTTTTCGTCCAGCCATGCCAGGTCCGCCCGGGCAATCCTGTGCTCCTGCTCCTTCGGGATTCCGCCGCCCTCAAGCCCGGACCACAGGCGGAAAGTCACGTCCACATCCTTTCCGCAGAGCTCCTCCTCAAAAAACACTTCCTTATGATTGCTGTCCACACCCTGATACATTTTCCCATCTATGTAAATCATGGATTCGAAACCGGAGTTATTTCCGCCGCCGGTATTTCCGAAGTCAAAGATTCCCACGACTCTTTTCCCTTTCCATTCCGAGGGAATGTGGATTACCTTATGCATCCAGAGAAATTTGTCGCGCCCTTTCCAGGTATCCCCGGCCTTCATCGTCTCCCATCCCTCAAAGGATTCGGGAAGCTGCGGATTTACCACTCCCTGCGTATCCTCCGCCACGGCAAACTCCAAAAGTTCAATCGTATCCCGATATCTGTACTGCATCGCCTCGTCGATGCGCCTTTCCAGTTTTCTGTCCGTCAAAAACATGATGCCCTCCTGTTAAAAATAAGTCTGTCTGATTGATTACACTCATTCTACTACAGCCGCAAAATTATCTCTATTCGGAAAATTCTATATTTGATGTATAAATTTTATATCCAAAGCCTTTTCCGTCTGCCTGCGCCAAAACCCCGCTCCACAGCTTCTGATTTTTAACGCAGCTTCGCGCAGATTCTGTCATATTCCTCCTCGTCCAGTTTGTATTTCTTCTTATATAAACAGAAGGACAACAGCATGAGGAAACAGGGAACCACCGTCATGGCCGCCAGAAGTCCGGCGCTTTGTCCCGCCGTGACGCCGCCGTGCCTTTCCGCCACGCTGTTTGCAGCGCCTTCCGCCGCGTCCTTTTCAGAGCCGAAAATCACTTCGGATATTTCCGTGAGTTTTTCCTCCTCCGAAATCAGTCCCTGCGCGCACTGCTGCTCCAGCCCGGAAATGGCGTTGGTATAGCCGGTGACCCCGAATAAAAGATAGACCGCGGAGGTAAGGGCCACTATCAGGGCGGAGCTCATTTTGGTAATGAACGGCCTGAGGGATGTGATAATCCCCTCGTCCCTTGTTCCGAATTTGTATTCGTTGTACTCCACCGTATTCATAATGGAAATCATCATAATCAGGTAGAAGCAGTACTGTCCGAAGTTGGAAAACATGTATCCGGCCACCAGAAGCCAGAACCTGTCCATCCCGATGCCCGGAACAAACAAGGAAAGGAGCATCAGCGCATACCCCAAAGTGGATATCACGGCCATAATGCCCATCAGCTTTTTCCTGTGAATCCGCCTTGAAACCGCCGGGTACACAATCATCAGAACCGCCGTGGCCGACATGCCCACGGTGTTAAACAGAGAATACAGCCCGCCGTTATAGCCGAAGGTGAAATAAATATAAGCAGAACCAATCCCGCCAATCACCAGCCCGTTCCCCACCTGCTGAATCAGGAAAATAACCGACACCCACACAAGCTGGTCGTTCCGGGCAATGGTATGAAAGATTTGTTTAAAGGAAAACTTTTCCCTCTCTTCGCCGGCTTTGCCCGTCTCCCTGTTCTCCCGCACCCCAAACAGCGTAAACATGATGAAAAGAGGCGCAATCACGGCGATAACCAGTGCGATTCTTCCGTATGCCGCCTCCGAACTGCCGCCGATTGCCCAGGTTCCCGCGGAAAAAACGGGAATCAAGATAGCAGCCAGCGTTCCGCCGATTCCCGCAAACAGGGTGGTGCGGGCGGTAAACCGGTTCCTCACATCGGCGTCCGAGCCAAGGGCCGGAATCATTCCCCAGTAGGAAATATCGCTCATGGTATAAGTGATGCTGAAAGCAAAATACATCAGCGCAAAAAAACACACGAACCGCCAACCGGAAAGCCTTACGTTAAAAAGCAGATAAATCACCACTGTGGTGGACACCCCACCCGCCGCCAGCCAGGGCTTGAATTTGCCGAATCGGGAACGGGTCCTTTCTATGATATTTCCCATCACAGGGTCGTTTATGGCGTCAAACACCCTGGCGGCAATCATAATTCCTGTAATCGCCCCGACCTGAGCCCCGTTAAGGGAATGCGTAAACAGCACGAAGGTCAACAGATAGCTGTTAATCAGACTGTAAACCGCATCCCTCCCCATTGTTCCCAGCGGAAAAAATATCAGATTCTTTTTGGTTGTTTTTTCATCCTGCATTGCTTTTATTCTCCTGTCATTTTAATTTCTTCCCTCTTCGGGATGGACGGAACCGCCCCTTTCCGGGATACGGCCACAGCAGCCGCCATCGCCGCCCTTTTCATGATTACTTCAATGGCTTCGCCTTTCATCAGGCCGTAAACAAAATAGCCGGTAAAGGTGTCCCCTGCCGCCGTGGTGTCCACTGCTTTCACCGGAAAGCTCCTCTGGAAATGCCGGAAGCTCCCCTGTCCGTAAAAGGCGCCCTGCGCCCCCATGGTGACCACCGCCTGCGCCTCAGGATATTTTTTCAGTATTTTGTCAACCAGCTTTGCGCCGTCCTCTCCGTTTTCGCATCCTTTTCCGCTTCCTTCCCTGTCTTCACCGTTTCCGCCGGCGAGGAGCCCGGCCTCTATTTCGTTTACCAGAAAAACCGATACCTTTGACAAATCGCAGCCGTCAAGCCCCTCGTCAAAGGGAGATGGATTTAAGACTATCTTCATTCCCTTTTCATATGCCATGTCAATGACAACATCCAACAGATTAATCTCGTTCTGCAAAACCAGAATATCCCCTTTTCCAAAACCGGCCAGCACTTCTCTGATAAAATCCTCCGTGATTTTCCGGTTGCCGCCTCCGTAGAGAAGAATGCTGTTCTGGGCATTGTCGTCCACCTGAATGATGGTGTGTCCGCTCTTTCCCTCCGCTGTCCGGATATAATCTGTATTCACATGGTTTTCCCGGCAGACGTCCAGCAAAAAGCCTCCGTCCTCCGCTCCCACCATACCGGCGTGATAAACCTCCGCCCCTGCCCTTGCGGCGGCTATGGACTGGTTTAAGCCCTTTCCTCCGGGAAAAACCTCCATCTCCCCGGCTTTTAAAGTTTCTCCGGGCTGCAGAATGTGCGCTACCCGGTACACGTAATCAATATTTAACGAGCCAAAATTCAATATTTTCACTGTCTGTCCTCCTGTTTTGGTTCCGCTTTCATTTCAGTTTTGATTTCATTTCGATCCTGCTGCCGCCTGCGCTGCCTTTATCCTGATTTCCCTGCAGCTTATATGGCTTCCGCCGCGCACGGCAATTCCCGCGGAGCCTGTCAGGTACGGCCCGTCCCCGTCAACAACTTCCAGACAGATATCCCCCATCCGGGCGCTAATCCTGTTTTTCTCCGCTCCGATTTCAATTCGGTATTCCTTCCCCGTTTCCCATACAAAGGGCGCGCCGGCAAGCCTTACCAGGCCCTTTCGGGTATTCTTCATAAGGACAAATTCATCCCCCGAAAAGCCTGCAAAGTATCCCCTCACGCCACCCTGCACCCGGATACAGCCATAATGCTGCACGCCGGCATGGGGCGTCAGCGCAAACTCCGCCCGGTAGTCCCGCCAGTCATACCGTCCGGTGTAGGCTTCCCCGAAATCGGCGCAGGATAAATGCAGATTTCCATCCTCCAGAAAGAGATTTCCTTTCAGACGGGTAAACTGGCTGATTTCCTTATGGACGGAAGTCCATACCTCCTCTTTTTCCTTTGCAAAGTCAATCGTATAGTCCGGCCCTCCCGCCGCGTACAAATCGTCAACATAAACGTCAAAGCCTGCCCGGTTCCCGCTCATGGCGCAGATTTCAAAGGCAAATCCCATTTCATCCAGCAGTACGCCCTCCATGGCCGGAACAGAGTATTGCAGCGTAAACCATTTTCCCTTTTCCGTGATATACTCCCCGCTCAGATAAAGCTCCTTTGTCCGGGCGTTTCTCACATAAAGATATGCCTTGCTCTCCGGCGCCTCCTCCGGCAGCATCACGCTTCCGCAGACCGTCTGGCCCGGATACAGAAGCGGCGAAAAAGCCGGGTCGTAGCGGCTGTCGTGAAAGTCCTCAGGAAAGAGGCAGGTTCTGACATAAAGGCAGACCCTCTCCCCCGGGCTGACCGGATAAGCGTGCGCCTTAAGGCATCTCTCCCCGGTATGGGAAGTCTCCGGCGTGTTTAAAAGCGCAAACTCCGGCGTTTCAGGGCAGGATGGGTTCGTGCGCTCAAGCCGCATCTCCATGGCATGGGTGGAACCGGGAAACTCAAAGTGGCAGCTATGAATCCGGTTTTCTATGATTTCCCGGAAGGGTTCAGGAAGCGTTTCTCCCCGAAGAGCCCACGCCAGCTTTGCAATATAACATGCGCCGTAGGGAATATCCTGAATATTTAAGGAGCCCACAACGCCTGAACACACCAGAAAATCATTGACAGGCTTCCGCCATTTTTCCTCTATGGCCTCAAGGCCTCCCCGCACGCCCATAATCGTGGCCACGTTCCCCACGTTGCAGTCCGTATCCCAGCCGCACCGGTTACAAATCGTCAGCGTATCAGAAAAATCCCCCTTTCCGTACAAAAGCGCGAGAACGATAACCGCCGTGTTGGGCAGAATATGGCAGACGCCGGGATATCTGTCGTAACCGTGAAAGCTGCGGATATAAGCAAAACAGTCCTCCCAGTTGTCCGGGTGTTTTTCATGGAAATCCATAACCTCCCGGACAAGTTTTGCGTAAGCGCTTTCCGCCGGGATACAGGAAAGCCCCTTTTCCAGAATTGCCCGGATATCTTTTTCCACAAATGCCACACTGATGCAGGCGGCAATAAAAACGCCCCCGTAAATCCCGTTGCCGTCATGGGTCACGCTCGCCGCTTTCGCCGCAAAGGACGCCGCCTGACCTGGATTTCCCGGACAGACCAGTCCCCAGGTATCAATGAAAATCTGCCCGCCAATCTGCTCCGCCATGGTGCTGCCGTTCTGCTTACGGCTCCCGCTTTGGGGCGCGGGAATGCCATGACGAAGGTTTAAGTAGGCCGTGTGCTCCGTGGAGCATCCATAGCCTCCCCACCAGAAAAACCCATGCTCAAAAGGCGCGTAATTGAGCAAAGCCTCCCCCACATCGTCGGCCGTCATTTCCCGTCCTTTTGCCATACTCTCTTCCAGCGCGCGCAGAAAGAACAGCGGCCCGTTGCTGTCGTCGTCCGCCGCAAAACGCTTATAGTCCACCGGATAATCCCGACACTTCCCGTAAACGCTTTTTATCTGCTCATAAGTCCACCCCTCGACCGGCGCGCCAAGGCGTATCCCTATGATTTTCGCCAGCCAGCCCGCATAAATTTTTTCAATCCATTCCTTTTTCAGCTCCGCCATAATTTTTCTCCTGATAAGCACAAAAGGAAGCAGCAATCCACTTCCTTTTTATAGTCACGTTTCAATATTATGTCATATCCTATTATATCTTTTCTTCAAAATGTCGTCAATCAAAATGCTTTTTTCACATGGGATTTTCATGGGAATTTTATTGTAAACCAGACCGGCCTTTGCTATAATCAGTAAAACCGCTGAAAGAGAGGTACATAAAGTTGAAAACCGTATTCCAGAGAACAGAAATAACAGAGCCGGCTCTGATTAATCCCTCCGACACCACAAAAAAGGCAGCGGGTTTTCCTGAAATCTGCGTTTCCGCCTTTTCGGCTGCCTTACCGTTGAGATGGAATGCGCTTCCATGCTGGCCGTCTCAAAATACCGGAACATTCCCTTTATCCAGTTTTTATTCGGCGCCGACAATCTCAGCACCGATACGTGGGACAAGAGAGATTTGGAAACGGTCGGATTTTCCAACACGGAAAAGTATATGGTTCTGGCGTTTGAATGCGGGATTGCCCTGTGATATTCATCGTCAATAGTACGGGCGCTGCCTCTGTCCCAAAGCAGCGCCCTTTACCTGTTAATCTGTTATTTTTCCTCTTCCCTTCTTTTCTTCCGGATTACTGTCATGCCGCCTGCAAGAACCAGGACGCTGCCTCCGGCCAGAACAGCCAGGAAAGTTTTAAGGCCGTTTCGGCCTTTCACCTCCGCAGAACCGTTGCCGGGAGAACCGGCATCCCCGCCGTTTCCATCTTTCTTAAGCTGCTTTCCCTCTTCCCCGCTGCTCCCGGAATCGGAATCCGTTGAAACACCGCCCACAACAACAACGTAATTTCCTCCTCTGGTAAATAAAAGCTCCACGGTTCCGTCCGCCATTATCCTGCCGTCACAGACAAATTCCGGTTCCTCTTCGCCCTGACCCAAGTCTGTCAAAACGGCAGTCAGACCGGCATTTTCCTTGCCTGCGTCAAGGGAAAGCACTGCCGTAAAGCCAAATTCACCCTGATGAAGCAGCTTCAGATAAATACTTCCGTCCGCGCTGCCTGGCTTTTCCCGCAAATCCTGATAAAGGCTCCCGGGTACTGTGCTTAAGTCCTCCGGTATTTTCCCGGCTTCCGTCTCTGCCGAAAAATCAATATCGCCAATTTTATCCGCCTTAAAGCTCCTTCCGTTTACGCGCCAGACCATGCCGTTACCCATGTAAAAAGCAATGGTAATATCCCGCCCGCTCAATACGTTCAGTACTTCACCCGGAACCACCGCCTCCCCGTTCATATCCACGTTTATCAAATCACCCTCCGGAGCGTCTTCGGCCTCCGATTTGATAATCTCCCAGCCAGTTTTCGTCACCAGGGCCGTACCATCCGCAGGTTTTATAAAAGGCTGCCTGCGAAATGCACTGTTGCCAAATAAATCCCGGCTGCCGGCCTTTTCTCCCCCGGCAATATGCGAACCGGCGGAGTTTTTCGCTGTCTGCCGCCCCAAAGAAGCGCCTGCGCCATTTTTGAGATTGCCGGAGCCGCTGCCGGCCTTATTTCCCGGATTGTCTGCTCTGCTGCCGGAACCGCTTCCCGTTCCGCCCTCCGAACCGCTGCTGTTGCCGCTGCCTCCAGAGCCGCCGCTGTCCGAACCGCTCCCATTATCGCCGCCGGAGCCGGAACCATCCTCCGAACCGCCGCCAGAGCCGGAACCATCTCCCGTACCATCGCCGGTGCCGCCTCCCGTACTGCCCGTCTTTGTATAACTTACGCTGGCCGCCAGGCTGTCCGTCATACCCGCTTTCACGGCAAAGGCTTTCACTATGGCCGGAACTGCCACCGCAAATTCCCCCCTATATCGTTGGGACAGCATTGTAGGCTCACTTCCGTCTGTTGTATAGTAAATCTCAGTTCCTGCCGTCTCACAGGTAATCGTAACCGTAAGGGCGGTTCCGCCCGCATAGCTTCCGCCCGCCGGATAGACAGAGGGCGTCTTTACCCTGAACCGGGGCAGCGCGGTCGTTGCAAAAGACACACTGCCGGCATTTTTGTCGCCGGTTTCCTTATACCGCTTGTAGCCTGCCGCCACTTCCCCCGCTGCGCCATATCCCACATTATCATCCTGCCAGTTTATCCCGTCAAAGCTATACTCGCAGCCTTCCGTGGCGGGAATCGTCACAAAGTAGCCCTTTTCTCCGTCCGCCTCATAAATAAGCTGAAAATCCCCCGGCGCGGCTTGCTGTCCTTTTGCCAGATTAACCTCCGCCTTTGCTTCCGGAGACTGGTTGTGAGTTGCCGTTGCCTGACGACGGACGGCAAGGGTTATGGTATCCGCCGACGAAAACTCTTTTACATTGGCTCCCTCCGCCGACGACCAGCTGGCTCCGCCATCAAAGCTGTATTCCGTTCCGTCCGCTTCCTCAATCGTCACGGTCACGGTTCCGTTTTCCTTTTTCTCTATCCGGTACTGCAGCGCCGGAGCCGGAGGCGTGATTTTAGGAAAGGCAATCTGCCCTGTCCCTTTTGCGCTCCCCGCCTCATAGCAGTCCGTTTCCGGCATTCTTGCATAAAAGGTATGGGTCTTGCCCGGCGTTATGCCTGTAAACTCATTGGAATTCTGCCAGGGGCCGTCGTCCATCCGATACTGTGCGCCTGCAACGGCGTTCACAGTGTAGGAATAGGTTTTCCCGTCCGTAATATAGCTGCCCGCCACATTGCCGGGAATCTCCCGTCCGTCCGCTTTTGCCACCGCGCCCGGCGTTTCGTCCTCCAAAGCGCCCTCATAACCTGCCGCCGTCACCTTCACAGAAATCTTTCTGCCGATATCCGCTTCCTTTAAAGTATAAGCCGCGCCGCTTCCCGTCTGTACAGGCGCTGTTTCCCCTTCCCGGTAAAAGCTGTAGACAAGGGGAACGCCCGGCTGCGCCCCGGTTACCGCTGCCGTCAGGGTTTCCCCGTATTTCGCCGTCCCGGTAAGAGCCGCGCTTCCCTCCAGATAAGCGGTAAAGGCCGCGTCGTTTTTGACTGCCCCGCTGGCAAGAAAACTCTCCGTCGCTTTCGCCCGCACCTGAATCTGCCCTGCCTCATAGGCGTAATTACCGATTGCCAAAGTTCCGGTTACCTTTGTATTATCCTGCGCGTCAGGAGAAAAAGCGGCGCTTTCCATCTCCTTCCACGTGCTTCCGCCGTCAAGGCTGTATTCATAAACTACATCTTTTTTTCCGGTAAAGGTAAAACTGTCAGTCCCCGGCTCATCATTCACCCGGCCATTTACCGGTGCGTTTACCGCCGGGCAGTCCGCCTTCTGCACCTTATCCCCGGCTGTCGCATCCAGCTTTCCGGAGCAGTTCTCTGCCGTCACCTCCACACCGATTTTGCAGCCCACATCCTCCGCCGTCAGCCTATAGCTTACGGAATTTGCCCCCGGAATCGGCGTCCTGTTCCCGGCGGCGTCCTGACGGTACCACTGGTAGGAAACAGCGCCGGCATTGGCCGTCCCCACAGATGCCAAAGCCGTCAGGGTTTCCCCGTATACCGCTTTCCCTTCTATGGAAACCGTACCCGCTACGGCGGTTTTCAATGTGGTAAAACTGACCTGCTCCACCCCTCCCACATTCCCCGCAGTGTCCGTGCCCACCGCATATACATAATAGACGGTGTTAGCCTTAAGCCCGGTAAGATGCAGCTCCAAATCCGTCCCCGCCTGCCCGCCGGTGACGGAGCGCTTTACACTATCGGCAGAATTCAGAATATCCGACGCCGTAATGCCGCTTTTTTCCGTATCCGACAGAAGATAGGTAATATTTCCGGACTCATTCATCTTAGCGAGCGGAGCCGCACCGGTGTCCTTAAGCCCTTCTCCCACCGGCGTTTTCAGTGCAAGCACGGGCGCGGTGCTGTCAATCACAATACCGTCCGAGCAGATATAAGCGCTCCGGTTCCCCGCTTTGTCCTGCGCATAAGCATAAATCACATAGCGCCCTTCCTCGTTCAGAGGAAAAGACGTCATATCGGAGGCCGTCCAAACACCGGCGGAAAGCCCGCGCAGTTCATCCGCTGAAAGAGGCTTCTCCCCCGGCTTTCGGTCAATGTAATAATAAACCTTATCAATACCCGACAGCGCATCCTCCGCATGAACGGTAACCTGCTGGGGCTTATAGTACCCGAAAGAAACCGCCGTCAGCAGCTTCTGCCACCAGACGTCCCTGTCGGTAATCTTAATCCCGTTGCCGGTTCCGTCCACAGCCGGCAACGTAATATCCACCTTTACCCTGACCGTCTTCGCCCCCGTGATATAACCGGTCGTATCCTGTTTCAAATAGTAAGTGACGTCCGCCCCGTCCGGGCCTGTTTCCTTTTCATAAAAGATTTCCGCCCCGAACGTCCCGTCTAAAGAAGCGCTGAGGGTAAAGCCGGAGGGCGCAGTGATTTTCGCGCTGTTGCACCACTCCTTTGGGGCTGTGGCCGCCTCGTCTGTTTCAAAGTAACGGACAGAAAAGGTCCGGGACAGAGTTCCCGCATAGTTGTTGATACCGGTAATCACAGCGGTTCCCTCTCCCACGCTCACGTTGCCGGAGTAGGAAACCGTGTAGTCCGTTCCCCGTACCAGCGTTTTCCCGTTTACTGTCACGGTTACGTCAGGCTCTTTTTCCTTTCCGTCATAAAAAATACCGTCCCCTTCCTCCACCGTCACGGCTCCTCCTTCAAGCCCCGCCGGGTTGACCTTAAGGGAAAAGGAAAACGTATCCACAGGCGCGCTGTCCCCCTCCAGGGTGACGGCGCACTCATAGACATAATTTCCCACCGGCGGTTTATCCGAAAGCGTAAAGCTGCTCTCTGTGGAAAGTACGGTATCCTCCCCCTGCCTTTTCCATGCAAAGAAAGCCTCCGCGCCTGTCACCTGAACGGAAAACTGCTGTCCGGTTTCTCCGTATGCCGCCTCCGCTCCGGCAAAAGGCCGGGTAATCTCCGCCCTGTGCTCACGTTTACATGCCGTACAGGAACGGACATAAGTACTGCCTCCGCTTAGCGCCCATTCGGAAAAGGTGTGCGGCTCGCCTCCCTTTTGATAGCCGCAGACAGTACAGACGGCGCTGTGCTGTCCTTCTTTGCCGGAAGTGCTTCCGCCTGTAATATCTGTATATTCATAACTGCAATCTTCCTTTTCCTCCAATCCGCAGCCTTTACAGGTTCTGACATGGGAGCCTGTCTGGTCCGGCTCCCAGTCGCTAAAGCTGTGGGTGCATATATCCACCCTGACATTCCCTTTCAGATACCAGGAAGTCCCGGGGTTCAGAATACTGTTGCTGTCCACATCATAATAAGCGCAGCCCTCTTCCAGCCACGCCTTAACCTGGCCATTAGAAACATCATTCTTTAAAGTGTAGCTTTTCCCGTAAAAAGTACCGCCTGAAATTCTGTAATTACCGCCGCTCCACTGCGCAAATAAAGCACCGGAAGAGCCTTCAAATATGCCCCCTCTGATTTCTATGTTACCGGAGCCTGCATCCACCGCATAAACAGACTTAAAATATCCCCCCTCAATGAGTATATCAGTGCTGCCCGTTAATATAGCCCTTCCAATTTCATCTGAAGTGGTAAACTCTCCTCCTGTAATGGTAACCTTACTTCTTCTGGGACTTAAAGCATAGCTATACGCACTGACCTTTCCGCCTCTGATGATAACGGTACCGTCCTCTACTTTTATCCCCACGTTCCCTCTGTCAGTCCCTGTCATCTCAATCGTGCCGTTCTCTAATATAAACCTCCCTCCCGTTTTTACGTCCACACCGTGCCCCTGCAGATTATTGGTATTTAAAATCCTTCCGCTTTTCATGGTAAGGCTTCCGGCTAATACATTCATAAAGCTTCGCTTGCCGCCGCACTTACCTGACAGGGTAACGCCATCTTCCATTTCCAGCGTGATATTGCTGGCGGCATCATTAATTTCCAGTTCCTTTCTTTCCAAATCCACATCCTTCAATATCCGGATTTCAGCCGTTTTTCCCTGCGCCGCATTCCATGCGTCGACAATACTTTCATAATATTCCGTCACTCCGTCCGCAGTCACGCCGGCAACGCTGTTTTCCGTCTGTTCGCTGCTCTTTGTCATAAGCTTATTGAAACTGCCTGTCTCTTTAACCGTAAAATCTTCTTCTCCGTCCGCATTTTCTTCATCGGGATTTTCCTCAGGATTTTCGTTTAAATCCCCGTCAGGATTCTCCGTTTCTTTGTCCGCGTCTTCCTCTTCCACACAGATTTCGCATATGTAAGCGCATTCCGTCGCTTCCGCGTAACCGCAGTTTTCGCCGTGCACATGGCTGCATTCCGCCTCCTGCCAGATGCATCCGCTCTCCTTTGTACAGACATGGCTGCAGTTTTCAACAATGCGTCTTTCCCCGCCGCCGCAGGCGTTGTTTTCACCAGAGCCGTCTTCTTCGCCGGATGTATTCTCCTCTCCGGGTGTATCCCCGCCGCCGGAAGCGTCTTCCCCGTTTTCCGCACCACTCCCGTCTGTCTGCGTTATTTCCATATAACAATCCGGCCCGTGGGTATGGACACAGTTTACCATTATCCTGAAACAGTCCGGTCCGCACTCATGGGTACAGGACTGCGCCTCCCTGTAGCCGCAGTCCGACGTATGTTCCGTGTGATGAACGCATATTCCTGTAACCTGTCTGCAGTTTTCCTCTCCCTTGCTTTCTTCTGAAGCTTCTGATTTGTCTGCCGCGGTTTCATTATCCGATGCCTCTTTCTCATTTTCCGCCCGGACATAGGAAACCGCACCGGGCATGGTTACCGATAAGACGGCAGCTAACGCCAGTGCAAACAGACGTTTCCCTGTTTTTTTCATAGTAAAATATCCTCCTGACATTCCGCGCAACCTCTTTTTTATGAATACCGGAATAAATTCCGGCCTTCCCTTACATACAGATATCTGTTTTCAGTATATAAATCTGCCCGCTTTTTTCCATAAACGCGGCACGAAATGTAAAAATCCGTCCCAAACTGTATGAAATATTCTTTTAAAGAGAGTTAAAATTTAATATGAAGTTTATTGCAAAGACAGGCGGCAGAAAATGAACGGACAGAGATAATGCTATATGGAAGTAAAAGATGCAGTCGGCCTGACAAAACCATTTTTTATGATTCTCGCTTTTCCCGCCGTTTTATGCTATGATGAAATAACCGCAAAAAAGGAGGCTTTTCCATGCGGATTGCCATTGTGGATGATATTGCGTCAGAACGGGAAAACTTAGCGGATGGGATTCATGTCCAGCTTGCCCGTATTTCCCTTGACGCCGCAATTTTTAGTTTTGGTTCCGGCGCGGATTTCCTTGCCGCTGCCGTTAAAGAACGTTTTGACCTTGTGTTTCTTGATATTTATATGGGAAACGAGAACGGAGTGAATACGGCACAGGCGCTGCGCCGTTTTGATGCGGACTGCCTGCTGGTGTTCACCACTACCTCTACCGACCATGCCCTTGACGCCTTCCGCGTCCGGGCATTTCACTATCTGGTAAAACCCTGCACCAGAGAAGACCTGGATGCTTTGTTTGACGAAATCGCAAAACGGCTCCCCACTGACGACAGATATATTGAGGTGAACGCCGCCGGCGGTTCCGTCCGCCTGCACTTCCGGGAAATTCTTTATGCGGAGCATCACAAACACCAGATACACATTTACAGGACATGCGGGCCGGAAATCGTGACCCGCCAGACCTTCCGTGATTTCAGCGGATACCTTACCGACGGGCGCTTCTTTCGATGCAGCCGTGGCGTCATTATCAACATGGAGCATGCCGAAGATTTTGACGGCACGGATTTTATCCTGAAAAACAAGATGAGGGTTCCCGTCAGCCGCGACCTTGCCAAAACTGCAAGGATGGCTTTCGGCGATTTCATTTTTGAAAGGAGAACTGTAAAATGACAGGATTCTTATGCTCTGCGCTGGAGCTTATGGTTCTGCTTCCGGGTATGCTCCTTGCCTATCTGCCCATGAAAGGGCGCCTGCGGATGTCCCCGGCAAAACTTGCGGCGGCAACGGTTCCGCTGGCGCTCTTTCTCAGCCTGGCCGGCGGGGCTGTAAGCTGCTTTTTCCATATCAGAACAGTCTGGCTGCTATTCCCTGCCGCCGCTATTATGGGCGCTTTCTATATCCATACGCTCAGTATTTCCCGGTGGAAGTCCGTCAGTGTTTTCCTTGCCGTCTGCGGCGTATTTTCCTGCATGAGCGGCACTGCCATTGCGGTAAACGACATTCTGAGTCCGGAGGAACCTGTGTCTGTGCTTTCACTGCAGGGCGCTCTGTTCTGGTTTGCGCTCTGCTGCGCATCCGTCCTTGCCGTTTGGTACCCGGCCACCCATGCTGCGAGAAAACTTCTGGACGTGGAAGCCTTCGCGCAGACCTGGTATGTGTTCTGGATTCTGCCCCTACTGTTCGTCAGTCTGAACATTTCCATAATCCCGATAAATCCGAACCTCCTGAAGCTGGGACGTCTCCGGTCGATTTATATCCTGCTAAGCCTTGTGTTTCTGATACTTCTCCTTTTGCTCTATACGCTCTTTTACCTCATGGCATCCAGCTTAAACCGCAATGACCGCCTCCGGCGGGAGAATCAGCTCCTCTCCATGCAGCAGGCACGGTATGACAACCTCCGCACCTCTATCGAGCAGACACGACATGCACGGCACGACATGCGCCACCATCTCCACATCCTGCAAAGCTTCGCCGCCCAGGAGAAATGGGAAAGCCTGACAGAATATCTTGAGGAAGTGCAGGGCAGTATCCCGGATATGGAGCTTTGCCTGTGCCAAAATACGGCAGTGGACAGTGTGGCGGGTTATTTTGCGGGACTGTACAGGGAATATGATATCCCTCTCACCTTTAAGCTTGACCTGCCTGCGCTCCTTCCCGTACCGGAAACCGACCTGTGCTCCGTTCTTTCCAACCTCCTTGAAAATGCAATGGAGGCCGGTTTAAGAACCGACCCTAAAAGGCGGCAGACCACCGTACAGGCACATTCGCATTCCGGCCATATGATACTGCTTTCGACGGAAAATGCCTACGACGGAAAGGTCAGGGAAAAAGACGGCATATTCCTCTCCTCCAAGCGTCCCGGAGAGGGCGTGGGCTTACAGGCAGTTCGCCATACCGCGGAAAAAAACGGCGGATACATCCGGTTCCATTACGGGGATGGTATATTTGCCGTCAATGTCATACTGCGGGGCGGCAAGTGAGGGGGCTGCTTATCTATTGTTTGTTGAAATAAGGATAAATTTTATCCTTTTACGGCTCCCGCTGTAATTCCGTTGATTATATACTTCTGCGCAATCAGATAGATAATCAGCATGGGAAAAACTATCAGACATACCCCGGCAAATATCATTGACCAGTCGTTTGCATAAAGCCCCTGAAAATTCGCCAGTGTCACCGTAATTGTGAGCTTTTCTCTTGCCTGTAAAAAAAGCATGGGCATCAGAAAATCGTTCCATATGGCAAAGGTACACAATATCCCCACCGTAACCAGAGGACTTTTTAAAAGCGGAAATACAATGGCAAAAAATGTATAATAAATTCCTGCGCCGTCAATCTGAGCCGCTTCCTCCAGTTCTCGGGGCACCGTCTTTACAAAACCGCTTAACAGGAAAACCGCCATGGGAGCCTGTGAACCGCAATATACCAGAATCGTGCCAATCAGCTTATTTACCAGTTTAAAATCCGCCATCATTTTATATAAGGGAATCATACGCAGTTGAAACGGCATCATAAGACCGGCCAGAAACAGAAAATATATCCAGTTATATTTTCCACCTTTGCGGCTGATTGCGTAGGCTGCCATTGATGCCGCAATTAAAATAAAGCACACTACTGCAGTCACAATGATTATCGTATTGGCTGTGGATTGAAGATAATTCATTTTATCAAAAGCTTTGGAAAAATGTTCGAACGTTATTTTTTCCGGTATTCCCGAAGGATTAAACGCCAGTTCCGATTTTGACTTAAGCGCCGACGAAAAAATAATAAAAACCGGATAAAGATGAATCACAAGACAGACTGCTGCCGCCAAAATGCCTGCAAACTGTTTCAACAGCATAAAAATTCTTTTCCCGCCGTTTTTCATGCCTCCACCTCCCTTTTTCTGAGCATTGTGGTAGTGATAACTGTTATAATCAAAATAATCACAAACATTGCAACGGCTATTGCCGCTCCATATCCCCACTGCGCTCCCTCGCTGCTGAAGCCAAGACGGTATAATGTTACCGCAATAGATTCTGTCTTATGCGCCGGTCCTCCTCCTGTAAGAGTATATACCTGATTGTAAATTTGCAGATTTCCTATCAGCGAAAGCATAACGTTAATTGTAGTAGCCGGTGCAATCAGAGGAAAGGTGCTATGAAAAGAAAACTATGAAAATCTCGGAATAGTTAAAAATACTTAAGAAAAATAACTGTTGTCTGATTCGACACGGAAAACGACACGATATCTGGTTCAGTTCGCTCACCGATAGACAATTTTCTGTTCCCAGATACAAAGATGAAGTAAATCGGGGACATTGAAAAGTATTTTAGACGACACAGGAATCCAATGATTTCCCGATTTGGAAGGCTGCTATACCTGTGGTGATGATATGGTTGATTCTCTTTCAATGGCAGAAGATGTTCTTGCCCTTGTTCTTTACAGTAATGAAAAGAAAGGCCGGAAAATCCCCGCCCCTTCCTGTGAATCCCGGATTTCTCTGTCAGAAGGCGAGTTTATCAATTTTGTAGCCTGTAACGCTTTAGAATACAGAGTTTCTAATTTTTCAGCGCCGTAACCGGCACAACATACACGCCGTCTGTCCTTAAGTAAGCCGCGTTTGCCATCCCGCAAAGCACACATAAGACAGCGGGAGGTTTCCCTTTGGCATCTTTCTCAAAAGCCTCTTTTATATCAAGCAGGTTATTTGCTGCCGCTTCAATCTGATTCGCGCCCAGTTTTATTTCAAAGGCGCACCAGCTTCCGTCAGGCAGCTCGACAACTGCGTCTATCTCCCGCCCCTTATAATCCTGATAATGATAGAGCGCGCCGCCAAAGGATTCCGCATAGATTTTTAAATCCCTCTCGCAGAGCGCCTCAAATAAAAATCCAAGGGTTTCCAAATCGCCAAGCAGGCTCTCCGGCGTTGCCCTCAAAAGCGCACAGGCTAACGAAGGGTCGGAAAAATGCCGCTTGGCCGCCTGCTTTACACGAACGGAGGAACGCACCCCCGCCCCGAAAGGCGGCTGATTATCCGTAATGAACAGCCTTTCAAAAATATCCAGATATTCTTTTACGGTTTCGACGTCAATATCCTCGTTATCAACCTCTTTGATGTCATTTTTTAAGGTTTTATTTGTCGCGGTCGTGCTTTCATTTCTTGCCAGCGAGCGTAGCAGCAATCGGATTTTTGCCGCATTGCGTTTTATTCCGTCAATCCTGTATACATCATCGTCCACAATTGCATTTAAATATGCGGATGGCAATAGCGCCGCCTGTTCCAAAGGAAGCTTAATACTTCCAGGCCAGCCACCCCGTATAATATATTCTATCAGTTTTCTCAAATCGACCTCGCCTGTCATGACCGGTGCAACCCCACCGTTACAAAGCTTCTCCAAAGATACTTCGCCCGATGAATCTCCTGATTCCCATAAAGACATCGGACGCATACGCAGTCTGCCTATCCGTCCGGCTCCGCTATGCAGTATCCCCTTATGATTTGGCGTTGCAGAACCGGTTAAAATAAACTGCCCCTTTTCCGCTCGCTGGTCTACCATGTACCGGACAGCATCCCAGATCGGCGGAACCTCCTGCCATTCGTCAATCAGGCGAGGAACTTCCCCTTCCAGAACCAAATCCGGTGAAAGCTCCGCCAGTTTTCGATTCTGGAAATTTCCTGCGGGATTGCCGATTAAAATTTCACTGTTGCAATGATAAGATGAAGTCCATGTTTTGCCGCACCATTTCGGGCCTTCTATGCAGACTGCGCCAAAAGTTTTCAAATATTCATCGACCTTACTGTCAATAATCCGCGGTATATAATTTTTCCTGTCCATTTTTCCCTCCGGCAGAAACGGTATGAAAATATACATCCTATATTTTTCCCGTTTCTGCCTTTATTATATACTAGCCCGACGGATTTTTCAATTGCAACCCGATTAATTTACGATTTTCAATCCGATCATTTTTCATTTTATATCCCGATGAATTTTCTATGCAACAAATTCTCATTTTCTTTCCTACTCCACAATCACCCTCCCGCGCCTGATTATAAATCCTCGTGAGTTCATCCCCTGGCTTCCGGTTTACATCCACCTTCACAACCGGGAAATGAGTTCCTGGTTGTGAAGGTGGATGTTTTCTATTTTTATCACCTTTCCGGCTTCTTCCGTAATCTTACCGCCGGGTGTAAACTCGCCGATAGACGCTGCTCTCCGCCGGTGCAATTCCGCGCTCCACCCAGTCGCTTACGTCCAGCAGCGCCTGATACAACGCTCCTAAATATCTTACGATATGCTGATGGTCTCTGCCGTTTCCTTCTTCACAGTCCGCCTGCCAGGGAAAGGCGCTCTCGTCCATCAGGCTTTCCAGCACAATCATCTTGCAGTTCGGCATCCCGCTCTGCACCGAATCTGATTTTCCCGGTTCAGCACAAAAGTGAGGATTCCCCATCCGAGGTATGCTTTTTCCAGTAAAAATTTGTCCTTCATATATCTCACACGCCCTCCATGCCGCATCGTTTTTCCCTTTATGCCCTTCTGCCTCTGACCCTTTCATTGTACTTGCCTGCGCACCAGACCTTCGTCTTGATTTTTTATATTCCCGCCGGTTTCCATATTAAAACAAACAACATTTCCACTCATATAAAAAACAAATTCCCTAACGCAATTTTCCGTCCCCTTTTATAATAAATGTAAAATTTACGGAACTGAAAATGGAGGAAAACTATGCCAAAAATTACTTTTATGGGAGCCGGCAGCACCGTGTTCGCCAGAAACGTATTAGGGGACTGCATGTGCACTCCCGCGCTGAGAAACAGCGAAATCGCCCTTTACGACATTGACAGCAAACGCCTTGAGGAATCTGAAATCATTCTCGGCGCAATCAACAAAAACACCAACGAGGGCCGGGCCAATATTAAAACCTATTTAGGTGTGGAAAACCGGAAGGAAGCCCTCCGGGGAGCTGACTTTGTGGTCAACGCTATTCAGATAGGAGGATACGACCCCTGCACCATCACCGACTTTGAAATCCCGAAAAAATACGGTCTGCGCCAGACCATCGGCGACACCCTTGGAATCGGCGGTATTATGCGTGCTCTGCGCACCATCCCTGTGCTTCAGGACTTTGCCGACGAAATGAATGAGGTCTGCCCGAACGCCTGGTTTTTGAATTACACCAATCCTATGGCCATGCTGTCCGGCTATATGCAGCGGTACACCAGTGTGAAAACAGTAGGGCTGTGCCACAGTGTGCAGGTCTGCTCTGAGCAGCTTTTAAAGGCGCTGGGCATGGAAAACGTTCTGGAAGGACGGCGGGAAACCATTGCCGGCATCAACCACATGGGCTGGCTTCTGGAAATTTATGATAAGGACGGCAACGACCTTTACCCGGAAATCAGAAAACGGGCTCTTGAAAAGAATCTTACGGAAAAGCATGAGGATATGGTCCGCTATGAATATATCCGCCGTCTGGGCTATTACTGCACGGAATCCAGCGAGCACAACGCGGAGTATAATCCCTGGTTCATCAAAAGCCGCCGCCCGGATTTGATTGACAAATACAACATTCCTCTTGACGAGTATCCCCGCCGCTGTATCAGGCAGATTGAAGGATGGGAAAAGGAGAAGAACGATATCTTAAAGGACGGTAAGATTACCCATGAACGCTCCAGGGAATATGCCTCCTATATTATGGAGGCCATGGTAACGAATGTTCCCTACAAAATTGGAGGAAATGTGATAAATGAAGGGCTGATTTCCAACCTGCCCGCAGATGCCTGCGTGGAGGTTCCATGCCTTGTTGACAATATGGGCATACACCCCTGCAAAATCGGACGTCTGCCGGTGCAGCTTGCCGCTATGAACATGACCAATATCGGCGCCCAGCTTATGACCATTGAAGCCGCCGTTACCAAAAAGCGGGAAGCCATTTATCAGGCGGCTTTCCTCGACCCTCACACAGCGGCGGAGCTGTCTGTGGACGAGATTGTAGCTATGTGCGACGAGCTGATTGACGCCCATGGGGAATATATGAAGGAGTATCGGTAAATATTGATTGCCTGCGCATAATCAGGTATATTGGCTGTGACAGGAGGTACAGAAATGAAGCCTGCTAAAATCTCATCACATACTCCGGAACCTGATTTCATCACCAATATCCGCACGGGTGAGTCCCTCCGTACCTTTTCCTCGCCTGTGCGCAGATACAAAACGCAGTCATTATCAGAATCTCCATGATTTTTTGTATGCAGAGCCGCAGGATAAGGTTTTTATCTTAAACGGCCTGCGGTATGAAAATCGTACTTTCCGGCACCGATTCTCCCGGCTTTCTGTTTGCGGAAGATGAAAGTTATACGACCATTGTATTTAATGTCATACTGCCTTTATTCCCTACCGTGAATTTGAATCCGTACTGGAAATTTATGGGATTGACGAATATATCCGTTACAGCAGCATCATGAGCCTGGGAGGCCGGGCCGATTACCGGAAAATATGTGCTCTACCGCGGGGAACGCAAAGCAGTGGGGATATCCAGTATCTGAATGTTGAAGAATATCTGCGGAAATTATAGAAGTGGACTTATTGTAGCAAACGCTGCCGCACTTCGCGGGCCAGCTTATTGTAAGCAGAACTGCCGCAACAGCTAAAACACGCTGTGCGGCAGTTCTGCACTTTTATTCTCTGCTATGCTTTTTTCTCTCTAAATAATCCGGAAAATCTCCGCCCGGCCTTTTCCTTTGACGCAAATGCTGATTTTTCCTTTTTTTGCATCTGTTCTGGTTTCATATGCGCCGCATATCAGTCCGTCTTCTACGGTCACCTCCAGGATTTCCCCGTCTGATCCCTATGTCTACAGGCCTTAATCAACTTCACGGACTTTACAGTTTTTTAGTTTTAACATTAAATTATTCTGTCTTCCTCCACTCTTACATCCTCAAACCTGATGTCCTTACAATTCTCCATCACAATCCTGCACGTCCGCCCGCCGCCGGAAAGCCTCACATTCTTCAACAAAATATCCCTTATCTCATACCCCGGTTCGTCAAAGCCCTTCAGTTCTATCCCGGCGCAATCCTTAACCTCCCCGCTGTCCCTGTCCGCATACCGCCCGAGAACCCTCACATTCTCAAAACGGCAGCTTTCAAAGACAGGCGGCTTTCCCGCCCCTGCTCCATCGTCGTTGTAATCCACAGCATGGAATAAAATCCGGGGAAGAACGCTGTCTCTCACCTGCACGTCCCTGACATAACTGCCTCTCTTTTTCGTACCTTTCACCTCAAGCCCGTAGCACCCGCCTCTCAAATCGCAGTCCCAGATTTTCACGTCGGATACGCCGCCGGACATCTCACTTCCGATGGTAATTCCGTGACCAGCCTCGCACACACAGTCAAAAATACGTATCCCCCTGCAGGGTCTTCCAATCACATTCCCCTCGGGATTTTTCCCGGATTTTATGGCAATAGAATCATCCCCCGTGCGGAAAACGCAGCCGAATATGGTACAGTTTTCCGAGGAATCCGGGTCCCAGCCGTCCCCGTTCCAGACGTCCTTTGAGAAAAAGGTACAGTTATCCGTGAGGATATCCCTGGAATAAATCATATGCACGTTCCAGCTCGCCCCGTTTTCAAGGGCAAGCCCGCTGATGCGCACGTTTTTGCAGTTGCTGATATTAATCAGCCGCGGACGCACTCTGCCGGGAATGGTTTCCGGCTTTTCATATTCCTTTTTCTGTTCCTCTGAAAGCCCCGCAAGGAAATCCGTAAGCCGCTCTTTTTCCGCGCTGATAACCGCCTCCGCCAGCGTCCGGCCTCCGCTTGCAATGGTTCCTTTTCCGTGAATCAGAATATTTTCACAGTCAGGCTCCTTCGTATGGTCGAGCTTCCCCATATTCAGCAGACTGGAACAGCACTCCATCTCCAGCCCTTCAAACCGGCTGGGAATCCGCGGCAGATAGTCCGCCGGATTTGCCGTTCCCTGAATTACCGCCCCTTCTTCCAGATAAAGCTCTGTATTATCATGCAGGCGAAGCGCGCCGGTCAGGAAGGTTCCCGAAGGCACGTACACTGCCGTCTCCTCATTGCAATCCTCCAAAGCCTGCTGAATCGCTTTCGTGTTTAAGGTCTTTCCGTCTCCCACCGCCAGATAAGGCGGCTTCGTGATGTCCAGACGCCGCTTTCTTTTTGCCGTGCGTATCCGACAGGAGGCAAGCGGTTTGCCGAAAGCCGGTTTCCCGCCAGAGCCCGCCTGCTCCCCAGAGGCAGTCTGCACATTGACGGCCGCCTGCCGGTCAGGAGCTTCTCCTGCCACATAAACCGCCGTCTCATACTCCGTATCCGGCTTTAGATTTTCTATGGTAAAATGCGTCTTTCCCGTACTTCCCGCAGGCTCCCCGCCTACGTACACCTGATAGCAAAGGCTCTGCCCGCCACCCTGCATCTGTGTTTTTTCCCAGTACAGGATAATCGTCGTATCTGCCACTGCATAGTTAAAGGGCTTCATTTTCACCTCATTTCTGCGCTGTTTTTAAGCGCATGGCAGAGTTTGCGGGTGCCGCGCATACACAAACTCTCCGGCTTGAAAATTTGTCATATTTCCCCGGGAAGCTCGTTCCCCTTCGTCAGATAAATCTGTTCAAACCTAAGGCGCGAGGACAATGCCAGCGCCTGCAGCAGATGTTCCCCTTTTTCCAGATGCGCCCGGTAAACCGGAATCCATTTCCACACCTGCTCGTTGGAATAACGCCATATGGCATGACCGCCATATAGCTCCTTTTCCGGAATCAGCCTTCCGTCTATTCCGATGGTAAAATGAGAGGTATCCTCTCCCCACATCAGCGCCCGAATCCAGATTTGGTAATCGCCTCCCTCTGCCTCTATGCGGTAGCATAACGAGGGCGCGCGCTCCGGCTCCCACCTTCCGCCTTCTTTCCTGATATACATGGCAAGACCGCTTTCCCCGTGGGAAGGACTGTTGCACCAATGCCAGACTCCGTTTAAAGTGTATGCGTTTCTGCTCTGCAAAAGAGCCGCAGCCGTTTCAATCCGGATAATCCCTTCCCTCTCCTTAAAGGGAAATCTCCCTCTTTCCACAATTTCCCACGCCGGAATCTGCGTCCCGTGGCGCAGGGGCTGAAAAACGATATCCTCCATAGTCAGGCTGTCTCCCTCCGGCGTCCCGGGCAGGAAGTATACGGGGCGGGGCAAAAGCTCCCAGGCCTTTTCTCCGTAAAATTCCTTCGCAAAAGCCCCGGCGTCAAAGAAAAGAGGCAGACTCTGATTCCCCCCATCCTTTCCCAGCGCATTCTCCTTTCTTTTATCCGTATAAATCACAAATCTTGTGAAGGCAAAATACCGGCTCATACCATGAATTCCAATCACATGGACGCCCGCGCTCATATAAGGTAATTGCAGATACAGTTTATCCACATTGTTTCGCACATTTTCCTTCCACTTGCCGCAATGCTCGTCCTTAGACTCTGACTCCAGCACCTGCACTTCCCCGCCGTCCACGGAAATGCCCACACGGATTTCCCCAGTGGAATTTAAAGTCGGAAAACGATGAAGCTCCAGCAAAAAGCTGCCCTCCGAAAATACCCTCACCGGATAACGAAGCGCCGCCCCCTCTTTTCGTGATTCCAGAAGAGCGGAAGAATCCCTCCCCAGATTTTCAATTCTTTTCCAGCCCTCCGACAGCGCCGCGCTCTGTGCCTCCACACAAATCCGGCCGTCGTCCTCCGCACATACCCGATTGCCATAACGCGGAGACTCCTGACTGCCAGCTCCCTCCGCCGCAACATCCTCCTCCCGCCATACCAATGCGGAGACCGGAATCCGGCAGAGTATTTTTTCTTCCCCCTCCGTTACCACTATCTCATCCGAAATCCTCCGGATAACGCCGCCGTCTTTTTCATATCCCAAACCGTCATCCATCTTCTCCCTGTCCGCCTCGAATAGAATCCGCTCCTCATATTCTACGGCGATTTCGGTTTCCGAAAGCCCGCTTTCCGTAAAGCGAATCCAGTCCGGCCCGCTGATGCGGCAGTTGAGCGGCCTTCCGCTGTTGTTTCCGATTTCCAGCCACTTCACCGCCGGTCTGGTAAACACAATTTCACTTCCCTCATTCCACAGGCTTATCACCGGCCCGGCGGCGCTGGCCGCAGACGCAAATCGGGTTTCTTCCGCCGGGTCTTTTCCAGCCACTTCACCGGCGGACGCATCCCCCTTTGCCCCAACCGGCGGCATAAACGCCGGGTGCATGGCGGTTCTTGGCGGGGGAAAATCCTCCGGCGTCAGAATCCCGTTCCACTTTCCGCCCGACATCACATGGTTATAATAATAAATCATGCTCCGGCGCGCCCTGTCCAGAAGTTTTCCCTGCCTCGTGTATTTTGCCGCCGCCGCGTCCTTCCCCTGTTCCATGCAAAGGACGCTCCTGTCCGCATAATAATACATGAGATTCGTAAAATAGGCAGCGTGGAACTTCATTGCAATCATCTGGAAAAAGGCATCCTGCTCCTGCCGGGGAAGGGCTTTCCAGATATGGTTCACCTTCTGAAACATTTCCTCATAGCGGTGAATCCGGCCCGCCGCCTCGTCCCCGTAAGCCGTCTGGGAAAAGGCGTCCATATCCATCTGCTCCACCTTCCTTGTGTTTGTGAGCTGGTCAAAGGAAAGAAGACAGGGGGCAAGCTCCTTTCCGAAGCCGCCGCTGAAGGTATCATCAATCCATTTTTGCAGAAAAAGCTCCTCGTTATCTGTCAGGGCATCCTTTCTGCCCGCCTCCCATGCAAGAGCCGCATAGAAGGAAATCTGCTGCTCCAGAGGCTTTATCGCGCCGAAATTCGTCACCCAGATTTTCCGAATCCCCTCCTCATACGCCTTTAAAAGCTCGTTTCTTGTATGGGCAAGGGGGATGGAGCAGAGAAACAAATAGGAGCCTCCCGGCGGCGCCCAGTAGGAATTGTGATAATAAATCCCGTTTCCGCCCCTGCGCTTTTTTTCCTCCTCGCCGGGATACCGCCTCACGTAGCCGTAGTTGTCGTTAACCCATATTAAAGTCAAATCCCCGGGCACCTCAAGGCCGTTGTCGTACAGCTCAAGCACCTCCTTATAGGGCACAAAGGTCTTTAACGTCTCGTGAGAAAGGGTATCCTTCAGTATTTCCTGCTGGGCGCTGATAACCGTGTCAAGGAGCGCCATCTTTGCCGCAAGAAGCTCCTTCCCGGTTTTCCCTTCCAGCGTCTTCGTCTCAAAGCCGGAATCGTGAATCCCCCGCATTCCCAGAGTATAGCTCACCTCAAAATCCCGGTTCTGCTCCACGCTCTCCCGCCAGTACTCCTTTAAAATTTCCCGGTTTCTTCCCGGAATGGAAAAATCGTACACGGCTTCCTCATAGCCTTTTTTCTTAATCCAGGGCTTCCACTCCCGGTTATTGCTCCGCATCAGCATGTCACAGTGGGAGGTTCCCACCACAATCCCCATGGCATCCGCCAGCGCGCCGTTTTCCTTTTTCAGGTTAAAGGAATTCACATGCATGGCCGGCCAGATATAGTTCATTTTCAGCCGAAGCAGCAGCTCGAAAATCTTCTCGTAGGTTTTTGCGCCGATGGTGTCCTCCCCCATATAACGCTGCACCCAGTGCTCCAGCTCCTCCTCGTCGTTGATAAAAATCCCCCGGTATTCCACAACGGGACGGTCCGTCCTTGTAAATCCGTCGGGGAAAAAGATTTCCTGCTTCCGGCGCACAGGCACGTCCCCGAAAAAGTACCAGGGCGACACTCCCAGATACCTTTCGCAAATCTCATAAATCCCGTACACCGTCCCCCGCCTGTCGCTGCCTGCAATCAAAAGCTCGCCGTCCTTTTCCTGTATCAGAAAGGCTTCTTTATATGGGAGCCCCTCCTCGTCCGCCAGAAGGCCAATTTCCGCTTTCCGGCAGATTTCCTCCGACACGCCAAGCGTTCCCACTATGATTCTGCAAAAGGGAACATTGCCCGGGGGCTCCGGACAGCAGTCCAGCACCCGCCGCAAATCCCTTACCAGATTCCCGGCCGCCCTTGCCACCGCCTCCGGTTCCCCGGCTTCATAATCTACCTTTATATAATTGTACCGGCTGATTTTTACGCTCATTTTTCCGATTCCTTCCTGTCAGACTGCCCCTGCTTTTTCACGCCTCGCTCCGGTACTGTCCCGGCGTCATCCCCACGTATTTCTTAAAACGGCGCATAAATACATGGTCGTCCTCATAGCCCACCGCAAGGCTCACCTCTTTTACCCGCATATCCGTACTCCGCAAAAGCTCCCTGGCCTTCTCCATACGAAGCAGCGCCAGATAATCCGAGGGGCTCATTCCCATCTCGCTCTTAAATTCTACTGCCAGCGTCACCGGACTCACCTCGAGTTTATCCGCCAGAGCCCCCATATTCAAATCCACGCTCTGGAAATTTTCTTTCATATAAACAATGGCTGCCTCCGCAAGCCCCGGCGCATCCTTTTCCTTTTTCTGCCGGATATGCATCAGGCTCCGGCAGACCTCGCACAAAACGTCGCTGAAATCCTGAATTGTCAGGCACTGGGACAGGGTAAACACGTTATAAATGTTTTTAAAATCCCCTTCCCCGATGTTCCACTCGGACACCAGCATATGAATAATATCGTTGTATAAAAGACGGAAAGTCAGCAGGGTATAGTTTTCCTTTTTAAGCCGCTGGCAGATTTCCTCCACCGTCGTTTCCATCTCTTTCTCCTGCCCTGTGCGGATGGCGTTTTTCAAACGCTTTAAATAATTTTCGGGAAGAAGGTGAACCTCCTTCGTATCCGCCAGAGATTCATAGCGGATAATCTCATCGTTATCCATCAGAAAACGGTTGTCAAAGGCCGCGTCCGCCTCCAGATACGCCTCGGAAGCCTCCGCAAATTTCTCATGAAGCCCGCTGACCGCCATGATAAACTCCTCGCAGTATTTTTTGCCGATATTGAAAATACTCTTTTCTATCCGGCAAAGCCGCTCCGGCTCGTCCCCGAAAATCACAAAAAGACTCTGGTTATTGCTGATGAGGTTCATGCCGTAGCCCTCGATGCCCTTGGCTCCCGCCACTTCCGCCAGCATCTTCTCATGAGCCTTTCGCTCGTTGCTGTTCCCCCTGTCCCCCATAAGAAGCACTGCAAAATACCGGTAATCCACGCAAAGCTCCGCCTTATGGGCCATTTCCTCCATGCTCTTTCTGTCGGGATATTCGCTGCGGATAAAATTAATTAAAAATTTTGTCCTTCGAAGGGAGGCGCTTTCCTTCTCCGTCTCCCGACTGTTTTCCACCAGCATACGGATTCCGCTCTCGATATTGCTGATATTATAGTAAGATTCCTCCTCGTCGTTTAAGAGAATATTGATTCCCTTCACCTTTCCCATCAGATTCCTTGACAGCGACACGATAATGAAAGAGGCCGGAATACTGCAAATTAAAAGCAACAGAATAATCCCCCACTGCTGGGTCATAATTTTATCGTAAAAGATTCCCATGGGCTGGATACTGCAATAGGTCAACCCGCTGCCGGAAGCTGCGGTAAGAAGATAGCTTTTGCCGTCAATGCTTATTTTCTTCTGTCCGTCCTCTGCTCCTGCAAGCGCCTCTGTCAACGCTTCTCCTGAAAGGCCGAGATTTCCCCGCCGGGTGATTATCTGTCCGTCATAAAGCAGGCAGGTTTCCCTTTTTTGTTCCTCCGAAGCGGAAAGAAGCTCCTCATAATAGTTGCTGTTCACCACAAAAACCACATTTCCCCAGTATTTGGGCGCCACAGGATAAATATAAATGACTGCATTGGTATTCACATCCTTAAAGGAGCCTGTAAGGTAGCCGGAAATACTCTGCTCGGGAAGCGCCGTCATTTCCCTGATATCCTGGTAGACAAGCTCCCGGAATTTCCAGGGCTCCGTCTCCTCCAGTACAATCCCGCTTGTAAAAAAGCGGTCAATATCAGCGGAAGTGCGGTAATCGTAAATATAGTTGTCCTGATGATAGGCGTAAAAGATATCGCTGATATTCTGGCTCACCGCCATATACTGATTCAGCCTCTCCTTCAGCCGTATACTTTTTTCCGGCTGCTCGTCCAGCTTAAACGCCGCAATATCCATGGAAATTCCCATCTCTAAAGCAACATTTGAAAAGGTCTGCATATCGTATTCGTGACGCCCGGCGACAGAAGAAAGCCAGGCTTCGTTGGAGGACAGGAAATCATTATAAAGCGTCCGGTAATAAAACCGGTACAGATACCCGCCAAGAAGCCCGATAATCAGCACCACCATGGCACTGAACATCAGGATATAATAAAAAATGCTCTGATTTTTGAACGCTTTCAACGCTTTCCTCATCCGACTTCCCCCGGGTTTTCTGTTTTTTCTATTATCAGATATCTTCTCGCAAAAGTAAATCCATTTATCCCCAAAAGCCGGCTTATCCTTTATGTCAAGTCGGCTTTTGGAGACAGTCCTGACCTGCGTCAGGACCATCGTCTTTACTTAAATAATATTTTTACCGGATATCCATCTGGTCGATGGCGTCCTGATAAACCTTCACGTAACCGGCTACGTCCATTCCCTCAAACAGCTTCATGAACGCATCCCAGCTCTCATCGGTCACGCCCTGAGTGATAAAGGCAGCCATATTTTCCTCCACCGCGTTTTTGATATCCGTTTCTTTCAGTGAAAGCTGTTGGAGCTGTTCCGCGGTCAGAGGCGCAAGCTTTAAATAATCGTTGGAATACTTCTGGATAATACCCGCATCATCATACTTTGTACAGTAATCGGTCTTTTCAATTCTCTGCGGCGGCATATTAAAGGTCTCTGAGATATATTTACCGGGCGCAAAGAATAATGTATTGCAGTCCAGACAATTCTTCACTTCAACGGAACCGTCGGCAAGGGCGTTGATTTTACCGTTTTCAGCGTCGTATTCCCATCCCATCTTCTCATCGCCGGCATCCTGCTCGCCGTAATACAGGGAAAACATGGTTTCCGTCTCCAGAAGCGCATCCAGCCAGCGAAGGCTCTCCGCCACATGCTCGTTTGTCGATGTAAGGAACGCGCCGGACTCCGGCTTTGCCATTTCTATGTAACGGAGAAGGCTTGCTTTTCTTCCCTCGGGACCCGCGGGCATATAAAGCGTACAGTCCTTTGCCACGCCGTCGTCAAATCCCATTGCCAGAAGCCGCCATGCGGCAAAGAATCCCACATTGCCTTCTTTCAGCTTTGTCTCTACTGTGTTGACGTCCTGAGAAATGATTTCCGGGTCAACCAGCCCTTCCGTATAACACAGGTTCAGCCATTCCATACATTCTCTGAAGCCCTGCTGGGTCGCCGCAAACTGAACCTTCTTATCGTCGTCAAGATAAATCCACTTTTCATGGTCGCATGGGATTCCGAACATAGGGAGCATATAGCGGACACCGTAGTAAGCTCCTCCGTCCAGGTTCATTTCCAGCGGAACCTCGTCCGCCTCTCCGTTTCCGTTAGGGTCCTGTGTCTTGAAGGCGCGCAGAACCTCTGTCAGTTCTTCCAGTGTGGTGGGCGTTTCCAGATTCAGGTTGTCCAGCCAGGTCTGATTGATAAAATAGTGGGCGTTGGTATTGATGTTCTGTCCCACCAGATAGCCCACGGAATAAGTATGTCCGTCGGAAGCCACGAGGCCCGTGGTGGGGTCGGAATCCTCCGCGTTTACACGCTCCATATAAGTAGGCATATATTTGGCAATCGCATCCTCCAGAGGAATCAGAATCTGCTGGGTAACGCCATACTCCTCATCATCAACCGTAGTATTACAGGAAAGAATGATGTCCGGGTATTCTCCCGAAGCAAACATCAGATTCAGCTTTGTCTCCCAGTCCGCTCCCTTGATGATTTCCCATTCAATATGAATGCCTGTCTGTTCTTCCAGTCTTACAAGGGCGGGCATTTCCTCCGTGGGCGTTAAGGAATCCACGTCTCTGATTCCAAGAAGCACCTTCAAAGTAATCGGCTCGTTTACAATGGGGTAGCCTGTTTCATTGAAATTATCCCCCGGCTCCGCTGCCGCCGCGGTTTCCCCTCCGGCGCTTTCCCCGGTTTCCTCCGTGGCCGCGCTGTCTGTCTTGCCTGTCTGTGCTCCGCCCTCCGATGAACCGCCGCATCCGGTAAGGCCGGTAAATAACATGGCTGTTGTCAATAAAGCTGCAATCAGTTTTTTCTTCATTAATTTTATCCTCCTTTTTTGTGTCAGCCCTTTAAAGAGCCAATCATAACACCTTTTTCAAAATACTTCTGCATAAAGCCGTAAAGAATTACCACCGGCCCGGTTGCCACCACAATCACGCAGTATTTCACCACGTTTGCCACCCGCATGGCTTCGGCCATGCTCTCGGCGTTGTCCGCCATTGTCATCATATAGCTGGACTTATCCACCTGCAAAGTCGCCAGGATTTCCCGGAGAATGGTCTGTAAGGGGAGAAGACTTCTGTCCCGCAGATAGACCAGTCCGGTAAAGTAGTCGTTCCACTTTGCCACTCCGTAGTACACCGCAAGCACCGCCACAATGGTTTTGCAAAGAGGCAGCACTATTTTGAAAAAGTACTGGAAATGGCTTGCCCCGTCCAGCATGGCCGCCTCGTAAAGCTCGTGCGGGATACTGGACTGGATATAAGTCCTTGCCACCATCAGGTTCCACACACTGACGCACCCCATCAGAATCATAATCAGAGGCGAATTGTACAGATGGATATCCCGCATCACCAGAAAGGTGGGTATCAGTCCTCCGTTGAAAAACATGGTAAAGACGAAGAACAGGTTTATCAGTGCCTTGCCCTTAAACTTCGGCCTTGACAGCGTATACGCCGCCGCCAGCGTTACCCCGATACTGATAATGACGCTTAAGAAAGTATAAATAATTGAATTCCCGTAGGAGCGGAGCAGCTCGCCGTTCTTAAAAACCGCCTTGTACCCTACAAGGGAAAAATTCACCGGATGCCAGATAACCTCTCCCCTTATGATTGCGTCCGGGTCGGAAACCGATGCAATGATTACCAGATACAAGGGGTACACTATCAGAAACATTACCACTATCCACACAATCGTATTGAAAATATGGAATACTCTGTTAGACAGGCTTATTTCTTTTTTGTTCATCTTTGCTCACCCCCTTTTAAAACAGTCCCACATCTGTGGTCTTTTTCGAAATGCGGTTTACTGCAATTATCATCACAAAGTTAATGATATTGATGAAAAGCCCGATGGCCGCCGTGTAGGAAAACTGCCCGCTTCCCAGACCCACGTTGTAGACATAAACGCCGATAATATCCGATGTGGGGATGTTCCCTGCCGTCTGCATTACCAGGGCCTTATTGGTATCGCTGGAAAGGAGCTTTCCGCAGTCAAGTATAAACACCATCATAATCGTAGGTACCAGACTGGGCAAATCAATGTAGCGAATCTTCTGCCAGATGCTTGCGCCGTCGATTTCCGCCGCCTCATATAAGGACTGGTCTATGCCGGTGAGAGTTGCGATATAAAGAATTGTTCCGTACCCTGCCGACTGCCAGATTCCCGAAATAATGTAGATGCTCCGGAAGGCTCCCGCATCCGACATATAATCAATTGCCTGCATTCCCATAGCCTGACGAATCACATTGAAGATTCCGCTGGTGGGCGATAAAAATATGTAAAGCATTCCGGCCAGTACCACCGTTGAAATAAAGTACGGCACGTAAATCGTTGTCTGGATAAACCGTTTCTTTTTTGCTCCCCGGAGCTGATTCAGCAAAATTGCCAGAAATACCGGCGCCGGAAAGCTCCATAACAGATAGTAGATGTTCAGCAAAAAGGTATTGGATAACAGCCTCTTAAAATAGTAGGCGTTGAAGAACTCTTTAAAATGCTTCAGCCCCACCCACGCGCTTCCTGCAATTCCGCTCACCGCCTTATAATCCTTAAATGCAATCTGGATTCCGTACAGCGGCAGATAATTAAATACGAAAAAGTAAATGATGGCCGGCAGCACCAGCACATATAACTGCCAGTTGTTTTTCCAGTATTCTTTTCCTCCGCCCTTCTTCTTTACTTTTGTCTTTGCCTTTTCCGGCTTCCTCTTCCGAAACGTACGCCCGGACTTTATTATTGCACTTTTAATTCCCATTCTTCCATACCCCCACCCTTTCCTGTTGTTTTGTATAGTCCAAGTGTAAATCTATCCCGCTTTTTGGGTAAAGTGTTTAAATTTTTCGCACTTCCTCTCCCGTTTCTTTTGTTTTTCTTCGCATATTTTTCCTGTTCGGGCAGAAAAAAAGACACTGCCCACACAAATTTACTGTAAGCAATGCCTTTTCCGTTCCTTACCCGCAAATACCTGTACTTGCTGCATTTCCGCTGCTTTTTGCCCGTGTCCGGGGCTTTCAGAGGGCTTTGTCAATGTTCTAAAATTTTGACACCTGTCTCTGATTCCGCAGTAACTGCAGCCTTTCGTCCGCTAAATTCGCCTCACGATAATTTCCGCGCTTTCCAGGCCTTCCGCAGACGCCCGTACCTTAACGTACTTTTCCTTTGTTAATTCTTCCCCCTGGCCTCCGGCTGTAATACCGGGTCCCTTTCCTTCGCAGTCCTGCTTTGTCATGCGAATCACCACGCTGGCGGCTCCGCGGTACAGTGAAATCCGGCGGCTCTGATACGGGGTATGGTCTGTCAAATCCCCGTTATCCACTCCCGGAATCTCAGCCGCTCCTTCTACCTCAAAGGAAACCTCAGCCCTTGTCCGCATGTTTATGATACCATGGGCGTCCACCGCATGAACGGTTAAGAGCGTTTCCTGCCCGACCTCCATCGGCAAAACCGCAGGAAATGTAAATACAAGCCTCTCCGCCTTCTCCGGCGTTCTTACCACATGGCGCGCCGCCTCCTTCCCGTTCCGGTAACCGACTGCCTTCACCTCCCCGGGCTGCCAGGGAAGATATCCGGTAATGATTCCGTTCGGGAAATCCGCAGGCTTTTTCACATACAGCCGCTTTCCGTTTAAATAAACTTCCGCCTCTTCACAGTTAGTGGCAATTCTGTAGGGAATCACTCCCCGCTTAAGCCAGGGGAAATCCCAATGCTCCATATACATGGGCGCGTCCCAGTGTTCCTTGACCATTTCATCCCCGAAGGAAGCATCCAGCACCGCAAAGTGTACCATGGGTTCTTTTCGCCAATAGCTTTGCAGGGTATAGTAATTGGCCCTCCTCTCACCGTTTGTTCGAATCATTGAGCCGCTCCAGCCTTTGGAGGGATATCCCATGGATTCTCCCAGATAGTCAATCCCCGTCCAAATCATGCCGCCGATGCACCACGGGTAACGAAAAGGCACCAGAGAGGGATTTTCTTCCGTATAATTCTGCATCTGGTCAGAGTGTCCGCAGAAGTACTGATAAATTTCCGTTCCCAGAATCAGCTTCTCCGGCATGGCCTCATGAATTATGGAATACCACTGCTCCTGATAATTACAGGAAATGATATCCACCAGCCGTCCGATTGCGCAAATCCTCTCTATCCGCTCCCCATTGTCGGTAATCTCCGTGTCGGAAACCTCGTCCACAAACTGCTGGATATCCGTAACCGTCCTGACGTTCACGTTGCTTTCCCTCTTAAAATGAGGATTCATGGCGCAGGTAACGGGGCGGCTGCTGTCCAGAGCCCGCACATAATCCGTCAGCTCCTTCAAAATCGCCAGCATGGAGGGCTGTCCCTGATTTTCCACCTCGTTGCCTACGCCCCAGATAATCACGCTGGGACGGTTTTTGTCTCTGTCAATCATAGCCCTTACATCTTTCTTCCAATCCGTTTCAAAATATCTTCCGTAAAGGCCGCCCGTCCATTTGTCAAAGCACTCCTCATACACATAGAAACCCAGCTCGTCGCATAAATCAAGGAACTCCTCCGAGTGCATATGATGCGCCGCCCGGATAGCGTTGCATCCCATTTCCTTTAAATCCAAAAGCCGCTGCCGCCACATCTCTTTTTTTGCCGCAGTTCCCCGGCAGCCCATATCCTGATGGAGACAGACTCCCTTCAGAACAGTTTCCTTTCCGTTGACGAACAGCCCCTTTCCCGAAAGGAATTCCACCTTGCGTATGCCAATCCTGAGGGAAATCTCATCCACAGACTGACCTTCCTCCATCAGGGAAAGTGTCAACTTATAGCAAAAGGGCTCCTCCGCCGACCAGAGCCGGGGATTTTCTACCGCCAGGGTGAGCCATTCTCCGCCTTTTCCTTCTGCCTCAGCGCAGAATTCCTTTTCTCCGCGCTGACAATCTTCTCTTATTCCGCCCAAACCTTCTCTGTCTAAAAATCCGCCCCGGCACTCCGGTTCTTCTGAAAGCGGCGATAAAACCGCCCTCACCTCTCCGTCCGCCTCCGCCTTTACGTGCACAAAAGCCCCCTTTTCCGCAACCTCTGTTCTTACCGTCACATCCTCCGCAAAAAGATGCCTTTCATTTACCTCAACCCATTTCACTGTGCGGTAAATGCCGCATCCGCTGTACCAGCGGTCCGCCGGAGAGGCAGTATTGTTGACCCTTACCAGAATCTCATTTTTTCCGGTCTGCAAAGCCTCTGTGATATTCAGCCGGAAAGGCCGGCAGCCGTAATGGCACCCTCCTGCTTCCACTCCGTTTACCCAGACGGTGCTGTCTTCAAAAACACCGCCAAAATCCAGAAAATAACATACCTTCTCCCTGATTTCCGAAAGCTCGAAATCCTTTCTGTACCAGCCGATTCCCCATCTGTCGAAATATCCCTGGTCTGCGCCCCGCTCTGCATCTTCCTTTATCTGCGCCGCAATCGCCCAGTCATGGGGCAGCGCAACTTCCCGAAATGCAGCTTCCCCAGGGCAGTTCAAATCCAGCGTTTCCTTTTCTGTTTTACCGGCGTTTGTCAGGGCAAAACGCCAGCCGTCCATAAATTCTCTTTCCACTCGCACCATTTTTTACTCTCCTGTTCCGACGCTGCTACAGCCTTTTGCCGCCTTTTCTCAGCCCGCGCCTTTTCTGTTTCCATCTTTCAAATCTGCTTCATTTTCGTCTCCAGATAATTCTCCACTCTTTGTCTGATTATCTGAAACTGCTCTCTGGTTTGGGGATTATCCGACTGAAAATCCATCATTTTATGTAAAAATCCCTGCCTGTATGCCTCCCGGATACTGTAAGGGTACACCAACTCATAGACCAGCGAAATATGCCCGGCGATATAATCTACGGCAGTTTTCTTATAATCCCTCAAAGTCGCGTGCTCCTCAAAAAAGCTGGCCAGAACCCTGTCGGAAATTACGTCGCCGCGCAGTTTTTCCGTGGACACGTTGTAGATTTCCTCCAGAGGGCTCTCCACATTGACGCGCATGATATCTATTTTGTCGGCGTCCCTTATGATATTGCAGAACATCATAGTTTCCCTGTCAAAATCCTCCGGCAGCCGGAATGCGCTGTGGGTGCGGATGGCTCTTTCCAGCAGGGGATTCTCAAGGTCCTCCTGAACGAATTCCCGTATCAGTCCCTCTCCAAACAGTAAATCCGCTCCGAAAGCCGCATGGTCGATGGACTCGGAATCAATAAACGTTCCGAAACGCTTAAGCTGCTCAAAACGGCCAATGTCATGCAAAAGCCCGATAAGCCATGCCGTATCCACCTGCTGCGGCAGGCAGCCCTCCGATTTTGCAATCCTTTCACATAAATCCGCAACCTTATAGGTATGCTCTATTTTCAGCCTGATTTTCCCGTCGCTGACGTCGTAATTTTTCACATAGGCGGCAAAGCCTGCCGCTGCCTTTGGACGATTGATTTCCATGAAATACCTCCTGATGATGCAAAGGAAAAGACAAGGCGCAGAACCCTTCCGCTTACAGGCTCTGCACCTTTCATTGTCAGTTGTTATTCCGGTTATTTATTAACAGCGGATGCTGATACAGCCTGCGTTTCATTCGTCGTCATCATCATCCCTGCTTTCCACATGCACTGCATTTACAGGATAATTTTATTATAGCAAAACGTCGTTTCCATGTAAAGCAAAACGCGCTTTTCCGTCCTTGTATCAAAATCATATTTCTGCTATAATTAAAAATAAAATATAGCTATTATCACATAATGAAAAAGCGAGGAAACAGTTATGGCCAAACCAGTTTTTGAAGCACGAAACGGGGAAAATGTTTTTGCAGAGAGGGTAACTGCAGACTGCTGGAAATCTCCCAAACAAGTCGGCAGCCGGCAGATATCCGGAAAAACCTACCTCACAGACCAGCGCGTTGTATTTCTGGCGTCAGGATTAATCGGGACGGCAAGCGCAAGCTGGGAAATTGAAATGAAAGACATTGCATCGGTAAAACCCTGCATGACGCCGCCTTTCTTTCCTTTTGGCGTTTTGATTACAATGAAAGACGGAAGCAAATACAAGCTCGCCTATATAAGCCGTAAAAAATATATCGACTGGATTTCACAGCACATTTCTTAAAAACTTCCACGGAAGCCATCCCTTCAAACCGCCATACGCTGATTTGAAGATTGACTTCCGTATTTTTTATCTCACAGCCCTTCACACATACGGAACCCACTCCATCATACAATCCGCAATAATTTCATGGCCCCGTCTGTTCGGATGATTTACACTGGCCGCATATTCGCTTCTCTTATGTCCCTGCGCAAAAAGCCTCTCAAAGGTTCCGTGGACATCCGCAAGCCCCACCTGAAAACGCTCCGCAGTTTCTCGGATAATATCAGCCATTTTTGCATCCGTAAGCCGCCTTTCGTTTTCTTCATAATAAACCGCGCCGCTGTCCGGCGCCGGGGTAAGCAGAAGCACTTTGCATCCGGCGTCCACCGCATCTGTTGTCATGTCTGTCCACGCCCCGCGCATCTGTTCTTCCGTAAGAAACATATCGTTTCTTCCGTAATCAATCGTTACCAGATACGGGCGGTGGGTAAGGACGTCCCGCTTAAACCTTTTTGCCCCCGAAAGGGAATTTTCGCCCCCTGTCGCCGTTACCATCACGTTTATCACGGAATGGGGAAACCGCTCCGCCAGGGCGGTATGAAACAGATGCGGATAAGCGTCAAAAGGTCTTGTGACATTATCCGCCATGTATCCGCAGGGAATGCTGTGCCCGTGGCAAACCACCGTCATACTTTCGTTATCGGGCCAGACTTTTCGTAGCTTTTCCGCCATATCCTTCAGATATTCTTTTTTATCCGCTGTCATTTATTTTTCCTTTCCGGCCACGGATTCCATAAACGCCCGCACAATGTCCAGAATTTCCCTCTGGTAAAAAGCGTCGGCTCCGTGCCCTTCCTGCTCTAAAATATAGTAATCCGCCCTTACTCCGGCCTCGCAAAGCTTTTCGTACAGCAAGTCGCTCTGACTTACCGATACCAGGTCGTCCTTATTTCCGTGGAAAATGAGAAACGGAGGCGTATCCTGTGAAATATGGCTGACTGCACTGGCTTCTTTTTTCAGAGCTTTGCTGTCGCCCTCCACGCCGATAAACTGCTCGTTTGCCCCGAAGGTCATGTTCTGCGCATTCTCATCCACAGGCCCTGTCATATCCACAAGCCCGTAAAAATCAATGACTCCACAGACCCGGCTGTCATACGAAAGGAATTCCCCCTCATTATAATTATCCCCCGTCACGCCCACAAGGCTTGCCAGCGCGCCCCCGGCGGATTCCCCCGCCACGAAAACCCTGTCTCTGTCAATGCCGTAGGCTTCGGCATTTGCCTTTAGATACCGGATGGCCGCTTTCGCATCCGTAAGCGCCGCCGGAAATACCGCCTCGTTGCTGGTGCGGTATTCCACACTGGCAACCACACAGCCTTCTCTGGCAAACTCCATCCACTGGGGCCACCATACGTCCTTGTCCATCACCTTGAAAGCTCCTCCGCAAAACCATACAAGAAGCGGGTATTTCACCCCTTCCTCTCTCACCTTCGGCATACAGATACTGCACTTCATACTGCGGTAAGTGCTCCCGTACCATGCGGGAACCGCCGCGTAAGTGATATCCTCCACCAGTGACCAGCATTTTTGTTTCGTTTCTACCTTGATTGTTTTCTTCATGTTCTTCCTCCCTCATCTGTACTCTGTCGGAAAGCTTATCACGATTTCCGTTCCTTTTCCGACGCTGCTGATAATTTCAAATTGATATTCTTCCTTATATAAAAGTTCCAGCCTCTGGCAGATGTTTTCGATACTTATCGAGTGGATTTTGGACGCGCTTCTTCTCCTGCTCCCGCGCTTTTTGCCTTCATCCTTCCACTTTAAGAGCGCCTTCACCTTTTCCCCGCTCATTCCCTCCCCGTCGTCTTTCAGCCGGAAAATGAGCCATCCGTTTTCCTCGTAAATGGTAAGTTCGATTTTTCCCGATTCCCTGGGCAGGATTCCGTGGTTTAAGGCGTTTTCAATCAACGGCTGCAAAAAGAGCCGCGGGACTGCGTAATGATACAGCGACTCGTCCCCGTTTAAGAGAAAGGAAAACCTCTCCGGATACCTTATCTGCTGCAGCTCGATATATTCACGGACGTCCCGCACTTCCTCCCCCAAAGTGGTGATAATGCCGTCGATGCCCGATTTCATATTGTTTTGCAATAGGCTGATAAATAACGTCAGCAGCCTCTCCGCCTTTTTGCTTTCCCCTGTTTTTGAAAGATAGATAGCGGAGTTTAAAGTGTTATAAATGAAATGGGGATTTATCTGCGCCATGAGAATACTCATCTGCAAATCCGCCCTCTCCCTCTCCGCTTTCTGCAAATCCCTCATCTGACGCTCAAGGCTTAAGGCCATCTGATTGAAAACCTCCGTCAGCGTCCCGATTTCATCCTGATTCTCCGCCTTTATATGAACGTCCAGCCTTCCCTCCGAAATCTGCCGGGCCGCGTTGCTCAGGGCGCTGATAGGGTTGCTGAACCTCCTTGCAACGGGTATCATCACCAACACAGAGGCAAAAACGCAGGAGACATAAAGGAGCAGGAAAAACAGGAAAATATTTTTCACCTCGCCGTGAAGCCTTGCGTCAGGCATATACATCACTAATTGAAGGCCGCACTTTAACCCATTGCTGTAAAGAATCCATCCATGGCTTCCCTTTTCCGTCCCCGAAAAGGCGCGTCCGCCCTCTGTCTGCTCCAGCCAGCTTTCCACATCCCCGTTCATCTTGCCGGACTGCGCCAGAATTTCATTGTGGGAGTTCATAATCGCACACCATGCGTTTTCCAGCTCCGTCTTGTAAAGAAGGCTGTAGAAAGCGTCCTGCTTTAAATGAAGGAAAACCTTCCCTATTCTCTCCTGATTGGTGTTGTAGTTTGCCATGTCGCAGATATAGGTAATCACGTTTTCATAGAAAATATTCCGGCAGCTCAGCTCGTGCGCCTTTGAAAAAACCTTCGCATCCCCGCTCTCAAGCGCGCTGTCAAGCCAGGATGTGTCCCCGATAGAGTGCAGCGTGTTTTTATTCGAACCGTCGCTGGTAAAAATATTGCCGTTGTACAGATAGAGCTCAATATTGATACAGTCGTCCCGAAGCAGCTCGTAGTATCGCAGATTCTTATAGATTTCCACAGAGTATCTCACCTTATCCAGCTCCGAAAAGCTGTCCGATTCCACAAGAAGCCTCTGAATCGTGCCATCCGCCGCCACCATCGCACAGTAGCGGGTAATTTCTTCCACATAATCCTCTATCTGGTCAGCGGTAAAATCCAGCGTTGCCTGATAATCCTCCAGCAGCTTTTTCTCCGTGGCTCTCACCATGTACTCAGCGGAAAACAGAGAGCTGACTGCAACCAGCACCGAAATCACAATAAGAGTCACCGCCATAAACCGCATCCCTACAGACTGTCTGAAACCTGTGAATCTACGTACCAATATCCCCTCCTCCATCCTGCTGTTTAAATTCTCCCGGTGCAATCCCCGTTATCTGGCGGAACACTCTGCTGAAATGCTGGCTGCTGACAAAGCCGCATTCCGCCGCAATCTCATAAATTTTTTTCTTATTTTCCAGAAGCAGATGTCTTGCCTGCTCCACCCGGCAGCGCAGAATATAGTCCTTTACCGTACAGTCCATCTCTCTCTTAAAAAGAAACCGAAGATAGCCGTCGCTGATGCCTAAAGATTCCGCTATCATGGTGCTGGAAATGTCTTCGGCATAGTGACCGTGTATATAATCAAGGGTTTTTCTGACTATCCTGTTCCCTGCGCCTTTTTCTTCCTCCTGACATTCATAATAACGCAGACAGGCTCTAAGTAACTGTTCCAGACAGACCATCGGGATTTCTTTCTCCTCGCCCTCCAGAAAAGAAACGAAATTTCCAGCGCGTAGGTACTGCCGCAGATGGGTAAAGTCTTTTATCTCCATGTAATAGCTCCCGTCCTTTATTTTTGAGAGCATAGAGGATATATCTGCTTTACTCCACACCTCCGGTTTTCTCTCCGGTTCAAGCTTTTCGGGAAACAGCTTTTCGTAGCCGGAAAGCATTTCTTCCCAAACCACCCCTTCCCTCTGGGCAAGAACGCAGTCGCAGTAACGCCGCATAACCGGACAAACACTTTTAAGGCTCTCATAAGTCTCATAAGCGGCGGAAAGGAAAAAGACGGGCGTAAGGCCGCTGTCTGTACGGCACCTCTCTCCCAGCTCCCCGGTAAAATGTGCCAGAATCCGATAGTTTTCCTTCTCGGAAACCGGCTTTTCATACTCGCATATCATCACATAGGTATAAAATCCCTGACGTGTAAAACCTCTCACCCGGATTCCCGAAAGTGACAATTCCCTGATTCTCTCCTCCTTCAGATAAACAGGCTCCTTATCCCCGGTAAACACTGACAGTCCGCTAAGCGCCATCATCGCAAGAAAGCAGCGGTCTGCTCCCTGCAAAAGCCTGGCATTATCCGCCCTCTCGCCGTCCCATACCTTTCGCAGCCAGTCGTTTTCCATCATCTGCTCGTATCTTTTTTTCGACAGGAAACCGTCGGATATTTTTTGAAGGACTTCGTCCAGGGTATCCTCTGTAATCTCATGCTTTACCAGAAAATACTTAACCCCCATCTCCATGGCTTCCTTCACATAGTCAAACTCCTGATAAGCCGTCATAATCACAATGCTGACGCCCGGATTTTCCAAAAGAAGCCTTCGGCTTAATTCCAGACCGTCCATTCCCGGCATCCTCACGTCTACAAACACAATCTGCGGCGCCTCCCGCTGAAAAATATCCAGGGCGGCCGCAATGGTAACCGCATACAGAATATCCCCGCATCCAAATTTCTCCCAGGAATGCAGGCTCTTTAAATATTTGATTGTCAGTATTTCATCATCTATAATCAGAACCCTGTTCATTTTCATCCCCATTTCAATGTGTCCGCACCACGCAAATCACGGATTTACGAATCCGTATTATCCCTTGACAGCGCCTTCTGTCAGTCCTCTGATAAAATCCTTTGAAAATACGGCAAAGGCGGCAATGAGCGGCAGAACCGAAATAAGCAGACCGGTAATCTGCGCTGCAATATCCTTGCGGTGCTCGTTCCCCAGAGATTGGATGTAAAGGGGAATGGTATAGTTTTCCACATTATTTATCATAACCAGCGGAAGCAGATAGGAATTCCACGACCACAGGAAAATCAAAAGGCACAGAGAGATAATGGCGGGCCTGATACAGGGCAGTACAATTTTAAGGAAAATGGAAAACTCATTACAGCCGTCAATCCTTGCGCTCTCCACCAGCTCCATCTGCAGAGAATTCTGTAAATACTGCGTTATCCAGAACACCCCGAACCCGCTGGGAAACCAAATCAGTATCAGCGGCAGCAACGAGCCCGACAGGCGAAGCGCCCGCATCTCCTGCATGTAGCCGATAACCCCAAGCACCGACGGCACCATCATGGTAAGCAGTACGAAATTGTAAATCACCCTTTTCAGCTTAAACTGATATGCCGCAAGGCCGTAGCCCGCCATCAGGCTGATGGACACAGAACAGAACATGGCGCTGAAGGACACAATCATGCTGTTCTTAAAGGCAACCCAGAAGGTGCCGTTCATCGCCGTGGTTATATTCTCAATCAGATGGCTTCCCGGCAGCAGGGAGAGTCCCAGCATTACCTCGTCGGTAGAATGGGTCGCCGCAATCAGCGTGTAATAAAAGGGAATAAAGGAAATCAGGGAAACAATCGCTATCGCTATTGCCTTAGGCAGCTTTTTTATTTTTTTCTTCATATTTTATCCAGCCTTTCTTTCAGTTATCATTCTTTTCCCGCAGAACCCTTAAATTAATAAAGGACATCGCCGCAATAATAAGAAGCATACTAAAGGCAATCGCCGCGCCGTACCCGTATCTGGAATTATTCTGGAAGGAACTGTCGTAAAAATACCACACAATGGTAAGAAGCGACCTTCCGGGACCTCCTACAATGGTGGAGCCTGAGCCGGACACCAGCGTCTTGGCCTCGTCAAAGAGCTGGAAACCCCCGATTGCCCCCTGCACAATCACAAAGGTGGTAATGGGGCGAAGAAGGGGCAGCGTAATCTTAAAAAAGGACTGCACCGCATTTGCGCCGTCTACCTTCGCCGCGTCATAGTACTCGTTGCTGATGGTGGAAAGCCCTGATAAATAAAGTACCATGAAATATCCGAAATTTTTCCAGATACAAATCAATATTACTACGATAAAGGCATATTTGCTATCTCCCAGCCAGTTAATCTTTTCATCCATGAGCCCTAACCGGGTAAGCACCGTATTCACCATCCCGATATTCGTATTAAACATATTTGCAAAAATCAGCCCCACCGCCACCGGCATTGTGATATAGGGCAGAAAGTTGACGGTCTGTATGAACTGCCTGCCTTTGACAATATTAAACATCAGCACAGCCACCAGAAGGCCGCCCACAATGGTAAGAGGCATGGCGATAATCATGATTTTCACGGTATTTAAAATAGAACTCCAAAACAGCGGGTCGGCTGTGAAAACCCTGATATAATTCTGCAGCCCCAAAAACTGCCTGTCGTTCATCTTAACCGCCGTCCAGTCCGTAAAGCTGATAGCAAAAGAATACAGCATAGGATACAGATAAAATGCAAGATACGAAATCAGAAAGGGCGCCACGAAGATATAAGGCCATTTACCAAGCTTATTTTTCTTTTTACTTTTTTCTTTCATCGAACCATCCTTTAAATAAGTGGGAACCGCCCTGTAAGCAATCCCCACTCTGTTTACAATGAGCTGCCCCGCAAAGCGTGGCAGCGTTTGTTACCATAAGCTGACTTGCGGAGCATGACAGCGTTTGTTACTTAACTGTTACATCCGGTATCTTGGACTGTAAATCCGTCATGAACTCTTTCATTGCGTCTTCCGCCGTCATACTTTCGTCCGCGCCCATCATCTGAACCACCATATTTACGGAATCCGATACAAGGTTATCGTAAATGGACAGGCTTGCTTCGGGAATATTAGGGGAAATCTCTTCCATCATGAAAGCGTTGATTTCCTGAGAACCGAAGTTCGGTCTTGTTCCCTTGGTGTACTCCGGGTCGTCATATAAGGACTTTACTGGCAAAAAGAAACCTGTATCTTCCTTCATTGTCTTTGCACCCTCTTCTGATAAAAGCAGCCAGGAAATAAAATCCCATGCTTCTCCTTTCATTTTGGAATCTTTATAAATTCCCATACAAGTTCCTCCCCAGCCAAAGCCGCCTTCAGCCGGTGTAAACATTCCCCAATTGTCAATGCCTTCCGGGTCATAGGGCTCTACCCAATAAGTCACGCTCCAGGAAGCTCCTGGAAAAAGGATACAGGAGCCGTCTGCAAAAGCATTAGACCATTCTGTAGAATACTGTGCCAGATTGCCGCAGGCCTTTGCGCTTCTCATTACTTCAACCGTCTCAAACACTCTTTGCACTTTTCCGCTCACATTCACATTGCCGTCGGCGTCCACATTATTAACATTTCTCTGCTGCATCATCATCATATTGGATATATCCTGTAATCCCGGAAACAAGGTTACTTTTCCACCACTCTTCTCATACACCTGCGTGCCAACCTTTGCATAATCATCATAGGTTTTAAACATTGCTTCAAGTTCCATCCTGTCATCTGTTCCAAGATATTCCCTTGCCAAGTCTTTCTTATACATCATAAACGCCGGATTTAATGCATTTTCAATACCGATTACCTGGTCCTGTGAATTAACCATCCCCCCTATTGCCGAGTCCATAACGACGGAGCGGTCAAAGTTATAGGGCTCCGCCTCCAGATTTTCCCAGATGTCAAGGGCAAAGGCGCTGCCTCTCCACCCCATTTCCCCCATCAATATGTCGGGCATATCCCCGCCGGAAGCATACCCTTGTTGTAATTTAGTAAGATAGTCCTCAGCTGCAACTACTACCTCTTCCAATTCCCAATCCATATCAGGGTGCGCCTCGCAATAAGCCTTATAAGTTGCATCAAGCTGTCCCGATGCCCAGCTCCAGAAAACGACTTTCTTCTTATCTCCCGTGGTGCTTTCCCCTGAAGCGGTATCTTCCTCCGCTGCCTGCTGCTCATCTTCTGCACCCGCAGCTTCATCGGTGCTTTCCGCCCCGGACGTCTGGCTTCCCGCATCCGTCCCTTCGGCCGGCTTGGAACCGCATCCGCCTAAAATGCCCGTCAACATCGCCACTGAAAGCAAAATCGACAATAATTTCTTCTTTTTCATCTTACTTCCTCCTTCATTCTTTTGGCCGAAGCCTTTTCTATAAAATAATATTAACAGACATTATCACGGAAATTCTTATCTGTTTTGCATATTTTGTGTCTGTTTTGTATAATCACCTGTGAAATTTTTTCCTTTTCTCCCTTGACATATTCTTTCCATGCGTCTATACTGTACTTATCATCTAAGTACGATAATTACAACCAGTACGCAGAAGGGGGGCGGATAAATGGAAATTATCCTGAGTAATGGCAGCGATAAGCCGATTTATGAACAAATATGCCTGCAGATAAAAAGCATGATTATGGAGGGAACCCTGTCCGCCGGAGAAGCCCTGCCTTCCATGCGGGCGCTGGCAAAAGACCTGCATATCAGCGTCATTACCGTTCAGCGGGCCTACGAGGATTTGACCCGGGACGGCTTTATCGAAACCGTATCGGGAAAAGGCAGCTTTGTTGCCTCACAAAACATGGAATTTATCAGGGAAGAACAGCTGCGGACAGCGGAGGAGCTTTTGCAGAAGGCGGCGGAAATCGGCAGGGCACACGGGATTGGCTATGAAAAACTGGCCGGGATTCTTAAAATGTTTTACGAAGAATGAGCCGGCGGACGCAAGACCCGCACAGATAGCTGCCGCATACCGGATGTGTCGGCGCTGCAGCAAGATTGTATCGGAGGTTTAATATATGGAAGAAAATAATATTGTTGTACGGAATTTGTACAAAAGCTTTGACAATTTTTCTCTGAAAGATGTGTCCTTTCAGGTGCCAAAAGGCAGAATTGTAGGATTTATCGGAGAAAACGGCGCCGGAAAGAGCACCACAATCAACTTAATCTTGAATGAGCTGAAAAAGGACGGCGGGCAGATACAGCTTTTCGGTAGGGACCATACGGCTTTTTCTGTCAGGGAGGATATCGGGGTTGTCTTTGACAGCTGCAATTTCCATGATATTTTTACTGCCGACGACCTCGAAAAAATCCTGTCGGGAATTTATAAATCATGGGACAAAGCACTTTTCGAGCAGTATCTGAACCGTTTCCGGCTTCCCCGCACAAAGACCATAGGCTCCCTTTCAAAAGGAATGAAAATGAAGCTTTCCATTATCTGCGCCATGGCGCACCGGCCAAAGCTGCTTATTCTGGACGAGGCCACCACCGGACTAGTATAGCGTATTCAAAGTTTATGTGGAAAATCATATCTCAAGCTCATCCATTTTGTATGTCCAATGATATAC